>JAQWZF010000020.1 GCA_029253585.1 Gammaproteobacteria bacterium
ATCCATTAGTGCAGCACATACAGCCACCAGGCAATTGGCTGATAGTAATATTAGTCTGATCACCCTTTGACCCCGAAAAAATATTTCCGTCTATACCGACTTCTCCGAATTCATTTACAAGGACAGCCCACCGCTCGTGTTTTGGCTTTTGGGCAAGAAGATGTTGGATTACCGTGGTTTTACCGACACCAAGAAAGCCGGTAATAATATTAGTTGGAATCTGACTTATAGACTTTTTGCTATTTTTTTTCACAGAAAATTTTCTTCAGTTTTGCAATTATAACGTTGGCAAAGCATAAAATTCCGCACGTGAGCGAGCGCGATGATCAAAGCACCAAGAACCGTGATGGCTTTCTCACCAAATTTTCCTAGCGACTCTTCACCTATTATCAAAACTGAGAACAGTATGGAGAGTCCGGTCAAACCAATTAAAACTATTTCTACACGGCGGTGCTTGCGACAACCAATAGCTAGCGCAAGTAAACTTGTCGGAAGCACAAGAAAAAGTATTACGGAGTGGAATCTTTCGTCTTCGAGAAAAGTGGCACCGAGTGCAGGCAACATAACGATGGCAATCGGCGTGAGCAAGCAATGAGCGACACACATCAACGACAACCCAACGGCCGCTTTATCCATTTTTAAAGATGTTAACTGCATAAATATTCCTGTGCCGTTGCTGAAAAACGACTAATTATTTGAACTGTATCTTAGAAAAGTGTGAAAAAAACTCCTGAACAAGAGAGTCCTGCCATGGAGAGGCTCGCAATGAATAGGTAAGCCCTAGTTTTGCAATCGCTACACCAAAAACTCCTCAACGCTAAAAACGGCTTACCGCGGCACAAAATTGACCAATCTAAAATGACTCTAAATTTCCCGGTTGATAAGAGCTAGTTTGTGAAACTACTGGTTAATCCATCGAGAATAGTTTTAAAAATTGGCAGTCAAATCCCGCCTTATTTCTTCCTGAGCCATCAGCTTACTTTTAGCTACCTTGCTCCTTCGCCATCGATTCATAGCACCTTTAAGGCGCTTAAAAGGAGGCTAGTCGCAGCAGCGAAACACGGACTGGATATTCTTTCAATTTCTTAAGCTATGTTATATTATAACATCTTTAAGACGACTAAAAGGGCTTAACCGATGGATGCAAATCTTTCTTTACCCGAAAGGAGCATTAGGACCATAGCGATGACACAAAGCACGCAAACCGCTCGCGACGATTCGCCGGAGATCCTTGGCAAAATATACCAGCCTTCATTGAACGTAGCGATTTGGCAACGGGTTCTTGACAGCGTGGTTGCTTCCTATTCAATCTTTTTACTAGAGCAACATGCTTCTTTTAGAATTCAGCAGATCCACAACGTCTCCCAAATTAGATCCCTATTAAGAAATTCTCTCCCTGACAGCAACGAGAAAAATGCATTCATCGAAGATATTGCTTTGGTCGTTGATATGTTTAGTTTCTTGTTCGAGGCAGATGAAATCGGCTTGCGCTTGCAATGTGTCTCGGCCGCACCATGCCCTGCTTTTCACAACGACCGAATTCCTTGCCGGCTATTACTAACCTACCATGGTGCCGGCAGCCAATGGCTGGACGAATCCAATTTGGATCGCAACGCACTGGCAACGGCTGAATCGCCTTGCCTAGATGAAAACAACATACATAATATCGCCGCTGGGCATGTCGCCTTGTTCAAGGGAGAAGGCTGGGAAGGGAACGAAGGCAATGGCTGGGTTCACCGTTCGCCACCGCAGCCAACTCATGAGAAGCGTCTAGTCTTAACACTAGACCTTCCTCCCAAGTAAAAAAAGAGGTAAGTGTTCTCTTCTTTACCATTTACCTACGCTAGATGCTCAGTGGTTTCATAAATCGCTGTTGATTTTAATGCTTCCAATGAGCACGTTCGCAATAGCCGCTGAACTGTGTAAACACAGAGATAAAACTGTACTTGCGCTTAGGGCCACTGGACTGCCATCCTAATTTTGCCGCAGCAGTCGGACACGACACTCTTGGCGATAGTGGCGAACGACTGATCACAGTGCTTGGTTCGCTTTTGGTGGAAATCAGTCATCTAAGAAATTTACAGTCGTGCCAGTTTCGAATTCCATCGTTTAGTTTCAAGTAACCGAGTGGACATGACAAGAATGACCTATTTTCGCGAACTGGAAGAACTCTCTGTTGGAGAAAGCCAACCTCTTAGCAGAATCATCGACAATCTCGCGTTCAATGAGCAAGGACTTGTCCCTGCGATAGCTCAAGACTTTGAATCTGGCGAAGTACTTATGCTTGCCTGGATGAACCGAACAGCTCTGCAGCAAACAATTACGACCGGCAAGATGACTTACTGGTCTCGAAGCCGAGACACACTTTGGATCAAAGGAGAGACCAGCGGACATTTTCAATATCTTATGTCGGTTAAGTTCGATTGTGACGGAGATGCAATACTTTGCCGCATCACTCAAAAAGGGAGTGCTTGCCACACTAATCGAAAGAGTTGCTTCTACCTCAAACTTGACACTACTTTAGACCGAGTCACTATCATCACCTGAATAACTGAGTGTTAGTTTTCTTTCTCGCGCAGACGGACGAGCAAACACTAAGGTTCCCTGTTTTTCTACCAACA
>JAQWZF010000037.1 GCA_029253585.1 Gammaproteobacteria bacterium
GTGCCAAAGCTCAGGATCCTTCTACCTCGCAAGATTCCACAGTGATCTATCCTGCCGAGTACTTTGCCCAATTCAATCCTTACTCCGTCAACGATATGTTGCAACGAATTCCCGGTATAGCGCTCGCCCGTAGCGGCAGCCGCAGTCAAAGCAGAGGCGGTGGCAGAGGCCTGGGTGCAGGCGGAGAGCAAGTGTTGATTAATGGTCGACGTATAGCGGGTAAAAGCAATGAAGGCGATTCACAGCTTTCACGCATTCCCGCATCGGAGGTGCGTTATATTGAGATTATTCGAGGCACGTCAGGTGAGTTAGACGTGCGAGGAGGCGCCCAAGTTATCAATGTTGTCCTGGATGATGCGGTCTCAAGCGTGAGCTATGCTTATGAAGTGAACACCGATCGAGCTTTGGACGGGTCATTAATACCAGGCGGTAAGATCTCGGCGACAGGACAGTACGGCTCGTTGAATTATTTCCTTAGCGCAGAGCGGGAGCCGCGCTATGACTATCGCGACGGTTTTGAAAGTGCATTTGGTACTGACGAGGGTCTCGTTGAGACAGTAAAACGTGATGAAATTACAGACAGCTGGCCAATTTCAGTAACAGCAAATTTTGGTTACGAACTATCGCCTGCTGATACTGCAAATCTAAACTTTTCTTGGTCCGGGAATGAAGTCGAGTACGATACTGACCGTATTATTACTCGATATCAATCCAACACGGTTGCCAGTAGAATTTTCGAACGGGATTCGCAGCCAAGCGATCAGAACAGTTTCGAGGTTGGTGGCGATTACATGCATATTTTTGACGATAAAAGCAGGTGGAAAACTATTGTCGTTGTTAATGAAAAAGAGAACGAGTTCGCACGCAGTCGTTTCAAAGTAGACCCCGCCACATCTACCGAAACAAAAGACCTGTACTTGTTCAACTATGAAAAGTACCAGGAACGCATAATTCGATCGTCATATGTTTTTGATCTGTCGCAAGATCAATCTATTGAGGCGGGTATAGAGAGATCGCAAACAATTGTTGATACGTCTCTACGACTTGGACTCCTTAACGGGGTCGATGGTGGCTATGAGTTTGGCGGCCTAACGCCAATAGCTAACTCTATTGGGTCGGTAGAAGAGATGAGGCTGGAGTATTTCACAATCCACAATTGGTCAATGAATGAGAGGATGACGTTAGAGACCACGCTGCTTCTCGAGGACAGTTCAATATCTCAGAGTGGTACGTTGGCAAATACGCGCGACTTTTCATTCTTCCGTCCAAAGGTAGACTATCGGTTTGATATCACACCAACCGTTCAATTTAGAGGGATTATTCAGAAGATAGTCAATCAGCTCAGTTTCCGTGACTTCACGGCGGGCGTAGACTCTCGGGACGACGAGCAGAATTCGTTCGAAGGGAATTCGGATATTCGCCAAATGCACTCGTGGAACTATGAAGCAAATCTGGAATATCGGCTTCCTCAGGATGCGGGAGTAATTAATACACAGCTGTATTATCAAACCGTGAGAGACGTTATAGACAATGTCGATGTTTCTCGAAATGGCGAAATTCTCTCAGCTCGAGGCAATACTGGAGACGGAAGGCGCTATGGACTTAACTTGAGTAACAGTTTGCGTTTGGGATTCCTCAATCAGCCCAATATGCTTTTAACGGCCGGACTCAGCCTGGAAGAGGCAACCCATAGAGATTCAATCCTCGGCAGAG
>JAQWZF010000004.1 GCA_029253585.1 Gammaproteobacteria bacterium
CTTTGTCCGGATTCAAGCCTTGCAAGTCCAGGTGCACGGAATAACCTAATTCCGGCAAGGCGGCTGCACTGCCTTTACGATAAATAGTTGAGAAGTTGGCGGTTTCAGCTATCTCATAGTCCACCGACACGGGCTCGTTTCTGCTGAGCGTATTGCCCAGTGTTTCACGCGCCAATCGTGTCCAAATAACCACAGAGTCAGGTCGGGGGTCGCCGGAGGCCACGCCCAGATAAAATGGATTAGCTGAAACTCTAGCTAGTCGGGTGGCTCCCAATGCGGATGCAGACAATGTGCTTGCCGCCAGCAGTGTAGTGAGGTGCATGCCCTGCCGGAGGAAAGAGCGTCTATTGAATGCCATGATAAATCACCTTGAACATATTGGGGATACTACCCTTTTAACCACGTAAGCTCGGTTTTTATGATGTCACCATTGGGGGAAGATAGCTTATATTGGGCCCTTAAGTTGTTAGCTTGTTAGTGCCTCTATCTTTCTCTTCCCTATCTTTCACTATTTTTTTCACGGCGAAGGCTCGATGCGCAACAGTGCGCCGTCGTCTTCGTCCGTCAATAAATACAGCAGCCCATCAGGACCTTCCCGCACTTCTCTAATTCGTTGCCGCAGCTCGGTTAACATGCTTTCACGTCGCAACTCCTCGGTTCGCTCGTTGAAGACGATGCGCTGTAGGTGCCCGGTGCCGGATATGCCGCCCTGACGGAGAGAGCCGACGAAGAGGTTGCCTTTCCATGCCGGAAATTTTTCGCCGGTGTAGACAGTCATACCCGCGGCAGCGATGGCGGGAAGCCAAACTAACAGCGGCGATTCCACCCCTTCGCGGGTAGGATGCTCGGTAACTCGCTCACCAGAGTAGTAGCGCCCGAAGCTTAACTCAGGCCAGCCGTAATTGCGGCCGGGTGCGAGTATGTTAATTTCATCACCGCCGTTGGGGCCGTTCTCGTGTTGCCACAGCTCTCCCGTCAGCGGATGAAGCATGAGCCCCAGGGTGTTGCGGTGACCTAGAGTATAAATCTCCGGCCGATAACCCCGATTAATGAACGGGTTGTCAGCTGGCGCAGTGCCGTCGTCTTCCATCCGCAGCACTTTGCCGCGCAGACTCATTGGCTCTTGGGCAACATTTTCGATGCGTCCGCCGGTGGACATATAGAGTTTGCGATCGCCTCCGAAAGCGATACGACTGTTGAGACCCGAGTTACCCTCGTAGGCCTCAGTCACGATGAGATCCCGCACGTCGATGAGCGCGCCCGCCTCGAGCCGGCCCATCGCCAGTGCCGGTGCTCCCCAGCCGTTTTCCATGTGCTTGGTATAAGTGAGGTAGACCAGGCGATTCCCGACGAAATCCGGATGTAGCGTTACGTCCTGAAGCCCGCCGTTGCCCTCGCTTCTTACCTCTGGCACACCAGATATTGCTTGGGGATCGAGCACGCCGTCACGAATGACTCGAAGGCGGCCGGGTCGCTCGGTTACGAGTAAGTCGCCATCGGGCATAAATGCAATGGCCCAGGGATGAGAGAGGCCGCTGGCTACTACACTCACCTGAATCTTGTGCTGTTCGGCGGTATCGAAGGTCCAGGGCCCGGCGCCCAAAGGCGGTACAGGGATGCCAATGGGTTGGCCATGGGCGAAGCCAGTTACGAGCAGGCCCAAGAATAGGAGTTTTGTGATAGGGCTGGATTGATTGTGTTGCATAAGCATCTCTACTGCGGGTGCATAGAGAGAATAAAGCGGCATCAACAATTTAACAACTTTAGCTCGGTTTTTTTTGGCGCCCCTGTTGTGAGGCGACAGCTTACCTTGAGCTCTTAGGTTGATAAGTTGCTAGTGTATTAGTTTTTCTGTTCCTATCTTCTCCTCTACCTATCTTTATATGCCTCTACACTTATCAAGTTAAGCTTAAAAGGACCATCTGTTTTGTCGTACTGATACAGAGCGAATTCAGCAATCTGACTGGTATCGAGTTCGGGGCCATCGAGCTTGAACCCTCGAAATTGAGGTAAAAAATTCACAAATGGGATATCAATAACGCTTGTTTCATAAGCCACCGTGTCGAAATCAGCCCAATAATTAATTCGCCGTCCACGCCATAGAGCATCCGTTTGTATTCCCCAAGTGTAACGACGTCCGTCAGCCTTAACCTTCACTCTTATTCCAGTGTAAGCGGTCAAGTCCAGCTTTAAAGGTTGTGTGCGGATAGAGCTGAAACCGCCGCCGTTCGTATTGGTGTTGCCAGAAAAAAGCAGCTCCTGCGCAGAAATAACAAACCCGCCTTGGCTTCTACCTCCCATGACATTATCGTTTTGTACGTACCAGCCAAAGTCAGGGCCTTCGGAAGTAAAACTGGTAAGAAGTAGGCTGTCCAATTCGTCAGACTCCGAGGCGCTGAGAGGTGCAAATATGAGAGGTGCGCACAGTAGGGCCAGCAACATTAGGCTGCACAACAGGGCGTTTGAATGTGAAAAATACGGTTTGTTAGTTTGCATGACAATGATACGCTGCTAATCACTGGTTTGGTTCAACTCTTTGTTCCAGCCAAATGATCCGAGCTTGAGTAGGCAGCTTCTGCGCTATACTACTGATCGAACCAGACTCCTCTATTAAGATTATGCCTCTGCTTCCCACCAATATTCATCTACCGGTTACCGAGATTCTCGAAGAGTTGAAGTCGACTCTGGCGGGGTGCCACGAAGCCATTCTGCAGGCGCCACCCGGCGCCGGCAAAACCAGTCTTGTGCCGCTGGCACTGCAAGAGGAGCCTTGGTTGGGGGACAAAAAAATCTTGATGCTGGAGCCGCGGCGCATTGCAACCCGCGCTGCAGCACACAGGATGGCGGACCTGATTCAAGAGCCTGTGGGTCAGACCGTTGGCTATCGCATGCGACTTGATAATAAGGTTTCGCGTCACACAAAGATCGAAGTGATTACCGAAGGCATCCTCACCCGCATGCTTCAGGATGATCCCTCCCTTGTCGATGTCGGGCTGGTTATCTTCGATGAGTTTCATGAGCGTAGCCTGGACGCGGATCTGGCACTCGCCTTGTGCCTAAAGGGAAGGTCGCTGTTCAGGGATGATGACCCGCTTAAAGTACTTATCATGTCGGCAACTCTGGACAGCCAGAAACTGGAAGAACTCACTGGGGCGCCAGTTGTTCAAAGCGAAGGAAAACAATATTCAGTAGATATCATCTACGGTAAATCCAGCCAGCCGAAAGACTCCATCTCTGACAAGACTGTTGCGGCAGCTCTAAGTGCATTAACTGATAACCCCAGTAGCAGCATTCTGGTTTTTCTGCCTGGCCAAGGCGAAATCAGACGAGTGGAGGACTCACTTGCCCTGGAGCTGCACAGCAGAAAGATCAGCGACGTGCAGCTGCGAGCTCTCTACGGCAACCTTTCTCTGGAGGCACAACAAGCCGCTATCGCACCGGTAGCAAACGCGGGTGAACGAAAAATCGTGCTTGCAACCAACATAGCCGAGACCAGCTTAACGATCGAAGGCGTAGATGTTGTTATCGACTCCGGTCTCGCCCGCGAACCTGTCTTCGATCCAACATCGGGTATGACGCGGTTGCATACGCGCAAGATCTCCCAGGCATCGAGCACCCAAAGAATGGGCCGAGCCGGTAGGTCACGTCCTGGCAAATGTTATAGGCTCTGGTCAAAGAGCCAGCAAGACCTGATGGCTCCTCATGCAACGCCGGAGATACTGAACGCCGACCTGACCCCGCTTGCGCTGCAACTTCTGCAATGGGGCATCGATGATCCCAAGGAGCTCGCCTGGCTGGACCCGCCCGGCAGCGGTCCTTGGCAGCAGGCAGTATCGTTGTTGATGAAACTCGGCGCGTTAGTGAAAAGTGATCACGGCCTGAGACTAAGCGAGCACGGTACGCAGATGGCAAAACTGGCCGCACACCCGCGTCTTGCACACATGCTGCTATGTGGAAAATCGATTGGGCAGGGGAGCAAAGCCAGTCTGCTTGCGAGCATCCTGTCCGATCGCGACCCCTTTGGTCGGGACACGCCGGATATGAATGAGAGACTTGATATCCTGCTGGGGAAAGCAAAATGCCCGAGCCAACATCGCGGTTGGTATCATCGTAGCCATCAACTCGCCGAACAATTCAGTGCGCAAATTAATGGGCTGAAAATGGAGTCCCCCGCGCAATTACTCCAGAGCGATCAAGTAACGGGCTATCTCATCGCCTGCGCCTATCCCGATCGAATTGCCAGGCGCCGCCATGCGGGTGGTTTTCAACTAGCGAACGGCCGTGGGGTCAGCATCGCCGGAAACCATGCCCTGGGAAAATCGAAGTGGCTTGCCGTTGCCGAAGCCGGGGGACTGGCAAAATCAACAAGCGACAAGATCCATTCGGCGGCCACTTTGGACGAAGCACTGTTTGAATCAATACTTGCAGACCAGGTTGTAGAGAACACCCTCGTCGAGTGGGACGGCAAAACCAAACGTTTCGTTGCCGAACAAAGACAACAGATCGGTGCGCTAGTTCTAAGGTGCAGCAAACTCGAGAAGGTGCCGGCCGAGGCTAAGCAAGAAGCTCTCACAAAATATATTCAAACTTCAGGGCTGGAGATCCTGCCATTTACCCCGGAGCTTCGACAATGGCAGGCGCGCGTCGAACTCGTGCGAATCACTACCGGTGATAAGGATTGGCCAGAGGTGTCCGATGAGCGGCTGTTAGTCTCTTTGGACGATTGGCTAGCGCCGTATCTCGAGCCTATCAACTTGCTAAGCCATTTCAAGAAGCTTGATTTGAAGTCGATTCTTACGGCGCTGCTGACCTGGGAACAAAACCAACAATTGAATGTGCTGGCACCGCAGCGCTTTCAGGTGCCTTCCGGTTCCAGTTACACGCTTGATTACACGACAACACCGCCGGTACTCGCAGTAAAGCTACAGGAAATGTTTGGATGCGTTGATACACCCGCAGTCGTCAACGGCCAAGTACCACTTACCGTCCATCTGCTTTCCCCTGCCGGTAGGCCATTACAGGTTACTCAGGATCTAGCCGGATTCTGGGCTACGTCCTATCATGACGTCAGAAAAGAAATGATGGGGCGTTATCCAAAACACCCGTGGCCGGAAGACCCACAAAATGCCGTACCGACGAAAAGAACAAAACCGAGAGGAAAGAATTGAAAGACCTATGAGAGGGGCCCATTGATTTGAATTCTGTTTAGTAAATGGGGGTTACAAATAATATAGTCGTTATTTATTTACTCAGATTCAGCTGCATGCTTCTCTACTGCAAACCAGCTTCTGCCAATTTTGCTTGATCGACATGGCTATTGAAACAGTCCAACAGTAAATTCAGTTTTAGCTGAATGTAGCTTTGGCAAAAAAGTCTATTAGGTGCTGAGTAAAAGTAGTCTGTTAGTTCAATCTTATTCCGTCTAAAGCTTCTAAACGGCTAGACTTGGGTTATCACAGCTTCATAAAAATCTGCCCTAAGAGCATCTACTATGTCTGCAGCCTGTTTACATTGCTCATCATCATAGGCATAGGTGGCAGAGCGGTATTTGCCGCACATTGAATGATTTGACCTGCTTGTATGGGTATACAAATGAATCGCGATAGCGACCAGCCTGCAGTCGATTTCTTGAGAAGCCCCTCATAACCGATACTTGATCAGTCGAGAAGCTTTAGGCACCACCCCTCGTTAAAATTTGCGCTACCAAAAGCCATACTCGAGGAAATCAGTAAGCCTCGGCACGTTGAAAAAATCTGTAGTACAGTTTGAACAGAGACGCGCTTGCCACGCAGCACTATTTCAGCAGCGCCGTACCAGAGAAATAAAATCTAGAACTAAAGAAATCCATAGCTGGCTTTTGGCTTTTCAAGCAGTTCAAATATCAGCGCTCAGGCATTAGGCCGAGTCATCGCGAAGGCTAATGGTTCTCCTGTTAATATATCAGCTATACGAACCTTCGCCTGCTCTGAAAGGTGATTACTAGCGATATCACCTACTATTCGATGACCATTAGCCCCTAATTAATACGATAGCGTTGGGACAAAAATAAGGGCCAAATAACACACATTCTTAAATAACAGTCTCATGCCGTAATTGCCTCGCAGCACGAACGTTTTAAATCAACTCTCTAACCACGATTGACAAACTGTGCACTTTTCGCCGTCTGGATTGACTTCACACTAAGTATCTAAAATTTAGATCTTTGCAGTCAATTATTCTATAGCGGAAAAACTAATCAACAACTACTCTTGCTAAGGTGGGACTTTAAGAGCTGAAGTAGTAAGTCGTGAACCTCACGGTGGGCGACAATATCCTGGCAATGAATTTCTTCTAACCGTAATTGACGATTCTGCAACAGGCGAGTTAGGGTCCGGCTTTCGATTGCAACATTAATTGTTTGTAACATTTGCTGGCCTTTTAGTTAGTAAAAATAAATACCGCAATCAGCTTCGCGCTTACGTGAAGCTTTTGCACACCCTGGATAAAGAATTGACCTATCTTAATACGAATGATTATCATTTGCAATAAATAGACTGAAAGCAAGCTAATAGATACAGCTTTTTGAATTTTGTCGCCTCTAAAGTATCTAACGCCTGCAACTACAGTCTAGCTTCTCCACCACTCGATCTCCCCCAGCAATGGTGAACACCCTTTTTAACCTTTGCATTCAGGTCATAACTATATGACGTTCGGCCTTTACCTTGTCTTTCCGTGCTGAGCCGAATTGTACTTTACAGCCTTTCCCTCGTTTGACCGGCGTCACATGAATCCGGCACCTACTGTTTGGCGAAAAGGCCCCGTGGAAGCGAGTGAGGTTGACTCGGGGTTTTGGCACCAGGGCGGCAAACCGGACAATAAAGTCAACTGGTTCAAATATCACATGGGTAGTGCCATTACGGTAAGGCGTCTTGAGTTCATAGCGCGCTTTACCCGAAGAAGCGAGTGACAGACGCTTCCCGGGCACCGCTGGGCGAGAAATGTAACGATATAGGCTTTCCAGCTTATCGCTTTGATGGGCTTTGGCTGCTAAACCAGCATGAAGACTGAAGCCGGCCAGTATTGCCACCGGTTCAGACACCGATGGCAATTCAAGCTTGGTAACGCTTCAGCACCTATTTACCAGCTGATTGCGAAAAAAGATCTGGAATACAGCAATGCTTTATACAAACGGTGGATTGGAGTGCTGCGTTTTGTAGCTCTCCAATGCCTTTGGTAGCGTTTCACCGGAGACTAATAACTTAAAAATTCCTCTCGGATTTGCTGCGTTGCTATCTGCTCCTCGGTAAATGGCAGGTCTACCCATTGGCTCTGAGAATAGAGTTTAGTCATGTCAGAATAGAACTCTGAATCTGGTTCGGGAGATTGTGAGTAGGTGAGGATAGCCTTCGCATTCGGCGTGCCATCGTCATTCCAGGTCACCGCTTGGATATAGCTGTTGCCATGGGTGATGGGGTTATAACCACCTTTATCCGCATCAAAACGTGATGTGATCACGCTGAACATGCCTTGGCCACCGGAACCGCCCGGAATACCGATCTTATCTTCATTGCGTAGAACAAATTGTACATCTCCCCATTTCGCATCTAATGCTATGCCAGCCTCGTTCAAGGAAGCTACTGCCTCTTGCAGTGAAGCAATTACAAATTCCTGTGTAGCAGTTTCATCGATTCTCAGACCGCTAGGGGTATGTATAGGGTTGTTTAGGTCAAAAGGCACTGAATAATGGTCGCGCAGTGATCGAGAAATATTCCAAAAGCGATTGAAAATTACAGCACCAACACTATTTAGATCTTGCCGTCTGTCCCACTGAGCCAAAATCCCGCAGGCTTCTTTTAGGTCTTCGCTTGGTTTGCAGATAGCTAGAATATCATCTAGAAAAACCTCAGCGCCGTAGTGCCTATGATTAAAGAGTAAGTTTTGAACCATAGCTTGATCGAATTTTTGATCGGTACTCAATACTTCCTCTACGAACTTCAAGCCAGCACGAGTCCGCAGCGAGCGCGTTTGCTGCTCGTTGCCTATTATTGGTGAAAACCCCTCTAGACGATTGTCTGGATTAGACAGCCAGTAAGAGTCGTTGCTGTTGCTCACGTAAGTGTCAGTGATCAGGCTTGGTTGCTCTGTCGGTGGCATCAATCCCGGGTAGGCGGCTCGTGAGTCTATCTGCCAATTGCATGAAGGATCTGATCCGTTGAGGGTGATGACACGTTGTCCATTTTCTGTATCGACAGCACAACGATTTAACAGTTCTGATGAGACATTCGGGATGGCGGACATGTCTGCATAGAGTGCACCTCCACTCACATCGGCCGCGATTGTATTCACAAATGCCGCGCCCTGATGCGTGGCAAGAGCTGTACGTAATTCGCTTACATTGCGAGCGCTGTTAATGTCTTTGTACTGATCGCCTGAGCGGTAGTTCTCGTAGTTTACATCGCGCATTGCATAGACATATTGATCGTTCCAGGGAGTAGATTCGCCAACGACGACCGGCCCTAAATGTGTCATATGAATGGTGCGAGTTACGGGTCCGCCACTGGTTTCAACTTCAACCTGCAGAGCCTCGATGTGGTGCACATCATCCCCTAGTCGATAGGCCATAGGATTGCCCGGCACTAAATCAAGTCGGAACATAGTGAAGCGCATAGCAGTGGAAACAGTGTGAGACCAAGCCACATTCTCTGTGAACCCTATAGCGACTCGCGAAGTGGTTACCAAGCTAGCACCCATCACGTCAACTTCGCCTGGAAGAGTGAGGTGGGCAATGTGGAATCTCGAGGGGCCATGCCAGGGGTAATGAGGATTGCCTAGAAGGATGCCGCGGCCACTCTCCGTCAATGCACTGCCAAAGCCTAATGCATTGCTGCCTATCATTTGAGGGTCAACGAATAGGTTGAGCGTGTCCAACTGTGCCAATTCGAGCCCGTGTTCAGCGGTTGCGATTTCATTGGTAACACGACCAAGCCCGTAGCGAATACCCACGCCGATGGCTATCTTTGCTATGTCTCTCTCTGTAATTGGGGTTATCCATGGTGCATTGTTGCAAGAGGCTGGCATATTGCCGGCTTGAGTTTCAATAAAATTGTTATAGCCAGCCACGTAGCCTACATCCATTTTGTGGCTTTCGCTTGATCCGTAAGCGAGATATTCATTAATCTTCGCTGGATGTAATAGAGCGCGATGGAATGCGTCGGCATTGATGTTGCGCTCGCTCGCCTCGAAATATTTTGCCTGCTCGCCACGTACTGTCACAAATTCGCGAGCTAGGGTGCAGATGGTGTTGGTTGCAATCCCGTGAGCAAAACCATACCCCAAGCCTTCCCAGTCATTAGCCTTAATATGTGGGATGCCGTGAGTAGTCCAGCGGATTTGGACTTCTTTTAGTGTTTCAGCCTCACTTAGGTCCATATTTCCAATCGGCATATCTTCCGCTGCCGCTACGCCTGGATCTTGAGACTCGGGTGAACAAGAGGAAACCAGTACAGCAAGAGAAAGGGGTAGTATTGCAGCGATGAATCGAATTTTTGTCAGTGCTAGAAATAATTTCATAGTGAGCCTCGAAAAATTAATGAGTAAATGTACTGAATAAATGATTTTCTAAGCACCCCATACGATAATTTGCAGAGGCGAAGGACTAACGAAGAGAGGCTGCTATTAGGCTGGTGAAGAAGCAGCATCTAAATTTTTCCTTAAATGTGTTCTCTCGTATCTAATCTTAGCGTACTCAACGCTAGTCGGAGTTGGCAGCTTATCCGACCCACTGTTGGGGAGTCCATTGAAATATTGAGGATTCAGGGAAATAGTCGAGCGTTCACCGCCATTCGACTTCCGCCACGAGGTTTATCGATGTTCTGCCCCGTGACTTGTGCTGGAAAGCCCTAACTTCGCGAATGCGAGGCGCTGGGGCTTGAGCCCGTAACTGGCCAGGCATCAAGAAAGGCGCGCCAACTGCTGCTGCCATGGCAGCAGACTCATTAAGCCGAGGGAAGTAACCAGTTAGGTCTGGGGAAGTGACAGGTGTAGCCATTGGGGCTTTTTTCTAAGTAGTCTTGGTGTTCAGTTTCAGCTTCCCAAAAGTCGCCCAAAGGCTCTACTTCGGTTACTACCTTTCCAGGCCACAGCCCTGAAGCATTCACATCGGCGATAGTTTTTAGTGCTTCTGCTTGCTGTGCCTCAGAGGCATAATAGATAGCAGAGCGATAAGACATTCCAATGTCATTGCCTTGTCTATTCTCTGTACTAGGGTCATGGATTTGAAAGAAAAGCTCCAAAATTTGTCGATAACTGACCACCTCATTATCAAATAAAATTTCGATAGCTTCGGCATGATTGCCGTGATTGCGATAGGTTGCATTGGCTACTTCACCACCCGTATAACCAACACGCGTTGCTGTGACGCCGGGATGCTTGCGAATAAGATCCTGCATGCCCCAGAAACAGCCACCGGCTAGTACTGCACGTTCATTTGCCATTGTTAAATATCCTCTACTTGATCTAGATAGGCTTCATAGCCGTTGCTGCTCATTTCTTCACGAGGGATGAAACGTAATGAAGCTGAATTAATGCAATATCGCAGACCGCCTTGATCTGCGGGCCCGTCCGGGAACACATGACCCAAGTGACTATCACCATGAGTGGAACGCACCTCAGTGCGGATCATACCGTGGGAAGTGTCAGTAATTTCATTCATGTTGGCTGAGTCTATCGGCTTAGTAAAGCTTGGCCAGCCACATCCTGATTCATACTTGGCAGATGAGGCAAAAAGAGGCTCTCCAGAAACTACATCAACGTAGATGCCAGGAGCTTTATTGTTCAATAGTTCACCGGTGCCAGCGCGCTCAGTACCACTTTCTTGGGTTACTCGAAACTGCTCTGGCGTCAGTGCAGAAATCGCATCCTGTGATTTTTGATATGTACTCATAAATTTCTCCTCGCCATTGATGAGATGTGGCTGTGGGGGTAACAGGCCCGTTCTTAAGATATTTCATTAGGGAAGTAAGATTACCCTAATACATGGGGTCAGAGATCAAGAGATTAAAGGGGTCAGAGTACTTAGATTCTAGATAGCATGTCATCCGATCAAGTTAATCCAGCCCCTTTATTCTGCTTACTACTGACTCACAATTTCCGGGTTAGCAATGTGTCGTTGCAACATGCTTGCAAACGCTGAACGGCCAACACCAAACTTGATCGAATATTCGTATTAAGAACTAAGTGTTGTTATTCTGACATCATCAATTTATCACTTCAATCAATTTGGATACGCCAAACTAGTTTGAGCGGTCCGAGAATCTATCAATGAAATTTACTCCGTTTGATCTTGAATACACTCAATCTGTCTGGGAACAGAAAGTTGAGTTTAATCTCACTGAAAGTGGCGTGCATCCAATAACCCTGCAAGAGCTGATTGGCGAAGACGAAGGTTTGCTCGAGCGTTTATTACAGCTGGAAATCAACTACCCCCATGTGAATGGTATACCGCCATTGCGCGAGAACATCGCGGCGCTTTACGATGGGGCGGGTACGGAGAATGTGCTGGTTACCGTGGGTGCCGCAGAGGCTAATCACATTATCATACAAACGCTGTTGGAAGACGGTGACGAGCTTGCAACCCTCACGCCAACCTATAAGCAAGTCTGGGGCATTGCTGCTAACAGCAATCATCTCGTAAGACCGTTTCGCTTAGACCCCGATCAGGCTTGGGCATTAGATGTCGAAGACCTACATCGGCAGGTCAATGCGAAGACCAAGATCATCGCATTGGTAAATCCTAATAATCCCACGGGGCATATTCTTACCGAAGAAGAAATGGATGTGATCGTTGCTGCGGCGGATAGCGTCGGCGCCTGGATTTTGTCGGACGAAGTCTATCGCGGGGCCGAGCGAACTCAGGAAGCAGAGGCTCCGTCTTTTTTCGGCAGGTACGATAAGGTGCTAGCGGTAGGGAGCCTGAGCAAGGCCTATGGCTTGCCAGGTTTGCGTGTGGGTTGGGTGGTTGGGCCTCCCGACACCATCGAAGATCTCTGGCGTAGACACGAGTACACGGCTATCACTGCTGGCATGATCAGCAATCATCTCGCTGCACACGCCCTCTCTGAATCGGTTAGGCCGCGGCTGCGCGCCCGTGCTCGCGACTATATAAAGGCGGGATACCTCGTGCTGAAATCGTGGATGGATAGCCAGCAAGGGCTGTTTTCACACACACCGCCGCAAGCCTCGGCCGTGACTTTCATTCGGTATGGTCTAGACGTTAGCGCTACGGAGTTGATGGAAAAGCTCTGCAGGGAGGCGAGTGTATTCGTCGGCGCAGGCGACTCCTTCGGTATGGATAAGCATATTCGTATTGCGTTTGGTCAGGAGAAAGAAGTATTGGAAGAAGCATTCAGCCGAATCGAGCGAACACTGGATAGCCTGCGTTGAGTAGGAAAGTCACGCTGGATCAGATCAAGCAGATTCTGCCTACTCTGGACCTAGTCCCCATTATTGAGCAGGGCTTTGCCGCCTACAGCCAGGGCCTCTGTGTAGTGCCTCCAGTCGGTGAACTGACATTCCAAGACCCACCCGCGGATGTGCATATCAAGTACGGCTACATCAAGGATGACGATTTCTATCTCGTAAAAATCGCCTCAGGATTCTATGAGAACCCGAAGCAGGGCCTGCCGTCCAGCAATGGCTTGATGCTCTTGTTTAGTTCCCACACCGGAGAACTAGTTGCGACGCTGTTGGATGAGGGCTACCTCACCGATGTGAGAACCGGTGTTGCCGGCGCTATCGCAGCTAAGCATTTGGCTCCGAAAGATGTGGAGTGCATCGGTATGGTTGGTACGGGCACCCAAGCACGTATGCAACTACGCTACCTAGCTCCAGAAATTGATTGCAGGAAGCTACAGATTTTAGGCAGAACTAGCGACGCTGTAGATTCATTTCGAGAATATGCCCAGGCCTTGGGATTCGAAGTGAGTATCGCGAGCAGTGGCGGCGAGATTGTGAACAGCTGTAATCTAGTAGTTACCGCTACGGCTAGTGCGGCGCCTCTATTAGACCTGGAACACTACTCAGGAAATGGTTTGCACATCACCGCCGTTGGCTCCGATACTCCGGAAAAGCAAGAGCTAACAGAACGCTCTATGCTACGAGCAGATTTAGTCGTGGCAGATAGCCAAGCGCAGTGCGAAAGTCGCGGAGAAATTCACCATGCCATCGAAGCTGGCCTGATATCAATAGACGACACAGTTGAGCTAGGTAAGATAATCATCGGTGGTGCGCCAGGGCGCGAGAATGATCGGCAACTAAGTATTTGCGATCTAACCGGCGTTGCCGTTCAGGACATACAGATCGCGAAAGCTGTCTATAGAAATGGGGTCAGAGTAAATATCCAGTAGAAATGGGGTCGGAGTAAATATCCAGTAATTTTTGGTTTTCTAAGCGTTTCTACTAAACTTTGGGTACCTGTTTAATTTAACCCTAAGTTCAAGGATGAGCTTTGTGTCACGCCATTGAGATTGTGCCCCGCGGGAATTCCTCAGCATATAGTGCAGCGAGGTAATAATCGCCAGATCTGTTTTGCATCCGATGATGATATAGCAGCTTATGCAAACTGGTTACACGAAGCTGCACTCAAGTATGAAGTGTTGATACATGCATGGGTGTTCATGACCAACCACGTTCATTTGCTGGTAACGCCGCAAGTGGAGCTAGCCTCCTCATTGATGATGCAATACATCGGTCGTCATTACGTACGCTACTTTAACTACAAATACCGTAGAACCGGCACTCTTTGGGAAGGCCGTTATCACTCCGATCTACTGCAAAAAGAGCACTACTTACTCGCGTGTCAGCGCTATATTGAATTGAATCCGGTAAGGGCGAAGATGGTGGCTGATCCAGCGGACTAAAAGTGGTCTAGCTATCGCAGCAATGCCCTTGGTGTGAAATCCGAATGTTGACACCCCACCCTGTATACATGAGCTTGGGAGGCACTAAGGCGAGTCGGCTACTCAACTACCGAGCGCTATTTGGATCAGATACTGATGAAGGACTACTACAAGATATTTGCTACTCGTTGAACAAAGGCCTGGTGTTGGGAACGGAGCAATTCAAGACGGAGGTAGAGTCATTGACCGGGCGTCGAGTAAGGCCAGCCAGAAGAGAACGCAAGACGCCACAAATCTCTGGACATTTACTCTGACCCCATTACTTTACAAATCCGCAATAACACGATTTAAATGCTCCATAGCCTCATCTGTCGGCCCCGGATAATCCCCGGCAATCGGTACATTGCCAATATAACCAATATCCGCAACACCTTCCGGGCTAGTAAAGTAGCCGCCGAACACCAGTCGCCGCAGCCGTGCGAAAAACTGCACGGCATGTTCAAACTTCGGCATATCATGCCTATCTCTATAGGCAATGTCTTCAATAATCTCTATCTGCTGTGCATCACTGGCAGCGACAAAGCGGCTGCCGAAACGTCGGCCGGCTTCATCATCCAGCCATTGCAGTCCATTTAGAATTTGCACCCGGTCTCGATGCTGTGAAGAGTATGGCGCGCTCACCCATTCGTCAATAACATCAGGCACCCCGACTTCGGTAGCAGAAGGCCCGCGCTCATCCCTAGGGCAGATAATGTCGCTTAGCACGGCTACTTGATCCAATTGTGCAGCGCTTAAAGTTCTCGGCCAGGGAGCTGTGGGGCTAATCATGCTGGGATCAGTGCCATAGCCATTGTCGCTAATTGCCGCGAAGTCTAGGTTAGGCCAATGGCTGGACGCATCAACCGCCGTAGCTTCGGGCTCCGGCGCCTCACAGGCAACGGCGATGCCGCCAATCATCACCACGCTAGTCATAGAGCCCATGCGTTTAAGGCTTTCCCGCCTGGTCATCTTGGGATTATAGACAGTGCTCATGCGGTTTCTCCTGCAGTCATTTGTTCGGCTAGGTGAGTCGCATTGCGCATAGCTAACGTTAGAATAGTGAGTGTGCAGTTCTTATGGGGGTTAGAAGTGAAGACACCCCCATCCATAACATACAGGTTGTCTACGTCCCAACATTGCCCCCACTGATTAACAACCGAAGTGGCCGGGTTGTTACCCATTCTTGTGGTGCCGACCTCATGAATGATTTGACCACCCGCCTTGATGGCTTGTTCGGGGGTAGCATCAGGATTGTTCACAATGCCGCCCATAGCCTCGATAATTTTCTTGCCCCATTCCAGACCGTGAGCAACCTGATTCAGTTCTTGCTCAGACCACTGCCAATGAAACTTGAGAACCGGGATTCCCCACTTATCTTTAACGTCTTCGTCGATTTCACAATAGCAGTTGTCGCTTTGTATCATCTCACCCCGCAGAGCCAGGTTTATATCCGTACCGTATAAATCTCTCACCTCGTCCTTAGCGCGCTTGCCATAGCCATCGACGCGACTGGCAACGCCCATGCCGGGAGAACTAAAGCCGCCGCCGACTTCAAAATGGTAGCCGCGAGTGAAATCAAGCGTGCCATCCTTCTGGCCTGCGTTGTCCCACCAGGGAATATATAAATGATTGCTGGAATAGCCGTCTTCGTTGTATTTAGGGCGGCCTTTTAAGGCGGGTATAAAACCGCCTATGTCGGCGCCTAGAGAGTCCATTAGATTGCGCCCTACCTGCCCGCTGCTATTCGCCAGGCCATTAGGGTGCAATGCGCTCTTCGAATTCAGCATTAGTCGTGCTGTCTCGCAGGCACTGGCTGCAAGAATAACTCTATCAGCATCAACTCTTATGTCTTCTTTGGTGAGTCGGTTAACAAAGGTAACGCCCGATGCCCGACCGTTTTTATTAACATGCACTTCTTTAACCATGGCATCGGTAACCAACTTCATATTGCCGGTTTTCTGTGCCCAGGGCAGTAGTGAGGTTGTAGTTTGAAAGGCTGCGCCGATGGAGCAGCCGCGGCCACAGCCGGTGGCATAGAAACAGGCTTTTCTGTCGTCCAGATCTTGAGTGATTACCGCGCGGCGCATGGGCACGGCGGGTATGCCCATCTTGTCGGTAACCGCCTTCAATAATAATTCGTAGACGCGCGGTTTTGGTGGTGGTTGCAAAACGCCATCAGCCGAGGCCGGCGTATCTTCCAGGCCTGGGTTGGTGCCGGAAACACCGATCAGTTTTTCAGTGCGGTCATACCAGGGGGCGACTTCGTCATAGTCGATAGGCCAGTTCTCGCCCAGGCCATCACGATCGGCCATATTGAAATCTTCAGGCGTGAAGCGTGGCACCAGGCGGCCAAAGTGATTGGTTCGACCACCCAGCATACGGGCACGCCACCACATGAAACGCGTGCCGTCTGCCTCAGTGTAGGGCTCACCAGGGACTTGCCAGCCACCATCGACGGTGGCATCAAAATAGCCGAAGTTCTTGTCACTCGTGCTGACGCCGCGCAGAGGGGCTTCGTGGTTTTGTTGAAACATCGGCGTTTCTGTAACCGGGTCATAATTTCTCCCGGCTTCCAGTAGCAACACCCTTATACCAGCCTCTGTCAGTATGTGGGCCGACATACCGCCACCGGCACCCGACCCGACTATCAGCACGTCGTATTCAAAACCCTCAAATGAAGCCATTCAATTCCCCTGCTCACTTGTTCTTGTAAGTTGCGGTCCGCATTGAGCTCGATCTGAAGAGCATACTATAAGAAGCCTAGCGGCGAGCGCACGCAGTTATTCGCCCGGGCTTGATCTACTATTCTTGTGCTTTCTGGCGGCCTGAAAAATACAGGCTATAGCGGAAAGCTGCCAGGCGACTATCTAAATTATCTAGCGAATTTAGAAAATCGCTAGAGTTCTCTTAACCAGATGTTCTTAAAAGATACGACCTGGCCATGATCTTGCAACAATAGTGGCATCTTGCCATCACAAGCCTGCTCTTGTCTGTGAGCGAAGGGCGTGCACCTGCTTTTATACTCCGGCGCACGAGTAAAACTCGAGCCGAGTATTTCCACATGGTTTTGCACCAACACCCCGTTGTGCAATACGGTGACGTAGGCAGGTGATTGCAGTGTGCCATTCGCCTGGTATAGCGGTGCGGTAAAGATAATGTCGTAGCTCTGCCACTCACCCGGTCGCTTCGCGGCGTTCACCAGCGGGCTGTATTGTAGATACACGGAGCCGGCCTGACCATTCACATAGGTCGGATTTTCCCAGCTGTCCAGAATCTGAATCTCAAACAGTGAATGCAAAAATATGCCGCTGTTGCCGCGCAGCTGACTTTCGCCCTCAATCACATCGGTTGCGCGCCATTCCATGTGTAGTTGAAAGTTGTCGAAGCTTTGTTTGGACCTTAGGGATCCTGTGCCGTTTACCGTGACAACTCCCTCTTCAATATCCCATTGCGGGGAAGCGGAATCTTCCAGCTGTTCCCAGGCATTCATGTTGCGGCCATCAAATAACACAATTGCATCGGAAGGCGCCGCATCAACGCTGGCTCCTGTAACCAGCGCTGGGATCGGCTCGAAAACTTGAGTGTGGTCGGGCAATTGCGCTAGCGCCGCAGAACAGCCGAGCAGGCAGCTTAGAGTAAGGGGGAGAGTTTTCATGTCTAATCTCTTTGGGAGGCAAGAAGGAAAAAGGGGACACTAATAACTTAGTAACCTAGGCTAATATATCGATCCAATCGATCTCTTGTCCAATCTTTCTGTCTTTGAGACCTTTTTGCAGACTATAAGTGTCCCCTAGGGATCAATAAAAAACCCGACCACTAGTTAAGGTGGCCGGGTTTCTGTTTAGTGGAGGCGGGGCTGAAGTCGTATCTAATTATTTAGATAAGACACGCTCAGTTTGTTTATTTTCAGTTTTACACGCGATGTTGCCATGAATTCCGATTAAAAATCTGAACCGCCGTCCAAAAAGGACTATTGCCATTCAAAGGTCAACATTCAGAGAAGTCTATAATTCAGTTTGCGCGGTCTCTTTGATCAAATTGTTATGCACCGGTTTGGCCTTCAATATTGTCTTTCATTAGTTTGGAATCAAAGGTATCAGAGTACTTTCTGTGCCCCGTTATTTAGGTCGGTGCTCTGAAACTAGAAAACAGATTGCTTTAAGCACGTAACCGTAAAAAGGGGTGAGTAACATAACAGCTGCAGCTGGCGGAGGGTCTTCTTTCCAATGATAAAAATCTACATTGCCGAGGATCAAAATCACCCCTATCAGCGAGCCTATCCAACCAACAGAACTGCGCCAGTGGAGCCGTACTGTGGTGTTAAAAGCGTACGCATTTAATCAGGCAAACATGGAATATCAATACATTAGACCTATGAGAATACAGTGTACCCATCCGATCTTTTTGTTAACATACTCATCAATAGTTGATTTTGGCGCTGAGCGCGGTCCCCTTAGGGCAACCGCGGCGCAACAGCCCCTTATCTGCATATAAGCTTTATATCGGGGCTTTGACGAGGCCCCAGTATGAAGACCATCATAGAACCCTTTCGCATTAAAGTTGTTGAACCTATTCGCCTATCTACCCGGGGCGAAAGAGAAGCCTTGCTGGCAGATGCTAGCTTCAACACTTTTTTATTGCAGTCAGATGACGTAATCATTGATCTGCTCACTGATTCTGGCACCTCTGCTATGAGCGCCGCACAATGGTCTGCGATAATGCAGGGAGATGAGAGCTATGCGGGTTCGCCATCCTACCGGCGTTTTGAAAAGGCGGTCAAAGACTTGCTGCCGTTTGAGCACATCATCCCAACACATCAAGGCCGGGCGGCAGAGCATATTTTGTTTTCGATCATCAGCGGTAAAGGCCAGCAGATACCCTCAAATACGCATTTTGATACCACTCGAAGCAACATAGAAGAAAGCGGCGCAATGGCTCATGACCTGGTTATTGCTGAGGGTCTGGACCCGGCCAACCTACATCCATTCAAGGGCAACATGGACACTGAGCGTCTGCAGGAATTTCTTGCAAACCACAGCAGTTCGACACCTTGCATCATGCTCACCGTTACCAACAATGCCGGTGGTGGGCAGCCTGTGAGTATGGCCAACATTGCAGAAGTTTCACGAATAGCAGGTGAGTTTAAAATCCCTCTGTTCATTGATGGCTGCCGGTTTGCAGAGAACGCTTTCTTTATCAAACTCCGCGAGCCCGAATATGAGGATTGGTCAGTGCCTGATATTGTAGGAAAAATGTTTTCTTACGCCGACGGCATGACCATGAGTGCAAAAAAAGATGCCTTTGCGAACATTGGCGGATGGCTCGCACTGAATGATGGAGAACTTGCAGAAAAAGCCCGAACCCGGTTGATTCAAATAGAGGGTTTCCCAACCTATGGGGGACTTGCAGGCCGTGATCTGGAGGCTATTGCTCAGGGTCTGAAGGAAATCGTTGATGAGAGCTATCTCACTTACCGGCTGCGCACTACGGCTTATATCGTGGAGAAACTGCAAGAGCTCAACATTCCTGTCGTGCAACCCGCAGGTGGTCATGCCGTGTTTATTGACGCCAGAGCCTGGTTGCCGCACATACCGTCACTGAGCTATCCAGGACAAGCGGTAGTTTGCGGGCTCTATGAAATCGGCGGCGTTCGAGCGTGTGAAATTGGTACAGTCATGTTTGGTCGCCAGCCAGATGGCAGCGAACAGGCCGCACCCATGGATCTGGTGCGTCTGGCCTTCCCACGCCGCGTTTACACGCAGTCCCACGCCGACTACTTAATTGAGGTATTCGCCGAGCTTGCGGCTGACACTCAGGCTATGACCGGATTTAAAATTATCAAGGAACCCGCCGCACTGCGACATTTTACTTCTCGCTTTGAACGCTTATAGTTCGTCAATTTTTATCGGGAGTAGGAGTAGGGGACACTAATAACTTAGTAACTTAGTCGAATATATCGACCCAATCATTCTCTTGTCCAATTTTTCTGCCTTTCGCAATCCATTTGGATACAGCCGGCCGGCTGATGGCTAGTTTTTGAGCAACTTCTTTTGATCGTATTCCCAGCTTCTCCTTTGCCAAGTAGCAGATCATAGCCTTCGCCCTGGACGCAGAATTCTCTCGTGATCTCAGGCGCAGTTCAGATTGCGCCACCTCACAGCGTTCGCAAACAACGGCGAGCAATCTATCCAGGTCCCATCCTTGCAGTGTCAGCCTCGAGCGGGACTCAACAGCGAGTTCATCTTCTTGCAGCACCTGCTCTACAAAATTGGAATTCCCGAGAATACGTTCGTCACCGATACAAAAGATATGCTCTTGCCGAAGTCGTCGAATCGACTCCCAGCCACCGTAGCTTCTTACCAGTCCGCCGCCTGATAGGCCGGTTCCGCTGGTAGCTGTCAGGCCCGCTTTCATGAAATCAATATAGCTCATCCGAGCAGAGCACCAAGTCTTGCCAAAATGGGCTAATACCTCCTCAATGGAATGCCATTTCTGTCGATGCTTACCCAAAATTCCTGCGGGTCCGGTCCATTGGTATTTGCAGAGTTCAGAAAGATTGTCGATCAACCTAGCTCGCATCGGGTTGAGGTGAATGTAGCGGACAAGTTCCAGCAGGTAGTTCTCTTCATCGCATAATATTGAAGTGAATCGGTTCTGAAAGACATAGCCACTGCGGCGGTGGCGGCGGTTATAGTTGCCAGCAAACCCTCCCAGCACCGGTGCCATAAGCTTTGCCAGCGGTTGTGCGCCAGCGCGAACAAGTAAATGGTAATGATTGGACATTATCGCCCAGGCTAAACATTGAGAGCCCGTAAGCGAGAGATTGTTGCCGAAGCGAGCAAGGAAATCGCGTTTGTCCTCAGAGTCTTCAAAAATATACCGCCGCTCCAGGCCACGCCCGATGACGTGATAGCAAGCACCCGGTATATGAAGTCGGCCTCTCCTTGGCATGTATAAATCTTAGTCGAAGAACCACCAAAACCCCAACCTCGCTAAGTGACTAAGTTACTAAGTTATTAGTGTCCCCTAGAGGCGCAATTAGAAGATTTGTTTCGCCGGCAACGATCTGAACAGTAAAGCACTTCATTCCAGTTCTTCTTCCATTTTTTGCGCCAGTTATAAGAAAGGCCACAGACTTTGCAAATTTTACTGGGGAGTTCACGTTTGTGGTGAGCCAAGTCAGACACTCCCCCAGCGCAGCCGGTATTGACCTAACGGATCATAAAGTTCTGTTTGTTTGCTTAAGTTGAAATGCCGGCCTCCCCTCGGGTCGGCACCGACTCCGGCTATATACTGCCAATTGCCCCAGTTCACCGCTACGTTATAGTCCACCAATTGATTTTCAAACCAAGCCGCACCGAAGCGCCAATCTTGGCCTAACTCGTTTACCAGACAACTCGCCGCTATCTGTCGCCCCCGGTTAGATAAATAACCGGTCTCATTCAGCTGACACATGCAGGCATTTACCAGCGAATAAGGCGTATCAGCCTGACACCAGGATTCGAATTTCTCTCGCTGATACACAGTGCTCGGCGGCTGGGCTGCACTACCTTGAAAATTGAAAAGCTTGCTTTTTGTTTGTAGTGCTAACCACAAGAAATACTCCCGCCATAACAATTCAATAAAGAGCCAGTACGTGGAGTCGTTACCTCCATGCTCTGTTTCATAACCCTGAATCCTTATACGCAGGCGCCTGACAGAAAGGCAGCCCATATTTAGCCAAGGTGACATTTTTGACGAATTAACAAAGCCATCCAATTCATTGCGGACTACTTTATAAGAAAGCGGCAAGTCACCGGCAAAATACTGCGACAAATGGGTCTGTGCCGCCGCCTCGCCTCCAGTCAGCAGGTTCTCGGTTGTTGAATGCTTAGCTCTGAAAGATGAAAGCGTCGTGTCTTTTTTAGACACCACCTTGGGTGACGGCGGTAGATCTTTTGGAGCGGGCAGTGCAGGGGTTGTTGACCATTTTTCAGCATGGCGCCTAAATTTGGAGTAAGTCGTTGGCATTTCATCATCAGCAAAGTGGATGTCTTGTTGGTTGAAGAGCGTATAGGTATCTACTTCAACTATTTCAAGCTCGGGCATCTGCATAGAAAGACCCCGCAATTCACTTTTTTCGTCCATGCCAAATTGACGAGAACAAGTCAGCCGCTGGATAGCGTTCTTGCTAACTAATTCGGCTAACGCTATTCGTGGCCGATCGTTCAGTATCAAAAGATGCTGCCCCACTTTATCTAACGAGGTTTTCAAATCTGCTAGCGCCTGCTGCAAGAAGCGCCACCGATGAGCCCCCAAAGAGGGCGTACCATAACGACTAGGGGCAAACCAATCTGGATTAACACAGTAAACAAGCAACAGTGACTCACTGTTTGCTGCTCGGTGTAACGCAGGGTTGTCGTCTAGCCGCAGATCGTGTGTAAACCAGTAAAGCGTGCGTGACATAGATACTCCTGAATTGCCATACGCCGGACAGACAACAACGGATTAGTAGAACTTGATGAATTTAACGGGTCTAGCTACACACTGACTAAGTTATTAGTGTCCCCTAAATGGCGGGTGGGGTTCAACTACCGGAATAACAAGTTATACTCGGGAGAGAGCGGGGCATTGTGAGGCGTTGCCGCCTTATAAAATAAATCTGTCTCTCTTCAATAGGGTAACCGTTAAAAATTATGCTCGTATAGGTCTAATATGAATAATCCAAGCAACCATTCCCGACGACAATTCCTGCAGGTATCCTCAGCTCTGCTGCTGACCGGTGTGACAAGCGCAAGTCGCGCTCAGTCCGTGGCGGGTAGTGGCGATTACTGGCAGCAGGTGCGGGCTCAGTTTTCATTCGACGAAGACGCGGTGCCAATGAACGCGGCCAATCTTTGCCCTTCCTTCCGGGCAGTAGCAGAACGTGTGTCACAACTAACGGACGACATTGATCACGATTGCTCATTCAATAACCGAGCAAAATTCAGCACCATGCTGGAAGACAGCAGGGCCAGAGTAGCCAACCAACTCAATGTATCCGGGGATGAGATTGCGCTGGTACGCAATACCTCCGAGGCCAACAATATTATTAACAATGGGCTGCCTCTCGCCGAAGGAGACCGAGTGCTACTTTGGGATCAGAACCATCCCACGAACAATGTAGCCTGGGATGTCCGTGCGGCACGCTTCGGCCTACATATCGACAGGGTCAGCACACCAGTTCAGCCGCAAAATGCCCAGGAGCTCATCGATGCCTTCGCTGCCAAGTTGAGTGACCGCACCCGGGTGCTAGCTATCACCCATGTCTCCAATCTTAGCGGTATAGTCCTGCCGGTGACCGAGTTGACTGCTATGGCCCACGCCAGGGGTATCCATGTGCACCTTGATGGCGCCCAATCATGGGGAGCATTACAGGTAGACCTGCGCGCACTGGGCGTAGACAGCTACAGCGCCAGTGCTCACAAGTGGTATATGGGGCCCAAGGAAGTCGGGCTGCTCTATGTCAATCAGACCAGCATTGAAAAGCTCTGGCCCTCTGTAGTGGCTCCGGGCTGGGGTGACAGTGCCGAGACGACTCTAACGGGCGCCCGCAAGTTTGAATCTTTAGGCCAGCGCGATGACGCCGCGCTGGCAGGTTTGGGGCTGTGCGCTGAGATTCATGACCGTATTGGCCCGGCCCGCATTCAGGCCCGCATTAGCGAATTGGCGCAGCGCCTCAAGACCGGACTATCCGAAGCCGGGCTACAGCTTCTTACCCCAATGGATTCAAGCCTCAGCCACGGCGTCTGCATCTTGCGCGTCCCCGATGGACAGGGAGGCAATCTATCAAACCGGCTCTATAACGAGTATGGTATCGCCGCCGCTGCCACAGGTGGCTTGCGCCTTTGCCCGACTATTTATAACACCGAACAGCACATTGACCGTGCTATCGCCGGAGTGCGAGCTTTGATGGCCTAAGCCTAAGCGTAGTTTGTTTTACTAGTCACAAGTCTGACTGTGTAAAGTCGATAATAGCTCCGACCGCTTTCAAAGTGATCGGAAACTTATTTGGTGGAAAGGGGGGCGCCTTGAGGTTCTAACATTATAATTGTAAAGGGAATAATGAGATTGATCTTCGGTGGGTGTTACTAGTGGTGCTACAAACGGGCAATCCCGTCTAGTAAGCTGAGTGGAAGCTATGACTCAGATACCTGATACATCATGACCAATCTAACATCTTATTTGTGGAGTCCCCTGTATAAGGGCATAACCAGCAACACAGCCCGATCTCCACTAGGAAGAGCTCCACCACAGATTGAGTTGTTTGACCGTTCTTAATTTTCTTCTTTTGCTACTTGCTGCCTAAGAAGGTGGTAGGGAAATCATCCCCTTTTTAACCAACCCCACAAATAGATGCCATGCTGCTGTGAGCATTCGTTTCGGTGGAAAGCCACCATTAGCCTTGTTAGGCCGTTCGTTATTGTAGAAACAAAGCCACTGCGTGGCATAGACTTAGATCGAGATAGCTTTTATTCTACTTATCCTCCTTTGTTATTCCTGTTTGGATGCTCTTACAAAAATTGCGGCCAGGTTATAAACATCTAGCAGAATGCAAAATACGATAATAAACTCAGGAATGTGTATGCAAGTAATTACAATTTCCGGTGGAAGCGGATCAGGAAAGACTACATTAGCGGAATATATACATCAATTCACTCCGGGTAGTCTGCTTTTGGGTTTAGATCGCTATTATTTAAGCAAGAAAGAGCAAATTGAAAAAAACGGCTTTTGCAATTTTGACGACCCATCGGCCATAGATACTGAATTATTAAAAGAACATCTCTTCCAATTGAGAACAACTGGCCGGACAAATGTTCCGGTATACGACTTCACCATAAGTGAAAGAACCGGCCACGAGGAAGTGGCCACCAGCAGTTTAATCATAATAGAAGGATTGTTCGCAGGATCTATTTTATCGAGAAAAAGTAATTTAACAATTTTTGTTGAATCTGACCTGGATTTAGCTCTTTTAAGACGCATAAAAAGAGACATGAACGAACGGGGCAGAACTTTAGAAACCGTTACAGAACAATATATTAAATATGTCAGACCTGCATATTTCAAACACGTCGAAAATATCAAATCTAATGCTCATCACATTTTGATAAATAACGGATCGACGAATCAACTCCTCGAAGATGGCAAATGCATCATCGAAGAATTAAAGTTGAATAAATAAGATCCCCTAGTTGGACACCGTAAATTTATTCACCAGATATTGTCCCGCCCGAACAGGTGGATAAAGTGGTGACGTGCCTTCTGCAACACATGTTGGTATAGCTTCTATATTTGCATCATAATTCGGATTCATGAAATAAGCCATCGACTGTCTCTTTGCAGTAGGATTTCCCGGCACACCCACTGGATCAACAACACGGTGTAATGTTGATACCCAACGATCATTAGACCATCGCGCCATAAGGTCACCAATATTGATTATGAATGCGTCTTCGATTGTTGGCGCGGATATCCAATTACCCGAAGGTGATTTTACTTCAAGTCCACCAACATCCGGGTCAGCATTTAATATCGTTACTGTTCCATAATCAGAGTGGGCTCCTGCACGCAATTGACCCGGTAATAAATCACCTGACAATGAAGGATAATTTTGCGATCTCAACGCGCTAATGTGGTGGGTATGGAATTTAACAAAAAAATTATCCTCAAGTCCAAGAGCCGCGGCAAGCAATTGCATTATTTGTGCACCCAAAAGTTCCATGGCTAAATAGTAAGCAGTCCAAGATTCGCGAAAATTTAGAGGCGACCGCGGCCATATATTGGGGCCGTAAAAGAAATGAAAATTTTTATCTTCGTGATGACCTGCAGGTGGCATAAGTGAGCCAATACTGAATAATTCCTTACGGTCAGGCGGCGCTTCAATGCCGAGTGTTTTACCCAGAGCTTCGCCTTCGATCGGTGTATATCCACGAGGACAAGCCGGGTCATCAGAATAAGCAGCATTTTTTTCGGCAGACGTCTGCTCGAAAAATGTCTTTGCGGACGCCCACGCGCGATCACAGATATTTTTCGGTACATCATGATTTTTTATAATTAAAAACCCAATTGAACGGCAAATTTCATCGACTCGGTGAGCCAATTTCAGGCGTTCATCGGAGGTTCCGCTTAAAAATGCACCAAGATCAACAACCGGTATATTTTGAGCGTCCAATTTTACAGGCATATTATCATCCCTGCTTCGACGCCAACGCAAGATTACTGTATTCAACGGCTATCATAGCGGCGACTTTGACATTGTTCAGTACGAGATTTATATTGGTTTCCAGACTTTCACCATCGGTTTGCTCGGCTATACGTGCTAATAAAAATGGTGTGGCCTCTTTTCCTGTTATGCCACGACTGTCCATTTCTGTTAGTGCTTCATCGATCGTTTTTTCAATGTCTTGCGGATCAAGCGCATACTCCTGCGGAACTGGGTTGGTAATTAAAACGGATCCGTCAATGCCAAGCTGATATTTTAATAGTAGAGCCTTTGCCACTTCTTGCGGCGTATCAATTCTATAATCAACAGGAAATCCACTACTACGGGCGTAAAAAGCAGGCACCGTATCGGTCTGGTAACCAACAACAGGAACTCCCGCCGTTTCTAAATATTCGAGCGAACGACCAATATCTAATATGGATTTCATTCCCGCGCATACAACACCAACATTTGTTCGAGAAAGTTCATCCAGGTCTGCCGATACATCCATTGACAGAGCACCGCCGCGATGAACTCCACCGACACCCCCTGTTGCAAATATTCTAATACCCGCCATTGCGGCTATGATCATTGTCGCTGCGACTGTTGTCGCGCCGTCTTTACCGCCTGAAACTATGAATGGAATATCGCGTCTGCTTGTTTTGGTAACGTTCAATCCACTTTTGCCCAAATAATCAAGCTCCGCCCCACTAAGACCTACTTTTAGACGACCTTTAAGAATCGCAATTGTGGCGGGTACTGCGCCATTATTCCTTACCACTGCTTCAACTTCACGGGCGGTTTGTACATTCTTTGGATAAGGCATGCCGTGGGATATAATTGTCGATTCAAGTGCAACCACGGGCTGACCATTTTCTATTGCTTGTGCAATTTCCGGCAAAACGTCAAGATACTCAGCGTTTAATTCATTCACCGTATTCGTTGCTCCTCATCTCATTAACTGTCGATACTGACATATCTGGATTGACAGTTGCGCTGTGCGACAACGCAACATTAGCGGCAGAAATAGCAAATTCAGCTGTAGCTTTGACTTCCTGTTCATTAAACCAAGCAAATGCTACCGCTGCTACAAATGCATCCCCCGCGCCACTTGCGTTTGTCACCGGATTTTTCAATTTACTCTCTACAATTCCATGATCATATGCATCACTATAGAAAACACCTTGCGGGCCTAGAGTAATAAAAATACGTTTTACTCCACTGTCATGAAACCACTGCGCCATTTTAAGAAATGTTCCGCAGGCAGATAGTTTAATGCCGCACAACACCTCTGCTTCTAATAAGTTTGCTTTTAAAGTATGAACGCACCCAAGATGTGGTTTGATGCGAACCGCTTTTGTGATGGAAACTGCGTCAACAATAAGAGGATTCGCTGAACCACTTTTTACGAGATAAGCCAGCGCGCTTTCACTTAGATTTGTATCAGCAATTACAATTGCCGCTTGTTTTATTATTTTCAGGCGGTGTTGAAGAAATTCTGCGTCTAGCTTATCAACAATCTTCATGTCATTTATCGCCACAAGCAAATCAGCTGTACGGTCAAGAACGCTTAAATAAGTGGATGTCTTTTGACCTTCAAGACGCACCATATCACTCACGTCGATGCCAGCAGCATTTGCTTGCGTTAGCAAAATTTCGCCAAATTGATCTGCTCCGACTACTGAGAGCAGCTTGGTACGCACGCCAAGGCGCACCAGATTCTCTGCTATATTACGGGCTACGCCGCCGGGGCTCGTGATCACATTGCCGATGTTAGAATCGTGCATATTTTGTGCGTTGGCAGGACGACCACAGACGTCGATACTTGCGCCGCCGATGACCACGATGTAAGGTTCATTACTATCAAGAGAAGCATTGTTCATGGTAATTTACAGAGTATTTTGTTCATCGGTAATGCCTTCTTGATGTTTTGCTCTGAAATCAATGTAGATAATAACAAAAATTATATAAGCAACGATCATTAACCTTCCGGTGTTATCGATATCCGAAAAGGCCAAATTGGCCTGAACAAGTAGTATAAGAATGCCAATCACACTTATTGTCTTTACAGTCTTTTCAGACATTTTAATTTGTGCATTTGCAAAAACTTCAGGCAGTTTTTTGGCAAAATAAAAAGCAGCAAGCAATGGAATAATGTCATAAATAAATACAAGCCCACTCCCGAGCATGATGATATAGGGCATGTCTTTGCCAGCGAGGATCGGAATTGATCCTACAATCAGCAGAATGGTCAATAATATATGGGGAGTATTAAATCTTTTATTGACGGCAGCTAAACCCTTAGGCAACCAACCATCTTCACAGGCAATGATCACGGACTTTGTCGCCCACGAAAATGTAGAATTTATACTGGTGGCAAAAGCAAATAAAGCTGCACCAACGATAAATGCAGTATATAGTGAGGGCGGTAAAATCACTCTCGCGACTTCAGCCAACGTCTTTCCAGCTGTTTGCTCAATAGGTAAAACTCCTACCGCTACAATGGATACCGTCGCGATAAAAAAAGCTGCAAGAAGTGTGCTGTAGATAATCGCGCGAGGAAGATCATGGTGCGGATTTTTCATTTCGCCACCGAGTTCAGAGACATAATAGGCACCCCCCGTGGCAAAAGACATAAGAACACATGCCATTCCAAAACCGTACCAACCGTCCGGAAACAATTTTTCCTGATCGGTAAAATTACTATATTCTACTTCTAGAATTCCAAAAAAAATCAGTGAGGATAACCCAAAAAGAAGCAAGGCAATCATAACTTTTTGAATAGCTGCTGCCTGATGAATGCCGAGAAGATTAACTGTATAAAAAGTAAATAAAATACCGAGCCCAACATATTTCGCATTTAGCTGTGGAAGAAGTGCTATGGCATATTCAGCGAACCCCAACGCAAATAAAGCAATAAGTATGTGAGTGACAAGTAAAAGCGAGAGAAAAAAGAAACCAACCTTGGGACCCAATACACGCTTGCAATAGACATAAAGTCCGCCCGTTGCCGGCATCGCAGAACCCATAAAAACAACTGGTAATTGTTTGATGATGGAAAATATTGCTGAAAGAATGATGGCGAATGGAACCGCATACGCAGTGAACCCAATACCAATACCGATAAGCACCAAAACTCCCGAACCAATGACCTGCCCTAATGCAATTGCAAATACGTCCCAGAAGCTAAGTGTCTTATTTAATTTCATTAATCAATACCCAAGTTGGTCACGGTTAATTCAATTTAGATAATGCAGCATCAAAATCTTCGATCAAATCATCTGCATCTTCAAGACCAGTTGACACCCTGATCATGCCGTCCCTGATACCCATTTCTTTTCGTTCCGACCTAGGAATATCAAGAAATGCCATAAGTGCCGGAATTTGTGTTGTTGAACGTACACCGCCAAGGCTTGCTGAAAAACAAGTTAATTCTAAGCTATCTAATACTTTTAATGCTGCGTCGCCGTCTTCCACTTCAAAAGTGAGCATGGCGCCAAATTTTGGCATTTGTTCTTTTGCTACTTCGTGTTGCGGGTGTGAAGCGAGACCGGGATACCAAACCTGTTTAATGATGGGGTGTGCTTCAAAATGTGCGGCGAGTTTAGCTGCCGATTGGCATTGACGTTCTACACGAACACTTAATGTTTGTATACCGCGGATCAACATCCAGGCATTGAAAGGTGCTATCGGCGCTCCTAATTTGACCATGGTGTTCCAGCGGATTTGTTCAAGAAAATCACTAGGCAGCAATTTTGATTTCATGCAAATAGAACCGCCAATTACATCACTATGACCACCAATGAATTTAGTTGCGCTTTCCAGCACAATATCAACGCCCCATTCAAGCGGACGCATGACATAAGGACTGGCGAAGGTATTGTCACAAACCACAACAATATCGAGAGCATGTGCAAGTTCAACTAACGGCGCAACAGGGGCGACCTTCATGGAAGGGTTTGCGATGGTTTCAAAATAAATAATCTTGGTGTTTGGACGAATTGCCGCGCGCACTGCTTCAATATTGGATGTATCAGCAAATGTTGTTTCAATATTATAATCCGTAAGTCGATGGTCCAGCATTTCATGAGTTGAACTGTAGGTGGTCCAGTCGCAGACAATATGATCACCACTTTTTAATAGTCCCAGCAATGTGATCGAAATAGCAGCCATACCGGACGCGGTAGCAAGGCAGGCGTCGGCACCTTCTATCATCATCATTTGTTCTTCAAACTGATATTCTGTCGGATTTCCGCAACGGCCGTAAATATTTACATCCTTACGTTGACCTTCAACAATACGCTGAAAAATTTCTGCGTCATACTGGAAGCTGGATGACATTACAATATTAGGAGTGATTGATTTAGTAGCCTCGTCGGGAGGGCAATAAACCGCTTTACTGTCGAAACGAAGATTTGACCTTTTGTCTTTTTTCATAGTGTTCCTGTTTCAGAATTTTTTGATTTGGTCCAGAATGTTAGAAAATCACCAAAGATATCAAGCCATAGCGATACTGGCTAAAATAAGAAAGACGCAGTTTTACCAATTGGCTATGTAAAGATCAATTCAATTCATCATACTGTGTAGGATCGTGTGTAAACTGATCGTGCTGGATAATATAAAGATGTAAAAAACTTAAACGCCTGCTAGCAACAGTTGGCAGGCGCTTAATATTAAGGCTTTGAATCGCTATCACTTTACTAGACACCTTTCAGTCATACAAAATGGCTATAAGAGAGGTGGGTATGAGCAACAATCGATACTCAGAAGAGTTCAGAGTAGAAGCGATTCGACGAGTAGTTGAGAGAGGCCACAGCGTTGCCGAGGTGGCCAGCCGTCTTGGCATCACAACATACAGCCTTTACGCTTGGAAGAAGAAGTACGGACCTGATTCGGCGGAGCATCAAGCTAAGGCGGCAGAACAAGCTGAGATACGACAGCTCAAGAAAGAACTCAAACGCGTTACTGAAGAGCGCGACATCCTAAAAAAAGCCGCGGCATACTTTGCCAACCAGCCCGAGTAAGGTACGCCTTCATCAGTTCGCACAGTAAAACCTGGCCAATTAGCCCTTGCATCGACAACGAGTGTTGCTGTCCAGTGCCGGGGCGTATTATCCCTGATACACTATCAATCAGAGTAAAATCCGATACTATAAAACAATTGCAGGTTACCCATTGCCCTCTACAGCTTTATATCCTAACGCAGTCCCAAGCTCGTCACTACTGGACGATAAACAGGTCATTGAGCGAATATTTACGCACATAGACAAAGGCACGACGGATCTTGGTGATACTGTCTGGCGCGAACCGGTGGAGCACTATCACTCACAAGAACGGTTTGACGCCGAGATCGCCCTCTTGCGGAGCCGGCCAGTGCCTTTTTGTCCATCCGCAGGATTGCCAGATAAAGGCTCTTATATAGCACGTAAAGCGGCAGGCACCCCTTTGGTCGTGGTGCGGGGCCACGATGGGCAGGTTAGAGCGTTTATCAATGCCTGTCGCCACCGTGGCATGCAAGTGGCCAGTGGTAGTGGTTGTTCCCGTGCACTTGTCTGCCCCTATCATGCCTGGGCCTACGACCTTGATGGGAAACTCAAGACCATTCAGGGGAGGGAGGCTTTTCCGGGCCTAGACCCTGAGGAGCATGGGTTAGTCGAGGTGAGCGCCAGAGAAAAAGGTGGCATTGTCTATGTCATGCAACACGGAACGATTAGCCCCGATATGTTGGAAAATTCTGTCGATCTCTTTTCCCCGCAACAGGCACTGTTTCAGCAGGGGGAGCTTACCGACCAGTCAAATTGGAAGCTAATAACTGAGACGCTCTTGGAGGGCTACCATATTAAGTCTTTGCATCGAAAAACGTTCTATCCCTACGGTTTGGATAATGTAAATGTGGTCGAGACCTATGGTGAGAATGCCCGTGTAATTTTTCCATTCGGGCGTATAGAAAAGCTTAGAGATGTCCCTGCAGATGAGCGCAGAGCCGAGGGAATGCTGACCTCGGTTTATCATCTTTTTCCCAATGCCAGCGTTTCGGTACTTTCAAAACATTCCAGCCTCACCATCATGGAGCCGCTTTCGCCGAGTAGCTCACAGCTGGTGACTTATTCGTTAACAAATACTCAGGTGAATGGTAAACAGACTCCCACCGAAGAAGCAAAGAGAGATGCTCAGTTTGTCAAAGAGTCAGGTCAGGATGAAGATCGAGAGGCCGCACGTCTGATTCAGGAGACGGTAACGGCTTCTGCTAATAGTCATTTAACCTTCGGCTATTTCGAAAAGGCCATCGTGAATTTTCACCAGCATTTGCTGCGTAGTCTCGGTCAATAAATTCCGGCTAGCAAATGGTTGGGAAGACGGTAACGAGAAATGTATGTATCAGTAACTGGTCTTAAATCGAAGGGGCTTATTGGGCGCTTGCGGTTCTGGGTGCTCACGATTCCGGCATTTAGAGCAGCGAGAAAAGCGAGCGGTATTATACTTTGCGAAACCAAAACCTGTAACGGCTACAATCACACCCTTACTGTCTGGAAGACAAAAGAGATGATGAGGCTGTATCGAAGCTCGCCGGTTCATAGTAAGGCGATGCGCGAGTTTTCATCTATAGCTACTGGAAAAGTGTTAGGATTTGAAAGCGATAGTATTCCTACTTGGGATGAAGCACTAAAACAGTTTGCCAGCAACGCTAGAGATGTGTGAGACACTCTGGCCTAAAGTAGAACTCATTGTCTTCCTTATATCCACTAGATAAGGAGCTGTGGGCTAACTTAGCGCTCAAACACCAGAGGATTGTAGGGCGCCTTGGGAAAGAACTCTCAATAAACATAGCTTTCAACGATCGAGCTATGGGGTAAGAATAGTCCCTATGCATTATCTTCGCCCTCTCTATCCCGGCCTGCTTGGCTGGGCACTTATGTTGCATACCTCAAGTTTTTCTCATTTGAGTTTGGTGAATGGTACGGGGCAGTTAGTTCTGTTTCTATTCGTGGTTTGCCTCCCAATCTGGCGAACTGGCCGAATGAGCTATGTGGACATAGGTTGGCCCTTTGGTTTGGTCTTGCTCGGCATAATTAGTTTCTTTCTTATTGAGGGTTATTGGCTGAGGTCACTTCTAGTTAGTGGCATAGTAGTTTTAGTTGGCCTTCGCATGGGCTTGGGTGCCTTAAACATGTGGCGAATGGGCCTATTAAAGAAAGAATTTCCTCGATATCAATACCAGCGGATTCGCTGGGCAGGTGAAGGGAAAGATAACACTGCATTAGCACTACAGGTGGATGCTATTTCTCAAGGTTTAGCTAACGCATCATTCTTGGCTCTGCCGATTTTTATTATGGCATCTAATACTAGCCAAGAATTCTTTCTATTAGAATTCCTGGGTTTTCTCATATGGGTTTTAGCCTTTGCGATGGAGTCCATTGCAGATTTTCAGAAGCTTCGATTTCTTCGCGAAATGAAGGCGGCAGGGAAGCAGCGCCAGGTGTGCAGTGTCGGCTTCTGGAAATACTGCCGTCACCCTAACTATTTCGCTGAATGGATGGTGTGGAATGGACTGGTTGTAGCGGCTATTCCATCTTGGCTGTCGCTTAGAGGCTTTGAAAGTGATGTTGTATGGCTTTTTCTTGGCCTTGGTCTGCTATCTACATCCAGAGCCATGTACGTGACGCTAGTCCATACAACTGGGGCAGTACCATCGGAATACTTTTCAGCACAGAAACGACCCGATTACGTTAGCTATCAAAAGCAAACAAATAGATTTTTCCCGGGGCCAAGCAAACCTTTATAGGAAGACAGGCTCCGAAGGTTGCTCTCGAGAAGGACCTTAAGGCTGCGGACAGTGGCCTTTTCATTACAGATTTCAGATTACTTGGTTATTGGGAATATAAAGCCTATGAACAACACCTTACGTCATCTTTACTCTTGAGAGATCGCAGCTACGGGAGCAAGACGAGTACAAGGCGCTTAATGAATTTTGCGTGGCTAATCATTATGCCTTCGAGGTGCTGGCGGTTTCATTTTTTACTAAGCAGTAGCGGTAAAACTAGTGGGCATCTGAGATCGCAATAGGCGAATCAGGTCGATTAACTTACAATGCCTGTTAGAGCTGTGCGCCACCGGTTCCTCCTATCCCTTTAATTTTTTATTGGTACATACAAGCAATAATGAAGCTCTTCGCAGTAAAAAGCATACCCATAGTGTCCTGGAGTTCCGATAAGGCGCTGAATTTTCGGCCACGGCTGTCTACGCTCTGCGTCTTATGTGTGGGGCTAACAGTGTTTGGCCTCGGTGAGGCGCTATTGATTGCCTCGGCAGCGGGTAATAGTCCGTGGACGGTTCTGTCTCAGGGGGTTTCCCAGATTAGTGGCTGGAGTATAGGTGTCACTACCTTTCTCACTAGTCTAGCCGTATTGCTGCTGTGGATACCTCTTAAGCAGGCTCCGGGTATAGGTACAATATTGAACGCCGTAATTATTGCTATCGCCATAGATTTATCTCTACCGTATCTGCCACAGACAGATGTCTTTCTATTGCGAGTTGCAGAGGCTGTTTTCGGTATATTGCTGGTCGGTTTTGGTAGTGGCCTCTATCTAATAGCGAATCTTGGGCCGGGGCCTAGAGATGGTCTTATGACAGGCTTGCAGCGGGTCACCAATTTGCCAGTGGCGCGAGTGCGTACAGCGATTGAAATCACCGTCGTATTTTTCGGTTGGTTGTTGGGTGGTACGCTGGGTCTTGGCACATTAATGTTCGCTTTTGGCATCGGGCCGGCGGTCTCCATGGGGCTATATCTGGTCAATTATTTCTCCAAACGGTCGAATTAAGTGTGTCATGGCACCTGAATTAGATACTCTCAAGAGTGATGACGAGCGCTGGATGCTAGAAGCGCTGTTGCTCGCGCAGCAGGCGGCAGATGTCGATGAGGTGCCAGTTGGTGCTATTGTGGTTCAGGGCGAGCAGGTTATAGGCTCAGGTTTCAATCAGCCAATCCGCAGCTGTGACCCAACGGCACATGCCGAAATCGTTGCCTTAAGAGGTGCGTCACTGTATCAACAAAACTACCGCCTGCCGAAAACAACACTCTATGTTACGCTCGAGCCCTGCACGATGTGTCTGGGTGCGATGATTCATGCTCGTGTAGGAAGGCTCGTCTTTGGTGCGGCAGAACCGCGCGCCGGAGCGATAGTGAGTCAGGCCTCTCTGGTCGATGCCCAGTGTTTTAATCATCAGCTAAGCTATACGCAGGGTGTGTTGAGCGATGAATGTTCTGCTCTACTGCAAAGCTTCTTTAGGAGCAGGCGAAAAGGTAGTTAGCAGGCTAAAAGGCAGTTAGCTTGCGAAAATTCGTAGTAGCTTGTATAAGTCTCCTCTGCTGCCGATGTGAAAGGCTTACTAATCTCTATGACTATCGCTATGACCATGCGCAAAACCCTCTTATTTTCTCTGCTGCTGTTCTCGCTAGCGGCATGCACGGCACTGGTTCCCTATAAAGCTTACTTCGGTGACCCCCGAGCTGATATGCAGCTTTCCACTGTTCAGGGTGGCAGTTTCGTTCGCACCGATCTGCTGAATCGCTACACGGACACTATCCGCTTCATCGAAGTCGATGACTTTCCGGTTATAAACAGCGATCAACATCGTGCCATACAAATAGCCCCCGGTTATCATGACGTTAAGGTCTACTTCTATTGGGACCTTGGCGGTCAGCGAGGCCTGGCTCCCGCCATGGCCGACTATGCTCGAGCCAGGGATAATATAAGCCGGACTCTGCACTTCAACGCGAGGGCGGGGGAAACGTATAGGGTCAAGGCGACCCCAGTGTTCAATGACAGTCGTCACGATATAACCACTTTGTCACATGTGGATTTTTGGCTGGAAGACGAAGACGGTAACGAGATCGTTTCGAAAGAAGCCGGGCGCTACATCCCTCAGTAGTATTCGCCTGGTAGCAAATCACTCGATAAATCGAGCAAATTACTGCACATTTTTCTGAATTCACTGCCCAAATCAATTATCATTGCCGCTCCATAATACAGCGGTCTAGCTCAAGCTATTCGCGCCACTAATTGGGATACCATCGATGCAGGTAATGTTTGGAGCGGCAGCTCTTTCTGCTTTTAAATCTTCCAAATTATTACTTAACCTCCAGGCCAAACTCCCCCAGGTAGAAGCGTTCAGCGCCCAATTCGCGCACTTTCTCGATTGCACAGAGGAACTGACGAATCACGATCTAGAAGTTATACATGCACTGTTGCTCTACGGAGCAAGCTTCACGTCGTCCGCCGCTCCTCAAAATACTGTCTCGTCGCTAAGCAGAGTGGTGGTGCCACGTCCCGGGACTATCTCACCCTGGTCCAGTAAGGCTAGTGACATCCTTCATAATTGCGGTTTGGCAAAGGTTGAGCGCGTCGAGCGTGGCACAGTCTTCACTGTGCAGCTGAGCCGGCCATTAGAGACTCCTGAACTTGCCATTCTCGATGACATGCTGCATGACCGTATGACCCAGGCGATTTTGAGTGATGTTAGCAAGGCCAGTTGCCTGTTCCGTCACGCCGAGCCGCAAGCGATGGCGTCTGTAGATATATTGGGGCAGGGAAGGTCTGCATTGAGTGCTGCGAACAGCGCGCTTGGCCTGGCTTTGGCCGAAGACGAGATCGACTACCTGTTTGAGCAGTTTAGCGAGCTGGGTCGCAACCCCAACGACATCGAGTTGATGATGTTCGCTCAGGCTAATTCCGAGCATTGCCGGCATAAGATATTCAATGCCGACTGGACTATAGATGGTCAGGCGCAAAAGCATTCTCTATTTGGCATGATCCGCAACACGCATAAGCAATCGCCAGAGGGGGTGCTATCAGCCTACTCCGACAATTCGGCGGTGATGCAGGGGCATGACAGTGCGCGTTTCTTTCCCGCCTCCGATTCCAAGCAATATGGATTTGTCGAGGAGCCTATTCATATCCTGATGAAGGTGGAGACGCATAATCATCCGACCGCTATCGCCCCATTTCCTGGCGCATCGACAGGCTCGGGGGGTGAAATTCGTGACGAGGGTGCCACAGGCACAGGGTCCAAGCCGAAGGCTGGTCTCACCGGCTACAGTGTTTCCAATCTGAAGATTCCAGAGTTTGTACAGCCTTGGGAAGAAGAGTTAGGCAAGCCTGCACATATCGCCTCGGCGCTGGAGATTATGCTAGAGGGGCCTATAGGCGGAGCCTCGTTTAATAACGAATACGGTCGCCCGGCGCTGTGTGGTTATTTCCGCAGTTTCGAACAGGCTGTGGTGAACGAAGCCGGCGAGAATCAGGTGCGTGGTTATCACAAACCCATAATGATTGCGGGCGGAATCGGTAACATCTGCGAGCCCCATGTGCACAAGAGTGAGATCTCCGTGGGCGCCAAGCTGATCGTCTTGGGCGGACCTGCTATGTTAATCGGCCTTGGCGGCGGTGCTGCTTCCTCGATGGCCTCGGGCTCGGGGAATGAGGATTTAGATTTTGCGTCGGTACAGCGCGAGAACGCCGAAATGGAGAGGCGTTGTCAGGAAGTCATAGATCAGTGCTGGCAATCAGGTGAGCAGAACCCCATAGCCTTTATCCACGATGTGGGTGCTGGTGGCCTGTCCAACGCGCTTCCGGAACTGGTCAAAGATGGCGGCCGCGGAGGTGTGTTTTATCTGCGCGATATCCCGAATGCCGAGAGCCAGATGTCGCCACTGGAAATTTGGTGTAACGAGGCACAGGAACGCTATGTTATCGCCGTGGATCCCGAGCACCTGGCGCGATTCAAAGACATCTGCCAGCGTGAGCGTTGTCCGGTTGCCGTTGTCGGTGAGGCCACAGCAGAAAAACATATACGCCTTGATGACTCCCATTTTTCGAATAGTCCAATCGATCTGCCTATGGACTTGCTATTCGGTAAGCCACCCAAGATGCACCGCGATGTAGAGTCCGGTCAACTTGCCGAGACTGTTTTCGATACCTCAGACCTTGATTTAGAAGAATCTATTAGCCGCGTGTTAGCACTACCCACGGTGGCGAGTAAGAATTTTCTTATTACTATCGGCGATCGCACGATTACTGGCTTGGTTCATCGTGATCAGATGGTTGGACCCTGGCAGGTTCCAGTGGCCGATGCCGCAGTAACCGCCAGTGCCTATTGCGGCCATACCGGTGAAGCCATGGCCATGGGTGAGCGCACGCCTCTCGCTCTGTTTGATGCGGCAGCGTCTGGTCGCATGGCTATTGCCGAGTCAGTTACCAACATAGTTAGCGCCTCGATTGAAAAGATTGGCGATATTAAACTGTCCGCGAACTGGATGGTTGCGGCAGGGCACGGCAGTGAAGATCAGAAACTCTTCGAGACAGTAAAAGCGATAGCGATGGAGTTATGCCCCAAGCTTGGGATTTGTATTCCCGTTGGCAAAGACTCTATGTCTATGCGCACGGTCTGGAATGACGCAGACGGCGAGAAAAGTAACACGGCGCCGCTGTCTCTGATTGTGTCTGCGTTTTCGCCTGTGGATGACATTCGCAAGACCCTTACTCCTCAACTACAAACCGATCGGGGACAGAGCAGTCTGCTCTTGATCGATCTGGGTAGGGGCAAGAATCGTCTGGCCGGTTCTGCATTGGGTCAAGTCTATAACCGAATGCAGGGCACGGTGCCCGATTTGGATGAGCCTGCCGATCTGCTAGGACTGTTCGAGTTCATCAACCGCTGCAGAAATCAGGGTCTATTATTGGCCTACCACGACCGATCCGACGGTGGTCTATTTGCCACGCTCGCCGAGATGGCGTTTGCGGGACACTGTGGGCTTGATATCCAATTGGAGAAAATAGCGACAGAGGGCTCTGTAATATCGGCCTTGTTTAACGAAGAGTTGGGTGCGGTAATTCAGGTTCCCAAAGATCAGCTAACACCTGTTATGCAGCTCGCTCAGGAGAGCGGGTTGGGCGACTGTGTGCATGGGATAGCTCAACTAAACGAGATGGGAACGCTGACTATAGCGCTAGGCGAGAAGCCGTTGTATTCACAAAGCAGGGTAGAGTTGCAGCGCCAGTGGTCTGCAACAAGCTACCACATGCAGAGTATTCGTGATAATTCGATCTGTGCCGCTGAAGAGTATGATCAGATTCTCGATGCTAAAGATCCGGGTATTTCGATCTCGCTGAACTTCGACTTGAATGATGATATTACGGCCCCGTATATCAATGTAGATGCACGGCCGCGTGTTGCCGTATTGCGCGAGCAGGGTGTTAACGGTCAGATCGAGATGGGTGCCGTTTTCGACAGGGCGCGCTTCGATGCTATCGATGTGCACATGACAGATCTAATTAGCGGCAGGGTGAAACTGGATCAATTTAATGCCTTGGTAGCCTGCGGCGGATTTTCCTATGGTGACGTGCTCGGTGCAGGGGGAGGATGGGCGAAGTCGATTCTCTTCAACCCTGGTCTGCGTGCGCAGTTCGAAGCCTACTTCTCCAATCCTGATACCCTAACTCTCGGTGTATGTAATGGCTGCCAGATGATTTCCCTGCTGGACGACTTGATACCCGGTGCAGATCATTGGCCACGCTTTGTCCGTAATCGATCGGAACAGTTCGAGGGGCGTCTAAGTCTCACTCGAGTCGAGGCGAGCAATTCTGCTTTTCTGCAGGGTATGGAAGGTTCTCGTTTTCCTCTGGCGGTAGCCCATGGAGAGGGAATGGCCGAATTTGCCAATACCAGCGACTTGCAGAAGCTGCAGTCGGCCGGTGGCATTGCGCTGCGCTATGTTGATAACTACGCAGAGCCGACCCAGCGCTATCCAGCGAACCCTAATGGATCTCCCGACGCGATAGCAGGAATATCCAGTGTCGATGGTCGTGTCACTATAATGATGCCGCATCCGGAGCGTGTATTTCGCGCGAGCCAAAATTCCTGGCATCCAAGTGAGTGGCTAGAAGATGCTCCAAGTATGCGTATGTTTCGCAATGCGAGGAAATGGTTGGGCTAGTCTCTTGCCTAAGGTTCGTAGAAATATTATGAGCAATAAGCGCTTACTCAAAATTGAATTCTACGTGCCCGAAGAGCAGTTGGAGCAGGTAAAGCAGGCCATGTTCGAAGCAGGCGCTGGCAAGGTTGGAAACTACGATTGCTGTGCCTGGCAGACAGTTGGAGAGGGTCAGTTCAGGCCCGGGGCTGGGAGTAACCCCTTCACGGGTGAGAGAGACCGATTTGAGATTCTGAAAGAATTCAAAGTAGAGATGGTCTGCGAAGAAGAGCTAATCGCGCAGGTCATAGCCGCGCTGAAGTCATCACACCCCTTTGAGGAAGTGGCTTACGCGGTACTGCGTATCGAATCCTTCTAAGGATTGCTAACGCATGAATCTAATCTAGAGGTCTACTCGAAGTCGCTGGCGCTGGCGCTGATGAGGCTGGTGGTGAAGCTTCTGTCTTCTCCATGGTGCACATCGAACATCCGTACTGGGAATCGATTTCGTCGTAGATCCTCGAAATAGTGTTCCAGGGTGCTCTTCACCACCGGGAACGCAATTTCCTGCCACGGAATTTCCTGCTCCGTAAAAAGTGCTACCTCCTCCGATTCCACTCCCGCAGCATAATCCAGGTTCGCCAATTCGGCGCGGAAAAACATATAGACCTGATTAATCTTTGGCAGATTAAACAGGGTGTAGAGGCTGTCGTTCTGAATAATGACTGAAGCTCCCGCCTCTTCCTGCGTCTCTCGGATCGCGCCATGGAGGCTGCTTTCACCGTTTTCCATAAAACCGGCCGGAAGCGTCCACTTTCCAATACGGGGTTGAATGGCGCGCTTACACAACAAGACCTTTTCTTCGAAGAAGGGAACCGTGCCGACGACGTTCTTCGGATTTAAATAGAAGATACTGTCACAGGCTGTGCAGCAGTGGCGCGGCTTATCATCACCCTCAGGCACACGAAGGATGAGGGGTTCCGCACATTGATGACAATATTTCATTAATAACACCGATTGTTGTTCGCCGAGTTTCGATTCTAGCGAACCATGGTTTCGAACAGCTATCGCGTCGAATTAGGGTGTCTTAGTGTACTTCTTTAAGGGCCCTGGGAAAACCAGAGACCCTTATTGTGAAAGAGAAGTTGCAAAGGGGGTAATCAGATATGGTTGATTTCGCAGTGCAGGCGGAATCTTTTCGATGTCATATAGGCTTCAATCTCGCGAAGGCGCAGCTCCATGGAGTTATAGACCTCGGTGCACTTGTCTCGAGAATAGACGCTGTCGGGCTGTTCTGAGTCAGTGTTCGATTGCGCACCTGGCTCGGCAGCAAACTCCTGCGTCATCTCATCGAAGGTGGCAGTCGCTTCGGCATAGGCCTCATTGGCAACATCTTCGGCAAACTGCTCATACTCTTCATTAACATAGCTCTTACGCTGCTTGCGTCGTGCGAGTCTCTCGGCGCGGCGTTGTTTACGCTGGGCACGCTTCTCGTGTCTAGCTTTGGGCCCAACATGCGGGTCTGGCTCGAATACAAAAATGCAGATCATATAAGCCCAGAACGTAAACGGACCGAATAGGAATAGAGAGAAAAGTGTAATCGCTCTCACCGCGAATGTGCTTACCTTGAAATAGTCGGCGATACCGCTACATACTCCGGCGACGCGCTTGTTCCGCTCATTCCTGTAGATTGGCTTGCGATAATCCAGCTGTTTGAAGTGTTCCGCCGTGGAAGCGCTCTTAAAATAATCGCGCATTTTGTCTGGCGTAATATCTTTGTCGAGGCAGAAGTAGAGCAGGAAATATCCAATAATCAGCGTGGGCCAGGATATTACACATATCACGAAGATCACGCGGACAAGAACGGTTGGAACGTCCAGCCACTCTGCAATACCGGCGCATACCCCAAGCCAGCGGGCATCGCGTCGATTCAATTTCAATCTACTCGTGCCCGTGTTCATTCTGCTCTCTCCAATCCGGGACTTCGGCGTCTAGTATCGACTCCAGAATGTCGATGCGTTCAGTCAGCGATTCAGCCATCGCGGATAGTTCGCCCATATTGTATTTGCCATCTGGCTCTATTCGTACCGTGCGTCTACCTTTGCGTAGCAGAAGTATCCAGAAAGTGACGGCGCCCAGTACCATTGCCACCAGCGCTATAATGAACTCGAATATGCCCATCTTGAAAGCCTATTGGTCTTTAAGTTTAGTTTTTAAATCTTCCAGTTCTTTATCTATGGATTCTTGTTTCTCGAGTTCATCAAACTCGCTCTGCAATCCACGTTTCTCGATGTGAATGCTATCCATCTGACCTTCCATCTGGTCAATCTTCTTTTCATAATACTCAAATTTGTCCATCGCTTTGTCAATAGAATAGCTGTGTAGCTGTCTATTTACATTCAGTCTGGACTCGGTCGCCGTGGTGCGCATGACAATCGTCTTTTGGCGAGCCCGTGCATCGTTTAGCTTTGCCTGGAGTTGCTCGATCTCTGTGCTCAACTTATTCAATGTCTCATCAAGCTTCAACAAATCCTTTTCGGTGATTGTCACGCTTGAGTTGATGTTGGACTTCTCCAGCAGAGCGGCCTTCGCCAGGTCTTCCCGTCCCTTGGACAGCGCAAGCTCGGCTTTGCCTTCCCAGTCTTGGGCCTGTTTCTTAAGTTGCTCGGCACGACGACTCAAGGTCTTCTTCTCGGCAATTACCTTAGCCGTACCGCTTCGGACTTCAACCAGGGTCTCTTCCATCTCCTGAATTACCATGCGAATCATCTTTTCCGGATTTTCCGCCTTGTCCAGCAGAGAGCTGATGTTGGAATTGATAATGTCGGACAGTCTATTAAATATACTCATCGTTGATACCTCGAATGTACCGTTAGTCTCTAATGCCAACAAGTCGGTTGGCTTAGTAAGTAATGAGCAGATAGCGTGCCAACAATTCATATTCTCTAACACGTTGATATAAAGAAATTTAAATTTAGGGCTAACGCCCCGTAGCTGGCCTGATAGCTAAATAGCTTAACTAATGGTATTTTTCACTACTCATGACGGCTTATGCCTCAGCAATGCCGCTTCATTTGCGAGGAGTCGGTAGCAGGCAAGGCGCCTTGGTTTAACTTATTGATATTGTTGAATAATATGCCTCAAGAAAAATCAGCCCCGAGGATGATCGGCGAGTCTGCCAGTTTTCTCGAAATGCAGGAGCATATCTCCCATGTGGCGCCCCTGAACAAGCCAGTATTGTTCGTAGGTGAGCGCGGCACGGGCAAGGAATTAGTTGCGGCGCGTCTGCACTATCTGTCCCAGCGTTGGGAGCAGACCTTTCTGAAGATTAATTGTGCTGCGATGAGCGAGACCCTGCTGGAGGCCCAACTGTTCGGACACGAGGCAGGCGCCTACACCGGGGCGACCAAACAGAGGAAAGGCTTCTTCGAGCGAGCTCATGGCGGAACCCTGTTTTTGGACGAGCTGGCGAACACGGCCATGGCGGTGCAGGAGAAGATCCTTCGAGTTATAGAGTATGGAGAATTCGAGCAACTGGGAGGCAACGAGACTCTCACCGTAGATGTAAGAATAGTAGCGGCTACCAATGAGGACTTGCCAGACCTGGCTAGTCAGGGACGTTTCCGAGAGGATCTATTGGATAGGCTCGCCTTCGATGTCGTCACTCTGCCGCCGCTGCGAGAGCGGGCCGAAGACATCCTTATACTTGCCGAGCACTTTGCTGTCGGTATGGTTAAGGAAATTGGGGGTGAATTCTTTGCGGGCTTTTCCGACAAGGTGGAGAAGGCCCTATGCAAATATTCCTGGCCGGGGAATATTCGAGAGCTCAAGAACGTGATCGAGCGGGCGGTATATCAGAATGGAGAAGGGCATATTACCCAGCTTGTGTTTAATCCCTTCGAGTCGCCTTTTCGGCTAAAGGCGAGTGCAAAAACTTTGGCGAGTTATAATTCGGGTTCTGACAAAACCAGTCTCGTCGCTAGCCCCAATCTATCTGCAACAGATTCATTCGATTTCAAGAATGAGGTACAGCAATTCGAGATCAATCTATTGAATCAGGCGATGGAACAGAATCAGTTCAATCAGAAAAAAGCTGCTGAGTTTTTGAACTTGAGTTATCACCAGCTGCGCGGTTATCTGCGTAAATACGATCTGCTGAATTAGCGCTTCTAACCCCGCTTAGGCAGCTACTATTAAAAGAGCCAGTGTTGATAACAATACTGGCTTTTTTGCACGTTAGGTTTTTGCCTGCAACGTTCTAGTCCAGCATCGCCTCATAAACCGCCCGCTGCGATCTTGTGAGGTCCATAGGCGCGCCTCGAGGGCCGCGGCGCACCTGCGCCATGGACAGCATAAAGAAGTCATTTACCGGATCAACGATAAACACCGTGCTGCCAACACCTTGCCAACCGAAGTTGAATGGGCCGCTGTTGTCCGCACCGGGAATAGGCTGTAGATAAAAGCCCAGACCCCAATCGCCGCGCGGTCTGAAGAAGAAGGCGTCGCGATTTATATCATCGCCTATGAATTTTTGATTCATCGCGTCTCGTGTGTTTTGGCTAATGATGCGGGCACCCTTGTACTCGCCGCCGTTCAGCAACATAGAGGCGAAGCGCACGTAGTCTTCTGTTGTTGAGTGTAGCCCGCCGCCGCCAGATAACATGGGCTGAACCTCAAGGGGATCCGCCATATCACCATGGATAGGGTTCGCGATTCGCTCTGCCTTGGACGCATCAACATAGAATGTTGTTTCATCCATGCCCAGTGGGTCGAAAATTCTTTCCTTTAGCAGTAGATCCAGTGACTTGCCGGCAGCGACTTCGATTACTGCGCCGAGCACATCGGTAGAGCGCGAGTAATGCCACTTCGTGCCTAGTTCGAAGCGCAGGGGAAGTGCTGCTAGAGTCTTGGCTAACTCGAGTGCCGTTATGTCGGATCGCACTGAACCTGCATTCAGGTATTGCTCGCCCAGAACGCTCTGCGGATCGAAGGTGCCGTAGATTAAACCTGACTCATGAGTAAGCAAGTCTTGCACGGTCATCTGATTCTTGGCGGCAGTGATAGCGCCGCTCTCTTCATCGATGACGTTCATGTTCGCAAATTCAGGAATACATTTTGAGACAGGGCCTTCGATGGCGATCAGGCCGTCTCCAACCATGTTCATCGTTGCCACGCTTACGATGGGTTTTGTCATAGAGTAGATGCGAAAAATTGTCTGATCGTTCATTTGTGTTGTTTGCTTCGGTCCCTGTGTGCCGACAGTTTCTAAAACGCCGACGCCATCGTTGTTACCTACGAGGATATTGTTGCCTGAAACAAAGCTGCCATCTACAGCTGCCTGCATCTGCTCGCGTATGCCTAGAATCTCGGATTGGTCGATACCGAATAGGCTGGAGTCAATCATCTTGATTGAGCTAGCATGGTCATCGCCATGGTGATCGGCAAGTGTCGCCGTGCTAAAGCAGATCGCAGCGCTCAAGCAGAGTAGCTTGCGTGGTAGATTGATAATCATCATTTCTTTCGTTGCGGGGTCGCCTTCGGATAGCTGGATCCGGCGCTACAGCCACCGAATTCTGGCGTGTTTACTTCATCTGCCTTCTAGGCGGGTTGATTTTATAGATGCTTCTGTAGAGCGCCAGATTCTATCCGAGCGGCGCAGTGGCAACAACTGCGCGAAAGGGTTAATTGCCCTGATCTGGCGAGATTGAACGACTTCTAGTCGAAGTCGCGTATTAGGGAATTGCGAATCTCATCAGGTATCGAATCAGAGCTGTATAGGTAGTTTTGATGCTCACTACGCAGGGTCCACGATGCGCCCTGTTTCGCCGCAGCGATCATCTCGTCTGTAAATTCGAAGCGAAGGAAATGCACCGCTGATGTTTTCTCATCGGTGGAACGGGGCAGGTCCTCATTGGCGATAGGGTACACCGGATCAAAACCCTCGATCTGGATTGAGATGAGTTCTTCGATGCCAATAAGTTGGCCCAGGCGTATCTTGCGTTCCGCTTCGTCCGGATATTCCAGCATGAACGTTGCTTTCAAATTCTTTCCATCAGGAATCAGTGGGTTGTACGCCCCAAGTTCTTCGAGGAGTTCCTCCTCGCCGCTGATCTTCTCGGCGCGGATTAATTCCAGTACTTGATAGCGCATAACCATGTAGTCTTCGAAGTGCAGCATCGTATTCGGCCCAAGGGGCAGACGGCGTGTCTTCTTGTGTTCCATCATAGCTTGCCTAATAGCAGGTCGCTGCTCGTTGTAGGTCGCTATACTCATCAGGTCGCTGATACTAATTTTTTTCATTCGTGGTATTCCTGAAAACTGGGTTTCTAAATGCCATAAGCGAGGCATAAAAGGTCTAGGGGATGGATAGATTTTTGATCGGTATCCAGATTGTTTTCGATATGTTTTCCAGCGATTGGACAGTCGCTGCCGTAGTAGTCGGGTTTCTGCTCACGAACCTGTTTGACTATAGGGCGCGCTATCTTATTCGCGAATTCAAAGGTCTCTGACTTAACGCCGTAGGTGCCATCGTGACCAGAGCAGCGCTCTATATTCTTGACTGCCGTCTCCTCGATGAGTTCGAGTATTAGCTTTGTCTTGGGCCCGATATTTTGGACCCGCTGATGACAGGCTACGTGATAGCTCACATTCCCTAAGGAGTTCTTGAAATCCAGGCTTAGCTTTCCTTTCTTGTGCATTTTGTGCAGGTATTCGAAGGGGTCATAGAATGCCTTTGCGACCGCTTGGACTTGCTCATCTGCCGGAAACATCAGGGGCAGTTCTTGTTTGAACATGAGTACGCAGGAGGGTACGGCGGCTACGATAACATTGCCGGCCTTAACCATCTCGTAGAGTACTGGAATATTCTTTTCCTTTAAGTGCGTTACAGTTTTTAGATCGCCGAGTTCGAGTTTCGGCATGCCGCAGCAGTGCTCTCTTGCGGCTAGATTCACAGTGACGTTGTTATGTTCGAGAATCTTTACGACGCTATCTGCAATAGACGGCTCGTTATAGTTGCAATAGCAGGTGGTGAACAGAGTAACCTGTGCTCTATCATCATCATCGATCGCCTTGTTTGACTTCGCAGGGTCATAGATGTGTGCGGCGAGTTGCTTGCGAGCCGGCTTGTTCGTGTACTCAGGTAGTTTAGCCTGCTTATGAATATCCAGAGTTGTATCGAGCATGCCTCGCAGGAAGCCATTTTTATTCGCGCCGTTAACGAGGGAGTTGATTATCGGCGTAGAGGCCACCTTGCCGATAGTGTCTGTGCTGGTTATGAGGTTGTCGCGAAATTTACTCTCGCCTTTCTTGAACGTGACTGCCTTCGCCCTAAGCATGAGGTGAGGAAAATCAACATTCCATTCATGGGGAGGCACATAGGGGCACTTGGTGAGATAGCACAGGTCGCAGAGATAACACTGATCTACTACCTTTTTATAATCGGCCACATCGATGCCGTCTACTTCCAGAGTTTCACTTTCGTCCACAAGGTCGAACAGAGTTGGAAAGGCATTGCATAGGCTGACACAACGTCTGCAGCCATGGCAGATGTCATAGACGCGCTCTAGCTCTTTGTTTAAATCATCTTCGTCCCAGAATGTTGGGTCGTTTTGATTGAGCGGATGCCGGGTAGGTGCGCCCAGACCACCTTCTCTATTTTGGTCAGACATAAGAAATCCTTATGTGCGTAAAATTTGAAAGATAAAACGAGGTTGCTGAGCTGTGGGGTGACATGGTCTTGCTCATATTGCGGTCTTCGATGTTGCTGACACCGAAGCGGTGTCCGCAACATCGAAAAGGAATGCCGAACTAGTCGTCTAATGCATCCAATGCTTTCTGAAAGCGATTGGCGTGTGAACGTTCAGCCTTGGCTAAAGTTTCCATCCAGTCAGCTATCTCATCGAAGCCTTCATCACGCGCATCTTTTGCCATGCCAGGATACATGTCTGTGTACTCGTGGGTTTCGCCAGCTACTGCTGATTTCAGGTTGTCTTCGGTGCCACCAATTGGCATGCCCGTAGCCGGGTCGCCAACTTCTTCCAAATACTCAAGATGGCCGTGGGCGTGTCCTGTTTCGCCTTCCGCAGTGGAGCGAAATAGAGCGGATACATCGTTGTAACCTTCTACGTCAGCTTTCTGGGCGAAATAGAGGTAGCGACGGTTAGCCTGAGATTCGCCAGCGAACGCTGCTTTTAGATTGTCTTCTGTCTTTGAACCTTTCAATGACATGTGTTTCTCCTAGTGGTTTACTAATTAGCTAATGCGGATCCCGTATTGTCTCGTCGTTTGCACGAATCAAACCCAGAATCACTTGACCGGCGATTACCTTACGTCAATTTCATAATCAAATCTAATTGATTTTATTGGGTGCATTGATCGTTTTTATCGATTAGTATTTTGTCCATGAATCCTTCGATAAAACAGCTTAAATACCTCTGCGCCGTAGCGGAACACCGTCATTTCAGCAAGGCCGCCGAGGCCTGCCATGTCACTCAATCCACTCTTAGTGCCGCGATTCAGGAGTTAGAATCCCAGCTAGGCGCCAAGATATTTGAGCGCAACAAGAAGACGGTGCTGATTACCTCCTTGGGTGAGAAGCTGCTGGCTCAGGCGCGTATAGTTCTGGGTGACGTTGAGGATTTCGTGGGGCTTGCTCGGGCACACGAAGCGCCCCTGTCTGGAGATCTTCGCCTGGGTGTTATACCGACTATCGGCCCCTTCTTGCTGCCGTCAATTCTTTCCGATCTGCGCAAGACATTTACCAAGCTGAAGCTCTATCTGAAAGAAGAGATGAGCGCGCAGCTATTACAGCAGTTGCAGCAGGGGCAGCTGGATTTAATTATCCTGGCATTCCCGTTTCCATTGCCGGACATGGAGACGGTAAGCCTATTCAAAGACGAGTTCTTGCTCTGTCTGCCCCCGGGTCATGAGCTAGAGAAGGTGCAGCAAGTGAAACAGCATCAGCTGCGTGGGCAGAGCCTGCTGCTTCTCGAAGAAGGGCACTGTCTGCGTGATCATGCGCTGGAGGCCTGCAAACTGGAAAGCGGCGACACCGACCTGGTCTATCAGGGAACTAGCCTGCATACATTGGTGCAGATGGTGGCGAATGGGTTGGGAATGACACTGCTTCCCGCTATGTCGGTTGACGCCGATGTGTTGGGCGAGACACATCTGCAGTTAAAGCATTTCTCCAATGAGAACGTGTCCAGAGAGATTGGTATGGCCTGGCGCAAGTCTGATCCGCGCCGAGAAGAGTATCTGCTCCTTGCGGAATTCGTTAAAGAGCATATTGGGCCTTCAGCAAAATCGGCGAAATCGGCTAAGAGTGCTTGATGAGAGTTTTTGCCGTCTCGGATATTCACGTTGACTATGCGGAGAATTTGGATTGGATTCTTAGTCTCGACGCGCGCGAGTTCTCAGAAGATGTGCTGGTTCTTGCCGGTGATGTGACGGATAAGATGCCGCTGCTTAGGCTGGTTTTCGACTCTCTGGTGGCCTGCTTTAAATCCGTGTTGTTTGTGCCTGGCAATCATGAGCTGTGGGTGCAGGACGAAGACTTCGATTGCTCCCTAACCAAGTTTGATGCAATAACCGAGCTGTGCAAATCTTGTGGAGTTCATGCGGACATTTTCGAGATGCCCGATATTAGCTTTGTGCCCCTGTTCTCTTGGTATGATTTCTCATTTGGTGAGCCTGACCGTCATCTGCGGCGCGCCTGGCGCGACTTTCGTGCATGTTCCTGGCCCGACCATCTTTCAGAGGCTAGGGATGTTTCGGACTATTTTCTGAATCTAAATCTCGAGAAGCTGTCCACAAAGAACAAGACTTTGATTAGCTATTCTCATTTTTTACCAAGAATAGATGTTATGCCAGAGAGAATACCCGTTGAGCGCAGGAATGTTTACCCGGTGCTAGGCAGTGAGGCCCTGGGCCTGCAGGTCAAGCAACTGAATCCCGCTATTCATGTCTACGGGCATAGTCATGTCAATCAATCTGTTCTGCTCGATGATGTTTGCTATGTTAACAACGCCTTTGCCTATCCCCGGGAGTCGCGTATCGCGCGTAAGCAGCTTCATTGTATCTATGAGAGTTGAAGTTGGGCTGCGGAAAGAGTGCGGAGAAAGTGCCGAGAAAGTGCCGAGGGAGTGCTGAGAGAGTACTGAGAGAGTACTGAGAGAGTACTGAGAAAGAACGGTGCGTTTGAGAATTTGAGGAATGAGTAGTGACAGTTATGCAAATTGACAATGCGCAGATTCATCTTTGGCAGCTGGACCAGGTTGATTTCGATCTGCCTTCACTGCAGGACGCCTGCCTGTCATGGCTGACCGAGGCTGAGTTGCTGCGCTATCATCGCTTTCACTTCGATCGCCACCGCAAGCAGTTGCTCTTGGGGCGAATTCTCATGCGAGCGGCGCTATCGAGCTACGATAACTCGATAAGCCCCGAGGCTTGGGTTTTCACTTACAACGCCTATGGCAAGCCCCAGATAAGCACCGAGCAGAATTTGAATTCACTGTATTTTAACGTATCTCATTCTGCGCAGAAGGTGGTTCTTGCGGTGTCGCGATGTGCCGAGATAGGTGTGGATATAGAGTTCTCCGACAAGCAGCGCCGCGTCGAAGCGATCGCTCATCGTTACTTCTCCAGTAGTGAGGTGGCTCAGTTACTCGCACTTCCAGCCGGGGAGCAGCAGAAACGCTTCTATGAGCTGTGGACGCTCAAGGAGGCTTACATAAAGGCCTGCGGCATGGGGCTGGCGATACCCTTGCAACACTTTGCCTATTCATTTCACAGTGGTGACAAACTCGCATTGGAGTTCGATGCACAGCGGGTTGATAGTGAGAGTGCCTGGCAACTCTGGCAGCTCGAGGCTGAGTCGGATTATATGCTTGCGTTAGCCGCAAAAACCGGTGCGCAGTCGGCGCCGAATAAGCTGGTAGGCTGGAAAATGCTGTCTCTGGATTCGATTGTGGAGCATCAGCTGCAGATTATTCGTAGCAAACAGCCTTAGTCTTCGTTCTCTTTTGGTTCATCGCTTTCCGCTCGCCACATCTTCACCGTGCGGATCACATTGTCTTGCACTTGCACGATTTCAGCAAAATGGCCCTCTAGTCTGATTCCCACACAGGAGTCGGGGATCGATTGCAGCATCTCAGTAAGTAATCCATTCAGTGTCTTGGCGCCAGAGGCATCAAGATCCCAAGAGAGAACTCGATTTATATCTCTTACGCTGGTGGAGCCATCGATGAGAAAGCTGCCATCTTGCTGCTCATGAAAATCCTTGCTGCTGTCGGCAAGGTCAGTAGTGAATTCCCCAACTATCTCTTCGAGTATGTCCTCGAGTGTAACCAGTCCCTTAATCGCACCATACTCATCCACTACGACCGCCATGCGTAATTTCTTTGTCTGAAATTTTGATAGCTGTATGTGCAGCGGCGTACTTTCCGGAATGTAATAGGGCTCGATTGTCTCGCGCAGGATCGCTGCTTTGTTGACGGTTTCCAGTCTGATCAGCTTGCCTACACTGCGCAGATGGAGAATGCCGATAAGGTTGTCCATCTCCTTCTTATAGACCGGCATGCGGGTATGTTGACTGCTGCCGATCAGGCTCAGTATTTCATCGATGTCGTCTTCAATGTCGATCCCGAGTATCTCGTTTCGAGGAACGAGAATATCGTTTACTGTAACGTGTTCCAGGTCGAGAATATTAAGCAGCATGCCCTGTCTGCGTCGCGGCAGTCTTTCTCCCGACTCGTAAACCACCGTGCGTAATTCTTCGGCGGATAGTTGCTGGTGACTGTCGTCGGATTCTGAATTGAATCCCAGTACTCGAACCAAGGCATTCGAAACAACATTGACCATCCACACCACAGGGTAAAGAATCTTCAGCAGCAGGGTAAGAATTAGACTAGAGGGGTAGGCTATTTTTTCTGGATACAGAGCGGCAATTGTTTTTGGGGTCACTTCGGCGAAGATTAATACAACGAGTGTTAGGATTACAGCAGTTATCAGAGGCGATGGTTCGCCGAATATCTGAATCGCTATTGTCGTCGCGATCGATGCGGCGAGAAAATTGACGAAGTTGTTGCCGATTAGAATAACCCCGATCAATTTGTCCGGGGTTTCCAATAGCTTGCTCGCGCGACTGGCACCAGCGTGATCATTTCGGGCAAGGTGCTTTAGCCTGTAGCGGTTCAGGCTCATCATCCCTGTTTCAGAGCTAGAGAAATAGGCGGAGGCCACGATCAGTAGTCCAAAGGACACTAGCAGCATGGTTAGGCTGGGTTCGTCGCTACTCATCTAATGTCTGTCTCTTGCGGAGGATAGGGGGCCATGACTAGGGCTGAGCTAAGATGGACTATCAACTTATTATAAATTCCAGTGCAAACTTTACGCCGTAGAACCCAATTATGAGCAGGGCGAAACCAGCCAGGGTTCCGCGGATTGCGGTCTGGCCTCTCCAACCGAGTTGATGCCGGCCCCAAAGCAAAACGGCGAATACGACCCAGGATAATAGAGAAAACACGGTCTTGTGTATAACTCCGTCGATCCCCCAAATATTGTCGAAGAATAGGAATGCAGTGGCAATAGCTAGTGTAAGTAAGATCTGCCCCACCCAAACTAATTCGAAGAGGAAGGCTTCCATGTCTTGTAGCGAAGGCAATTTGCGAATTAATCCACCGGCATGGCCATGCTTGAGCTGATGGTTCTGGTAAGCCAGAAAGCTGGCTTGCAGTGCGGCGATGCTAATAAAGCTATAGGCTAAAATCGAAATGAGGACATGACTGGCCAAACCCAGGCTCATACTTGTCGGCGGATATTCGCTGCGAATCGCCAGGGAGGCGATGATGCTAAGCATGGCCAGAGGAAACAGGGCCAGGAAAAGAATCTCCAGCGGCTTGCGCAGGCTGCTAATGAGAACGACTAGCGAGATCGACAGGGTGATCAGGGTGCTGATTTCGAAGAGACCGAAATGAAAGCCGTCTGCGCTCTGAATGACGCCGTAGGCGCTGATTGCATGGGTCAGTACGGCGAGGCCGCCAAAAAGGAAGACGAGTTTTCGTGTGTCTTTGTTCGAGGCAAAGTTCATGCCTTGAAAGACTGAGCCCATCAGGTAGAAGAAGACAGCTAATAGTCCGGATATTACGGTAACTTGCATGATGATTTATAGCTGGAGCGCGGCCAGAGACGCTTTGTGCGGGTTAATAAACTCAGTAAGAAAGTGTCGCACATGTATACTAGCGGTTGAAGTTCTTTTTTAAAGCGTTCTGGATTCGCTATAATGCGGAGCGTGTCCATTAATAACCAAGTCAGGTGGTAGCCCACAGTGTTCGACAACCTTACAGATAGACTCTCCGGTACCTTTAGAAAACTTACGGGCAAGGCAAACCTTACCGAAGCCAATATTCAAGATGCCCTGCGCGAAGTGCGGCGTGCTCTGCTGGAGGCGGATGTAGCCCTATCTGTGGTTAAAGATTTCATCGATAGGGTGAGTCAGCGAGCCGTAGGGCAGGAAGTATCCAAGAGCCTGACCCCCGGACAGGCGTTTATCAAGATAGTGCAGGCGGAGCTCGAGTCCATTATGGGTTCTGCCAACGCCGAACTGGATCTAAAGGCGACACCACCTGCGATCGTACTAATGGCTGGCCTGCAGGGTGCGGGCAAGACCACAACGGCGGCCAAACTCGCGCGCTGGCTGAAGAGCGACGAAAAGAAATCGGTAATGGTAGTTAGTGCCGATGTCTACCGTCCAGCAGCCATTCAGCAGCTGCAGACCCTTGCAGCAGAGGTGGGTGTAGAGTTTTTCGCAAGTGATAGCAGTCAGTCGCCAAGCGCGATCGCCGCTGCCGCGCTGGCGGAGGCAAAACGCAAATTTATCGATGTATTGATAGTAGATACAGCGGGCAGACTCGCTATCGATGAGCAGATGATGGGTGAAATCCAGCAACTGCATAGCCAGCTGAATCCGGTTGAAACCCTGTTTGTCGTCGATGCAATGACCGGCCAGGATGCGGCCAATACTGCCAAGGCGTTTAATGATGCACTGCCACTAAGCGGTGTAGTCCTCACCAAGGCGGATGGCGATGCCAGGGGCGGTGCCGCATTGTCGGTCCGGCATATTACCGGCAAGCCAATCAAATTTATCGGCATAGGTGAGAAGATGGACGCGCTCGAGCCATTCTTCCCCGACCGAATCGCTTCCAGAATCCTCGGCATGGGCGATATGCTCTCGCTTATCGAAGAAGCGGAGAAGAAAGTCGACAAGGTCAAGGCGGAAAAGCTCGCGCGCAAGATTAAGAAGGGCAAGGGCTTCGATCTTGAAGATTTTAAAGATCAGCTTGGGCAGATGGCGAGTATGGGTGGCGTAGCCAGTATCATGGATAAGATGCCTGGCATGGGCGCGCTGCCGCCGGGAGCCGCGAAGATGGTGGATGACTCCAAGTTTCGGCAGATGGAGGCGATCATCAATTCGATGACGCCGCGGGAGCGCAGTAATCCGGATGTGCTAAATGGATCGAGAAAAAGACGTATTACGGTTGGCTCAGGAACCCAGATTCAGGACCTGAATCGACTGCTGAAGCAGCATAAGCAGATGCAGAAGATGATGAAGAAGATGAAGGGCGGCAATATGGCCAATATGATGCGTGGTCTCGGTGGCATGCAGGGACAAGGAGGAGGCGGCGGCTTCCCCGGTGGGCCGGGTCAGTTCCCGCGCTAATGACCCGCTAGATGGCGACGCGCTAGGCTCTGCATTCCTGGCGCCAAATTCGCTGTCCAAGCCCCGAAAATACTGTGCTTCAGTGCTTCCAATCGCATCTCAATTAACATAGAATACCGGCCTTTTTACCCGAGCACGTCAGTTTTAGGGGCAGATCAGCCCGAGCTCGCGTAACTCCTACACTTTAGAATGACAGGAAATACTTATGGTCACGATTCGATTGTCTCGTGGTGGCGCTAAGAAACGGCCCTTTTATCACATCACAGTAAGTGACAGCCGCAATGCGCGTGATGGGCGTTTTATTGAGCGGATTGGCTTTTTTAATCCTCGTGCAAAAGGTCAGGAAGAGCGTTTGCGTCTTGATCGCGACCGCATGGATTATTGGAAGTCACAGGGCGCACAGCTTAGCCCTCGCGTTTCGACTCTAGCGAACACTGCTGTAGAGACTGCAACTACAGAGGCGTGATCTTGTTATCGCGTTGTCTGGGTGTTGAATAGGCTCGAAGCGGAAGGTAAATGGGTAGTGCTTGGCGAAGTTGGCCGTGTGCATGGCCTTAAGGGTTGGTTGAAACTAATTTCTTTTACCTCGCCAATTGAAAATATACTCGACTATTCGCGTTTTCATGTGGTTCTCGGGGGTAGGGCGCTGGAATTGGAACTGGACGATCACAATCGTCAGAACAAGGCTCTGCTGGTCCATTTTAAGGGTTACGATGACCCGGAAACTGCCAGACTGCTGACCGGCACAGAACTCGCTATAGCCAATGAGAATTTACAGCAGCTCGTTAGTGGTGAGTTTTACTGGCACCAGCTAGAAGGTCTGAAGGTAATTAATCAGCACGATCAGTTATTCGGTCGGGTTAGTCACTTACTAGAGACCGGAGCCAATGACGTATTGGTTATAAAGGCAGACAGCGAAAGCATCGATGACCGGGAACGATTAATTCCCTATCTGAAGGATTTGGTGATATGCGAGATAGACCTCGAAAACGAGACTATACGAGTAGATTGGGAAGCAGAATATCTGGATTGAGTGCGATTAGGCCATTGAGCTGAACTCTTGCTCGCCAAGGGTGACGGAGAGATAAGCGATGCAGCTTGGAATAGTCACTTTGTTCCCTGAAATGTTTGCAGCCGTAACGGATTACGGTATCAGTGGCAGGGCGGTGCGCGCCGGATTAATGAACCTTGAGTTCTTTAACCCTCGCGACTTCACCACTGACAGGCATCGCACTGTGGATGACAAGCCATTTGGTGGCGGTCCGGGGATGCTGATGAAGACCGAACCGCTAGTGGCATCGATTGCAGCGGCCAGGCAGGCAGTCAGGCATAAGGATTCCGCCTCGGACAAGACCAGGGTGATTTATCTGTCACCACAGGGTAAGACCCTGAAGCAGGATTCGATATTTGAGCTTGCGCAGCTGCAGAGCATGGTTCTGCTATGCGGTCGCTATCAAGGCATAGACAACCGCCTTGTTGAGAGCGAGATCGATGAAGAGTGGTCGTTGGGTGATTTCGTTATCAGCGGCGGTGAGTTGGCAGCGATGACATTGATCGATGCTATGACGAGATTTCAGCCTGGGGCTTTGGGTGATGAAGGCTCGGCACAGGAAGACAGTTTTACAGACGGCTTGCTGCACAGCCCCGAGTACACCCGACCACAGAGCATAGATGGTAAGGATGTCCCGAAAGTGTTGCTCAGTGGTGATCACGAAGCGATTAGGAAGTGGCGTCTAAAACAGAGTTTAGGGGCAACCTGGTTGAAGAGACCAGACCTGCTGAAAGATAGAGAGTTGCAGCAGGAACAAAAAGAATTACTCGAGCAGTTCAAGCAAGAATATGCGCATTATCACGCGCTGTAGCATGAGCTGATTAATACGGTTGTTAGATTTACTAAGAATTTGGCCGCGGCCAAGCGCTACAAGAGTTCAGGAGCAAGACGATGAGTAAGAATAAAATCATCCAGCAGATAGAAAACGAGCAGATGATCAAGGAACTTCCGGATTTTGGTCCTGGCGATACTGTTGTCGTGCAGGTAAAAATTCAGGAAGGCGACAGAGAGCGTTTACAGGCTTTCGAAGGCGTTGTAATTGCGCGTCGCAGCCGTGGCTCGAATTCCTCTTTCACTGTTAGAAAAATTTCTCACGGTGTCGGTGTTGAGCGGGTATTTCAGATCTATAGCCCCGTCGTTGATAGCGTTACCGTCAAGCGTCGCGGTGCGGTGCGTCAAGCCAAGCTTTACTACTTGCGCGAGTTGACCGGTCGAGCAGCAAGAATCACCGAGAAGCTGGAAAAGAAAACGAGCTAGAGAATCTTGTTTGCTGCCCAGTGATAAGCTTGGGCGATGCCATCAATTTCTTAGAATGGGGAGTCTGCATGCAGTCTTCCCATTTTCGTTTCTGCCGATAGCCCTTTATGGACCCTTATATACGAATAGAGGCAAATAGAGGCAAATAGAGGCGAATAGAGGCGGATAAACAGTTATCCAAGGATAGTCGGGGGTAGCGAACTGATATTCACACTGGCATGGTCTGGTTTGAGCAGTCCATTAGTAAGTGCTATAAACAGTCGAAACTAGTATTCTTAACACTTAGTCAATAAATTCAGACTTTATAGGCAATTTTAGCAAGGAGACACACCATGACATTCACTCTGAAACGAGTTTTAGCCATGTTCGGACTGGTAGCCATTTTGGTTGCTGTCTCCGCGTCTCAGGCACAGAACCGTGATCAATCACTGCGCGGTAAGCTGGCTCTAGCTATCGAGGTGGCTTCGCAGAATCAGCTAGAGATCGTAAGCGTAAAGGCCACGGCACTGTCCACTATCTATGAAGTCCAGCTGAACACGGGTGAGATTCTCTATGCCGATATTTCAGGCGACTATCTCTTCGCCGGTGATATGTATAGAACCAGCGATACAGGCTTGATAAATCTTTCCACGGGTCAGCGGCAGGAGAGAAGCCTGGCAAAAGTCGCTGCTATTCCTGCTGAGGAGATGATTATCTTCACTCCAGAGGAGATCAAGGCCTCTATTGCCGTATTCACAGATGTTGACTGCACTTACTGTCGTAAGCTGCACGGAGAGCTCGATGACCTGATGGCGAAAGGCATTGAGGTTCGCTACATGGCCTACCCTCGCGGGGGCGCAGATGCTACCTCATTCGAGAAGATGGTTTCCGTGTGGTGCTCCGATGACCGTAAGAAGGCGCTGACTCAGGCCAAGAATGGCCAGAACCTGCCCGCAGCGGACTGCAATACGCCTATTATGGAACACTATGCGCTAGGCAACGAGCTAGGTATATCTGGCACACCCGCCCTGATATTTCCTGATGGCCGAGTTATTCCTGGTTATTTGGATTCCGACCGTCTGGCGGCAATGCTCAAGATCGATTAGCTATCTCTTGGCTGTCTTTTAGCTGTCTCTTAGCGCAGCGCGTAGCTAAAGCTTCAGCCTCCCAGTTTATCCCTTTCATTGAGATCGGCCTCCTGTGCAGGATTGCTGGGTTTATTCAATGTTTCCAGTATAATTCGGCGCTTATATTAAATAAGTCTGGGGCCTTTTGTGAATTCTGAATCAGCCAATAGTATCAACCGTCAAACCATAAAGATTGGCATCTGCGGTTTCGGCACTGTGGGTGGCGGCAGCTACAATCTATTGCAAAACGCCGGTGATGAAATTTCGCGCCGTGTTGGCTGCTCCATCGATGTTGTTAGAATCGCGTCTCGCAGCCTTAAGCTTGAAGACATCGATACCACGGCGGGCATCAGCAATGATCCTTTCGACGTGGTCAACGATCCCGACGTGGATATCGTTATAGAGACCATAGGTGGTTTCGACCCCGCCTTCGAGGTGGTGCGTCAGGCCCTGGCGAATGGAAAACATGTGGTAACTGCTAACAAGGCGCTTATTGCGGAGCAAGGCAATGAGCTATTTGCCGTAGCCGAAGAAAATTCCGTGACGCTGGCTTTCGAGAGTAGTGTGGCAGGCGGTATCCCAATTATTAAGGCGCTGCGCGAGGGTTTGGCGGCGAATAAGATCGATTGGTTGGCAGGGATCATTAACGGCACCGGGAATTTTATTCTCACCGAGATGGCGGAGAAGCAGCGTCAGTTCGCAGACGTATTGATAGAAGCCCAGGAGTTGGGCTATGCCGAAGCCGATCCGACTTTCGATGTGGAAGGAATCGATGCTGCACACAAATTGACTATCATGGCCTCAATTGCATTTGGCATACCGCTGCAGTTCGACAAGACCTACACCGAAGGGATTAGTCGTATCACGCCAGAGGATATTGGCTTTGCCAAACAGCTTGGTTATCGGGTTAAACATTTAGGCATCGCGCGCCGCTGCTCAAAGGGAGTCGAGATGCGTGTTCATCCCACTTTGATCCCACGCAAGCGCCTGTTGGCTCGCGTTGATGGAGTGGGTAATGCAGTTCTCGTCCATGGTCATGCGGTGGGCTCTACGTTATATAATGGCCCCGGTGCTGGCGCGGACGCCACGGCGTCTTCAGTCATTGCCGACGTAATCGATATCGCAAGGCAGAAGCTGGCAGCTCTGTCCCAGTCGCTACTTCCTGCTCTGGGATATCTGTCCATGCACGATGACCTGGCTGTGTTGCCAATCGAAGAGGTCGAAACTGAGTACTACCTGCGCATTCCGGTTAACGATGTCGTTGGTGTCATGGCGAAAATTTCCAGCATTCTACAAGATTTTGATATCAGCATAGAGGCGGTAATTCAAAAAGAACTGGACAGTAAGACAGTGCCAATTGTCATTCTTACGCACAGGGCGCTCGAGTCTAAATTAAATTCTGCGATCGCTGCGATTGAGGCATTGAGTGATGTGAGTGGCGAAATTATGCGAATCAGGGTCGAAACATTTGATGACTAGCGCAGCCGTGGCTATGCTTGGCAAAGATATCGCCAGGCCTGCTTCAAGCCTAGAACAGATGATAGAAGGGAAAGAGATTTGAACTATATAAGTACAAGAGGGGGTTGTAGCCCGCAAAGCTTTGAGCAGGTACTCCTCACCGGTCTGGCCCCCGATGGAGGCCTTTACGTACCTGCCGAATTGCCGCGTTTCTCTGAACAGGAGATCGCTTCATGGCAGGGACTTAGCTATCCAGACCTGGTGCTTAAAGTTATCGCTCCCTTTATTGGCGATGAAGTTCCAGCCGATGCATTGCGCAAGATAGTCGAAGAAAGTTACGCAGAATTCGATCACCCCGACGTCGCTCCGTTGACCAAGCTCGCCGAGAACGACTACATGCTAGAGCTCTACCATGGTCCTACCCTCGCATTCAAAGATTTTGCACTGCAGGTTCTAGGCCGGCTGCTCGATTATGTGCTGATAAAGAATGATCAGCGTGTCGTGATTCTCGGAGCCACCTCTGGCGATACCGGTTCCGCCGCGCTGGAAGGCTGCAGGCATTCGGAGCAGGTCGACATCTTTATCCTTCATCCGCATCAGCGAGTCTCTGAGGTGCAGCGTCGACAGATGACGACTGTGGTCGGTGACAATGTATTTAATCTTGCGGTTGAGGGCAATTTCGATGATTGTCAGAGTATCGTTAAGGCCGCCTTTGCCGACCAGTCTTTTCTCCCCGATCAGACTCAGCTGGTTGCCGTGAATTCGATAAACTGGGCGCGGATTCTAATGCAGATCGTGTATTATTTTTCGGCGGCACTTAAATTGGGAGCTCCGGAGAAAGCCGTTTCCTTCTCGGTGCCAACCGGAAACTTCGGCGACATCTATGCGGGTTATCTTGCCAAGCGTCTAGGCCTGCCAATCAAACAGCTAGTCGTTGCTACGAATAGCAACGATATCCTGCATCGGTTTATTAACGGCAATGAATACTCTACAACCGATTTACATCCTACCTTTTCACCGAGCATGGATATTCTCGTCTCGAGTAATTTTGAGCGCTACCTGTTCGATCTGTTCGATAGAGACGCCGAGAAACTGTCCGATTTCATGTCGAAATTAGGCAAAGAGTCTATGCACATATCGGATGAAAAGTGGCGGCAGATGCGAGAATGTTTTGCCAGTGCCAGCGTCGACGATGCGCTTACCTGTGAAACAATCGCCAGTGTTTTTGCGGATACGGGTAAGCTTATCGATCCACACACTGCTGTGGGAATCAGAGCGGCGAGAGACTGTAATACCGATGCGTCGGTGCCTATGGTGACGCTATCTACCGCTCACCCTGCGAAATTCAGCGATGCTATTATGAAAGCCGGGCTAGATGCGCCGGAGCTTCCACCACACCTAACTGACCTCTTTGAGAAGGAAGAACATTACAGCATTGTTTCGAACGATCTGACTGCGGTGACAGACTTCGTAAAAGAACGCTCTTATAATTGAATATGCTGATGCCTATTCTCGTAAAACGCAGAACAGCCAACAACACCTTAGACCTACCCCAATCGATGCACCCGCTATTGCGGCGTGTGTACCGCCAGCGCAATATCAAAGATGCCCAAGAGTTGGAGTTGGGCCTTGCAAACCTGATCGCCCCCGCACAGCTCAAGGGTATAGAAGCGGCAGTGCAGTTGCTGATTACGGCGCTAGAGCAACAGCAACGCACGCTTATCGTTGCTGACTTCGATGCCGATGGTGCGACTAGTTGCGTCGTTGCCTTAAAGGCGCTGCGGCAATTCGGATTTCTCAATACCGACTATATAGTTCCAAATAGATTCGACTATGGCTACGGTCTTACGCCCGAGATAGTTGAGCTCGCGCAGACAAAAAAGCCTGATCTAATCATTACAGTCGATAATGGGATATCCAGCATAGAAGGAGTCGATGCCGCCAATGCCGCTGGCATCAAGGTTCTCATTACAGACCACCATTTGCCGGCTGCCCAGGTGCCAAAAGCATCGGCGATAGTGAACCCGAATCAGCAGGGATGTTCCTTTCCGAGCAAGAGCATCGCCGGAGTAGGGGTAATCTTCTATGTGATGCTGGCATTTCGGGCCAAGCTGCGAGAAATGAATTGGTTTGCAGAGAACGACATCGCCGAACCAAAGCTCGCGGACCTGCTGGACCTGGTTGCCCTGGGTACGGTGGCGGACGTCGTCGCGCTGGATCGTAATAACCGCATCATGGTAAGTGAAGGGCTGGGCAGAATCAGGGCCGGTCGCACCAGGCCTGGAATCAAGAGCCTGCTGGAGATCGCTAACCGCAGCATTGCGCGGCTCACCGCTACCGACCTCGGCTTCAGCATAGGGCCAAGATTAAACGCGGCGGGCAGATTGGATGATATGTCCACAGGCATCGAATGCCTGCTAACCGAGCATGAGGGCAGCGCCTACAAGTTGGCCATACAACTCGATGGTATGAACAAGGATCGCAAGCAGATCGAGGGCGATATGCGCGAGCAGGCCTTTAAGTTTCTGCAGGAATTTTCTCTGGAGGGAAGCGACCTTCCGCCTGCACTATGCATCTATGATGCGCGTTGGCATCAAGGAGTGGTCGGTATTCTTGCCTCGCGGGTGAAGGAGAAGTTCAACAGACCGGTCATCGCCTTCGCCGATGCGCGCGAGGCTGAAGACGGAGAAATCAAGGGCTCTGCCAGATCGATTAAGGGCTTTCACATTCGCGATGCGCTGGATGCTGTGGCTAGCAGTAATCCGGGAATGATTACTAAGTTTGGCGGTCATGCTATGGCAGCTGGTCTTAGCCTCGAAAAAGACAAGCTGAAAGCGTTTACCGAGGCCTTCCAGAGTCAGGCGGCGAAGCTATTGGATGACGACTTGCTGCAGGCAAAGCTATTGAGCGACGGAGAGATACAGCAAGATGAATTCTCGATGGCCACCGCCGCCGAGATAATTAAGGCGGGCCCCTGGGGTCAGGAATTCCCCGAGCCAGTGTTTGATGGCAAGTTCAGGGTCATCCAGCAGCGCAGGGTAGGGGAGAACCATCTGAAGTTGGTTCTCGCGCCCCTGCAGTCCCCCAGACAGACCATCGATGCTATCGCATTCAACATAGATGAGCAGGACTGGCCGGATCCGGGCATGACAGATATCGAAATCGCCTTTAGGCTAGACGTCAATGAGTTTCGCGGCAATCAGACCCTGCAGCTGATGGTTGAGAGCATACTCGGCTGGGAATGATCTGCGCATAACCGGCGTGCGAGAAGAGCAGTTGTAGATAAGGCGGATTGCCGCCGATAATGTTTGAAATAAAGTCTCATCCAGGCGGTCTTTAAATGACAGAACCCCCCGTATTTGTTACCTTTTGGCACACAAAGCACGGCCTCGCTCGCGTATCATCTTAAGCATGATTTGATGGGAGTCAAAATGCGTAACAAATTTCATAACTTTCTGATATTACTAGGTTTTATTCTGGTTCCTGGCATAGCTCAGGCGCAGATCCACAAGACCGATCAGATAGAAGTCGAGTTAATCTCCGAAACCAGTAATGTGGTTCCTGGCGAAACGCTATGGCTGGCCATTCGGCTCGACCCCATTGAGCACTGGCATACCTACTGGAAATTCGGTGGCGATAGCGGTGAGGCTACCGCGGCGAGCGAGTGGCAATTACCCGCGGGAAGCAGTGCCGGCGATATCGTTTGGCCAATACCCGAGTGGACCCCTTTCCCTGGCAGCGACCTGGTTACCTTCACCTACGAGCGCGAGGTTTTCCTACCCATACCGGTAACTGTGCCAGCTAATTACAGCGGCTCTACCTTTGCTGTCAGCACCCATGTTGACTATCAGGTCTGTGATGAAATCTGTATTCCTGGCGAGGCAGACTTTGCGCTGTCATTACCAGTGGCAAGCAATGCATCAATCGATGACAAGTGGCAGCAAGCATTTGCCGAAACTAGGGCGATGACACCTGTACCCATCGATGGGCACTCCCTGCAGGCGAACTTCAACAGCTTCGATGACAAATTCAATGTCATGATCGAAGCAGAAGAAAATCTATTCGATGACGTCGATGAAGCTTGGTTCTTTCCTGCACAGCGTCGCATTATGAAGTACGCGCCTTTCCGCAAAGTCATGAAGGACGGAAACAGGCTGCAAATTTCTACGGATCAACACCGCCGCTTCGATAAGAGTCTGGAAGAACTGAATGGCCTGCTCGCCTATACCGATGATGACGGGCAATGGCATGGCTACGACATAAAACCGCGCTATGCGAATGTCGCCTGGGATCACAGTATCGAAGTCGAGTTAATAGCAGAGACTACGAATATTGTTCCCGGCGAAACTATCTGGTTGGGGCTGCGCCTCGACCCAGCGGAACACTGGCATACCTATTGGAAGATGGGTGGCGATAGCGGCGAACCTACCAGTGCAAATGAATGGACCGCGCCAGAGGGAACCAATATAGCGGAGCTGCAGTGGCCAGCGCCACATTGGCTGCCATTCTATGACACCGACCTGGTGAACTTCGGTTACGAAGAAGAAGTGTTGCATCCGGTCGCGGTCACCATCCCGGCTGACTACGAGGGCGATACGGTCGAGCTATCCACGCTGGCCTTCTGGAACGTGTGTGAGCAAATCTGTATACCTGGCGAGCAGAGGCTGAGCATCACCTTGCCAGTAGCACAATCTGTAGAGCTAGATGCGGCTAACGCGCAACTATTTTCCTCCACCAGAGAGCAACTTCCTATCGTCGATCACGATATTAAGTCAATCATCGCCGTTGCTGGCGAGAGAGTGAGTCTGGGCTTCGAGGCGCCAGATGCAGTTTTTTCCGACCACAGTGACGCCTTTTTCTTCCCGGAGCAGCGCCGCATCATCAAGCCTGGTCCGCTAAGAGATGTCAGTATTCAGGGTAATCTAATTCAGATAACTCACCAGCAGCCTAGGCGCATGTTGGAAGACCTGACTGAAGTTTACGGAGTTCTGGTTCTCGAGAATGAGCAGGGAGATAGAGTCGCCTATGATTTTCAGAACCCTACTGCAGATGCCAATCAGACTACTCTGGTGCCATTCGCCGCCTCTGAGAATACAAGTGGCAATATTGGCACCGGCGGCGGCCTATTGTTATATATGCTTTTCGCCGTGATGGGCGGTCTCATACTGAATCTAATGCCCTGTGTTTTTCCAGTGTTATCGATGAAGGCACTCAGCTTCGCGAAGAACGCGGGTGAATCGGTACAGAAGCAACGCATGAGTGGCATCGCCTATACTGCAGGCGTAGTGGGAGCGTTTGTTGCACTGGCGACTGTGTTAATCATTCTGAGAGCTGGTGGCGAGCGCATTGGCTGGGCGTTTCAGTTTCAGCAGCCTTGGTTCCTCGCCTTTGTCGTCTACGTATTCTTCATGATGGCGCTCAGTCTCTCCGGAGTATTTGAAATAGGCACCGGACTCATGGGAGCAGGAAGCGGGCTCGCACAGAAGAAGGGTTACAAAGGTTCATTCTTTACCGGGGTATTGGCAACGACTGTTGCTACACCCTGTACTGCGCCATTTATGGGGCCTGCATTGGGCTTCGCCTTAACTCAGCCCTGGGCCGTGGCGATGCTGGTATTCATATCCTTAGGTCTGGGTATGGCGCTCCCGATTCTGCTGCTCTCTTTTATGCCGGCGCTAACGAAGTACATGCCGAAGCCAGGCGCGTGGATGGAGACATTCAAGCAGTTTATGGCATTCCCGCTGTATGCCTCTGCACTGTTCTTCCTCTGGGTTTTAGGAACGCAGGTTGGGGTCATGGGTATGTCGCTGGTATTAGGCGTGTGTATCTTGCTGGCCTTCGCTGCCTGGTTGTATCAACGCCGCTTTACTTTGGGGCCGATACTGCGCACGGTTAACTATGCCGTTGGCGTCACAGCGCTGGTTGCTGCCGTCTATCTGATGCAGACACCTTTCTTGCAAACCCTCGCCCCAGTTCAAACTGCGAGCGTCGATGCAGAAGGTAACTCCACGCAGAACTACGAGGTTTTCAGTACGGCACGCCTGAATGAGATTCAGGCAGCGGGCCGCCCGGTGTTCGTGAATATGACGGCCGCCTGGTGTATTACCTGTCTGGCTAACGAGCAGACGACACTTAGCACGGATCGGATAGGGCAAGCCTTGCTGGATAACGATATTACCTACATGAAAGGCGACTGGACTAATGAGGATCCGGAAATTACGGCGATACTGGATAAGTTCAATCGTCCCTCCGTTCCGCTGTATGTCCTCTACCCGGGTGATACCAGCAAAGAGCCTATAATTCTGCCGCAGATTCTTACTCCATCTATGGTGGCGGACGTTTTCGCGAGTATCTAGGGAGCTTGCCTGGCTTCGTCTGAGAGGTATGATCTATGGCTCTCATGCCATAGATCATATTCACTGTATTGGCTCTTGCTCATGTCTCGATTTGAGTGATAATCGCTTTAACTCGTCTTCCTTTTTCGTTCAGTATATTTGCTATGAAATATCAGCATCACATTCTGATAATTGCGCTTCTCTTCTCCCTGTCTGCGCTGCCAGCAGCAGCTCAGGATATGGAGTATTCGGCAGCTCATGACGCGGCTAAGCAATTACCCAGGCTTCACAGCCTGTTGATCAGTCGCGACGATGAGTTGGTGTTCGAGCACTACTATAATGGCCGCGATCCATCGCGCCCTGCGAATATGAAGTCAGCCTCTAAAAGCGTTATCTCCGCTTTGGTTGGAATCGCCATCGATCAGGGAATAATCGCCTCGGTGGATGAGAAAGTCGTGCAGTATTTTCCAGAAATCATTTCTTCCAGCGGTGATGGAGTAAAACAGCAGATCACCATCGAGAACCTCCTCACCATGCAATCGGGTCTGGAGACGACCAGTAATCGCAATTACGGGAAGTGGGTCCTCAGCGACAACTGGGTTGAGTTCGCTCTCAAGCAGCCTCTGGTAGCCGCCCCCGGAACGCGGATGCTCTACAGTACCGGCAGTACCCACCTTCTGTCAGCGATCCTGACGAAGGCGAGCGGTATGAGTGCCAAACAGTTCGCACAGGAAAACCTGAGCTCGCGGCTTGGCTTCTCCATGTCCTATTGGCCGCAAGATCCCCAGGGAATCTATTTCGGTGGCAACGATATGGAGATGACGCCGCGTCAGATGTTGGAATTCGGTCGCCTGTACTTAAACGATGGCCTGCGTGGCAGTGATCAGGTGATCTCCAAAAATTGGGTGCAGGCCTCACATCAGCCCCGCGCCACATCGCCTCGTGGTCAGGGTCGCTTCTACGGTTATGGTTGGTGGCTTCGAGATCTGGCAGGCATGCAGGTTCCTGTCGCCTGGGGTTACGGCGGCCAGCTAATATTCGTCGTGAAGGAGCTAGATCTCGTCGTTGTCGCCACCTCGGAGAGTGCGCCCGGACCCGCAAGAAGAGGGCACCTGCGTAGCCTCTACGATCTGGTCGAAGACCATGTGCTATTGGCTGCGAAAACAAAGCAACTAAGTCACTTGTAGGCGCTAGCTCGCTCAGCCTTGTCCGCTCTTAAGCCCCATGAATTCTTGTTTGTACCCCTACAAGTTCAGGCAAGCCCGTATTTCAGATAGCGACGATCGCGTAAGTAGAAGGGAAGCAACAGATGAACATCAGTGTGTATCAGGTCGATGCCTTTGCCAATAGAGTCTTTGAGGGTAACCCTGCGGCGATATGTTCGCTAGAGCAGTGGCTGCCAGAGCAAACCATGCAGGCCCTAGCGGCGGAAAATAATCTATCGGAAACGGCATTCTTCGTTCCTGTCGAAGACGGATTCGAACTGCGTTGGTTTACACCAACGACAGAGGTGGGCCTATGTGGCCATGCAACCCTCGCTGCGGCCCATGTCCTGTTTGAAGAACTAGGTTATCAGGAAGAAGAGATTCGGTTCAACACAAAGTCTGGACTGCTCTGTGTGACCCGTGGAGGAAAGAATGGCGAGGGTGGCGATGAATTACTCAGCATGGATTTTCCTGCGCAGGCACCAATTTCCTTTGAGTTGCCCATGCAAATTGTCCAGGCATTTCATGCAACGCCAGAAGACTGTTTGAAGTTTGCAGATATTATTGCGGTCTTTCCCTCGGAGGATTTGGTGCGTGAGGCCGATCCAGACATGGAGCTATTGGCGCAGTTGGATTGCCGAGGCATCATCATCACGGCAGAGTCGAAGGAATACGATTTTATCGCGCGCTGGTTTGGTCCGCGAACCGGAATAAAAGAGGACCCTGTTACCGGTTCTGCTTTCACGCAGCTCGTGCCTTATTGGGCTAAGCGACTGGGCAAGACCAGCTTTCATGCGAAGCAAGTTTCCGAAAGGGGAGGAGAGCTGAGCTGTGAACTGGCCGGCGACAGAGTCATCATCTCTGGCAAGGCAGTCTTGTTTATGCGTGGGGTAATCGAAATAGAAGACTAGCGCCCAGGCTGCTAGGCGGTGAGGTAGTATTCGATCTTGAGCTTATTGATCTCGATAACATCATGATTGTGCAGCTTGACAGCGCGAGAGCCAACCGCTTCACCGTTGTTTATCAGCAGGTTCTTCTCGCTTTCCTGATTCAGGCTGACAATGAAATGGCCGTCCGGTCGTTTGTTTATCTGCACTATTTCAGCACCGGATTTTCCAAGTTTTACAGAAGGTTTTTCAAGAGCTAGTTCCTTGCCCGCACCCTTGCCGTTTAGAATTTGCAGCTTTGCGGCACCCAGATCTTCCCTCGAGGAGCCGGGCATATCAATTGGTTTGTGCTGGCTTGGGTTGGGAGGAGGATTCAGCCCGGATTGGCGCCTGATAAGAACTGTCTTGTCGTCATCGCCTGTTGACATGGATTCGTTAATATAGCGCAGTTCGTGTTTGCCAATGACGATAACATCGCCGTTCTTAAGCGGGTGTTTTCTTATCGGTTGGCCGTTGACGTAAGTGCCGTTGGTGCTATCCAAATCTTCCAAAAACGAATCATCAAAGATTGTAAGCAGCTTTGCATGATGTCCGCTCACGGCGAGATTTTCGATACGAATATCATTACCATCCTTGCGACCAATCGTCATAACTTCTTTGTCGAGGGGAAAGTCACCCAATCGCGAAGAGTTAAAACTGAATTCCAATTTACCTGGCATGATGATTACTATCCTCTCGGTTTCTGCACTGTATTCTCCTGCTAGGTCTGCATAAGAATGACAGAAATATTGTCTTTACCACCGTAGTGATTCGCTAATGCAATCAGTTTCTTGGCGGCAACTTCTAAATCAGCAACGTTTTCATCAATAATTTCAGCAATCTGCCAATCGGAAACCATGTCGGTCAAGCCGTCAGAACACAGTAGCAGTAGGTCGTAGGCCTTAAGCTGCTCTTCGTTTACTTCTACCTCAACCTCGGGGCGAGTCCCCAAGGCTCGCGTTACAACATGACCGACATTGGCGCTGCGTGCTTCTCTCTCGGTGTAAAAGCCTCTATCGATCAAATTCTGCACCAGACTATGGTCTTTGGTGAGTCGCTGCAGTGTGCGGCTCCTGTATAGGTACAGGCGAGAATCACCCACATGCCCTACATAGACCTGAGAGCCTATGACCACGGTAGCTACAATCGTCGTGCCCATGCCTTTGGAGGCTTCCTCAGCCTCTTGAAAACTGTATATCTCAGTATTGCTTGAAGAAATTGTATTGGAGACAAATTCCAATAACTGAGAACCAGTTATCGATACGGAATTTTCCTGCAAAACGAACTTGCGGAGCTTTTCTAACACGAACTTGACGGCCATGTGGGCGGCGACCTCTCCAGCCTTATGGCCACCCATACCATCGGCAAGAACGGCTATGCCGAGTTCTTGGTCGAATCCAATATGATCCTGGTTATACTCACGGCGTAATCCCGTCTCCGTATATCCCGCTATTTTTAACAGTGTCTGAGTCTCCGACATTAATCCGTCCTGAATGCTTCAATGTGATCAACTAGTAAGGAATAGACCTCTGGCAGGCTCTGGTTAATCTTTTCCTGACCATCAAAGAGATACAGGTATTGTACAAAAATCAGTAGCAGCAGTCCGTATAAAAAGCCCATTCGAACGCTTATTGAAGGCTTTTTGAGATAGGTCATCGATGTTGTGCTGTCGGGTGGTGTGGCAGTGGGGTTCTGCAGCTTAATACTGGCGTCTGGATCAGTGCTAGAAGTCTTGTCAGTAAAGGTTTTGTGATGCTTGTTCTGGATATGTTTTTGGAAGAGCTCCACCGCTCTTTGCAGGCTGTCGCTCTCGCGACCCTCAGGTACTGTCGATATTATATTCGCGATAAGTCGCTGAATATCGTCCGGTAGTTTTGTGAAAGACTTTCGCACTACGAAGCTGGTTTTTTGATCGCGGCTCGGCAGCGAGCCGGTAAACAATTGGTAGAGAATGACCCCAGTCGCATAGATGTTAGATGCCTTGCTGCGTTGCTCATCCTTCAGATGATAGAACTGCGCCTTCTCAAAGGTGCTGAGATCATTCTCTAGGGAGAAGTCGGTGGCCATCAGCGGTGAATAAAATATTCGTGGGGCGAAGATGTCCGTGCACTATGCGATTATTGTGCGCAAAGATCATCGCCTGGCATATTTGGTTGGCGATCTTCAGAATTTCTTGCCAGTTAAGCGCAAAGGAGAGCTTGTCGTTTAGCGTTCCACCGCTAAGGTATTCCTGCACTAGAATAAAGTGTCTGTCGTTGCGAGATGTGCCGCGTGTCTTCACGATGTTCTCGTGTTCCAGAGACGCCAACAGGTTGCTTGCCTCATAGCCGGCACTAGTGCTCACCTTCTTCTCGATTATAAGTAAATTGTTTCTGTCTTTTTGTTGGTAGAGATAGACCGAATCAAATTTGTCTTCACGCAAAATATCTAATAACAGGAACTTGGACTTGATCTTGGTGATTCCCTGCTCGGCCCGTAGTCGCTGTTCGACATCTATATGAGAACCCTGTGATATTGCCAGAAGATCATTCTTCAATTGTTCTGCAGAGTGTGGGCGCCGTTCCGGGTCCTGGTTCAGACAGCTCAAGATTAGCTGGTTCAGTTCGGCTTCGATCTCGGTATTTAGCCGGAACGGTTCGGGGAAAACACCGGTGGGGATCTTTCCAGTGTCCAATTCGTACATGACCACGCCGATGGAATACAGATCACCTCGTTCCGTGACGTTGTCCGAAGACTCGCGCTGTTCGGGCGACATGTAGTTGTAGGTCCCCATCACGGTGCCCGATGTTGTCTGGTTGGTTACCTCTCTCGTCTCTTCATAGAACTGCGCTATACCAAAATCCAGGATTTTAACGTTGCCGCTCTCATCGATGAGAATATTCTCTGGCTTAATATCGCGATGTATCACATTATTTTGATGAGCATAGGCCAGAGCCTTGAGCAGCTGAAGAATGATAGCGATCTTGTCCGCATGCGAGATCTCATTGATCTTGGATGCCGTGCCCAGATCGACGCCCTCTTCGTACTCCATGACGAAGTAGGGCATCTCATCCGCGCTAATCCCGCGGTCGTTAACATGAATAATGTTCGGATGTGTCAATCTCGCGATAATGTATGACTCTCGGTCGAAGCGGCGTCTAGCCTCCTCGTCTCGGCTGAGGTGATTGATCAATAGCTTGATAGCCTACAGGTCGTTGCAGCGACTCCTGAATGCCCCGATAGACAAAGGCCATGCCGCCTTCGCCGATTTTGAGTAGCTTTGAATAACCATCTAACTGCATCAGGTTCTCATCTTTTTTTGACTACATGCGCTGGATTGGTGTGTGATCTCTAGCCTAATGAGGGTGGGCTTACGAAAATGTGATATTCTTCGCAAAATCACAGTGTTAGGAAGCCAGTCCGAGACCGCGCGCAAGGAATATAGAGAGATGAGAATACCAAGCTTCGCACTTTCCACGTTCGCCGTTGTGTTGGTTTTGTACCTCCTTATCGTAGGCGAGGCGCTTCTGCTTCCGCTGGTTATCGCCATTGCCCTGTGGTATCTGATCAATACGCTTGCCGCGGCATTCGCACGCATTCAGATAGGGGGATTTCAGTTCCCTAGCCTGGTCTGTCTGCTGGCATCGCTACTCACCTTTGTTTTACTGATCTGGGGGCTGATTAACTTCCTCAGCGGTCGTGCGGATGATGTGCTTCAGGTGATTCCGATCTACCAGGAGAATCTCACCGAGCGCCTGCAGAATATTCCGTTGGTAGTTGTATCGGCATTTCAAGATCAGCTAATCACCGACTGGATCGATCTGCCTGCCTATGCGACATCGGTTGCCGCATCCTTTGCAGGAATTCTGGCGAGCGGCGGGTTGATCATGATCTACATCCTGTTTCTGTTTCTGGAACAGGGTAATTTCGATCAAAAGATCACCGCATTGTTTAGCAGCTCGGGTTCCGAAGAAGACGTGCGCAAGATTATCAATAGAATCCGCAACGATATTCAGAAATACATCAGCATAAAGATGTTCACCAGCTCCATGACGGGCTTGCTCAGTTATATGTTCCTGCGCATCGTAGATGTTGATTTTGCGGGCGTCTGGGGGCTGCTCATCTTCCTGCTGAATTTCATTCCTACCGTGGGCTCCATAATCGCTACCATATTCCCGGCGATGATCGCCCTCGCGCAATCCGACGGATACACCCTGTTCATTTTGGTTCTGGCGGGCATCGGCGCCCTGCAGATATGCATCGGTAATATCCTGGAGCCGCGATTGATGGGGAACTCCTTTAATCTAAGCCCGATCGTCATTCTTCTCAACCTGGGTCTGTGGCAATACATCTGGGGAATACCGGGGATGTTTCTGTGTGTTCCTTTCCTGATTATCCTGACGATCATCCTCAGTCATTTTCCAAGAACGCGACCTATCGCCATTATTCTTTCCAGCGATGGCCGGCTAAGGGTTACTGAAGATGCTGTGTTCGAGGAATTTAACTTCGGCACTGATCATGCCGGCATGTTGCCCACAGACAAGGAGCACGACGAGGGCTGAGCTCGCAGGCTCCATCAATGCTCTCGTCGAAGTGAAAAAACCCTGCAATATCCGCGTATTACGCGCTATAATCCTGTCCTTTTTATTATTAGCCGACCCTAGACTCAGGGTCAGGCCAGAGAATCGGATTGATCCATGACTAGTGCTGAGATTAGACAGAAGTTTTTAGACTTTTTTGCCAGCAGGGGACACCAGATTGTTCCGAGTAGCTCGCTCGTGCCCGGCAATGATCCAACGCTGCTTTTTACCAATGCCGGTATGGTTCAGTTTAAGGATACTTTTCTCGGTGATGAGGTCCGTGACTTTAATCGGGCAACTAGTTCTCAGCGCTGTGTTCGAGCTGGCGGCAAACACAATGACTTGGAGAATGTAGGCTATACGGCTCGGCATCACACATTCTTCGAGATGCTGGGTAATTTTTCCTTTGGCGACTACTTTAAGCGAGAAGCCATCAAATACGCTTGGGAATTTTTAACTGTCGAATTGGGGCTGCCTGCGGAAAGACTCTGGGTTACGGTTTACGAGGATGATGACGAGGCCGCCTCTATTTGGCTCGATGAGATGAAGATCGACTCGAACCGTTTCACCCGCCTGGGAGAGAAAGACAACTTCTGGGCCATGGGGGATACAGGACCTTGCGGGCCTTGCTCGGAATTATTCTACGATCACGGCGAAGATGTACCCGGTGGTCCTCCGGGAAGCCAGGATGAAGACGGCGATCGCTACATAGAAATCTGGAATCTGGTATTCATGCAATACGAGAGGAAGGCTGATGGGTCGATGACACCGCTGCCAAAGCCCTCCGTGGACACGGGTGCTGGACTGGAGCGATTGGCGGCAGTCATGCAGTCGGTGCACAGCAACTACGAGATAGATCTTTTCCAGCAGTTACTGAAAGCCATCTCCAAGATAAGCGGGGAGAGTGATCTTGATAATAACTCGCTAAAAGTTATAGCAGACCATATACGGTCGTGTTCCTTCCTCATCGTCGATGGTGTGATGCCTTCGAATGAGGGCAGAGGCTATGTGCTGCGCAGAATAGTACGGCGCGCGGTTCGGCACGGTTACCAGCTTGGCGTGAAGGATGTTTTCTTCTACAAAATAGTTGCCGCACTCGTCGAGGTCATGGGGCAAGCCTATCCGGAACTTTCTCAGAACCAGCAGTTCGTAGAGAAAGCCTTGAAGGATGAGGAAGAACAGTTCGCCCGAACTCTAGAGAATGGCATGTCAATTCTGGAGAAGGCGATTGAAGAGCTGGATGGAAATATTGTTCCTGGTGAGACAGTCTTCCGCCTCTACGACACCTATGGTTTTCCAGTAGACCTTACCGCCGACGTTGCCAGAGAGCACGATCTGTCACTCGACATGGAAGGCTTCGATCAGGCTATGGCGGTGCAGAAGAATCAGGCGCGGGCGGCGAGTAATTTCGGTTCGGTCGCAAAGCTGGAGATCGCGGGCGACGAGGTTACCGAATTCATTGGCTACGAAAAATTACAGGGTAGCTCGAAGCTGCTGGCTATCTTCGCAGACTCGAAGAAGCTTGAGAGTGTTAGCGAGGGTGATGAGGTGCTATTGCTGCTCGATAGCAGCCCCTTCTACGGAGAGTCCGGCGGTCAGGTTGGCGATACAGGCTTGCTGAGCAATGCCAACGCCTCGTTCGAAGTTTTAGATACTCAGAAACAGGGCGATGCCCTGGTTCATAGAGGTGTAATGCGCAAAGGCACTTTGCAGCTAGGTGATGAGCTTTCAGCAACTGTAGCAGTAGACGCCCGCGCCGCTATCACGCTGAATCACAGTGCGACGCATCTGATGAACGCTGCGCTAAGAAGCGTGCTTGGCGAGCATGTACTACAGAAAGGTTCGCTAGTTGATCCTGATCGATTGCGCTTCGATTTTTCCCACAGCGCGCAAGTTTCTTCCGATCAGCTTAGGCTAATTGAGAATCAGGTGAACGAAGAGATATTGAAAAACTCATCTGTTAGCAAGGAAGTATTGCCCATAGGCAAGGCTCAGGAGAAGGGAGCCGTAGCGCTGTTTGGCGAAAAATATGGAGATGAAGTTCGAGTCGTCTCTATGGGTGGTGACTACTCTATCGAATTCTGTGGCGGCACCCACGTGTCGCGAACGGGAGATATAGGGCTATTCAAGATTATCTCGGAGTCAGGTATTTCCTCTGGCGTACGCCGTATCGAAGCGGTGACGGGTAAGGGGGCTCTTGCTCTTATAGAAAGGCAAGAGCAGACGCTACGGCAGCTCTGCGAAATCGTAAAATCGAATGCGGATGATGTGCTCGACAAGGTTCAGCATTTGGCGAGCAACACCAAGGCACTGGAAAAACAGCTAGAGCAGCTCAAATCGAAGATGGCATCTAGCGCAGGCAGCGACCTGGCTTCTCAGGCCGAAGAAATCGCCGGAGTGAATGTGCTTGCCGCAGTCGTCGAAGGGTTCAACCCAAAGACGCTACGCGATACTGCGGATCAATTAAAGAATAAACTGGGTAGCTGCGTTGTCGTGCTTATTACGGCAGCCGAAGGCAAGGTGAACATTGTTGCTGGCGTGAGCAAAGATCTCATCGGAAAGGTGAAGGCCGGCGAGTTAGCGAACATGATTGCCACTCAAGTTGGTGGAAAGGGAGGTGGTCGGCCGGATATGGCCATGGCCGGTGGTAGCGATGTGAATGCTGTTCCTGGAGCTGCGGCGAGCATAAAACCTTGGCTTACAGAAAAATTACAGGGTTGATTGCCACGCATGGTACAGGTGTTGCACTTGGACTTAATAAAATAAAGATAGAGAATAGTGTAAGAGAAGCGGAATAGTTTAGTTATGGCATTGATCGTTCAAAAATTTGGTGGAACCTCAGTCGGCACCGTCGAGAGAATTGAAGCGGTGGCAGAAAAAATTATTGGTTTCCGTGAGCGCGGTGACGATATCGTCGTCGTTGTGTCTGCGATGAGCGGTGAAACGAATCGTTTAACGGCTCTAGCCAAGGATGTTATGGATTATCCGACGCCACGCGAGATGGACGTACTTTTATCTACTGGTGAGCAGGTCACGATTGCTTTGCTGAGTATGGCCTTGGAGAAACGCGGCATTGGCGCACGCTCCTTTACTGGTGGGCAGGTTAAAATCTTGACTTGTGAGACTCATACGAAAGCCAGAATACGAGAGATCGATGGGACCAGAATTCATGCGCAGCTAGAGCAGGGTAACGTTGTGGTTGTGGCTGGCTTCCAGGGTGTTGATGAGCATGGCAATATAACGACTCTAGGTCGCGGCGGCTCAGACACCACGGCCGTGGCCTTGGCGGCGGCACTTGAAGCGGATGAGTGTCAGATCTATACCGATGTTAAAGGCGTTTACACAACTGATCCAAGAGTCGTGGAAGATGCGAAGTTGCTTAGCAGTATTACGTTCGAAGAGATGCTTGAGCTTGCCAGTCTTGGTGCCAAGGTCTTGCAGATACGCGCGGTGGAATTTGCGGGAAAGTACAAAGTGCCCCTGCGAGTGCTATCAAGTTTTGAAGAGGGTCCGGGTACCCTGATTAGTTTAGAGGAAGAGCAAAAGATGGAAGACCCTACAATCGCCGGTATTGCCTTCGAGAGAGACGAGGCCAAGTTAACCATGGCGGGCGTTCCAGATGTGCCTGGCGTCGCGTATCAAGTTATAGGCCCAGTGAGTGCGGCAGATATTGAGGTCGACGTTATCGTGCAAAATGCGGCTGAAGACGGAACCAACGATATCACATTCACCGTTAAGCGCAGCGAAAGCGACAGGGCCAAGAAGATACTTGACGACCTGCTGCCTTCGCTGAAAGCGCGGGAAGTATTGTTGGATAAGAAGATAGGCAAGGTGTCTGTAGTTGGCGTGGGCATGCGCTCTCACGCGGGTGTAGCCAGCAAGACCTTTAAAGCGCTCGCCGATGAGAATATCAATATTCAAATTATCACTACATCTGAGATAAAGATATCGATAGTCATTGAAGAAAAGTATTTAGAGCTAGCTGTTCGTGCCCTCCATAGCGCCTTTGAGCTTGGCGATCCTGATCATGGCAAGGAAGAACACGCCTAGTCCCAATTTCCTTATCGAAGAAATTCTGCTCATTTTGGTTGGCATGACCTCAATTAAGGCAGATACTGGTACTCGATAGCGTCATAATCCTATGAAGTTAAAGGGGTTCGCCCCGTTGTTTCGGCATGTGTCCGTCCGAAAAACTGAGTAAACAAGGCCCAGAGCGAGGCGCATAAGGCAAAGCAGGATAATTTGGTATCCTAGAGAACTAGCAGATAGTCATAGAGGACTGATGTAGCACTGCAATTGTATGTACGGAAAGCATAAGGGAACGAGTTAAAGGAGGATTGCAATGTTAATACTGACCCGCCGAATAGGCGAGACATTGATGATCGGAGACGAAGTGACGGTAACCGTCCTAGGCGTAAAAGGTAACCAGGTAAGAATTGGGGTTAGCGCTCCCAAAGATGTGGCTGTCCACCGAGAAGAGATCTACCAGCGTATCCAGAATGAGAAGGATGGGGACGATGGGGAGGTGGAGTAGGGTCTGCAGTAAGCCTTAAAATCAGTCGAATAATCGTAAAAACCAGTGCATAGCTGGTTTTTTTTGCCTACGATTTGAGAGCGAGTAGTTATTCTTTAGGCGTTTATGATTTTTACCCGCATCCTAACGTCCTAGATCGAAGCGTTCTCCGGTTACCCTGTAGCAAGGGCATCGACGGACTAGTTTGTTAAACTAGTACCGCAATATCTCATAAACTTTGAATACTTTGGAATAATGCAAGTGCTTAAAGGGAAGAGGCACACAGGTGCATATTCAGCAATTGTGAAAGATCAAATTCAGGCTCACACACTTTCTTGACGAAGTAGAACAATTAAGACGGTGACTCCGAAGAAAAGAAAAACGGCTCCAGACAAGTATAGGGCATATTGAAGGCTATAAAGATCTGCCGTATAGCCGAAAATTGGAGATGTTGAAGCAAACAGAACTCGAATGATAAAGCTCCGAATAGACATGACGGT
>JAQWZF010000008.1 GCA_029253585.1 Gammaproteobacteria bacterium
CTGGGGTGGCTGGATTCGAACCAACGCATGCAAGGATCAAAACCTTGTGCCTTACCACTTGGCGACACCCCAATAATTCGTCTTTCCTTTACTTTACTAGTGCTTTTGCTGCTGGCTTCTAAATCTAGCTCAGTGTGAAAGAATCGATGCCCTTGGTAACGAAGCCCGGCAATTCTTCCGGAAGTTCTTTCAGCACTTTCGCGGCTTCTGCTTCGCTATCGAAGCGAGCAAAGAGGCTAGAGCCGGTGCCAGTCATCTTAAAATCAGCAAATTTTGCCAATAATTCGAATGCCTGATCTACTTCTGGGTACAGTTTTCTAGTGACTGATTCACAGTCATTTCGGGCTCTGCCTGCCAGAAAGTCGGCCATTTTGATGGCTTGGGAGTTCCGTGTCAAATGTTCATGACAAAAAATCTCTACGGTCGCCACCGAACACTTGGGAGATACCACCAGATACCAGCTATCCCCCAATTCTACAGGGCTCAGTCGCTCTCCGATTCCCTCGGCCCAGGCCGATTTTCCGCGGATAAATACCGGCACATCGGCTCCCAGTTTAATGCCGATTTCACAGAGTTTGTCTTCACTGAAATCCAGAGCCCAGAGTCGATTGAGGGCGAGTAGACAGGTGGCTGCATTCGAGCTGCCACCACCAAGCCCAGCCCCGCTGGGGAGCCTCTTGTCCAGGCTTATACTGGCGCCAAGCTGCGGTATGGCTGCCTCTGCTCGCAATAGCTGGGCAGCACGGGTGACCAGGTTATTGTCCAGAGGGGCACCATGCCTCGAGTCTTGGCTGGATGCGATATGCAAGCTGAGTATGCCGCTACTGTCGACCTCGAATTCCATGTGATCGCCATAATCCAGCAGCTGGAAAAGTGTCTGTAGCTCGTGGTAGCCACCCTTGCGGCGGCCGGTGATATGCAGAAACAGGTTCAGTTTGGCGGGAGCCAGAAATTGTGCAGGTTGCTGTGTCATTGCTCGGTTAATGCGCCGCCAGTCCAGTTCAGCCCAATAAAGCGCAAGCGAATATCGTTTCTCGGTCGTGTTAGCTCTACGCGGCGCGGCAGGTTGAGCGCACCATATTGACGCATATCGCTCAGATTGATGGTCCAGTCGGCCTGTTGAATCGTTGTGAGCTGATTCAGTTCGTTGAAGACGAGCTGGGCTTCTGACTCAGGCGCGGGCAGACCCTTGATCCAGTAGTTTAATTGCGAGACGGGGAGTTCGTAGCCTAGTTGCTCAAGAATAAGGTCTTCCGGGCTGTTTGCAGAAAGCGTCTGGCCGTCGTTTTCCATGGTGACGAACCCGGGGCGGCCAACAATTTCGGTGGCGCCTGCATTGAAGGTCCCCCATAGGCGAATATTGTAGTCGACGTTCTGCTGCAGCCATATTATGCGGGGAGTATGGGATTCATTGTCGTAGCGAACATTGACGCGACCACGCAGTTCCCATGAGTCCAGCTCTTGCAGCTGGTCGCGCTGGCGTGACCAGTCACTGTTCTCGGAGGCCGGTGGTGCAATGGCGCAGGTCGATAGAAATGTGCCAAGAAGTGCCAGACGTAGCATTCGGCCCACAGCTACCCTATAGAGATCATGGATGATTGCCGCTTTCATTCTGCAACTTGCAGCCTTTCCATCGCCTCGAGAATGAGCGGGCTCTCGGGATCGGTTTCCAGAGCGTCTTGCCAGACGCGCATGGCCTCATCGAAGCGTTCGAGCTCCCACAATACTTCGCCCAGATGGGAGGCAACCTCGTCATCGGGGAAGGCAGCGAAGGCGCGGCGCATCTGCACCAGGGCTTCCTCGAAACGGCCAACCTTATACAGTGCCCAACCTAGACTATCGATTATTGCGGGGTCATCGGGAGAGATCGCGATGGCACGCTCGATCAACTCCAATGCTTCGTCGTAGCGCGTAGTCTGATCGGCGAGCATATAACCCAGATGATTCAATGCGCGAGAATCCTCCGGCAACATGCTAATGATCTGCTGCAGGTCCCGCTCTGAACCTTCCCGGTCACTGATTGAGTCAAAGTAGATAACGCGCGAGAAGAGCAGGTCTGTCTCGTTGGGGTACTTATTCAAGGCGGTATTTAACAGCTTCTGTGCCGCATCGGGATGGCCTTCCTGAATGAGCAGTCCAGACTCGATGGTAGTGAAAAGCACGTCGAGTCGGGGTTGTCCGCGAGAGAGGCGACTAAGCCAGGTGTGGGCATCGTCGAGGCGGCCAAGCTGAATCGAGAGACGAGTCGCCTGTTGCTGTGCGGCGAGAAAATTATTGGTGCCTATGCGTACCTGTCGAAAGTGCTCTATCGATTTCTCTAGCTCACCCTGTTCCTGATAGATGACGCCTAGATTGTATTGGCTCTCATCGGCACGCTGGTCGACGCCGATTAACTTCGTGTAGGCGGCGATAGCACGATCGAAGTTTTCCAATTGTGTGTCGATTAGCGCGATCGAATACAGGGTTTCCCAGTCTTGCGGATCCTGCTCTACGAGGATCTGGAACTGCTTTTGCGCTAGCTCAAAGTCTTCATTCCCGATGAGGAGTCGAGCATAGGTCAGGCGCAGGTTCTTGTTGCTGTCGAATCTTGCCACGCCGTTGCGCATGACGCGAAGCGCGCGTGTGGTTTGATCCAGGTTCTGCAGTATCTGCGCTTCTAGCACTACTATATTGGCGGTGAGAGCTGTCGAGTCTTTTAATAACTCGATTTCCTCCAAGGCTTCTTCGAAGTCACCATTTTGTGCCAGTAATTGCACCAGCGTTGCCTGAATAGTTATCTGCTCGCTGTATTCAGTCCGCAATTGACGCAGATTCTCAATCAATACCGCTCTGTCTTGTGGATTAAGTTCGCCTGTGCGCGCGGCTAATGCGGCGAAGTCAATGCTGCCGCCGAATTCAAGTACCCTCGCCATATGGGACATTGCCTGTGCGAAGGCGCCGCTCTCGAGAAACTGGATGCTCAATAATAACTGGGGTTGCGGATTCCTTGGCTCTATCTCCGCCCAGAGCATGCCCAGCTGCAGGAGGGCGTTGGTATCACGATTGACCGAGGCAAACTGGATGGCGCGCTGAATGACGGTGAGGTCTCGGGTGGACATGGCGAGATCGAAATAGCTCTCTCCGGCCTCGGAGACACGACCGCGCTGGGCACTCAACTCGCTTACTATGGCCTCATAGAGCTGGTCTTCGGTGAAATTGCCATATTCTATTTCGGTGATTGTTGGCATAGATGCTGCTGCACTCGACATAGAATCTGTGCTCCCGGTGCCCTCATCGACATCGGCTGGCGATGTTGAAGCGGCGCAGCCTGCAAGGCTGGTGCAGGCGAGAGCGAAGACGAAGCTTTTGATTTGATTCATATTTTACGGTTTCTGCCCCATCGGCGGAGCTACTCAATAGTTGTAGATACGCATTGTAGCAGCAACTATGACCCGCTTCAGAGCAGAATTAGCTCTAGTTTTTGTCCAGATCAGCGGAACAGACTCTAATGGGAACTGAGGAGGATATTTAGTAACATAGCGACCCCTTTTAAAGGGCTCGCGACAGGTTTCGCGATTTCACCAAGATCCGCTCTAACGGTTAGTTCATGGCATTGGTACTAGTAGGTATAAACCACAATACGGCGAATATCGAGATGCGCGAGAAGGTGGCATTCCCACCGGAGATCGTGGAGTCCGCCCTTGCGGATATTCATGGCCTGCCTGTGATCGAGGAAGTCGTGCTCGTGTCTACCTGTAATCGGACAGAAATCTATCTGGATTTCAGGGAAGACGACAAGGCGGGTGACAGTAGTGAAGCGCCAGGCGAGCTCGCTTTGAATCGCCAGCTACTGGACAGACAGGCGGAGGTTGTAGCCTGGCTGTCCAAGTTTCACGATCTCGAGATAGGCGAGCTGGAGCAGTGCAGCTACTCCTTCGCCGACGAGGACGTTATTCGACATCTGATGAAGGTGTCCTGCGGTCTCGATTCCATGGTGTTGGGTGAGCCGCAGATATTGGGGCAGATCAAATCTGCCTATGCCATGTCGAAGGATAGGGATGTTGTCGGGCCCGCCCTGAGTCGCGCCTTTGAAGAGGCGTTCTCCATTGCCAAGCAGGTACGAACCGATACCGCCATCGGTGAGAATCCGGTATCGGTAGCCTACGCTGCGGTGACGTTGGCGGAACGTATCTTCTCAGACCTACCAAGCCTGAGTGTGCTGCTTATCGGTGCCGGTCGAACTATCGAGTTGGTGGTAAAGCATCTCGTCGATAAGGGTGTAAACAAGATCGTGGTGGCGAATAGAACCCTGGATAATGCCCTGGAGATAGCAAATCGTTTCGACGCCCACGGTGTACTACTGTCGGAAATACCGGAGCAGTTAGTCAAGGCTGATATCGTCGTATCATCGACTAACAGCCAATTACCCTTGTTGGGAAAGGGTGCGGTAGAGCGCGCCTTGAAATTGCGTAAACACAAGCCGATGCTGTTAGTAGACCTGGCGGTGCCACGGGATATCGAAGCGGAAGTCGCAGAGATCGCCGATGCCTATCTGTATAGTATCGATGATATTAGCGAAGTGATCGAAGACGGCGTCAAGAGTAGGGCCGATGCCGCTGCGCAGGCCGAATCGATAATCGAGCGCGGTGTAGAGGAATATCTCAAGCAGCTACGCTCCCTGAATGCGGTGAGTACACTGCGTGCTTTTCGTGACAAGGCGGATGCAATTCGAGAACAAGAATTGGAGCGCGCATTAAAGGCGCTGGAGAAAGGCGAGTCGGCCCAGAGCGTTGTCAGCAGCCTGGCGAGATCGATCACACAGAAATTAGTGCATTCGCCCAGCGTGCAGATGAAGAAGGCGAGTGCCGAGGGTCGCGATGAACTGCTGGAGTTAACGGCCGAACTCTATGAATTAAATTCAGGCTCTAAGCCGAAGTCCGGCAAAGACTCGAAATAGAAAGCGGAAAGCATGAAGTAACCGATGAAAGACTCAATACGCAACAAGTTAGATAATTTGAAAGACCGTTTCGATGAATTGGAGGCATTGCTTAGTGATGCCGAGATTATCTCCGATCAGAATCGCTTCCGTGATCTATCTAAAGAATACGCAGAAATCGAGGAGCTGGTAAAAAGCTACGATCACTTCGTACAGGTGACCGAAGACCTCGACCAGGCGAAGGAGATGCAGAAAGACGCCGATCCGGATATACGCGAGATGGCGGACGAAGAATCCAAGAGTAGTAGCGAAGAGCTGGAAAAGTTAGAGCTGACACTGCAGACCTTGCTATTGCCCAAGGACAGCAAGGACAGGCTCAACGTCTTCATTGAAATCCGTGCGGGCACCGGCGGTGATGAGGCGGCTATATTCTCTGGAGACCTGTTGCGCATGTATTCCCGCTATGCAGAGCTGCAAGGTTGGAAACTCGAGGTTATTAACGAGCGTCAGGGCGAACACGGCGGTTATAAGGAAGTAGTTGTCCGTATTGAAGGCAAGAACGTCTATGAGAAGCTCAAGTTTGAATCCGGGGCACATCGTGTTCAGCGTGTTCCCGAGACTGAAACTCAGGGCCGAATCCATACCTCGGCCTGCACCGTTGCCATCATGCCCGAGATGGACGAGTTAGATGACATAGAGATTAATAAAGGTGACCTGCGGGTGGATACCTTTCGCGCAAGTGGTGCCGGCGGTCAGCACGTAAACAAGACCGACTCCGCCATTCGCTTGACCCATATTCCCTCGGGTATCGTTGTTGAGTGTCAGGACGAACGCTCGCAGCACAAGAACAAGGCGCGGGCGATGTCATTGTTGCAGGCCAAACTAATGGACGAGGCGCAGCAGGCGCAGCAACAGGAAGAGTCTGACAACAGACGTAAGTTGGTAGGAAGCGGCGATCGCTCCGAGAAGATCCGCACCTATAATTATCCCCAGGGCCGCGTTACCGATCATCGTATCAAGCTCACTCTGTATAACCTGGCTGAAATCATGTCCGGTGAACTAGGCTCGGTGATCCAGCCGCTTATCAATGAGTATCAGGCAGACTTGCTTGCGGGTTTGGCTGAAGACGAATAGGCGCATACCTTCCCATGGCAACCATCAAGCAAGTGCTAGAGAAGGCCAGCTCTCTAAAAACGATTAGTGATACCTGGCATCTCGATGCCGAGCTGCTTCTCGCCAGTATTATCGGAAAATCCAGAGAATATCTTTTTACCTGGCCCGAGAGAGAGCTCGGCGATACACAACTGCAGGCGTTTAAGGAATTCTGTGCGCGACGCAGTGCGGGTGAGCCCGTCGCTTATATACTAGGCAGACAATCATTCTGGGATTTCGAGCTCAAAGTAAACCCTTCGGTACTGATCCCAAGACCAGAGACGGAGTTGTTAGTAGAGATCGCATTGGAGCAGCTCGAGGATGCTTACCCCGGCACCGCCAATATTCTTGATCTGGGTACAGGCAGTGGTGCGATTGCCCTGGCCTTAGCGGCGAATAACGACGCCTGGCAAGTTACCGCTGTCGATAGCAGCGCGCAGGCCCTGGCCGTTGCCAGGCAGAATGCCGAGTCGCTGCAGATTACTAATATTGAGTTTGTGCAGACATCGTGGTGTGATGGTCTAGCAGCAAATTATTTCGATCTGGTGGCGGCGAACCCGCCCTATGTCCAGGAGGGCGATAGGCATCTATTAGAAGGAAGTCTGCCCTTCGAACCGATTTCGGCACTGGTTGCTGGCGACGGCGGCCTGGCAGATATACGGACTATCGCCGAACAGGCCCAGCATTGTATGAAGCAGGGTGCATGGCTGTTGATCGAACACGGTTTTGAGCAGAAGCATGCGGTAGTGAAAATCTTGGCCGATGCCGGCTATAAGAATATCGAATGTGTTCAAGATCTGGCGAAGCTGGATAGACTGACCAAGGCGCAGTTCTTGGGCTGAGTTATTTTGTGAATTTCCTATAAAGAGAAGAAGGTAGTTACAGCAGTACTCAAATAGTTAGCGAGACAGAGAGTGAAGTAGCGAGTAATGAAGGACGAACAACTACTCAGATATAGCCGTCAGATTATGTTGCCGGAGATGGATATAGCCGGCCAACAGAAACTCGTCGATGCGACCGTGCTGATTGTAGGTATGGGTGGCTTGGGTTGTCCCGCCGCCATGTATCTGGCGAGCGCGGGAGTCGGACATCTGATAATCGCGGACGACGATGTAGTGGACTTGAGCAACCTGCAGAGGCAGGTCGCTCATAGTCAGGCAGAGATAGGTGAGCCCAAGGTATTGTCTGCACAACAAACCTTATTGGGTTTGAACCCTGACCTAAAGATCACCCCATTACAGAAGCGCCTGCTGGGCGCAGAGCTGAGTGAGGCCGTGGTTCAGGCGGACCTGGTAGTCGATGCCTGCGACAATTTCAGTACGCGATTCGCGATTAATGCGAGTTGTATCGAATACGGCAAGCCTCTGGTCTCAGGCGCAGCTATCCGCATGGAGGGGCAGGTTGCGGTTTTTGACTCGCGGAATCCCCAGAGTCCCTGTTACCAGTGTCTGTATAGTGAGGGCGATGATGACGATACAAGCTGTTCACAGAACGGGGTGATGGCGCCGGTGGTCGGTATAATAGGTGCGGTACAGGCCATGGAAGCGATTAAACTGCTCTGCGGCATAGGTGAATCACTTACTGGCAGGTTGTTATTGCTGGACGCGGTCACCATGCAGTGGCGCGAGATGCGACTCCCGCGGGATAGTAGCTGCGGGGCTTGTTGCGATTAGATGCCTGTATTTGGATGCGGTGTAGCCTATATCAACTTACTTTTACGGTTAAAATAGCCAGTACAAAGTTTGAAGTGTCCAGCGCATAGGGCTATGATGCTCGCGCTCCACGCGATACCCACTTTTATTAGTTGAACGCCTTTAACCATAAATTGCCCTCTATATGGACTCACAGCCAGAACAAGTAGAACAGCCGGTAGCACCAGAACAGCCGGAAAAGCCAGAGCAGCCAAAACTCCCTTTTAGCACCTTCGATCTACAGAAGCCGCTTGCTGATGCGATCAAGAAAATGGGCTTTGAATACTGTACGCCGATTCAGGCGCAATCCCTGGTACATACCCTTGCCGGCCATGACGTTACTGGCAAGGCACAGACGGGCACCGGTAAAACGGCGGCGTTTCTTATTACTATTATTAACGACCTGCTTTCGAACCCTATAAAAGAAGAACGCTATATCGCCGAGCCAAGGGCGCTAGTGGTTGCCCCAACACGTGAGCTCGCGATCCAGATCGCCAGCGATGCACAGCTTCTCACACACGATTGCGGCATGAGTGTCGTAACCCTGGTTGGTGGTGAAGACTACCAGAAGCAAAATCGCGCGTTGGATGCGAAGCCTGTCGATATAGTGGTGGCGACACCGGGCAGGCTTTTGGACTTCGTGCAGAACGGCAATCTACATTTGGGCGGAGTCGAAGTCCTGGTATTAGACGAGGCTGACCGGATGCTCGACATGGGTTTTATCCCGCAGGTTCGTGCAGTAGTCTCGCGAACGCCAAAGAAAGAATGTCGTCAGACCCTGTTGTTCAGCGCAACGTTTACGCCGGCAATTATAGAGCTCGCGCAGCGTTGGGCGGTTGACCCGATCATGGTCGAAATAGAACCCTTGCAGGTGGCGGCGGATGCGGTTGATCAGGTCGTTTATCTGGTCACCACGGCGGACAAATACAACCTACTCTTCAATTTGATCTCCGAGCCTCAAGCCGAGAAGATTATTGTTTTTAGCAATCGTCGCGATCAGGTGAGAAAGCTGGCAGACAATCTCTATAGAAACGGAATCGAGTGCGGCATGCTATCCGGTGAGATTGCACAGAACCAAAGAGTGCGCACACTGGATGCTTTTAAGAGCGGCAAACTGAAAGTGTTGGTTGCAACCGATGTGGCCGGGCGGGGTTTGCATATCGACGACGTCACTCACGTGATCAATTATACGCTTCCCGAAGAAGCGGAAGATTATGTGCATCGTATTGGGAGAACCGGTAGGGCGGGAGCGATAGGGACATCTATTAGTTTCGCCTGCGAAGAAGATTCTTTTATATTGCCCGATATCGAAGCCAAGCTGGGTGCGAAACTAGACTGTATTCACCCGCAAGAATCGCAGTTGGTCAGTGCGCCAGCCTTCGAGAGAGCATCCAAATTTAAGGCTAAGCCAGCTGGCCGACCAGCGCCCAAGTCAGGCGCAGGACGACGTCCAAGTCGTCCACGCTAGACGGTTATTCCACTCGCGCCGGCCTGCTTAAGTATTTCTGCATATTCCGCCGATAAGCGATGACGCGACACTAGATCGAGAAAGGTGCTGCCGTCTTCGAGGCTCACATTGATGTCGTGATCGGCCTCCTGATAGAGCACTATAAAACGTGCAAACAGCTCGGCGGTCATTCCGCGATAGGCACGTAGCAGAATATTATAGTCCTGCGGCATGCCTTCGGGGGGTAGTACATCGAGGCAAGCTTTCAATCGCTCGTCAGACCATTCTTCATCTCGGGTTGCCTTTTGAGTCCTTTGCGCTCCCGTCTTTTTGCCTTCCTTCATTGCATCTTCTCGCGTAGCAGTTCATTCACTTGTGCCGGGTTAGCCTTGCCCTTCGATAGCTGCATACACTGCCCTACAAGAAATCCGATGACCTGCTGCTTGCCGTCTTTATATTGCTGAACCTGGTCTGGGTTGTTGCTGATAACCTCGTCCACGAACTTTTCGATCTCGCCGGAATCGGTGACCTGTTTCAGCCCCTTATTCTCGATGATAGTGTCTACATCCGACTCGTCCTCGAGCATGGTCTCGAACACCGTCTTGGCAATCTTGCCCGAGATCGTGTTGTCTTTAATGCGAGTGATCAGCATCGCCAGACGTTCGGCCTGAATCGGTGAGTCTGCCAGTTCCCAGTTGTTCTTGTTGAGCAAGCCCAGTAGATCTTGGCTTACCCAGTTTGCCGCCAGCTTTGCATCACCGCTCTGGCTCGCAACTATCTCATAGTATTCCGCCAGCTCTCTGCTGCTAACCAGGACGCCGGCATCGTATTCGCTTAGTGCATATTCTTCGGCGAAACGACTTCTTCTCGCATCGGGAAGTTCGGGCAACTGTGCTTTAACGGCGGCTATGTATTCATCATCGATAACGACGGGCAACAGGTCCGGCTCTGGGAAGTAGCGATAGTCGTTCGCGACTTCCTTGCTGCGCATTGAGGTCGTCTCATCTTTGTCGGCGTTATAGCGTCTGGTTTCCTGAATGATGCGGCCACCGTCCTCGAGAATTTCCTGCTGTCTTTGCACCTCTGAGATGATCGCCTTTTCCACGAAGCGAAACGAGTTGATGTTCTTTATTTCTGTCCTGGTGCCTAGCTCGGTATCCCCCACGGGTCGAATAGAGACGTTGACGTCGCAGCGCATAGAGCCCTGGGCCATGATGGCATCGGAGATGTCGAGATAGCGAATAATGGTATGCAGCTTCTTTAGATAGGCGACGGCTTCTTCAGCACTGGTTATTTCAGGCTCTGAAACGATCTCTAGCAGAGGCTCTCCAGCACGATTAAGATCGATTCCGGACATGCCATGAAATTCTTCATGCAGAGACTTGCCGGCGTTCTCTTCGATATGCGCGCGGGTGACACCGATAACTTTCTCGCTGCCATCACTCAGAGTGACTGTTAGAGCACCCTTGCCTACAGTGGGAAAATCCAGCTGTGTGACCTGATAGCCCTTGGGCAAGTCCGGATAGAAGTAGTTCTTGCGATCGAATACCGATCGCTTGCCAATCTCGGCGCCTATCGCTACGCCGAAGCGTACTGCCATGCGCAGTGCCCCTTCGTTGAATACGGGCAGGGTGCCGGGTAGGGCGCAATCAAAGATGTTTGCTTGAGTGTTGGGGGCTGCACCAAATTCGGTGGAGCTTCCTGAAAATAACTTCGACTTCGTGGAGAGCGATACATGCACTTCAAGGCCAATAACTGTTTCCCATTCCATGATTAAGCCTCCTCATCACTAGAAGCAATCGGGCCGGGCTTCTGTTTGTGCCAATCGGTGTGCTGCTGGAACTGATGAGCAACATTCAGGATCTTCGCTTCGTCGAAGTAGGCGCCGATAATTTGCATGCCCATGGGCATGCCATTGGCCATGCCTACCGGGATCGAGGCGGCTGGAAGTCCGGCGAGGTTGACGGCGATAGTGTAGATGTCTTCGAGATACATCGAGACCGGGTCGCTCTTGGAGCCTAGCTTGAATGCCGTATGCGGCGAGGTAGGCCCGATGATGACGTCGACCTCCGCGAAGGCCCTATCGAAGTCATCCTTAATGAGGCGGCGAATCTTCTGTGCCTTGCGGTAGTAGGCGTCGTAATAACCGGCAGACAGTGCATAGGTGCCGATCATGATGCGGCGCTTCACTTCCTCGCCAAAGCCTTCGCTGCGTGTTCTCTTGTACATGTCTTCGAGATCGACCGGGTCTTCGCAGCGATAACCATAGCGCACGCCATCGAAGCGGGAGAGGTTGGCCGATGCTTCGGCCGGGGCTACAACGTAATAGGCTGACACCGACAGGTGGCTGTTGGTGAGATCGACCTCTTTAATTGTCGCGCCAAGTTTTTTGTACTCGGCCAGTGCGTCGCGAACGGCTTTCTCGATCTCCGTACTCAGGCCTTGTGCAAAGTGCTGCTTGGGGACGCCGATGCGCAAACCCTTCAATGGCTGGTTGAGAGAGGCGGTGAATTCCTCCGCTGGCCTGTCGATGCTGGTAGAGTCTTTCTCATCCAGGCCCGCCATGGCATTTAGTATAATAGCTGCGTCTTCGGCGCTCTTGGTGATCGGCCCGGCTTGGTCGAGGCTGGAGGCGAAGGCGATCATGCCCCAGCGCGAGACACGGCCGTAACTGGGCTTGAACCCGGTAATGCCGCAGAACGCGGCAGGCTGGCGAATAGAGCCGCCTGTGTCGGTTCCGGTAGCCATGGCACAGAGATCGGCCGCGACTGCGGCGGCGGATCCGCCGGAGGAGCCACCTGGCACACATTCTGTGTTCCATGGGTTCTTCACGTCACCAAAGAAGCTGGTTTCATTGGAAGAGCCCATCGCGAACTCATCCATATTGGTTTTTCCCAATAAGACGGTGCCAGCTTCATTGAAGCGTTCCACGACGGTAGCGTTATAGGGCGAGATAAAGTTGTGCAGCATGCGTGAGCCGCAGGTGGTCAGGATATCCTTGGTGCAGAAAATGTCCTTATGCGCTATAGGAATGCCGAGCAGCGGGCTAGTGTTGCCAGCGCTACGTGCTGCATCTGCTGCTGCTGCCTGTTCTAGAGCAGATTCCTCGCATACGGTTATAAAGGCATTTAGCTCACCATTTAATTTGGCGATGCGGTTCAGGTATGCCTGCGTTATTTCAACACTGGAGATGTCGCCCGCCTGGAGAGCGGCGGAGATTTCGGCGACGGTACTATTAATCATCTGTGCATTCCGTGTGGTGTGGTTCGTTGGTGAGTTATTTTGTTTCGCTCGATGGTCTGCGCGATCACTCTAGTACCTTCGGTACCAGGTAGAGTCCATCTTCACTGGCCGGAGCGAGTTTCTGCAGAGACTCGCGCTGATTCTCTTCGGTAACCTCATCGATGCGCAGACGCTGCACCACATCCAGTGGATGTGCCAATGGCTCGACAGACTCAGTATCCACAGACTGCATCTGATCGATAAGTGCGAGAATATCCTTAATTCGGGTCGTGACTCCTTCGGCCTCAGAATCGCTGACGTGCAGCCTGGCCAAATGGGCGATTTTTTCTACTTCAGACTTGTCTAAAGCCATCCAGTTTCTCCGGGAATTGTTGTGTTGGGATTGAATTGCATGCCGTTTTGCAGCGGTTCAAATATTTATAGTCTGCCGCTTGCTCAAAGCCCTAGCCGTTGTTAGAGTGCGTGCTATTCGCGCAAGAAGCGAGATTATACTTGAATTTTGCCGATGTTCCCAAAAAGAGAAACAGGTCATCCACTCTAGGAGATTCCTGCCAGAGTCAAATCTGTAGCCTAATCGGGCCGAGAATTGTAACTGGTCCACACTAATTCGTTCCGGGCATGAAATAAAAGCGTCCAATCGCTAAATCATTAGGCACAAATGCCGCTTAGATAAGGATGCATGCCAGAAATGGAATCTTAAATTGAGGTCTACGAAAATCCATGTTCAAAAAAATTAGGGGAATGTTCTCCAATGATCTGTCTATTGATTTAGGCACGGCAAATACGCTGATTTACGTTCGCGATCAGGGCATTGTCCTGAACGAGCCGTCAGTAGTGGCTATCCGCACCCATAACGGACAGAAGACAGTTACCGCGGTGGGTTCCGATGCCAAGCGTATGTTAGGCAGAACTCCCGGCAATATTACCGCTATTCGTCCCCTGAAAGACGGTGTTATCGCTGACTTTCAGGTCACAGAGAAGATGTTGCAGCACTTCATTAATAAGGTGCATGAGAACAGCTTCTTTCCACCCAGCCCGAGAGTGTTGGTCTGTGTGCCTTGCAAGTCTACCCAGGTCGAGCGCCGCGCTATTCGCGAATCGGTAGCCAGTGCCGGGGCACGGGATGTGCGCTTGATCGAAGAGCCTATGGCAGCTGCTATCGGTGCGGGCCTGCCGGTTGAGCAGGCTAGCGGTTCGATGGTTGTTGATATTGGTGGTGGAACCACCGAGATCGCCATCATCTCACTCAATGGGGTGGTTTACTCCGAATCCGTTCGTGTCGGTGGCGATCGCTTCGACGAGGCGATTACCACCCATGTTCGGCGGAATTACGGCAGTCTTATCGGTGAAGCTACGGCAGAACGCATTAAGAAAGAGATAGGTTGTGCCTATGTGGGTACGTCTACCGAAATTCGCGAGATCGATGTGCGCGGTCGTAATCTGGCCGAAGGTGTGCCGCGCAGTTTTACCCTGAACAGCGACGAGATACTCGAAGCCCTGCAGGAGCCACTATCTGCGATCGTGCAGGCGGTGAAGAGTGCGCTTGAGCAGTCGCCACCGGAATTGGCCTCGGATATCGCCGAGAGCGGCCTTGTCCTGACGGGCGGCGGTGCTCTGCTTAGGGATCTGGATAAATTGCTTTCCGAGGAGACCGGTCTTCCGGTTATCGTCGCTGATGACCCACTTTCCTGTGTGGCCCGTGGCGGTGGTAAGGCAATGGAATTGATGGATTCCCATGATATAGACCTGTTGAGTCTGGAGTAGGCTTTCAGGGTCCTGTTCGTGCAGGCCTTTCTAGGCTGCTATACTCTACTTTTTACTTTTTGGGGTCCTAGTTCGTAGTTTCGAATCGGGCCTCGACCCAATTCCAGTGAAGAGGTTCGGCAGCCATCGACAAGACTCTGTTTATAAAAGGTGTCGCACTCGAATATCGGGCGCTCACCTTTATATTCCTGTCAGTTTGCATCATGTTCGCAGATGCCCGCTTCGGCTATCTGGAGCGAATCCGCTATGGCCTAGGCTATGCCACCACTCCAGTCTATTGGGTTGCCGACATACCCACTCGAGTCTCTTTCTGGGTCGATGATGTGTTCGTTTCCCGCACCGACCTCCTAGATGAGAATGACAATCTGCGCGCCAATCTGCTTATCGCGCAACGAGAGCTGCAGCTACTTGAGAGCCTGGTTAGCGAGAATAATCGACTGCTTGCGCTAAACGAGGCTACCCAGGGTATTAACGGTGATGTCCTTGCCGCAGAGATTATCAATATTTCTCCCGACCCTTATTCTAAGAGAGTGCTTCTCAACAAGGGCGTCCGCGACGGGGTGTTCATCGGTCAGGCCTTGCTCGATGCCAATGGCTTGATGGGCCAGGTTGACGAGGTGCTGCCCTATACTGCCTGGGTTTTGCTTATTACCGATTCTCATCATGTAACGCCGGTAGAGGTGAACCGCAATGGCGAACGCGCCTTGGCCAGGGGTAGTCGCACCACCGCAACCGAGTTGGAACTGGAGTTTGTGACACAGACTCAGGATATGAAGGCTGGAGACAGGCTGGTCAGTTCTGGCATGGGACAGGTCTATCCCAAAAACTACCCAGTGGCCGAAATTATCAGCGTCTATGCCGACCCCGGTCAGGACTTCGCCACGGTCAGGGCAAGACCTCTGGCGCAACTTGAGAGCACTCGCCATGTGATGTTGGTTTATAATAATGCTCCGGCGCAGCTCAGCGATTTTCCCGCAACGTCGCCCCTAGATACCTCATTAGAAGTTCCTCTTGATACGGATACAAGCTCCCTTGAGGCGGCTGCAGAAGCAGCCGAGAGTGCCACAGCCGCGGCCGAAGAGGCCCCGCTCGTAAGAGCGACGGTGGAATAGGGAGATCGATGCAAAATAGAGCACATTCTCCATGGGTAATTCTCCTGAGTTTCTTCATAGCCTATCTGTTGGCTATTGTTCCCTTTCCCGAGTGGGCCATGAACTATCGCCCGGAGTGGGTGCCCATGGTTCTGATCTATTGGGCTATGGCCCTGCCTTATCGCGTTGGTATTGGTTCTGCCTGGGCGGCGGGGCTGGTACTGGATGTGCTTGAGGGGTCCACTCTGGGGGTCAACGCGCTAGCCTTGGTGGTCGTTGCCTACGTGGCGCTCAGTCTGCATCTGCGTATGCGCATGTTTTCGACGCTGCAGCAGAGCGGCCTGGTGCTTGCCCTGGTCGGCTTGAATTTGATGCTGTGCAACTGGCTGCAGATCCTAACCGGCCAGAGCGTATCCGCCAATCTGATGTTCTTGATGGCGGCGGTAACCAGCGCGGTTATTTGGCCCTCTCTGTTCCAACTGCTGCGACAAATTCGCCGTAGCTTCGATGTGCGCTAGCCGAGGTCTGTAATGGAGCCGATCATATTAGCTTCCGCCTCTGCCAGACGGCAGGAGTTGCTCGCTCAGATTGGCGTTAGCTTCACTGTGCGCAGTCAGGATATCGATGAATCGATTCGAATTGCTGAGCTTGCAGAAGACTATGTCATGCGCATGGCGATGGAGAAGGCGATGTCAGCGCTTAGCCAACTGGCTGCCAGTCAGGGTGGCGACCACACGTTGGTACTGGCGGCGGACACCAGCGTGGTCTGTGACGCCGACGTGCTAGGTAAACCCAGTAGCGAGAGCGATGCGCTGGACATGCTGCTGCGTCTATCTGGCCGCGAGCACCGCGTATTGTCTGCGGTCATGCTTGCCACGAAGAACAAGCAGGCGGCGCTATTTTCGGAGTCGCGAGTTACGTTTCGTGAAATCAGCTTAGCAGAAGCCAGACGCTACTATGCGAGCGGCGAGCCCGAAGGAAAGGCCGGGTCCTATGCGATTCAGGGCTACGGGGCTGTCTTCGTGGAACAATTGCATGGCAGTTACAGCGGCGTCATGGGGTTGCCGCTGTTTGAGACCGCGCAGCTGCTTACCGAGTTCGGTGTAAGCGGGCAGCCACATATTCCCTCGGATTAGAAAAGACCTATGAGTGAAGAAATTCTTATTAATGTAACGGCGCTGGAAACGCGAGTCGCGCTTATTGAGAATGGCTTGCTGCAAGAGATATTCATCGAGCGCCACAATCACCGCGGACACGTGGGGGATATCTTCTATGGCAAGGTCGTAAGAGTAATGCCGGGGATGGAGGCAGCCTTCGTCGATATCGGTCTGGAGAAAGCCGCCTTTATTCACGCCTCAGATATTGCCGCAATCGACGCCGATGGTTTCGAGGTCAGGGATGCGCAGCCACAATTGATACAGCAATTACTGCGGGAAGGGCAATTCATCGTGGTGCAGGTTGCCAAGGATGCAATCAGTACAAAGGGAGCCCGGCTCACTACACATCTAACCCTGCCGTCAAGAAATCTCGTCTACCTGCCTCGCAGCAAACACGTAGGGCTCTCACAGCGTCTCGAGGATGAGCAGGAAAGGCAGCGCTTAATGGAACAACTTCAGCAGAGTCTGGAGGGGGAATCCTGGGAGGAGCGGGGTGGTTTTATCGTGCGCACCGCTGCTGAGGGAGTGACAGCAGATGAATTTAGTGAAGACATACGTTACCTGCATCGACTGTGGCTAAAGGTCAATCAGCGTATCGAGAAAACAAAGAAGATCAGTGCGGTGTATCGCGAAGAACCCTTGTATATGCGGATCGTGCGCGATCTCATTTCCCCCCAAGTGGAGAAAATTCGTGTAGACAGTGGGCAGTCGCAAAAAGAGATCAAGCAATTTCTGCAGGACTTCATTCCCGAGTCAGTTGCTAAGCTGGAAGCTTATGTAGGTGACCGCCCGTTATTCGATCTATTCGGTATCGAGGATGAGATTAACAAGGCCTTAGGTCGGCAGGTGATGCTGAAATCCGATGGCGACCTGATAATCGATCAGACCGAAGCCATGACAACTATCGATGTCAACACCGGAGGATATATTGGTAGCAAGAATCACGCGGAGACGGTTCTAAAAACGAATCTTGAAGCGGCCGCTGCTATCGTGAGGCAGCTTCGTGTCAGAAATCTCGGCGGTATTATTATTTTAGACTTCATCGACATGATCGATGAAGAACATCAGCGTCGAGTGCATCGTGCGCTCGTCAAGGCGCTGGAAAAAGATCCGGCGCGAAGTTCCATTACAGGTATCTCTGAGCTTGGTCTGGTTGAGATGACACGTAAACGAACCAGAGAGAGTCTGGGGCAAATTTTGAACAGCCCCTGTCCGGTCTGTGAGGGTCGCGGTACGCAAAAGTCTCCGGAAACGGTGTGCTATGAAATATTTCGAGAAATCATGCGCATCGCTCGTGCCTATGAGAATAAAGTATTGCTGGTCATGGCCTCGGAAGTCGTGGTTGAGCGATTGCTTGATGAGGAGTCAGCAGCACTGGCCGAGCTACAAGAATTAGTGGCGAAGACGGTCAAATTTGAGGTTGAACCCATGTATACTCAAGAGCAGTTTGACGTTGTACTCTCTGGCTGAAATGCTTGGATTTTGCTGGCTTGCCGTTAGCTCACTTTCAGTTACGGTTAAGCAAGCCTGCGCTATACCGTGTTGTATGCAGAGAAACCTCCAAGTCCACCTAGAGTGATGGCGGCAGGACATCTACCAAGAGCCGTAACAGTAGCCGGGCATGCTAAGTTCAATTCTTAAAAAGGTTCGTCAACAACTTATACTAATGCTGGCAGTTGCATTAGTACTGGTGGCAGCCTATGTCAGCGCGGGCCGTCAGTTCATGCCGGCGGTCTCCGGTTATGTCGGTTTCTTCGAAGAGCAGGTATTTCAGCGTAGTGGCATCCCGATTCGCGTGGAAGCACTCACTGGTGGCTTCGAGGGTTTCAATCCTATTTTCCATGTTGATGGCTTGTCGCTTCTCGCAGCCGACACTGGCAGTTTGGCAGCCGAAGAAACCGCGCTCTGTTTGCAGAGTGCTACAGTAATTGTCGATATCCCCCAAAGTATCTGGCAGCGTACTTGGGTCTTGGAAGATTTTATTGTCGAATCATTGGAGCTAAATCTCAATCAGTCTGAATCGGGTGCCTGGCAATTGCGTGGCCTGTCTGGCAACAATTCCGAGGCCGTAGATTTTGATAGCCTCTACCGCTCGCTACAACAAGTTTCCCAGCTTAGTCTGCGCAATGTCGTCATCAATCTCCATACCTTCGAAGGCGATACTCTGAGTCTTAGCAACGGCCAGGCTTCTATCGCGAACAGCGATGGCACACATTATCTTCACGCCAATCTGACTCCGGCAGATTCTGTAGAACAGATGGCGCTCTCGCTTGAGGTGACCGGTAACGAGCTCGCCGATATGGATGGGCTGCTGCATCTTGAGCTTCCCGATGCGAATTACGGCGATCTTTTTAGCCGACAGAATGTCGCGGACATGAGTATTGAAGATTTGTTCGGCAGCGGTAATTTTTGGCTCACGTTTTCCCGTGGCGAGTTGCGTGAATTTGTCTCTGAGCTTGAGCTGGACACATTGGCGCTTCAGAACAGCGGCTCGGACACTCTGTCGCTGCAAGATGTTTCGGGCAAGGCGAGTCTAAGCAGGCAGTCGGACACAGAGACCTGGCAGCTGGCTCTGTCTGACATGGGGCTTTCATGGCAGCAGTTGCAGTGGGCGCCATTCAATGTGCTGGCCTCCCTGAACCCCCAGACTAGTGCAGAAATCTGGGCCGACAATATTGATGTCTCGCTAATCGCTCAGTTTATCGAGAAAAGCGGACTGTTGAGTGTAAGTGCGCAGCAGCAACTCGCCGAATACGCGCCTAGAGGTAAGCTCGAAAACTTCAGTATTTCAGTGCCGTTAGAAGAGCAGACTCAAGAGCATATGCTTATCAAAACGAATCTGAATAGCGTAGACGTAGGCTCGGTTCGTGGCTCACCCAATATCTGGGGTGTAGATGGCTATGTCGAGGTCGACTACGACATAGCGGGTCGCAGTGCCTCTGGATTTGCGGATGTTGAATCCGATCGATTCCGCATAAATATACCGACCGTGTTTACCAGTATTTGGGATCATAATTACGTCAATGGCAGCGTCGGGTTTAGCCTGAATCTCAATGAGGGAATGCACCTCAGGCTAAAGAGTAACGCTGTCGTTGCTGAGACGGACATTGTCGATGGGCGGGTGCAGTTTACATCGATAATAGATAGACCGAATGAGGGTGAGCCTAAAGCTGAGTTGGAATTGCTTGTTGGGGCTCTGCGCTTCGATGCGGCGGGCAGGGCAGCCTATCTTCCCGATGCACCGCAGGTCGAATCGGGTCTGGCGAGTACTATGCAATGGCTGAATGGCGCGATACTCGATGGTGAGCTAGCTAACAGCGGAGCACTCTTTCGAGGCTCTACCTTGCCGAATTCCCCGGCGCAGACGAAGACTTTTCAGAGCTTCTATCTGATGAATGACGGCGAGCTCAATTTTAGTGATGAGTGGCCAAATCTGCGGGAAGTTACTGCCTTTGTGGTTACCGATGACAGCAACATAGATATTGAGGTGAACAGAGCCACCAGCCTCGATGTTGTCGCAACCTCGGTGCTTGGTGCGGTTAGAGTGAATGATCAGGGAGAAAATTGGGTGTCCGTTCAGGGCTTGGCGGGAGGTGCCACGACGGATGGTCTTAATTATTTGCAGAATTCTGCGGTAGGTGATGATTTAAAGAACGCCTTCGCGAATTGGGAGACCGAGGGAGACTTCAATGCGGATATAAGTGTAGACGTGCCTTTGAACAGTCCCCAGCTTGAGACTGAGGTTCGCCTAGAAATGCGTGTGCAGGACAATAACCTGCTAATCCCGGACTACGCCCTGCAGATAGAAAATTTAACCGGGCCGGTAATTTTTGATACCCGCACAGGGGTAGAGGAGAGTGAGCTGTCGGGGCGGCTGTTCCAACAGTTGGCGAACATACAGCTTTCTTCCACAAGCTTAGAGGGCTCGCTCGATGAGATTCTGGTTCAAGCCACAGGCTTGGCTACCCCAGAACAATTGATAGACTGGCCTATGCAGAGTCAATTCGTGAAAGACATAATGGCCCGCATGGAAGGGCAGTTAGCCTATCGAGCCAACCTAAGTATTGATCAGAGTGGTGCTGCGGATGCAAGCAATCGCCTGCTAATCGATTCCACGCTTCTCGGTGCCTCGCTCGCCTTGCCACACCCTTTTACCAAGCCGGTAGAGGTCGCCTTGCCATTGAAGATTGACATGTCGTTTAGCGGCAATAGGCAAATGATAGTTGGCACGCTGGGTCCCACATTGAGTTTCGATCTCGATCTGGAGGATGGAGAGATACAAGATGGGTTAGTCTTTGTGGGTGATACTCAGGACAATTTTGAAAATCTGCGTGACAACGAATTGGAAGGCTTGGCTGTGCTAGGCAATATGGATAGGTTTGAGTTAGAGCTGTGGAGTGAATTTCTGGCAGAGTTTAATAGCGATGAATCGGTCTCCGAAGGCCTCGGTTCTACTATCGCGTTCGTCGATTTACAGATAGGGAATTTTCGCTTCTACGGTGAGGAATTGAGTGATGTAAATATGCGTATCACTCCGGCTCTCATGGAGCAGAATTGGGAGATCGGTCTGCAGAGTAATTCGATAGCAGGGCAGGTGAGGCTTCCTTTCGATAGTGACGACTACCTGAGTCTGGACTTGCAGTATCTGCATCTGCCTGGTGAGGAGAGTGATCGTATCGGTCCTCCTATGCGGGCCGATGTGGAGTTGGCGTTGCTGGAAGAGGAAGATCCAGTCGATGTGCTGGCGGATATCGATCCGCGGGCATTACCGCGTATGCATTTCTCAACTAACGAATTCCGTATCGGAGATGTTCCCTACGGAAACTGGAGCTTTACTCTTAACCCCAATAGGGAGGGTGCGGAGATAGATGATCTCGCCTTCGATTTTCGCGGTCTGCGACTCGGCTTGGATACAGCGGCCGCAGAGTCCGATGCTGACAACGAATCGAATCAGGAAGTCGAATCTCTGCTGGTTCCGCACTTTAGCTGGCGCTTCGACGGGGTCGAACATAGCAGCGCCTTAACGGGTGTGCTCACGGCGGATAATATGGCGGAAGTATTGACCGCCAATGGATACGCACCGAGCCTGGAGAGTAGCACCGCCGAATTTGTCGCCGATATCAGCTGGCCTGGTAGTCCAGCGTTCTTCCTCGCCGATAATCTCAGTGGTGATATTGCCATTAACATCGAGAATGGAAGATTCTTGCAGCGATCGGGAGCGGCGGGCGCACTCAAGTTGATCAGTATTCTAAACTTCGATGCGATCATGCGGCGACTGCGTTTCAGTGATGACTTGCTGCGCAGCGGCTTAGCCTACGATGAGATTACGGGTCAGTTGACGATGAAGGATGGGCAGGTACACATCGAAGACCAATTGGTAATTTCTGGGCCATCGAGCCTCTATCAGATTACTGGCGACCTTAACCTTAAAGACGAAACAATTCTGGGTGAGATGTATCTGACCCTGCCGGTTAGTAATAATATTCCCTGGCTTGGACTGCTAACGGCGAATATACCACTCGCGGTTGGCGCCTATTTGGTTGATCGTATTTTCGGTAATCAGGTGAATAGTTTAACCAGTGCTGTTTATACCCTCGATGGGCCCTGGGAAGATTTGGAGCCTCAATTCAAACAGGCATTCGGCTCGCCGAACAGCCCAGAGCGAACTGAAAATGCTGTCCAATAAGCGCCTCAAATTAAACACATTAGAGATGTTATGAAAAGCAAGTCAGTAAAAGCCCTGGTCATCGCCCTGTTGTGCTATCCGCTGTTAGTGCTGCTATTCGAATCTTCTCTAGGCTATTTTCAGCCGGAGACTGTAAGTACCTTGCAAATAACGACGGTCGGCTCTGCTAAAAGTCTACCCCGAGGTTACCGACGGTACCTTCGAGGTGGATCTGGTGTTCGATGGACTTACCCCAAGCGAAGTCAGGCGGGGGCAAAGCTTGCAGATGGACCTGACCTTAGGTAGTCCCGTTGAGTCTCTATTGCTGCTTAGAGGCGGCTTCGTTCAAGATACCGGAGGCAATTGGGTGTTTGTTGTCGATTCTGAGGGCAGCTATGCCAATTGGCGCGATATTTGCGCAGGAAGGCGGAACAACCGCTACGTTGAAGTGATCGATGGTCTCCAGCAAGGCGACAGAGTCATTACCTCCAGCTATAGACAGATGTCCGATATGCATCTCGGTCAGTAGCTGCCAGACCAGGCTTATCCTCACTTGCCTCAGCCCGTACTGATCTATTAACATGCGCCGGTGATTTTAATCTTAACCCTGTCACGATCATGAACTTCCACGAGGCCTGTCATCAATAAGAGTGTGCTGAGTAATTTTATCGCTGCCTGCCTGGTAGCAGCGGGCTTGCTGGTGGATGGCCCCTATCAAATATATGTGCTCAACACGGGTCTGTTCGCTCTCTCTGGCGGCATCACCAACTGGCTGGCTGTGCATATGTTATTCGAGCGTGTGCCCGGTATCTATGGCTCGGGTGTCATTCCTCTTCGATTCGAAGAGTTTAAACACGGAATTCGAGAGCTAATCATGGAGCAGTTCTTCGACAAGGCCGACTTGGAAGAATTTTTTCATGGCGCTGGGGATATCTCTCAGAAGATGGCTGGGCAGCTTAAGAAAGTCATCGATGAGTTAGATCTGGACTCGGCCTTCGAGTCACTTTTAGATGTGATCATGAACTCCTCATTTGGAGGCATGGTGGGCATGTTAGGGGGCAGAGATGCTCTTTCCGCATTGAAGGACCCCTTCGTAGAGCAAATGCGTGACTTTTTTACCGGGCAGCTGAGGGATGAGAGTTTTCAAGAGCATATCCAGTCAGCCTTAAGCTTGGCGATGGACGATGAGGCGATTCGAAACAAACTGGAATTCATGATCGACGATCGACTGAATCAGATGACCCCGAAGATGGTCAAGGAAATAATCCAACAGATGATCCGTAAGCACCTGGGCTGGTTAGTTGTCTGGGGTTGTGTGTTTGGTGGATTGATCGGTTTAATTGTGACGACATTTAGCGCCGTATAGCACGACTAGTCCCTCACTCCGAGTTTTCTCTTACTTGAATCTCCATTCAAGCCATCACTTTTTGCTCAGAAAATCCCGTGCAGCTATTCGCAACCTTCCTCATAAGCTCAGCATTACTCGAATAGAGCGTGATGCAGATCACATTCGTGCACTATTAAGAGGCTGTTTATCAGCGTGTTTTTAAAACTTTATTAATTTTGGGTCAAAAATGGGAAATTTTCTTCTGCATTTTGTGTAAAAAGGGAATAGCTGTACTACAATGGCGCCCCTCCTAGTTTGGAGGAAGGCCGCGCAAAAGAATAGCTAAGGCTAAGCGTTGGATGGAGTCTAATCTTTTATTTGTAGAACACAGACAGAGAAGCAGAATATGGCACGACCAGTTGAGTTTGATGAAAACAAAGTATTAACCAATGCAATGGAGCAGTTCTGGCGGGAAGGCTATGAAGCAAGCTCAGTGCAAAAATTATTGGATTGCACAGGTATTAATCGAGGAACTCTCTATAATTCTTTCGGTGACAAGGATACCTTCTTTAAGTCTTGTGTTGACCACTACAATAAAGTTGTTGAGACGCAGATAGCAGCCTCTCTTAAGAACTCAAAATTGGGTCCCTGGGAGGCTATTGAAGCCTATTTCGATGAGACGGTTCTCAAGGTAACCAATAAGCACCGCAGCATGGGCTGTCTGCTGGTTAATTCGGTCTGTGAGAGCATCAATTACGACAAGGAAATGCGCAAGGTGGTTCGTAGCTCCCTCGCCACTATCCGCAAGGCCCTGGTGGCGCGCTTGAAGGAGGCCTTCAAGAATCGCAAGGTTAAGAAGGGTGTAAGCGTCGAATTTGCAGCGGATGTGCTGATGAATAGCCTGCACGGCATGCGCGTAAACAGCCGCGACGGCAAGACGCCGAAGCAGTTGAAAGAGCTGGTTAAGTTCACCGTATCTTCTCTGAAGAAGTAATAAGGGCGAACTTCGGCTCAGGGTTCTTAATAAAAGATATGAAAATCAGTTAGTTATATCTATTTCGCCTTGAGAGTAAATTTCTCTCAATAGGCGTGATGGCCAGGTAATAGTAAAAAAGGGAGGCTTTAGCCTCCCTTTTTTATGGCTTGGATTAGCCGAGTGAAATCTGGCTTTTAATTCTGCTGACATGGTTGCTATACTCAGGGACTGTATTCCTTAGATTTAGGAATCAAGCCAGAATTTATGCGGCGTTCCGAGTGGTTGGGACACGGGAAGTTAAGACATTAGTAGTTAGGACAGTCAGGACATAATAATGAAAAAAATAGCCGGAAAGCGCAAGAACGACGATACCAAGATCGACCTTACTCCTATGTTGGATGTGGTTTTTATCCTGTTGATCTTCTTTGTGGTAACAGCGACATTTCTATCCGAAACGTCTGTAAGTGCTGCAAGTAGCGACAATAACAACAGCGACCAACCGCCACCGGATGATGAGAAGAAGAATATTCTTTTTGAAATCGGTTCTAACAACGAGATTATCCTCAACGGTAATCCACGTCCGATTCTCCCGAATTTCATTCGATCCAATATTGATCAGCTGAAGGCCGAAAATCCCGCAGCTTCTGTCATTATCCAGCCTAACAACGACTCCGATGTATTTACTCTGGTAATGATCATGGATGCGGCACGGCAGGCTGGTATGGCGAATATATCTATAGTCGAGCCCTAGCGACAGAAACGCCCTGTGTTGCAGCTGTTAACTGCAATCGCACAGACGAGAGAACTATCAAACGCACTATCGAGTCCGATGGTGCGTTTTTCGTTTGAGGTCGGACTCTTGCTCCGACCTGAATTTTATAAGCCTATACTGAGTTGTTATTTATCATGAAAAATCGCTGGATAGAATCTGAGGCGGCCGCGCACACCGAGCAAGATAGCAATCTGGGCCTGCGCGTCTATACCTCGCAGCTCTTAGGGAAGGACGCCGATTTAGTGCTTCATGGTGGCGGTAATACCTCGGTGAAAGGAGAGCTAGAGAATATCTTTGGCGAGGTCGAACCGGTTCTCTTCGTTAAAGGCTCCGGCTGGGATCTGCGCACCATTCAGGCCCCGGGCTTTCCTGCCGTAAAGATGGAGCACCTACTGCGGCTTGGAGAGCTCACGGCACTGGGCGATAGCGAGATGATGCGTCAGCTGCGGCTTGCGCTATTGGACCCGACCGCACCTACGCCTTCGGTCGAGGCCATACTGCATGCGTTAATTCCCCACAGATATGTAGATCACAGTCATGCGGATGCCGTCGTTGCCATAAGCAACAGCCCCTATGGGGAGTCGCTGCTGCGGGAGATCTATGGCGATGAGGTGCTGATTCTTCCGTATATGATGCCCGGCTTTATTCTGGCGCAGCAGGTCGCCGAGGCCACAGCAAAGGTTCAGTGGTCATCCTTGCGGGGTATCGTCTTGTTACACCATGGTATTTTCACCTTCGATGAAGATGCAAAGACCAGCTATAGCACTATGATCGAACTGGTTAGCAAGGCAGAACAGTTTCTACAGCAGAAAACTGGAGCCGGTGGATTGGCCAGCGCCAGCTATAAGGCGACCGGGCAAGACTGTCTTCAGCTTAGCCGCCTGCGCAAGGCAGCCGCGCAGATGATGGATAGACCTGTATTGCTTCGGCTCGAGACAACGCAGAAGGCATCCGGATTCGCCAATCTGGAGAATTGTCAGGACCTGGCGACTCGCGGCCCGCTGACGCCCGATCATACGATTCATGCCAAAGCCTTCGCGGCAGTCTTCGATGCAGATCCTCTTCCCGGTCTGCAACAGTTTAAGGCCGACTATCTGGAGTACTTCGAGAAGCACAGTGACCCATCCCATCAGTGTCTGGATACTATGCCGCGCTATGGCGTCTGGCGTAACAAGGGCATGGTCTATCTGGCGCCCAATCAGAAACGCTTACAGATTGTGCAGGACATCTGTGGGCATACGATCAAGTCGATTCAACAAGCCGAATTTCTGGGTGGCTGGCAGGCACTGCCAAGGCAAGATCTGTTCGATGTGGAGTACTGGGAACTGGAGCAGGCGAAGTTGAAAAGCTCGGCGCACACACCGGAGTTCGAGGGCAAGGTAGTGGTGGTGACTGGGGCTGCGTCGGGTATAGGCAAGGCCTGTGTCGAGGAGTTCACGGACCGCGGTGCCGTCGTATTGGCGCTAGATATCGCCGAGGGTTTTGCCGAACAGTTTACTGACGGTGCAGTAGTGGCTGTGCGCTGTGATGTCACCGATTCGCAGGCGATAGATTCTGCATTGCAGCAGATGGTGGCCGAGTTTGGTGGTATCGATATCGTAGTAAGCAATGCGGGCAATTTTTCTGCCAGCCAGCCCCTGGAAGAAATGAGTGATGACAACTGGGAATTTTCGCAGCAGCTAAATCAAACTTCACACATGAAACTACTGCGCGCCACCGTGCCATTTCTGCGCAATGGCCTAGACCCTGCGGTTGTCATAGTTGCCTCTAAAAACGTACCGGCACCCGGGCCTGGTGCTGCGGCTTACTCGGTAGCCAAGGCTGGCCTGACGCAGATGGCGCGCATCGCCGCTCTGGAATTGGGGGAAGCGGGTATTCGGGTTAACGTGCTGCACCCTAATGCGGTGTATGATACGGCGATATGGAGCGAGGAAGTATTGGCTAGTCGCGCCGCACATTATGGCCTTAGCGTTGAAGAATATAAGCAGTCGAATGTGCTGAAAACTGAGGTCGCCGCAATGGATGTGGCGAAGGCGGTCACTGTGTTTGCCGGGCAATCGCTCTCCAAGACCACCGGGACACAGCTGCCTGTCGATGGCGGCAATGAGCGCGTAATCTAATTTCTACATTCTATCGAGGCGATAGTGAAAATTAACGGGCAGCAATACCAAAGCATCTGGTTCGAAGAGAGTGATAATAGCGTTAATATTATTGATCAGACTCGCCTGCCTCATCGCTTTGAAATCATTACCCTGAATACACTCCAAGATGCCTGTCATGCCATCGAGTCGATGCAGGTGCGCGGCGCGCCCTTGATTGGTGTAGCCGCTGCCTATGGCATCTATCTGGCGCTGCTTGAAGATCCGCAGCAACTGGCCGTCGCCATGGACAAGCTGGCAGCGACGCGACCGACTGCGGTGAACCTGCGATGGGGGCTGGATAGAGTCAATGCAGCGTTGCGTCACACCGTCGTCGAGAAACGAGTCGAAGTAGCCTTGCAGGAGGCGCAGGCGATGGAGCGTGAAGATAGTGTGATCTGTGCCCAAATCGGGGAGCATGGCACAGCCCTGCTGCAGGAGATCTGGAATGAAAAACATGACAAGAGTAAGCCGCTGCAGGTTCTCACGCATTGCAATGCCGGCGCATTGGCAACGGTAGATTGGGGAACGGCGCTGTCGGTTATCTATAAGACGGCGGAGTCTGGAGTGCCATTGCACGTTTGGGTCGATGAGACTCGGCCCCGTAACCAGGGTGCATCGCTTACCTGTTGGGAGCTCGCACAACACGATATCGCGCATACGCTGATCGTCGATAATGCGGGCGGACATCTGATGCAACATGGTCAGGTAGACTGCTGTGTTGTTGGCAGCGATCGAACCACGATTAACGGGGATGTGTGCAATAAGATCGGAACCTATCTAAAAGCCTTGGCGGCGTTCGACAACGACGTGCCTTTCTTTGTGGCGTTGCCGGTATCGAGCATAGACTTTACCCTCTCAGACGGTCTCAAAGAAATTCCTATAGAGCAGCGGGATGCGGAAGAAGTCAGTCATCTCAGCGGAGTCGATGAAAAAGGCGAACTGAGTAAGATCAGACTCTGCCCCGAAGGCACGGCGATAAGCAACTTCGGTTTCGATGTAACACCGGCACGTCTGATTAGTAAGATTATTACGGAGAAGGGTGTGTGTGATGCGCAGCACAGCCAACTGCAGCGGCTGCGCAGTTAGTTAGAGTCTGACGGGGCTATTATTGCTTTAGCCTGGCGGCCAGTTCAGCGCGCGGCCACCAAGAATGTGTAGATGCAGGTGGTAGACGGTCTGTCCACCGTTGCTTCCCGTATTGATCACATAGCGAAAGCCATCTTCGCTGAGCCCTTGTTCGGCGGCAATTTGATTCGCTTTTAATAGCAGTTTTCCCAGCAATGCCTGATCGTTGGCATCGCTTGCCGACACATCAGTCAGATGTTTCTTGGGAATAATGAGGATGTGCGTAGGGGCCGCGGGGTTTATGTCGTGGAAGGCATACACATCATCGTCGGAATAAACCTTGTTAGAGGGTATTTCCCCTGCGATAATTTTGCAAAACAGACAGTCATCCGCCATACGCGCTCCGATCATTCAGCTGTTATTCATGAGTCCGAGCAATACTATAGCATGGGAGAAAATTTGACTATTCGCCTAAGACGATCAAGAACGCTACTGTTCCTGTTGATGTGCTGCGCGTCGTTTCTATTGCAGGCACAGGAGCAGGTTCCCCGCTATGGCTACAAGGTAATTAATACCTATCCGCACAATATCAATTCTTTTACCCAAGGTTTGCTCTATCACGAAGGTTTTCTATTTGAAGGGACTGGAAAGAATGGCCAGTCCTCCCTAAGTAAGATCAATCTCGATGATGGCGAAGTTCTGATGAGTAAGAACTTGTCACAGCGTTATTTCGGCGAAGGAATCGAAATCGTCGGTGAGAAAATCTATCAGCTCACATGGCAGTCTCATCTCGTCTTCGTGTATGACAAGTCGAGCTTCGATTCGGTGGGCTCTCATTACAATGCGACGGAGGGTTGGGGCTTAGCCTACGATGGTGAGCATCTAATACTAAGTGATGGCACGGCTGCCCTGCAGTTTATGGATCCTGAGACATTTGCACCGCAGCGCAGTGTGCAGGTGGAATATGCAGGCAATGCTATCAGTCAGTTAAACGAGCTGGAATATATCAATGGCGAAGTGTGGGCCAATGTCTGGCAGACCGATTATATTCTGCGCATCGACCCGGCAACTGGTGGGGTCAATTCGATCATAGACTTAAGCGGCTTATCCCAGCAGACACAGCTGGGAAGTTCCGAGGCCGTGCTAAACGGCATTGCTTGGGATGCCGAGGGTGAACGTTTGTTTGTTACTGGCAAGAACTGGGCACACCTGTTTGAGATCGAACTGGCTGGTCTCTAAGCTATGTGGTTGCAGAAACCAATAGCGCTTAGAGCAAGATCCCGCGGCTTTCATCTGGTCAGCGACGAAGTGCTGGCAGCGCTGCCCGAGCTTGCTACTGTTAATATTGGATTGCTGCATCTGTTCCTGCAGCACACATCCGCCTCTTTGAGCATTAATGAGAACGCCGATAGCTCGGTCCGTCGCGATATGGAGTCACACTTCAATCAGCTGGCGCCAGAAAATGCTCCCTATTACGAACACACCCTGGAAGGGCCAGATGATATGCCCGCTCATATAAAGTCTGGCCTGCTCGGCTGTGAGCTCTCCATACCAATAACGCAGGGCAGATTACAGCTAGGCACCTGGCAGGGAATCTATCTAGGCGAACACCGTGAGTTAGCGGGTTCACGCTCTGTACTTGCTACGCTGCAGGGAGAATGAATTGCTAGCGTCAGGCAAACTCTACAAGTCGAATGCAGTGAAGGCGCTTGCGCTGATGCTGCTGTCTATCGCTCTGGTATCTTGCGAGACGGTGGGTTACTACTCGCAGGCGGCGCGGGGCCAGCTTGCCATAGTCTTCGGGCGGGAAGATATTCGGCGGCTATTGCAGCAAGAAGAGTTGCCGCCACAGCTGCTTGAGAAGTTTGAGAAGGTCATTGAGATTAGGAAGTTTGCCGAGACAGAGCTGGGCTTGCCGGTGGGGGATCACTATTCGAGCTATGTAGATGTCGAGCGTGAGCACGTAGTCTGGAATGTTTTCGCCGCGTCAGAATTTTCCGTCGATCCGGTGAACTGGTGTTATCCAATCGCTGGCTGCGTGTCCTATCGTGGCTACTTCTCTGAACAATCCGCATTGAACTATGCTGCGAAGCTGGAGCAGGAAGGCTTCGATGTCTATACCGGGGGCGTAGATGCCTACTCAACCCTGGGTTGGTTTGAGGACTCGCTGCTAAGCACTGTACTCGATCGGGCTGATCATCAACTGGCGGGCCTAATATTTCATGAGTTGGCGCATCAGCTTGTCTATGTAAGCGGCGATACCACTTTCAACGAGAGTTTTGCTACGGCGGTAGAGCGAGAGGGGGTTCGGCGCTGGCTTGCGCAGAGCGCAGCGGTGTCCGACATCGATGCTGCCTTGTTGGAGTATGAGCGGCAGCGACAGTTCGTCGATTTGGTTACGGGTTATAGAGATCGATTCGAGATGCTCTATCAGCAAGAGCTCGGCGAACAGTCGATGCGCGTACGCAAGTCGCAGCTGCAGCAGTCATTGCGAGATGACTATGCGTCTTTGAAGCGCCATTGGCAGGGCTACGCGGGATATGATGGCTGGTTCGCGCGCTCGCTAAACAATGCGCAGCTAGGTACGATTACTTCTTACAACGATTTGCTGCCCTTGTTCGAAGGTCTGTTCGAGAAATCGAATCAGAACTTTCCCGAGTTCTATGCCGAGGTTAGCCGACTCGCTGAATTGTCATTAGCGGAAAGAGAGGCGTTGCTCCTGGACTCTGCCGAAGCAAGCCAATAGCCCGCTCGCCGGGAAGTGGTTTAGCGTTGCAGGCGATTGCGTAGCGACTCGGCGAGATTGGTATAGAAGTCTGAGTCCGGGTTCTTGGCAGCGGCAGACTCGTAAGCCTGCAGAGCCTCCTCGATGCGATTTTCCTGTTCCAGAATACGACCCAGGCTGCGGTCGAAGAAGGCATTGTCGGGCATCACTTCGATCGCCTTCTGATAGACAGCGAAAGCCTTGTCAGCTTCGCCAGCATTGTTATAGGTGTTAGCCATGATATGCACTTGCGAGTCGTTGTCCGAATCAAGTTCGATTGCGCGCAGGTCATAGTCTATCGACGCGTCAAAGTTTCCATCGCGCCGTTCTAGTTCACCCAGAGTTGTTACCGCAGCGATTAAGGATGCCGTTGTGCTCGACTGGAGCCGGATGAATCTGGCCAGCAGCGGCTTCGCCTCTTCATAGCGCTCCAGGAAGTAATAGGTATTGGCTAGATTGCGAATCGCACCATCAAGATTCGGGTCTGCGCTAATAGCCTTTCTGTATTCGTCGATGGCTTCTTCAAAGCGTTCCAGGTTGCTGTAAGTGTTGCCGCGACGCAGATACTTCTGTGCAAGTTCGGCATCGATTGTGGGCCCGGTGCGTTCTATATCTAGGTTGCCGTAACGCTGCAAGACCGATGCGGCGCCGTCGTCTTGGGCGAAGCTAACTGAACTAATGGCTGCGATTAACAGGAGCAGGGTCGTGACACTTGCCCGGTAGGCGACATGGAATGACTTCATTGTATTACCTTGCTAGGGGGTATAGATTCTGCACAGGACTATAACGCAGCTGGTCTTCATCTTCCAGCGAGTTGGCTAGGCGAGTCTGCAGTCTGGATTCGAGCTGTGATGTAACAGGAAGCATTAGGCGAGTTATGATTAAACCAAAACTAATCGACCATATCGTACTGCGCACCGATCGCTATCGCGAGCTCATCGATTTTTACTGCGATGTGTTGGGTTGTGAATTGGAGCGAGAGACGCACGCGCAGATGGGGCTAACACAACTCAGAGCCGGTGACTCGCTCATAGACATAGTGGACGTTGCGGGCGAATTGGGAAGAGTTGGCGGTGCGGCGCCCGGGGAGACGGGAAATAATGTCGATCATTTTTGTCTGCAGATTGAGCCTGTCGATGAGCTGGCGCTGAAGTCGCACCTGCAAGAACACGGTGTCGAGGTCGCCGATTTTCAGCAGCGTTATGGTGCGCAGGGAATGGGTCGTTCGATCTATATGAAAGACATAGCGGGCAACACGGTAGAGCTTAGGGTTAGTAAATAATTTCTATACGCCCTATTTTAGAATCAGTGCCGGCAGCTGCGCTGCTGTTTTAGCGACTCGACCAATGGCTTTAGCCTCAGGGTAACCAGATTCGCGCAGCTGCTTGATGCAGGCTTGCGCCTCGACATCCGGGACGCTCGCTAGCAGACCTCCGGCTGTCTGCGGGTCGAACATCAGGTCTAAGCGTGGGTTGCCCTGGAAAGCTTCGCTATTGAATATATTATTTCTTACCAGGGCATTATCCGCGTGAAGTGAACTGAATATTCCCTGCTGTAGAGTCTCCAGTGCGCCATCTAATGCCGGCAGATCGGCCAGGCTCAATTCCACTTCTATATTGTTTGACTCAAGCATCTCGAAGAGATGGCCGGCCAGCCCAAAACCGGTAATGTCGGTGCAAGCGGTGGCCCTGTGCTGAATAAAACATTCAGCGGCCTTCCTGTTGGATAGCAACATCTGCTGCAGTGCGGCCTCCATCCAGCGATGCCGGGCCTTGAAGCGCATGTCGGCGGCTAATAGCGTGCCAGTGCCCAGGGGTTTGCAGAGGATGATGATGTCGCCGGTGTGCATGCCATCCTTGCCGAGCAGGGCATCTCTTTCTGAGAAGCCATTGACGCACAGACCAAACACTAGCTCTTTGGACTCGGCGGAATGACCGCCGATTAGGGTGCAGTCGTTCTCGTTTAATGCCTCGCTGCAGCCATGCATGACGTCTCTTAGTGTGGCCTTGCTAATCTTTTTGCTCGCCGCGGGAATGCCGACGATGGCAAGAGCCGAGTGCGGCATGCAGCCCATCGCATAGATATCGCTCATGCAATGATTGCTGGCAATCTTGGCAAATAACCAGGGGTCATTAATAAAGGCGCTAAGCTGGTCGACGCTCTGTAGTAAAACGCGACCATCTTCTAAATTAATAAGTGAGGCATCCTCGCTAACCGATCCGGATGAGAGTACGTCACCATTGTGCTGGCCGGGTAATTCCTGCAGCACTTCCTGCAATACGTCTCCGGCTATTTTGGCGCCACAGCCGGCACAGCGCATCGCGTGTTTGCGCAGCTGCTGCTCTGTTTCCTCGCTGACCAGGCCGTTCGCTATGTCCAGGCCATCCGGCATAGTCGGGAACTGGCTGTACTTACGCAGAAATGCGGTATCGATAGAGTTCTTCAGCGACCAGACTGAGCGGCCCTGGAAGAATAGCTTGTTGCGTGAGGCGATAGCCTTTCTATTGGCAAGATTGATAAGGGCCAGCGCATTTTTCTGAGGGCGATGGGGTTTTAGTTTCTTGCCTGTGGCATAGCGTAGCAGGTTCTCCGCCAGCGGCTTGCCCTGTCTTACTGCGTACACGCCAGACTTCGGCCTGGGCTCGCCTTTGATAGTGGCAGCGTCACCTGCGGCAAAAACAAACTCATGGCTGGTGGATTGCAGAAAATCGTTCACCTCGATAAAGCCGTCGTCACCTATCGCCAGGCCAAATTCCGCTGGCCATTGCGGGATGCTTGCGCCCGTCGCATAGACTATGGAGTCGGCCTCGACTACTCGTTCATCGCTGCAATGAATTTTCCCATTGCTAAATTTGATGACTTCATGCTCGGGGTAGACAGCGATTCCCCGCTTGGCTAATTCTGCCTTAATAAAATGTCGAACCTTGCTGTTGTGGAATTTGAGTAACTCTTCGTCTGCCGTAACGATGCCTATTTCAAGTGGCGATCCATCGAATTTCTTTATCGCGAGTTCGCTGTGAATTCGATGTTGGACGGCAAAGGCTAACTCTACACTCGCCGGCCCTCCGCCCACGATTAGGAAGCGATAGCTCTTGTTCTGGATATCTATAGTGGCGAGCATGTCTGTGCGCAAGATATCCCAGTGACGTAGAAATTGATCGATGGGTTTAATGCCAATGGCAAAATCTGCCGCGCCAGGAATCGTTGTCGCATTCGGCTTAGAGCCAATATTTAAAGAGATGAGGTCGAACTCGATAGCTGGCCTGCCATCTAGGTGAATCGTCTTCTGTTCGAAATCGACATGACTCACTTCACTGTGTATCAGTCTCACGCCGGCGAATTGTGCTAGTTGTCTTAGATCGATATGAATATCGTCGCGGTTGTACACGCCGCTGATGTAACCGGGAAGTGAGCCGGAGTAGGGCGTCTCTATGTCGCGACTTATCAGGCTAATGCTCAGTCCGGGGACCGAATCCATGCCGAACTTTTTCAGGACGGCAAGATGGCTGTGGCCGCCGCCGATCAAGACCAGGTGCTTTACGATTGGGCTGCTAGTATTCGATTTCATGCCTGGCTATGTTTCGACTCGATTGATTGTGAGTTACCTTGGATCTGCTTTGGGGTAATTGATGGCCTAATCGAAATGATGAGCCCCAACAGTAAAGGGAGACCAATTCTAACTGTTAGCGCACGGCACTCAAAGCGCAATTGAGGGCCAATTGTGATTAGTATGTCCGTGATAGAGGAAATATCTTCAACTTTGATGGTCTATTGTCCTTGAATTGCAGTAAGCTAGGCAGTCCCTGAGATTGATCCGCTCAGTGGTTACCATACCTATAAATTAAACCAGTTCGGCCAATTTGCCGACGGGACAGGACAAAGAGGAGTGTAAGTATGATCTCGAAATTTCTACAGGCTGGGTTAGCAGCGCTGGTAAGCTCTGTTTTATTTGTGAGCGCTGCGCAGGCTCATTGGTCATTGGATAATGAAGCATCCAGTCTTAGTTTCGTTACTGTTAAGGCTGAGCATGTCGCAGAGGCGCACAGCTTCGACAGACTCTCCGGCACTATTGGCGACAACGGTGATGTTGAAATTACTATTGAGCTGGCCAGTGTGAACACGATGATTCAAATTCGTAACGAGCGCATGCAAGAAATGCTGTTCGAGACGAATATGTTTCCCGAGGCAACTATCAGCGGTAGCATCGATCTCGATGCGCTAACCGATATGGATGCGGGTGCATCGACTGGACGACAGGTCGATTTCGAATTGTCTCTGCACGGTCAAAGCGTCGCCCTGGCTGCCGATGTGCAGATTACTCGAACTGGAGAAGGCGCTGTCGTATCGACCCTGAAGCCTATTATCGTAATGTCCGATGCGTTTGCATTGACCGCGGGCGTGGAGAAATTGCGTGAGGTGGCTGGACTGCCCAGTATCAGTCGCGCGGTTCCCGTGAGCTTTACAGTGGTGTTCGAACAAGGTCATTAGATTCTTAGATATCTTTAGAGAATATCTAGTTACCGCAATAGATTAATTGCAACCCGGGTTTTGGTGGCAGGTTCAGGGGTGATGCCTGGCCGCCCGCAACAACGGGCATATTCCGGCTAACGGACCTTCGGCCCTGATTGCTCGCATGAGTCATACCCATTGCTGCGAGCTTGCTCACCGATGAATTCAAGGTCGGGCAGGATCAGCATGGCATTCGAAAAGCCTGCTCGCAGCGATGTTAGCGGGCTTTTTATTGTCTGTCGTTTTAGAAGCGATACTTCAACAAGAGACGAATATGGCGTGGGTTAGAGGGGTGGAAATGGATATCTTCTACTCCGGCTGTCTCAACAGCGAGTTGTGACTCGAAGAAGTAGGCGATGTCATCGTCTTCTGCATCCATTAGGTTGAGCGCATCGATACCGATCTCCCAGTTGTTGAACGCGTAGGACACGCCGGCATGAATCAGTGTCGAGCCATCTTTCTGTACGGATTCATCTTCGGTCAGGGCGGCATCGCTAAAGTGTCGCAGGCGTAGGCTGGCAGTTAGGCCGTTATTGCCAACATGGGTTAGGCCGACGGCCACGACTTCTTCATGGGCATCGGTAATGCTATCGGCATTCGAGGGCAGTCCGCGGAAATAGCCGTTGGTTTTTGCTGCGCTGAAATCGAAGACCCAGTTTTCATTGATCTCCCAGAAGGAATTAATCTCAACACCGCGTCGGCTGGTGGGATCGCTAGGTTCTGTGGTTCCGGCGTCGCCGACGAACACCAGTTCCGAATCCGTGCGCAGCTCAAAGGCGGCGATAGCTATATTGAATCCATTCAATGTGTCGTAGCGAAAGCCAATCTCACTTCCCTTGCCCTCGACCAGAACATCTTGTGTCGCAGAAGGGTTGAGGGTAACAGGGTCGATTGTAGTTACTGCTGCTCGCACGTCGTTCGAATGGAAGCCATGACCGTAGTTTAGATAGAACTCCAGATTCTGGTTTGCACGATAGGCCAGGCCCATATTTGGCTGCCAGAGAGAGTCCTGATCGCTGCCGGAATTTGCTGCGCGCAGCGCATCCACCTCGAAAGAATAAAAGTCTACGCGCACACCGACGGTGGCGCGGAGTTTGTCCGTTAATGAGATCTGCGACTCGGCGAAGATGCCGGTGCTGAACTCTTCTGCCTCATCCTCGCGAATGCTGCTGACTCGGCGCTGACTAATGGTGTTGAACAGGTTTAATTCATTCACATCATCATAGCGAACATCGATACCCACGGTCTCGGTGGCAGGCAGGCCAAATATCTCAGACTCGCTAGACTTGCGCAGCGAGCCACCGAATAGCCGCCGCTCATCTTCCTGCTCAAACTCATCGCCGTCAGCGGGATTATTGAGGAAGTAGGTTGGGTTGTTAATCAGGCTCATATAATAGGAGCTGGCATAGAGATTGAGATCCCAGCTATTGATCTCGAAATTTCCGGTTAGAGAAATTCTATGGGACTCACCGCCCAGGTCGGGGTCGATGAAACCGAACCGAGAGATCTGTCCGCTGTCGACGGCACGCTGTGGTACCTGATTGGTAGAGATCCACTGAGAGTCGTAGGCAGAGAAGGTTATGCGGCTGGGAATGTTTGCAAGGGTGCCGGTGTATTTAAGCAGGCCGTTAAATTTGCGTACGTCCTGATCCAGATCGAAGTGTCCGTTAGACTGATGGTGCTCGAAGGCGGCCAGTAGTGTGCCTTCCTCGAGTTGATAGGAATTAGCCGTAACCAGACGCATCTCATCTTCCAGGCCGAAGGTTATTTCCGTGAAGCTTTCCGCCAGCGCGTCATAGGTCTTCATCGAATTCGAGCCGGCCAGTGAGAAGTCACCGGTGTCGGCGAAGTAGGGGCCTTTCTGAAACTCTACTCTCTCGATGATCTCGGGAATGATGAAATTCAGGTCCATATAACCCTGAGCATGGGCGTGGGTGCGAAAATTAACCGGCATGCCATCGAAGTAGGTCGAGAAATCCGAGCCATGATCGAGGTTTATGCCGCGCAGGAAGTACTGGTTCGCCTTGCCGGGACCGCTGTGCTGTGTGGCGATCATGCCGGGAACGACTTCCACCAGCTCGGCGACCCGGGACAGCGGCCTGGTAGAAAAATCACTGTAGCCGACAACGCCCTGTGAGGCTGAGTCAGAAGTCCCCAGCAGTTGCAGGGAGCGTCCCCAGACGATGACCTCTTCGATCTGCTCAGTGCTTTGAGAAAAGGCTGCCTGAGTAGCTAGGGAAAAGATGATAGAGGTACAGACTGCTGGCAGATAGATACGAATGGTCACGGTAATTTCCTTATAAGCGGTGATATATGCAGATAAGGCTGGCACGATACGGCAAAGAGCTGGCCGAAATAAGTGAAGTAACGTTATTTAACGTTAAGGAAGGCCTGAATTGGCCTAGATTGGCTGCTGCGCCGCGAGGCGGGTCTCAGCTGTAGGCCGCGGATGGTCTGGTATGAGCTGGGAAAGCAGCAAGGAGCCGCAGGCGATACCGGCACCGACCAGAAAGACGGCACTGTGATTGATTACCCAGACCAGTCCCAATGCTGCTGGCAGTAGAACCGCGGCGATGTGATTGATGGTGAAGCTAATGCTGGAGGTTGCAGCGATATCCGCTGGGTCGGCGATTTTCTGAAAATAAGTCTTGATTGCGATGGCCATGGCGAAAAACATATGGTCGAGCAGATAGAGCGCGATCGCGAATTCTATGGTGTCTACGAAGGCATAGCTGACGAAGATGACGATCAGGCCAATATACTCCAGTGTCAGCGCACGGCGCTCGCCGATGTAGCTGATCAGGCGGCCAATCTTCGGCGCGAGAAAGAAGGTTAGTGCCGCGTTGACCAGCGTCAGCATGACCACGTCTTCGATGGGGAAATTAAATTTCTCTACCAGAAGGAATCCGGCAAATACGACGAATATCTGACGTCGTGCACCGGCGAAGAAAGTCAGCAGATAATACAGCCAATATTTCTTGCGCAGGAATAACGTTTTTTCCTGTACGACGCCGTCTTCGAAATGGGGTATGGCGACCCAACAGAAAACGCCGATGACCATCGCAGTGCCGCCCGCTAGCAGGTAGATGATATTGTAGTTCGCGGCAAAGAACATCAGATAGATATAGAGCGTGCCGAGGATGGCGAAATTACACAGAGCGCGCACGCTGAGAATCTTGCCCATCACGCGCGGAGCTTCGTTTATGCTGAGCCACTGCAGGCTGAGTGAGTTGTGTAAGGTTTCCAGGTAGTGGAAGCCGATGGACATGAGCACGGTACTGAAATAGAGCCACAGTGCCGCCGGATAGAAAGCGGTAATAGCGGTACCTAGACCAAGAGTTAGTAAGGCCAGTATGGCAAAGGTCTGCTGTCTTATGAATAGCATCACCAGAATGGCCGTGAAGGCGAGGAATCCGGGGACTTCGCGAAGGCTTTGCAGAATTCCGATCTCTTCGCCAGTAAAAGCCGCGTGCTCAATCGCAAAGTTGTTCAGCATTACCTGCCAGGTAACGAAGGCTATCGTATTGCCTATCGCTAACAGATAGAGAAGGGTCTTGCGCTCTTGAAGCAGCTTGCTGGGCATAGTATTGCTTACGCAGTTCGGCAGTGGTGTGGTAATGATTCAGTAAGTGGCTTGGTTCTTCGCGCCTCAAGCGATGCGTAATGGCTATGGCGTGAGAACGCTGGCGATTATATCATTACCGCCTCATGTCATCTCTCTCAATTTTCGCAGGCAGCCACGCATTGCAACGTATTCGCAGTGAGGGCATTAATGCCGATCAATTTAGCATCATGTTGGCTGCCTCCGGGGGTCCAAAATGGTTTGTGCTGTATGGGCTCGATCGCTATCTCTTCGGTGAGTTCTTTGCCGGGCGTCAGCGCGAGCTGATTACGCTTGGCTCTTCCGCCGGGGCATGGCGAATGTGTTGTCTTGCCACGAAGAATCCAGTGGCCTCCATCGAGCGACTCGCGAAACGCTATAGCGAGGAGCGCTATTCCGAGCAGCCCACCACCGATGAGATCACAGACAAGGCCAAGGAAATGCTCGCCGATATGCTAGGTGCTAGCGGGGTTACCGAGATCGTTCATAATGAGGTGTTCAGGACCCATATCATCGCCGACCGGGCGCGAGGAATCGGCTCATCGCAGCTAAAGGCTGCCCGCATGTTGCAATTAATGAGTAGTGCGCTCCTCAATACCCTTAGCAGGAAGACGCTCTCGCTCTTCTTCGAGCGCACTATCTTCAGCAATATGGGACAAATGTCGCCCTGGCGGGATGTAGCTGACTTAAAGACCGCCATCGTCGGGATGAATGAGGACAACTTGGTGGATGCGATGATGGCGAGCGGATCGATTCCCTTCGTGCTCAATGGGGTGCGCGATATAGTCGGTGCGAATCAGGGTTTATATTGGGATGGAGGCATAACCGACTACCATTTTGATTTTCCATTCCCTGCTGACAACGACCTGGTCCTGTACCCGCATTTTTCACCCACAGTGATTCCCGGCTGGTTTGACAAGCGTGTACCCTGGCGCAGAGTAAACCTCGAAAACTTTAAGAATGTTGTGTTGGTGGTGCCGTCTGCGGAATTTGTAGCTGATCTGCCCCATGGCAAGATACCCGACAGAACCGATTTCGAGACCCTCGACTATGACAGTCGCCTTGCCTATTGGAATACCGTTCTCGAGAAGAGTAAGCACCTGGCTGAGGATTTCTCGGCGCTGGTTAACGCAGGAGCCGGCATCGAAGACGCGCAGCCCTTTACCGGACAACGCTGATACTGAGCCTATCTATGAACCGGATTAATGAGTTAGAACAGATACGTCCTGTAGAGACTGCAGATGCGCCTGTTATCGCAGCCATCTATAACTGGTATATCGCGCATAGCCGTTGCACCTTCGAACAGCAGCAAGTCAGTGATGCAGACATGGGGCGGAGGATCGCAGCGGCGGGTGCGAGCATGCCCTGGCTGGTCTTGGAGGAGGGCGGTATTGTGCTGGGCTATGCCTATGCCTCGGTTTGGAAGGCAAGAGCTGCCTACGACCGCTCGCGGGAGGTGACGGTCTATCTGCATCATAATGCTACTGGCAAGGGACGTGGCAGAAGGCTATACCAGCAACTTGTTGATGAATTAGGTAATACGCCGATACATAGTCTAATTGCCAGCATCGCGCTTCCGAATGCAGGCAGTGTCGCTTTGCATGAAAGTCTGGGATTCGAAAAGGTAGGTCAGTTTTCCAAGATTGGTTTCAAGTTTGGCGAATTCGTGGATGTGGGTTATTGGCAACTTAATTTATGAAACAGTTCAACCGGTACGCTATGCACAGAAAGAGACTAAGAATTCCATTGCTTTTTGCGCTGTGTCTGCTGTTGTCTTCCTGTGTCGGAATGGCAGTTGGTGCGGCGGTAGATACGACGATTGAGATAGCGAAAGTGCCGTTTAAGGTTGCTGGTGCAGTTGTGGATCTAGCAGTGCCTGACAATGACGACGAATAAGACGACCGAATAGAGAAGTAGATATGAGTTTAAAAGCAGAAGACTACGCAATTGATTCCAACTATCGTCATTGGGAAGGAGATAAGGCCGAAGATTATATCGGGCCATTCTTCTTCATCATGGATGGCGAAAACCCCAGAACTGCCTTTCGCGTTAAAGAGCATCATTGCAATGCCCACGATACCTTGCATGGAGGTGTGATGATGGCGTTGGCAGACTACACGCTCTGCCTATGCGCCAACGGGGGTGAGACCGAGAGCGTGGTGACGGTAAGCTGCAATAGCGAGTTCATCGCGCCGGCCTTTAAGGGTGATTTGGTTGAAGGACGTGGTGAACTGGTGAAGCGCGGCGGCTCCATAGTCTTCTCGCGCTGCGAACTGTTTGTTGGTGACACCGTGGTGCTAACCAGTAGCGCCGTTATCAAACGGCTGCGCAAGAAATAACTTTTCACATCCTGTCGATTAGCGCCGCTGTCAGCTGCGCAGGTGTCTCGACGATAAAGACAGACTTTTCTTTCGTCAGTTCCTCAGAGCTTCCATAGCCCCACAGTACGCCGGCGGAACTTAGCCCTGTCAGCCGTGCCGATATCAGATCGATGTCTCTATCGCCTATCATTAGCGAATTCTGTTTCACTATGTCCTTATCTACTAGCTCGCGCAGCTGGTCTGACTTGGTCATTCCGTAATTTCCGCATCCGCTGACAAATTCGAAGTACTTGTCGAGTTCGAATTCCTGCAAGATCTTAATGGCATACTTCTCAAACTTTGAAGTGCAAACACCTAGCCGGTAACCCTTAGATCTAAGTGTGTCCAGCAGCTCATAGATGCCGTTATAGACGACATTCTCCGCATAGCCAAATTCGCCGTAACGTTCTCTGTAGGTCGACACTAGTTCCTTGATGTGGTCTTCGTCATCACTGCCGGACAGCTCGCCTAGTGCTATTTCCAGAGGTGGGCCTATATAGGGTTTGATTTCCTGCTCCGACCTTGGCTGGTAATTATGACTGCTCAGCGCATAGTTCATGCAGCGCACGATGCCGGTCAGCGGGTCTGTCAAAGTGCCGTCCAGATCGAAAATCAAGCTGTGGTAAGACATGTCTAGTCCTGGAGGCTATATACCTTTTCTGCAGTGCCATAAAACATGGCATGCTTTTCCGGTTCGCTGAAATCTGCAATCATCTTCTTGTAGGCATTAAACAAGACATGGTAATTAATTGATAGTCGATCTACGGGGAAGTTGCTCTCAAACATGCATCGCTCGGGGCCGAAGCATTCGATGGCGTGCATATAATACTTCTGCTGTGCCTTTATAAATTCATCGGAGCTTGGGGGGCTGTCTTGTAGATGCCATCCGAAACCATTGTCGGGCATTGCCAGGCCGCCTAGTTTTGCATAGACATTGGGGCAGCGAGCTATTTCTGCGATTTCCTGCTTCCACTCCCCAAAGATTTCATCTGCACAGTGCTTGTAAATGCCGACTCCCAGGGGTGTACCGAAATGATCGAGAATCATTGTGCACTCAGGAACCGCACGCGCGAGATCCAAGAAGCCTAGATTCTGATGGTGATAGTGCCAGGTATCATAGGTTAGGCCCTGATCTGCTATGATGCGCAGTCCCTTACGAAACGATTCCTTGCCATGAAGATAGGGAGGTGCAGCGCTCACGATAAGCAAGTCTTCCGGGCGTCGGTCTCGCGCGGCCGAATGGCGAATCCCGCGTAGGAGGCCATCGCCTGCACTGCGATGTTGCTCCAGGGCTTCCAGTAAGAGCTCTGTAGAATCTCCCCCAAGTGTTAAGTCACAGTGAGCGACTATGCCAGAAATTCTCGCCTTGTTCTCAGTATCTGCCCGACTCTCGGCCGCTAGCTTCGCTATGAATTCTGTTTCTCCCACCGATTTCAGATGTTCCGCTCCATCGTGTCGGTAGAACGCTCGGCACTCCATGAAGACAGTCTTGACGACGTTATGCCCCGAGCCGGTATCGGCCCATAATTCCGGTAGCAGATAGTCGCGATTAAAGCGCTTCTTCCAAAGGTGGTGATGAGGATCGATGATCGCGCGATCTGGATCGATGATCTCTTCTTTGATCTGAGCTAGCCATTGATCGGAACCCGGTTCGATATCAGACATAGTTCTTCCTTCTCTAGTTCGATGCGTCAGGGCGCAAGTTACCATCAGCCAGTTATCAGGGGAATAGCTGTGAGCCCTATGGGTTGCTGAGTTTGTTGTCGCCTTTTTGTTGCCTTACTATTGCCGTCGTGTAGTATGCCTTGGGGTAGAAAAAATAGGTTGATGCAAATCAGTGCGGCTGGTAAATGTCCCTTCGATGGGTGCTCAACAGTTTAGTGAACAAGTAGAAAAAAGAGTCGGAGTAATAAATGGGTTTGTCTGCTTATGTGATCCTCGGGTATTTAGTGTTCTTCATCGCCGTGGGTATTTATATCAGTAGTGGCAATAGAAGTTCTGCCGACTGGGCAATAGGCGGAGGCACTCTGGGGGTAGGTATGCTTGCGGCCGGCGTGGCTGGCACGCGCATCGGTGGCGCTGGAACCTATGGTGTGGCGGGCGATGTCATCAGCGAGGGCATTGGCCACCTCTGGTACGGAGTGAATTCATTCGCCGCCCTATTTCTGGTGGGGCTGTTCTTCGCAATCCCCTACCGCAAGCTCAAACTCTCCAGTGTGGGAGAAGTTTTCGATAGGCGCTTCGGCTCGCGCCGTTGTCAGTCTCTAACCAGCCTCTGTGTGCAGGCTGAGTATCTGGTCGTGAATATTATTGAGCCCTATGTTATCGCTACTATAGTTAGCGGTGTGACCGGCTGGCCGTTCTGGCTGTGTGTGATCATAGGTGGAATAGTGATTGTGCTGTTCACAGTAACCGGGGGTTTAAAGGGTACTGCCATAACCAATATCGTGCATTGCACGGTGATTATCTTTGGCCTGGGTGCCGTTGGCTTTGTCGCTATGCAAAATCTGGGGGGCTGGGATTCTGTTGTCGCTCAGTCTGAGGTGATGCTGGCGGAGTCCGGTAAAGACATTCCCTCGTGGTGGAGTTTTACCGGCATAGGCTGGGCAACGATTATCGCCCTGTTCATATCTGCCACGATTCACACACCGGCGGCTTCGGTGTATGCGAACTATGCGAGCTCGGCGGCGAAGCAGGAATATCTGATACCGGGCTTTTTTCTGGCCGGGGTAATTGCGGCCTTGATGCCATTAGTGGCAGGGTTTATCGGAATTCTTACCATGGTGAACTATGGTTCTGAGTCTGGACTCTCGGGCTATCTGAATATCGCGCAGCTTGCGATAGATACCGGGCCATTGCTTGGCGGTATAGCACTGGCAGCTGTCTTGGCGGCGGTAATATCTTCAGGTGCCCCAATTTTGCTGGCTAGCGCAACCATGTTGGTCAATGATTGGATACCGGCATCCAAAAATTACTCCAGCGACAAAAAGCTGCGTGCCTACAAGCTCGTCACTATTATCTATGGCTCCAGCGCCGCATTCTGTGCCTGGTATTTTAATTTCGGTTCGGTCCTTCAGTTTCTGCTGCTCGGCTTCGCTATGGTGGTGCCGCCAGCGATTGCGGTGACCTATGTGTTCTATTGGAAGAGAACCACTGAGCAGGCTGCATTCTGGGGAATATTGATTGGTTTTGTGGGGGGGCTTCTGATGTGGCTACTTAACAACGCATTTTCCGATGCAGATAATGCCGACGTCGGTGGTTTTGCCCAATACTGGTATGAACTCTGCCTGGCTCTTGGGGAATGGCGCGATCCGTCTTTTGTGACACTATTGTTGCCACTATTTAGTATTCCACTGATCTCCATCTTGTTCCCGAACAAGGTGGATGATTCAGCGATGTCCGCTACCTTCTATGAAAAACTGGGCAGGATTCAACGTAACTTTACCTGGGCTTAGGGCAAGCCCAGGTATAGCTTTCAGTGAAGTGTTATCTCTGCAGTTCAGCGTTAGCCTGAATTAGAAACGGGCCGGGTGTCTCATAACTTTTCTCCAGCAAGCTGGACAGCTCTTCGGCAGTATCCGCAGTCGCGCCCGGCACTCCGAAGCTCTTGGCCATATCGACCCAATTGATCTCTGGATTGCCAATATCAAACAGGCCGGCGGCAATATCCCCAATCTCGGTGACGCCTAGTCGTGCATATTCGACGTTAAGAATATTATAGGAGCGGTTTGCAAAGACAACCGTTGTTACATTCAGGCCTTCTCTGGCTTGAGTCCAGAAACTCTGATTGGTATAGGCCGCGCCACCATCACCAAGCAATGCCAGGACCTGTCGGTCCGGACAGGCTAGGGCAGCACCCGTTGCGCAGGGGCCACCTTGACCAATTGCGCCGCCAGTTAGGCTGAGCCAGGTATTAGCCGCCGAATTTTGGCAGTAGGGATAGGCTGCATTACCGCCACCGGAATCGGTGGCTACGATCACATTCTCAGGCAGGGTAGCCGCCACAGATTGAACAATAGATCTCGTATCCAGTTCGCCGCCAGGCTTGGCAATCTCAACTTTTTCGAAGTTCTTTACGGGTTCGTTCTGTGCGCTCAGGCGCTCTGCCATGCGCTGCAGGGCGTCTATGGCATCTTCCTCAATGTGGCTCAGACGGCTGACTTTACATCCTTCGGGGATGAGTTGCCCTGGCACTCCCTTATAGGCAAAGAAACTGGCGGGGATCTGGCCGCCTACTAAAATTAGATTTTCTACGCCCTTCAATGTTGCCAATACCTGTTCTGGAAAATAAGGCAGGCGTTCTACGGCAGCCGCACCTGGCCCACCATCAACACGCCCTGGAAAGGTGCCAGTCATCAGGCGGCAGCCAGTCTTGCTTGCAATCTTATTGGCTAGCGCGAGAGCGGCAGGGTCGGTTCCATGATGTTCGAGAAGCAGCATATTGCTTCCGCCTTTCTCCAGTAGCGGGGCGAGCTTTTGAATTGTCTGCTCATCGATCTTGCTACGTTGGGGTAGGGCATTCGGCATTACCGGCCCCGTACTTTCGCCCCAAGCCGCATCGGCACCCATTATCAGGGTGGCGATCTGGCCGGCAGAGCCGGGACTCTGCCTGAGGGTCGCGCTATAGGCATCGGCGCCATCCTGTGCGAGTGTGTCATTGGTGCTGCAAGACTTGATCCAGGAAGAATAATTCCTGGCGAGGGTGTCGATATCTGAAGTAAGCGGGGCATCGAAACCGATATGATAACTAGGGTGATTGCCAATGATGTTAATCATCGGCGAGTTTGCCCGGCGCGCGTTGTGTAGGTTGGCGATGCCATTCGCCAGTCCTGGCCCAAGATGCAGTAGTGTAGCCGCAGGTCTGCCGGTCATTCTTGCGTAGCCATCGGCGGCGCCAGTACAGACGCCCTCGAAGAGTGCGAGTACCGACTTCATCTTTGGAACACTGTCTAGAGCCTGAACGAGATGCATCTCCGAAGTGCCGGGGTTTGCGATGCAAAGCTCGACTCCACAGTCTGCCAATGTTTCGATTAATGCGGTTGCTCCATTCATGTTGAGGCTCTCCTTCTGGCTACAAGCACCCGCGAAATTTGTTCGCGGAAAAGCTGGTTATCATAGCATCAAAGGCAGAGTCGGCAAGTATCAGAGGGTTGGCGAATTGGCACTAAGTAAAGAGCAGCGCGAGTATGTCGCGCACATTGTCGACCTGTTGCAAGTCATCGGTCCGGTGGCTTCGGGTTATTTATGGAAGGCTTGATGTTCGGCCTTATCGCCGACAATGAACTCTATCTGAAAGTCGATGCGCAGAATCTGCAGGACTATGAAGACTTGGGCTTGCAGGCATTTAGCTATGGCTAGAGTGGGAAGGAATTTAAGATGAGTTACTTTCAGGCGCCGGAAGAGGCGATGGATGACAGTGAGTTGTTAAGCGTCTGGGCATCCAATGCCTATGGTGCTGCAATGCGGGCTGCCGCGAAGAAGGGAAAACACGCTAAGACCAAGAAATAGTGCTACCTGAATTGATGAGGGGCTGTAGATGTTTTGTATCGATGAGAAACTTGGGGCAGGTGTTTATAGGGTGGGTGTTTATCGGGTAGGTGTTTAATAGATGCCAGCCCTTATTTGGTTTACACTCCACAGCAGTTATTTTAGTAATTTTACAGTCTATGGGAGAACGCCATGAAAATTCGAAATCTTTGTTTCAGTGCTCTTGCGGCGGCGGGGCTGAGTGTTCCCGTGACTGGCGTACAGGCACAAGACAGTGACTATGTGGTGCCGCGAACGGAATACGGGCAGCCCGACCTGAGTGGTGTATGGAATTTTAGTTCATTCGTCCCTATGCAGCGCCCCCGGCAATTTGCCGACAAGGAGTTTCTGACTCCGGAAGATATCGCCGCCATAGCGAATCAGACTGAGGCGGGTCTGGAGGCGCTGAATAATATCGGAGTGGGTGGCTACAACACCTTCTGGGTAGAAAATGCAGGTCGTGGTGACAATACGCGCACTTCGCTGATTAACTACCCGGAGAACGGAAGAGTCCCAGAAACGGTTGAGGGTGTGCCCGTGCAGATCGGCGGTCTTGGACCGGACGAACCAGGCATGCGACCCGTGCGTATGACTGTGGGTGGAATAGCGAAAGATGGCCCGGAAGATAGAGGCCTGTCAGAGCGTTGTATCGTTGGTTTTAATTCGGGACCGCCTTTTACTCCTAATCTGTACAATAACAATGTGCAACTGGTGCAGAGTAAAGATCACGTCGTGATAATGACCGAGATGATCCACGATGCGCGCATCGTTCCCTTGGATGGTCGTGATCATATCGATGACAGTATTCGGCAATGGTCGGGCGACTCTCGTGGATATTGGGATGGCGATACGCTCGTTGTCGAAACCAGAAACTTCAATGATTTGACGCAGAGCTTCAGTGTCTTTGGTAGTTCCCTCGATAAGGTGCTGACGGAAAAATTCACCCGCGTGGATGAGTTTACAGTTGATTATGAGTTTACCGTAGAAGACCCGAGTACTTTTAAAGACAAGATAACGGTACTGCTGCCAATGGCCAAGGTCGATGGCCTGATGTACGAATATGCCTGCCATGAAGGCAACTATGGCATGGTTAACATCCTGCGCGGTGAGCGTATGGAAGAGCAGCGTGCAAGTGAGGGTGCTAGATAGCTAAGTGCTGGTCGGAACATGGATCTTCCAGCCGGCCAGCCAAACAGCCAAACAGAAAGAAAGACAGAAGAAAAAGGCGAGGAGCTTCAAACTTACTCGCCTTTTTTGTGTCTAGGAACCTTCCGGGTCTAGCGAGATCATGTGAGATTTGGCGTAACGATCACCGTGCACTTTATCTCCACTAAATATCTCTCCCGCCAGAGCGAGATCTTCTGCAGCGATCGATAGTTCTGACGCCTTCGCGTTTTCCTCAACGAATTTCACATGTTTGGTGCCGGGTATTGGCACGAAGTTCGGGTCTTGTGCCAGCACCCAGGCTAGTGCGAGCTGTGCCATAGTGCATGAGTAGGATTCGGCCATCTCCCGCAGGGCTGCTAACTGCTTGAGGTTCTGTTGAAAGCTTTCACCCAGAAACCTAGACATGGTCTGTCGCATGTCATCTTCGCCTAACACAGACATATCGCTTATCACGCCGGCGAGAAACGCTCTGCCTAGCGGGCTGAAGGGCACAAAGCCTATGCCCAGTTCTCTGCAGCAATCGAACACCTTGTGTTCGGGCTCGCGAGACCACAGTGAATATTCAGACTGCACGGCACAGATCGGATGTTCGCGGTGGGCTTTGCTGATAGTGCTTGAAGAGCATTCAGACAGACCGATATAACGAATCTTGCCGGAAGCGACGCAGTCGGCGAGTGCGCCCACGCTCTCTTCGATGGGAACGTTGAAGTCGCGGTGATGAAGATAGTAGAGGTCGATGACATCGGTGTTTAGTCGGCGCAGGCTTTATCACAGGTTTTCTTAACGTTATCGGGGGTGCAATCGACTGCTCGCTTGCCATCACGGTTTACTATGCCGCACTTGCTGGCAAGAACGAACTCCTCGCTCCTGCCCGGCAGGACTTCGCCTATCAAAGTCTCATTGTGGCCAAGCCCATAGAGGCTTGGGGTGTCCAGGAAGGTGTAGCCGACATCCAGAGCCCGGTGCAGGGCGCGCTCCGACTCTTCCCGATTTGCGGCGCCGTAGGATTGGGACATGCTCATGCAGCCCAGACCCAGAGCCGATACCTGTAATTCTCCGAGTTGGCGTGTCTGCATATCGATTTCTCCCTGTGTGATTTAGTGTCTTCAGCCCGCTGGATAGCCCTGAATACCAGCATGATTATCTAGCTTGCCTGCCGCTGCGTTAGCTGCCCTGATACAAATGAATGCTTGTTCAGATTCTGTTCAGACTTGCTCGCGTATAGTTGGGTTGTTAGCAAAAGAGCCCTAGCGACAGGCAAGCCTCACAAACCCCACTTTTTCTTTAGCCTGTTTGCTGGTAGCACTGTCTGCCGCAAATCCTCACTCAACTAATGGCGGTTAGGGAGTGGGGATTTTTTATTTCAGCAGGTGCCTCAGGCACTGACCCCATTGACCGATTCTATTACGAGAGAAACCCTCTCATCCTCTTGTTTGATCGGCAGTAAATCTTTGATAAGATTGCAAATGCCTCGCAATCACAATAACAAGACAGTGGCTCTCAACGTTCGGATGAATTTTCCCTCTCATGCAGGCCGCTATTCACCTAACTGGCAGACAGTAAGGGCTTTTGCATCGGTGCTGCTGATGCTCGGTCTGTTTATCCTGCCCCTAAGCCGAGTTGTCGCCCTAGAGGCTATCGAATCCCCCGATCAGTCCACGCTGCCTGCGGATATGAGTGCCGTGCACTTCTATTTAATCACCGTAGATGTCGGTGACAGGATATGGGACAACTTCGGTCATACCGCGCTGCGTGTCATCGACGAGGATGCAAATATCGACCTGGTGTTTAACTGGGGGCTTTTTCGTATCAATGGCGGTCCCGTCGCCTTCTCCTACAATTTTTTCAAGGGGATTATGAATTACGAGTTGGGCACAAAACCGCCTAATCAGGAATTCGCGATGTATCGCGCGCAGGAGCGCAGTGTCTGGCAGGACAAGATTAATCTCACCAACCCGCAGAAAGAAATTCTCTACACTCGTCTGTTATGGAACTCGCAGCCCGAGAACATCGTCTACCCCTATCAATACTTCTTCGATAATTGTACGACCCGTGTACGGGACTATCTGGATGAGGCTCTTTCCGGTCGACTGGCGGTATTCAAGGATGGCTTAACTGATTCTACGTTCCGCGACCAAGTACGAGCGCACTATGAATCCGTGGCGCTTATTGATTTCTCCCTCGATGTATTGATGAACAGCAATATCGATAGACCGATGACTGAGTGGGAAGCTATGTTCCTGCCGCTTACTTTAAGAGAACAGCTCTATCTGGTCGAATCCGATGTGGCGGAGGACGGAGTGCGTAATATGCTGCTCTCCGGTTCGCAGCAGATTATGCTGTTTCCTCCACCTACGGTTGAGACGGACCCTTACCAGATAGCGTCGATAACACTATTGGCGCCAGTGCTGCTGTTATTCCTGATGTTGAAGAAGATTCCCATGTCGTATTTTGCAACACACTCGCGCTTAGGCTTGAATCTACCCGGAATCAATTTTCGCCTACTTGGTTTGCTGGGTATTCTGGTGGCTCTATTCAGCGGTGTCTACGGTATCTTGATGTTGGGCAGCTGGTTTGTGTCAGGCCACCTGGATCTGCACCACAATATCAACCTGCTTCTGTTCTGGCCGACGGATCTGCTGGGTATCTTCGTCGCACTGCGTTGGCTTATTTTTTGTAGGCCATGGCCCATGACGCGCAATAGCGCGCCATTCTTGAATTACTACATGATGGCCCATGTGTTTGGTATGGCCGTTTATGCGGCCGTGACATTCTTGCAGCTGGCGGGTCAATCTACTTTGAATATCAGCTTATATGTTCTGCCCGGCCTAACACTGTTCACTGTGCTTGTCTGGCTGGTTGGATTCGAGCCGGCGAAACCCAGGAATAGTTTTTTCTAGATCCGACCCCTGAGTTCAGGATGCCCTATTACATGACGAAACTAATTAGCTCAGTAGCGCAACGAGCAGATGAGTTACATCCGATGGCGGCGAAAGTCGCCAGGGCTGCCGCCAGGCAGAAGCCTCTGGGTGAATGCACCGCCGTGGAGGCCAGAGCCATGCGCGAGGAGCGCGGCAATCCCTTTGCGCCAGAAGCTGTTGCGATGGAAAGTATTACGGATCATTGGCTGCCTGGCGGCGCGGGGCAGTTGCGGGTGCGGCGCTATCAGCCCATGGCGACTCAGTCCGAGCTGCAGCCGGCTCTCCTTTATTTTCATGGGGGTGGTCATGTGCTGGGTACGCTAGACGGCTATGACACCGTCGCCCAGCAGCTGGCGCTATTAGGAAATTGCGTGGTGTTTTCGGCTGAATATCGACTGGCGCCGGAGACGAAGTCTGCGGACATCTATCAAGATGGCCTCGATATCTACAATTGGCTACTCCACGGCGGCTCCGATTTAGGCATAGACCCGAATCGTATCGCGATAGGCGGTGACAGCGCCGGCGGCAACATCTCCATTGCGGTAATGCTGCAGTGCAAGCAGCAGAACATCGCGCAGCCTTGCTATCAGATTCTGATATATCCGGCCATAGACTATCGCATGGCGTATCCGTCCATCGACGAGTTTGCAGAAGGGTATTTTCTGACCAAGGCCGATAAGCAATGGTTTCGAAGTCAGTTTCTTGAGTCAGACGAGCGGGCGAGCAACCCTCTGGTGTCATCTATACTCGCAGATCTTGGCGGCCTGCCTCCAGCACTGGTAATTACGGCGGGCTTCGACCCCTTGCGTGATGAGGGCGAAGCCTTCGCAAAACGTTTAGCGGATCATGGCGTGCCGGTTGAACATGTTTGCTATATGGATATGATTCACGCCTTCGTGTCGTTTGCCGGCGGAATTCCTGCGGGAATGTCGGCCTTGGAGCGCATCGGCGCGAAGCTGCAGAAAGCCTTTAGCAACTAACTTGTCTTCGCTGCCCTTCTCTAAATTGCAGACAAAAAAAGGCCGAACACTAAGGCTCGGCCTAACTTCCAAACTGATATTATGCAGTCGATATTTTTAACTAGTTTCTCTTTGCTAATCGTTCCGTGAGGATCGGTTAAGGAGTGACTATTTCTACTCGGCGATTCTGCTGATAGGCACGCTCATTGGTGGCGCGATCCGCAGGGCGCTCTTCGCCATAGCTCACCATCTCTATCTGGCTGCGCGATGCACCGTTAACGATTAGGTAGTTAAGAATGCCTTCGGCACGACGCTCGCCTAGTGCCAAGTTGTATTCTCTAGTGCCGCGCTCATCAGCATGGCCTTCAAGGCGGATTCTCTTGTTAGAGTTCGAGGCAAGGTCTCTTGCGTGATAGGTCAACACATTGCGGTCTGCTTGACGGAATTCAGACACGTCGAAGTCGAAGTAGAAGACGCTGGTATTAAGTGCGGCAGCTGCTATGCGTTCTTCGGCAGCAGCGGCTCGAGCACGTGCCTCGGCTTCCAGCTCTTGTGTGCGACGGGTGGTCGCATCGATGCCCGACTCGGTTTCGGCTACTACTTCGCTGCTCGCTTCATCGCTGGTTGAGCTACAAGCGGCTAGGCTGAAAAGGGCAATAAAAAGCAGGGTAAATTTAGTTGATCTAGAGAATTTCATGGCATCTCCTAAAAGGTATCTAGTGGAAGTCTGTGTGCAGACTGATATTCTGCAATTTTTTTTGTAAATACAGTATGTTAAAAAGAGGGCGAAGGATACCGTAATTGCGGCTTTAAATCCAACGAGACAATCGATTTTAATGGTAAATTTTGCAGAAAATTGCAGCAGATCAACGCGATTCTAGGGGTCTGTGATCTTCCGAGCAATCGTTCGATTATTGCTTATCAAGGGCGGGGAATAATGGTAATCTTCGCCTTCTTCGAAATTCGAGTACACCCGCCGCGGGCTTGTTTTAGTCCGGATATCAAGGGTAGCCCAGGGCATTTTGGCCCGGAACAACAGGAGATTTACATTGAACGCTGATTTTACCGCTGAAGAACTGCAATTCGAGCAGGAAGTTCGGGAGTTTTTGCAGAATGATTTTCCAGCTGAGTACCGAGAGAAGGTCGATGCTGGCATTCGCCTGAGCAAAGAGGAACTGGTGCACTGGCAGAAGATTCTCTATAAGAAGGGCTGGGCAGCCCCAAATTGGCCGGCCGAATACGGTGGTACCGGCTGGACGGCTACAAAGAAGCATATCTTCGCGACGGAAATGGGCCTTATCGGTGCGCCGGAACCCGTTCCATTTGGTATGAAGATGGTTGCTCCAGTAATCATGGCTTACGGCTCGGATGAGCAGAAGCAGCGTTTTCTTCCCGATATTCTGGAAAGCAATGTGTGGTGGTGTCAGGGTTATTCCGAGCCCAATGCAGGTTCCGATCTGGCGTCATTAAAGACGTCTGCGGTGCGAGATGGTGATGAATATGTAGTCAATGGCAGCAAGACCTGGAACACCTACGGCCAGTATGCTGACTGGATTTTCTGCCTGGTACGCACCGACAACAGCGTGAAGAAGCAAGAAGGTATTAGTTTTCTGCTAATAGACATGAAGACCCCAGGTATAACTCTCAAGCCTATCGTGTTGTTAGACGGTCATGCAGAAGTTAACGAAGTATTCTTCGATGACGTCAGGGTGCCGGCTAACAATCTTATCGGTGAAGAGAACAAGGGTTGGACCTACGCCAAAGTATTGCTTACCCATGAACGTACAAATATCTCGGGCGTACCCCGCGGTAAGCGCCGACTTGCAGCGCTCAAGCGTCTCGCTAAGAATACCGACGATGGTTTCGGTAGCACGATGTTGGACAATGCGTCATTTAGGACGAAGTTGGCCGAGCTTGAGATTGAGCTACAGGCACTGGAATATTCTGAGCTGCGGACTCTTGCCGCCTTGAGCGTAGGTAATGCGCCTGGCCCTGAGTCGTCGATTTTAAAGATTGTCGGAACAGAACTCGCCCAGGAAATGGATGAAATGTTCGTCGACCTGGCTGGCTACCATTGTCTGCCTTTCGTACCTGAACAGTTTGAAGACGGTTTCCAGGGAGAGGCTATAGGCCCCGGTAACTCGGCGGCTGCGGCACTGACCTATTTTAATAACCGCAAGCTGTCGATATTCGGTGGCTCTAACGAAATTCAACGTAACATTATCAGCAAGGCTGTATTGGGTCTGTAATAGATTCGATGAGTGCCTTGGGCTGACAACGTAGATAGATTTAAAGAGGGATTATTGTGGATTTTTCGAACACAGAAGAACAGCAGATGCTGCAAGAGAGCGTGCAGAAGTTCGTTTACAAAAGTTATGACTTCGATACGCGCAACAAAATCATTGCTACAGAAAAAGGCTTCAGTGATGAAAACTGGGAGCTTTTTGCGGAGCTGGGTTGGTTGACCGTTCCTTTTCAGGAAGAAGATGGTGGCTTCGGTGGGTCTGCCGTCGACCTCGTCGTAATGATGGAAGAATTTGGCAAGGCAATGTTGGTTGAACCCTTCGTCGCGACGACTGTTCTAGCGGGCGGGCTGATCAGCGAACAGGGTAGTGCGCAGCAGAAGGCTGAGCTGTTGCCCAAGATTATGGAAGGTAAGCTGCAGCTGGCCTGTGCCTATGCAGAGCCGGGTAGTCGCTTCAATCTGGCGAACATCAAAACTTTGGCAGTAGCAGACGGCGACAACATTGTTCTTAATGGAAGCAAGACAGCGGTTCTGAACGGTTCGAATGCTGAAGTTCTGTTGGTCGTGGCGCGTGAATCAGGTGCGGTAACCGATACCACGGGCGTTTCGGTCTTCATGGTAGATGCGACAAGTGACGGGGTTTCGATTCAGGCCTTCGCTAACGTGGATGGCAAGAAGTCAGCCGAGATTACGCTTAAAGACGTCAGTGTGCCGGCGACGGCTAGGTTAGGCGAGGCTGAATCAGCCCTGCCTGCGCTGACTGCCGTTGTCGCTCGTGCAACGCTGGCGGTAAGTGCCGAGGCGGTAGGCGCGATGGAAGCAATGCTGCATAAGACTGTGGAATATAGTAAGACACGCAAGCAATTTGGTACGGCGATTGGTACGTTCCAGGCACTGCAGCACCGTATGGCGGATATGTTCATCGAATGCCAGTTGGCACGTTCCATCGTAATCATGGCAGCCATGAAATTGGATGGCGGTGAAGACGCGATGGAGAAGAGCAAGGCAGTCTCTGCAGCCAAGAGTCGCATTGGCAAGGCGATAAACAATGTCGGTCAGGAAGCTATTCAGATTCATGGCGGCATTGCCATGACAGAAGAACTGGATGTCGGACATCTCTTCAAGCTGGTTACCGCTGCGGAAATCATGTTCGGGAATACCGATTATCACACCGAACGATTCGCGTCGCTTTAAGAGAGGTCTTCATGTCTCTCAGTGCTATTCCCCGCGTGTGGCTATCTGAACCGTGAGCGAAATCATCTTGGTTCGCCACGGACAGGCATCATTCGGTGCAGATTCCTACGATAAATTGAGCGATAAGGGTGTCGAGCAAGTCAAAGTGCTTGCTCGACACTGGCAGGAAGTGGGCGAGCAATTCGACCATGTGTACAGCGGCACCTTGCTGAGACAGAAAGAGACAGCGAACGAGTTGCTCGCTCTGGTCAAGGGTGCCCCAAGCGCTTCTACTGAAAACCCCTCCTTCAATGAATACAATGGTGATCCCCTCATGCGTGTGTATCTTCGTGATCACGCAGCGCAGGAGGGATTCGACGTGCCGATTGGCTGGCCTATTAAAGATGAGCGCCTATTCCAAAGAATATTCGAAGCCGCCTGTGCGAAATGGATACGCGGGGAGCTAACACCTAGTAGTGAGGAAGCAAATTTCGAGTATTGGGTAGACTTTCAAGATCGTGTTCATACTGCCGTCGATGAGATCATGGCCAGGCATAACGAGGGTGCGCGGGTATTAGTCTCCACCTCTGGCGGCGTCATAGCCATGGTGCTGCAAAGAGTATTACAATTCCCCGACGATGCCGTTATCACCACAAATTGGATGGTGCGCAATAGTTCGGTGAGCCGTATTAAATACGGGCGAGGAAAGGTATCCTTGACTCAATTCAACAGCTTACCCCATCTTGAAAGAGCGGGTTTGCAGCAAATGATCACCTATAGATAGAGCAAAGGATTTCGTTTTGACGAACAATGAACTAGTCGATCAAGCCGGAAGTATGCGTGAGGGTGAGGAACTGGATCTGGATTGTCTCAGGCAATATCTTGAGCCAGTTCTCGGCAGTGCCGCTGCATCTCTGGAGGCCAAACAATTCCCCGGTGGCTTCTCCAATCTTACCTATCTGCTTAGCAGCGGCGATGAGAAGTGGGTGCTACGCCGACCTCCATTTGGCAGTAAGGTTAAGTCTGCTCATGATATGTCGCGCGAGTACAAGATTCTCTCGGCTCTGCAAAAAGTCTATTCCTACGGGCCGGTTCCCCTCCATTTCTGTGAAGATCATGACGTGCTGGGCTGTGATTTTTATTTGATGACATACATCGAAGGCTTGGTGATTCGTCGCGAGTATCCGGCGAGCTTGAACATGAGCCCGAATCAGATTCGGCAGCAATTGTTTAATTTCTTCGATGTGTTGAGTGAGTTGCACTCCGTGGATCTGGTTGAGGCTGGCCTGGAAACATTCGGGCGCCCAGAAGGTTATGTTATGCGACAGGTTGAAGGGTGGTGCAAGCGCTGGGGCGATGCGGTGACCCCGGATACAGTAAATTGCGATGCAATAATGCAATGGTTGAATGACAATATGCCTGCCGAAAGCGGCAAGGCAAGCGTTATACATAACGATTATAAGATGGATAACGTTATATTCTCCTTGGAGAATCCCCTTGAGGTGATCGGCGTCTTGGACTGGGAGATGGCAACCGTTGGCGATCCCCTGATGGACCTGGGTTGCACCCTTGGTTACTGGGTTCAAACTTCAGATCCAGATTTCTTCCGCGAATACAGAACAATGCCGAGCGATATCGAGGGTGCGCCTACTCGCGCCGAGATCGTTGCTCGCTTTCAAGAGAAGACAGGCCTACCCGTAGACAACTTCCCCTTCTACTTTTGTTTCGGTCTGTTTCGTTTAGCCGTAATTGGTCAGCAAATTTACTACCGTTATTATCAGGGCCTGACGAAGGACAAACGTTTTGCGATGATGGTTAAGAAAACCCACATTCTGCAGCAGATGTGTGAACTGATTATTGCCGGCAAGGTAACTACATAAGTTCGCTACTAAGAACTAGAATACATACTCCCAAGATTCAGGAATAAAGCGATGGCCTTCGATATAAGTGAACTGTTCTCCGTGTCCGGTAAGGTGGCAATAGTTACGGGTGGCTCGAGGGGTATTGGTAAGATGATCGCCGAAGGCTATGTGGCGAACGGCGTAAAGACCTATATCACCGCACGAAAAGCCGAGGCCTGTGAGGCGACGGCACAAGAGTTGTCGGCTCAGGGAGAGTGTATAGCTATCCCCGCGGACCTCTCTACCAAGGCTGGCAGGGATTCGTTCGTCAGTGAAATTAAGCAGCGCGAATCGGAGATCGATATCCTGGTAAATAATGCCGGCGCTGCCTGGGGAGCCCCGTTCGAGGAATATCCGGACGAAGGCTATGACAAGGTAATGGATATCAATGTGAAGGCCGTGTTTACCTTGACGCGAGACCTGATGCCTCTCCTTTGTAAGGATGCCAGCCCGGAACAGCCGAGTCGTGTAATCAATATTGGTTCTATCGATGGGTTGCGTGTCTCTAGCATGGATAATTTTGCCTATGGTGCCAGCAAGGCTGCCGTGCATTTCCTTACTAAGAACCTGGCAGTACGTTTGGCGCCTAAAGGTATTACGGTGAATGCGATCGCCCCTGGTGCTTTCGAGAGTCAGATGATGGATCACACGTTGAGCCAATTTCGAGACAAGATAGAAACGGAGAATCCGCTGGGCAGAATAGGCAGGCCTACCGATATGGCAGGGCTTGCGCTCTATCTGGCCTGTAATGCCTCCAAATATATGACGGGGCAGGTGATCGCCATAGACGGCGGCCGCCACCTGGGTTCCCGCTAGCCATCCCCTGGCGAGCGAAGCACCAGAGGCAAAATTTCGCCTTCTCTCCAAAGTTTTGGTTATCTAGCGAGAGTGCGGGGGCGGTTTGTTGTGAAACCCTTCCAATGGCGCGCGCTTCAATGGTACTTTTAGAGCCCTCCATAATTAGAAGGTTTGCTAAGCCCGTGAATTCAGTCAGTCTGCCCAGAATAGTCGTAATCAGTGTCGCTTTCGTAAGCGGGTTTAGCATCATGACTATCGAGATGCTCGGTGCGCGTATCATGGCGCCTTATTTCGGTGGAAGTATTTCCGTATGGGGAAGTCTCATCACTGTCTTCATGCTTGCGCTGTCGGTGGGGTATTTAATCGGTGGCCGGCTATCGACTCGCAATCCCAATCCCAAGACATTTGCACTGTTCTTCATTTCGGCGGCTATTTTTTCCATCCCAATCATCGTTTTCGCCGATGCGATTATGCGACCAATATTTCTAGCCATAGAAGACCCGCGCTATGGTTCGCTGTTTGCCTCAATATTTTTGTATTTTATTCCAACCAGCATACTGGGAATGATCTCTCCCTATTCTGTTCGTCTGATGGTGGATTCCCATGAGCATAGCGGTCATATGGCTGGGCAATTGTTTTTCGTCTCAACCATTGGAAGTGCTGGCGGCACTCTGGCGACTAGTTTCTATTTTGTATTATGGTTCGACGTGAACCGGATCCTTTGGGGTGCTGTCGCGGTTCTTCTTCTGGCGGGCTCACTAATTCTGTTCATAAACTTTTTACTTCAGAAAAATGCTGCAGTCTCAAAGGTACCGGCTTATGAAAAACAAACTTAGGCATCTGCTAGGTGGTGCGCTAATTGGTGGCGTTGCGGCATTGCTGCAACTCCCGTTGATTGCGGCAGAAACTATTCACGAAGAAAAATCGTTGTATCGAGATATCAACGTCGTTCAGACGGGTAGCCGTCGTTGCCTTATTTTCAATGTACATCGCGGCGATAGGAATCAAACCTGTGTGGATGTAAATAACCGCGACGAGTTAATATTTAGCTATACCAAGATGAGTTTCGCCGGCCTGTTAATGAACCCCGAGCCGAGGAAGATTCTCATTGCCGGATTGGGCGGGGGAACGCTGCCTTTGGCATTCAATGACCTATTCCCCGATGCGCAGATCGATATCGTTGAGGTCGACCAGGCTGTTGTCAATGTCGCGAAACAATTCTTTTTCTTTGAAGAGAATGAGAACATGACGGTGGCCGTAAATGATGCCAGAGTGTTCGTGAAGCGGGCTGGAATTCTCGGTGAGAAGTACGACTTTATAATTCTCGATGCATTCGGTGGCGATTACATCCCCGAGCATCTGTTAACGCGGGAGTTTCTTGAAGAGGTCAAACAGATCATGACCGAAGACGCCGTGTTAGTTGCTAATACTTTTTCCACGAGTCGGTTCTATGACCATGAGTCAGTGACCTATCAGCGCGTGTTTGGTGAGTTCTTTAACTTTAAGTTACCCGCTAGTGGCAATCGTATGATCATTACCCAGCTAGATCCCTTGCCGCCCCGGGGCAGTCTGATTACCCGGGCGCAGGCTCTGACTCCATCGCTTGATAAGTACGGCGTTCCCTTGCTCGAATACCCGAACCGGCTTTCCACCCGAGTTGACTGGGATATGAGTAGACGTGTTCTTACCGATCAATACGCGCCAGCGAATCTTCTGCAAGACGATTAGTAGCAACAGACCTTAGGTAAACTCTTCTTCAGATAGGCGCTTCAAGATACGTATCGCTATGGCAGTGCAGCACTAGCGATTTTCTATGTTTGCGGAGCGGGAGGGGGGAGCTGAACTAGGTGCTGCTGATGATGTCGCGCAGACTTTGAATGTTGAGTAGTTCGATCTCTCGGTTCTTAACGCTGATTAAACCTTTTTTCTGAAGAGAGGTAAATTTCTGCTGACTGTCTCTACCGTTAGGCCCAGATATTCGCCAATGCATGAAGAGGGCGAGTATTAGCAGCTTATTTCTGATGAATTAGATTACCGCAATATTTACAGTGGCGGGCATCCAGGTCATGACCGGTTGCCTTGCAGCTGGTACATTCGCTTCCCTCTAGTTTAGGATTCTTGCTTCGCTCTTGAACCTGTTGCATGAGTTCTGCGCCGATAATTCCGGTTGGAACCGCAATGATGGCGTAACCGGAAATCATAGCTATTCCAGCGATGAATTGCCCCAGTGGTGTTTGCGGAACAATGTCTCCGTAGCCAACCGTGGTGATGGTGACGATCGCCCAGTAGATCGATTGCGGAATGTTGTCGAAACCATTTTTACCGCCCTCGATGATAAACATTAGCGCGCCGAAAATAATGATGAGCGTGGTAACTGAGAACAGAAATACCAGGATCTTTCGGCGCGCTTGCAGCAGCGCTGCGTACAGCATATTTGCCTCGCCCATATAGCGCAGCAATTTCAGAATGCGGAAGACGCGCAGTACGCGCATGATGCGCACTACGATCAGGTAAACCGCAGACGGATAGAAAAAGGCGATATAGGTGGGCAGTATGGAGAGCAGATCCACTACACCATAGAAACTGAATATATAGCGCCGTTTATCTGGCGTGCTGTATAGCCTGAGCAGGTATTCAACGGTGAACAGAATGGTGAACAGCCATTCCAGTCGATACAGCAAGGCGCCATAACGTTCGTGTAGCGAGGCAATCGAGTCCAGCAGAACCGCGATGACACTAACGATGATCAGAAGTATAAGTACAATGTCGAACCAGCGTCCCGCCTTCGACTCATAGCCGAAGATCACATCATAGATTTTCTTCTGTGCTTTGCTAGTGTCGTTCAATGTCTACTGTGCATCCCTAATCATATTGCGCGCGATAATGATCTGCTGAATCTGGCTGGTGCCCTCGTAGAGGCGAAACAGGCGGACATCGCGATAGAATCTTTCGACAGCATATTCTGACATATAACCTGCTCCACCATGAATCTGCACGGCGCGATCGGCAACGCGACCAACCATTTCTGTGGCGAAAAGTTTGCAGGCAGAAGACTCCGTGCTGACACTCTCGCCATTGTCTCGCTTTCGTGCCGTTTCCATCACCATGCACTCGGCGGCATAGGTCTCTGTCTGGGAATCGGCGAGCATGGCCTGAATGAGTTGTTGGTCGGATAGGGGGACGCCAAACTGCTTGCGCTGCATCGCATAATCGAGGGCGTCCTTGATCAGCCGTTTGGCAACCCCGACACAAAGGCCAGATATATGTAGTCGACCTCGATCCAGCACCTTCATCGCGGTGATGAAGCCAGTGCCTTCTTCGCCAATAATGTTTTCGGCGGGAACCGGACAGTCTTCGAAAATGACGTCGCAGGTCATGGAGCCGGACTGGCCCATTTTTTTATCGATCGGACCTAGTGTAATGCCGGGTGAGCCTTTCTCGACTATAAAAGAGGAGATACCCCGGGCACCTTTGATGTCGGGATTCGTCCTCGCCATTACGTTGAAGGTGTCGGCAACAGCTGCATTGGTAATGTAGCGCTTGGTGCCATTGAGTATGTAGTGATCGCCTTCGCGCCTTGCGGTGGTCCTCAGTGAGGCGGCGTCTGAGCCGGACTCCGGTTCAGTAAGACAGAAACAGCTCACCCATTCTCCGCTGGCATACTTGGGCAGGTATTTTTGTTTCTGCTCCTCGGTGCCGGCGAATACGATGGCTGCCGAGCCGATGCCGTTGTTAGTGCCTATAATCGAGCGAAAAGCAGGGGAGGTATGACCCAAGGCAATGGTGACCAGGATCTCTTCTTCCATGGTTAAGCCTAGGCCGCCGTATTCTTCTGGAATGGTAAGGCCGAATAAGCCCAGCTCCTTCATCTCCTGAAGCAGCCCGTCTGGCATCTTCGCTTCCTCTGCCAGTTGGTTTTCGGCGGGAATCAATCTCTCGCTTACGAAGCGTTCGATTAAATCCACTAGTTGTTTGAGTGTTTCCGGGTCTCGTATCATTGAATATTTGCCTGAATTCCTGATTAATGGTGGAGCAAAATCCTGAGCCAGTCATGAAATGATGTGCCCACATCGAAGCACATGCCAAGGCTCAGCTGCTATCCGCTTTAAGCTAGCATATTTGTCTATTCGAAGCGACTGCATGCACCGTAATTACTGGACCTTGGCCCAATACCCTAGGTGGATTTGCTATGCTAGAATGATCGACCTCGCGCTAGTGGTGCCGGTATTTTCAGGCATAAACGCCGAGGCTTGGCAGTGGTTTCAGGGGGATTCCAGGGCCAATATCGTGAAGGCTGGTATTACCGGTACTTGTTACCAGTAAGAATGCTCGGCGATAAGCAAGAAGGGTAGGGCTAGAAAGCATAGAAAGATAGAAAGCAACAAGCCAGCAAGAGCCTAAGCTATTCCATCTCTACTAAATCTCCCCAAGCTAATAACCAGAGTGAGTGTGAACATGCCCGATAATTCTCCGCGCGATGCATTTATTTATGACGGTGGTCGTACCGCCTTTGGCCGACATGCAGGAGCGCTTTCTCCGATACGCCCCGATGACCTGTTGGCTCACGCAATCAAATCTGTCGTCGAGCGAAATGCCTTCGAAGCCGCTGCCTATGAAGATGTCATCATAGGCAATACCAACGGGGCCGGTGAGGACTGTCGCAATGTTGCGCGCTTTGCCTTGCTCAGGGCCGGTATGCCCACCTCGGTGGCAGGGTTAACAGTGAATCGCCTATGCGGCTCCGGGCTGGCGGCGACCCTGGATGCCGCCCGAGGAGTCAAGGCAGGCGAGGGTGAGTTGTTTCTGGCAGGTGGCGTTGAGTCTATGAGTAGAGCCCCGATCGTCATGTCGAAGGCGCATACTGCGTTCGATCGTGGGCAGCTGATAGCGGACAGTACATTAGGTGCCAGGTTTACCAATCCTGCTTACGCGGCTGCCTACGGAAACGATACGATGCCGGAGACTGCAGACAACATTGCGAGTGACCTGGGTATCACCAGAGAGGAGAGCGATACTTTCGCGGCGGCTTCTCAGTCCAGATACGAGGCGGCAAGAGCCGATGGCTTTTTCAAAGACGAGATTGTGCCCATAGACGTGCCCCAGGGCCGCAAGAAGCCCGATCTCACTGTCGATGCCGATGAGCATCCGCGGCCTTCCTCTACGCTAGAGGTTCTGGGTGGTTTGCGCGCTCTGGCTGCAGAGGGTGTAGTCACAGCGGGCAATGCCAGTGGCATTAACGATGGCGCGGCGGCGCTTATCGTGGGTAGTGCAGCCATAGGCGAAAAATATTCGGTTAAGCCCCGGGTACGCATCATCGCTGGTGCCGTTGCCGGTGTTGAACCACGGGTCATGGGATTGGGTCCTGTATTCGCTATCCGCAAGGCCTTGCAGCGAACAAATCTGGAGCTTGCCGATATGGATATCATCGAGATCAATGAGGCATTCGCATCGCAGGTGCTTGGCTGTCTCAAGATGTTGGAAGTGGACTTCAGCGACTCACGCGTAAATCCTAACGGTGGGGCAATAGCGTTGGGCCATCCCCTGGGTGCGTCTGGCGCAAGAATTGCCATTACCGCCATGCGTCAGCTGGAAAGAACCGGCGGACGCTATGCTGCTATCAGTCTGTGTATTGGTATCGGCCAGGGTGTCGCAGCGATTCTCGAGCGAGTCGAATAACGTCTACTTTGAAAAAGAGTGAGCAGTACTCCTTACACGTAAATCAGTAAACAGGAATTAAACATGGCGAATGTCGTAAGTTATGAGTTAGTAGGAAATATTGGTGTTATCAGTGTCAACAGCCCGCCAGTCAATGCGCTTTCACAGGCCGTACGCGAAGGCATATTGAATGCAGTCAACGCGGCGCAGGAAGACGGCTCCGAGGCTATCGTATTGCGCTGCGAAGGTCGTACCTTTATCGCAGGTGCAGATATTACCGAATTTGGAAAGCCGCCTATGGAACCAGGCTTGCCCGAGGTGCTTGGGGCAATCGAAAATTCCAAGAAGCCGGTGATAGCGGCTATACATGGCACCGCACTGGGCGGTGGATTTGAAGTGGCTCTGGCCTGTCACTATCGCTGTGCGATCGCGTCAGCGAAGGTGGGTCTCCCAGAAGTTAAGTTAGGCCTGTTGCCGGGCGCGGGTGGAACACAACGCGTGCCACGTGTGGCTGGTGTGCAAGTGGCACTGGACATGATCACGAGTGGTAACCCTGTTGCGGCAGCTAAAGCAAACAGCATGGGATTGTTGGATGAGGTCGTCGACGGCGATGATCTGCAAGCAGCCGCGATAAAATATGCCACTGATCTGCTTGAGTCTGGCGCGCCATTGAAGCGTATTCGTGACATCACTATCGACCCGGCTACTATCGAGCCTGGTTTCTTCGATGCGGCCAGAAAGAAGTTGGCCCAGCGTGCGCGTGGACAGATCGCTCCTGACAAGATTGTGTCCTGCATAGAGGCGGCGGTGAACCTGCCCATGGAACAGGGATTGGAACGCGAGCGTGAATTATTTCGCGAACTGGTCACCTCGCCAGAATCGGCGGCGATGCGTCACATCTTCTTTGCGGAACGCCAGGCGGCGAAGATTAAAGACTTGCCTAAAGATACGCCACTGCGCGACATCAAGAAGGTAGCTATCATCGGTGGCGGAACAATGGGCGGTGGTATCGCCATGTGTTTCGCGAATGTTGGCATTCCTGTAGTCATGCTTGAGATTAACGATGAAGCGCTTGAGCGTGGCATGAATATAATCCGCAAGAACTACACGATTACTGTACAGAAAGGAAAGCTCCCTGCGGACAAGATGGAGCAGTTGATCAGCACAATCTCGGGAACCACAGACTATGCAGATCTTGGCGATGTCGATCTGGTTATCGAGGCTGTCTTCGAAAATTTAGATCTAAAGAAAGAAATATTCGCGAAGTTGGATGCCGTCTGCAAGCCAGGTGCAATTTTGGCAACGAATACCTCCTATCAGGATGTCGATGCCATCGCCGAGGCGACAAGTCGACCACAAGATGTACTGGGCCTGCATTTCTTTAGCCCGGCGAATGTGATGAAGTTGCTGGAGATCGTTCGCGGCGCTAAGACTGCAGACGATGCATTAGCGACTTCCATGCAGATAGGCAAGAAGATCGGCAAGGTCTGCGCGCTTTCTAGGGTGTGTTACGGCTTTATCGGTAATCGTATGCTGGGTGGCTATGGCCGCGAGGCGCAGATGCTGTTAATGGACGGTTGCACTCCCGCACAGGTGGATTCAGCCCTGGAGAAATTTGGTATGGCGATGGGTCCTCTCGCGATGGGCGATCTTGCCGGTTTGGATGTTGGCTATAAGGCGCGTCAGGCTCGCACTGACCTGCCAGACGATCCCAAGCTGTATCGCATGGGCACTCTGCTGGTCGAGATGGGCAGACATGGACAGAAAACCGGAGCCGGATTCTATAAGTACGACCCGCAGACGCGACGTCGCATGTCCGACCCTGAGATCGAATCTATGATCAAGGAAGAAGCGGCGAAGTTAGGAATCGAGCAGCGCGATATATCAGACGAAGAGATTCTGCAGCGTTGTTTCTATCCGTTAATTAATGAGGGCGCGTTGATTCTCGAAGAGGGGATTGCGCAGCGCCCTAGTGATATCGATGTAGTGTACGTGTTTGGCTACGCATTCCCGGCAGCCAAGGGCGGGCCTATGCACTATGCCGATCATGTTGGCCTGAAGAATGTCTATGACAAGATCTGCGAATTCAGAGATATGTATGGCGAGCAATACTGGAAGCCGGCGCCGCTACTGGAAAAATTGGCGAAAGAAGGAAAGACCTTCGCCGAATGGGGGCGCGAGAACGGATAGAGCGCGTTCAGATAAGTCTATCTGATTACATCCTTTGCTATTGAGTATCTACTGAAGAGAAGAAAATATGATTGCATATCAAACCACAACGCCAGGTGCGGCTCTGGTAGAAGTTGAATCACAAACGCCGGTCCCTCAGGGTACGGGAGTGTTGGTCAAGACAGTTGCCTGCGGTGTCTGTCATTCGGATATACATATGCACGACGGTGTCTTCAATCTTGGTAATGGCAAGCAACTCGAGGTAGGTCGCGAAGGCATGGTATTAGGCCATGAAATCTTTGGCGAAGTAGTTGCCGTTGGGCCCGATGCGGAGGGTGTTCAGATTGGCGATCGACGCGTCGTCTACCCCTGGATTGGTTGCGGTGAATGTGCGGCATGTAAGCGAGGCGAGGAACAATTATGTACCCCCGGCCGCGCTCTGGGAATTGTGGTTCATGGCGGCTTCGCCGACCACGTTCTCATCCCTCACAGTCGTTATTTGTTCGACAAGGGAGACGTGGCAGATTCCCTTGCAGCTACCTATGCCTGCTCCGGACTCACTGCCTATGCCGCACTTAAGAAGGTAGGCGATCTTCACGCAGACGATGCCGTGGTTATTATAGGCGCCGGCGGTGTCGGCATGATGGCTATTCAGATCGCGATTTCAGCCATGGGTATAGATCCAATAGTTGTCGACATCGACGATGCCAAGCTGCAGGCGGCTCAAGAGATTGGGGTTAGCCGAACTTTCAATTCATCTGATCCACAGACGGCGAAAGCCTTGCGTAATGCTACCGGTGGTGCCTACGCGGTACTGGATTTTGTTGGAGCCGAAGCTTCTGTTAATTATGGCCTAGGCTGTCTGCGTAAAGGCGGCATGCTAGTGATTGTGGGTCTGTACGGTGGTGCCTTGAATTTACCAATTCCCTTTATTCCGATGAATGCACGCATTATTCAGGGTAGCTATGTGGGCACACCTCAAGACATGGCCGAGCTTATGGAGCTAGTGCGCGCAGGCAAGATTGCGCCTATCGACATTCACGAACGGCCGCTGTCGGAAGCCGGCGCGGCACTTGCAGATTTGAAGGCGGGGAAGGTTCAAGGGCGTCAGGTATTAGTCACAGGCTAGGCTTGTACTCAGCTAATACTGAAATTTGAATACTAGATAGTCATTTAAGACAGAGGAGGGTTGCCTTGCAGTCCCTACAAGATTTTCGAGAAGAAACTCGCAGCTGGCTGGAGCAGAATTGCCCCGAGTCGATGCGCACAGCGATGGTACAGGAAGAAGTCGTCTGGGGTGGCCGCAATGCGCAGTTCACCAATCCCGACAGCAAGATTTGGTTAGAGCGTCTGGCGCTGAAGGGCTGGACCTGTCCGACCTGGCCCGCCGAATACGGTGGTGGCGGCTTGGACAAAGATCAGGCAATTATACTGAACGAGGAATTGGTGCGTATCAATGCGCGCCCGGGGCTGACCAGTTTTGGCATTAGTATGCTGGGTCCCGTGCTGCTTGAATACGGTAATCATGAACAGAAGCTGGAGCATATTCCGAAGATAGTGCGTGGAGAGATTCGTTGGTGCCAGGGATATTCTGAGCCGGGCTCCGGTTCGGACCTTGCCAGCCTCGCGACCAAGGCAGAGTTACAGGGCGATACCTATCTGATTAATGGATCCAAGGTGTGGACTTCCTATGCCGACAAGGCAGATTGGATTTTTTGTCTGGTGCGCACCGACTTCGAGGTGCCCAAGCATGCGGGTATTAGCTTCATATTGTTCGATATGGCTAGCGAGGGCATCTCCACTAAACCGATCCAGTTGATTAGCGGCTCCTCGCCCTTCTGTGAGACATTCTTCGATGATGTCAAAGTGCCAGCAAGCAATCTCGTTGGGCGTCTTAACGAAGGCTGGACCATTGCCAAGCGCCTGCTACAACATGAGCGCACCATGATTTCTGGCTTCGGGCTAAGCTCGGGCCAGTCAGACAATGGCGGCACTACATCGACCATCTCCAGCCTGGAAGGTACGGCGATGAGCTACCGCGGCGATAGTGAGAAATTATCCGACCCGGTGCTGCGTGACCAGATTGCACAGTTCAAGATCGACAGTGACGCGTTTGCCTATACTTCTAGACGCTCGATCGAAGAGTCCAAGCAGGGGCAGGGGCCGAATGCGACTTCCTCCATGCTCAAGAATTACGGCTGCGAGCTGAACAAGCGTCGTTATGAATTAATGTTGCAGGCAATCGGTAGTCAGGGACTGGGCTGGGAAGGAAAAGGTTTCAATGACGAGGAATTACAGTTAACTCGCGAGTGGTTGCGTTCCAAAGCAAACTCTATCGAAGGTGGTACATCGGAAGTTCAATTGAATGTAATCGCCAAGAGAGTATTGGGGCTGCCCGATATTCTGAGTATGGCTCAGAAATAAGTAAGACAACATAGAACGGTGTTTGTAAGGAAGAATTTGAAAATGGCTTTAGTGTTAAGTGAAGACCAGCAATTACTGAAAGACTCGGCAAAGAGTTTCTGTGAACAGATTGCGCCCGTTTCCCTGTTGCGTAAACTGCGCGACAGTAAAGATGAGCAAGGCTATGACCAAGCTGTCTGGGCGCAGATGATCGAGCTGGGCTGGGGCGGTATGGCTGTGCCCGAATCCTATGGCGGTTTCGAATTTGGCTATGGTGGCCTGGGTGTTGTGTTGGAGGAGTCTGGCAGAACGCTGCTTAGCTCTCCGCTAATCTCTACCGTATTGATCGGCGCTACAGCCATCTTCGAACTTGGCAATGAGACCCAGAAACAGCAACTGCTGCCGCAAATTGTCGCCGGTGAACTGCTCACAGCCTTGGCTCTCGATGAACACACGACTCATCGTCCAAGCAGGGTAGCCACCACAGCCACCAAGGTCGAAGGTGGTTACAGCTTAAGCGGTAGCAAGACCTTCGTACTCGATGGGCATATTGCAAACAAGCTTATCACCGTAGCGCGAACATCGGGTGAGACCGATAGCGAGCAAGGACTGTCTGTCTTTCTCGTGGACGCCGCTGCCGAGGGCGTTAGCATTAAGCGCACAATCATGGTCGACAGTCGCAATTCTTCCAATGTTCAGTTTAGCGATGTGCGGGTTCCCTCCGAGGCGCTGCTAGGCGACTTCGATGGTGCTTTTGAGAGCCTAAGCAAGGTGCTGGATATCGCGCGAATAGGTGTGGCAGCGGAGATGTTAGGCAGCATGCAAGCCGTCTTCGAAAGCATCCTGGTCTATCTAAAGCAGCGCGAGCAGTTCGGTGTTCTGATTGGTTCCTTTCAGGGGTTGCAGCACCGTGCCGCCGAGATGTATAGCGAAATCGAGCTGTGTAAGTCAGCCGTGCGCGCTGCGTTATCGGCTCTGGACGATCCCGAAAAATCGTCGCGAGAGATCGCAGTGATTGCCAGCATGGCCAAGGCAAAACTCTCCGAAGTGTTCTTCCTGGTGAGCAATGAAGGCATACAGATGCACGGCGGTATTGGTATGACCGACGAGTTCGATGTAGGCTTTTACATCAAGCGTGCGCGGGTAGCTCAGCAATTCCTTGGCGATGCAGCATTCCATCGTGATCGCTATGCAAGCCTGAACGGCTTTTAGTCGAAGGAATAAGTGCCAAGATGGCGCCAGAGGTTTGCTCTTTGGCGGCAATGTCGGACATCTTCAAGGCCTTAACGATGGTGTTCTAGAAGTAGACGGCGCAAATTAGGCATGCAAATCTTGCTTTAAAGAGCAGGAGTGTCAGACTCAACTACAATTCGAATCGGGCTAGAAAATTTCGGCCCACCTTCCAAATTCAGTTGCGTAATTTAACGAGATAAAACATGCCTCTGCTAATTATAGGTGAATTACTGGCGATACTGGTCTACGCGCCCAGTTTTTGGGTGCGCCGGGTAATGGCCAAACACAGCAAAGAAATAGCAGGGCTACCCGGCACAGGCGGTGAGCTGGCACTGCACCTAATCGAGCGCTTCGAATTAACAGGAATCAAGGTCGAAGAGACTGCAGCCAATACGGATCATTTCGATCCATCGGGGCCCACGGTTCGACTGAGCCCGCTCAATCTAAACGGAAAATCCTTAGCCGCTATAGCTGTCGCCGCCCATGAGGTGGGTCATGCGATTCAGTTCTATCGCCGTGAAAAAGTATTTGAACTGCGCACGCCACTGGCGATTGGTGGGCTAATATGCATAAGCTTGTTGCTTCAGCTTGGTGGCGCTTTTGCCTATCTGATTATTTCGCCTGAAGAATGGGACGCAAGTTTCAACAAGGCGCTGCCGGTGTTAGTCGAAGGCGAATACGTGGATGCGTCTCAATTGCCTGCGATTCGGCAGGTATTAAAGGCTGCAGCGTTAACTTACTTTGCCGCCGCACTTGCGAATGTCTTGCATATAGGTCGCTGGTTTATGATTCTGAAAATGTGAGGGAGAAGTTATGGATGATTCGCTAAACGTATTCGATGAGGACTTGGTTCCCTGTGGTACCGATCCTATTACCGGGTTCTATCGCGATGGCTGTTGCAACAGCAGCGATGAAGACCTCGGTTCCCATACCGTTTGCGTGCGGGTAGATGAACGCTTCTTACAATACTCTAGATTTCGGGGGAACGATCTCTCTACGCCGATGCCAGACTTCGGCTTTCCTGGTCTCAACCCCGGTGATAGCTGGTGTCTTTGCGCCGCGCGCTGGCTGGAGGCCTATGAGCAGGATATGGCGCCCAAGGTCTATCTCACACGCACACACAAGCGAGCGCTGGATATAGTGAGCATTGATAAGTTGAAGGAATTTGCGGTTGATCTTAACTAGTGTCTGTAGGTTGAAGTAAAAAAAGAGCTGGGCTATGGGCGTTTGTCTGCTTGCGCGAAAGTAGTATGCTGAGAAAATAAAATATCTATTAAGAAGACTCTGCAGCTGAAGGGAGTACACCATGATTAGAAATCTAACACTATTGCTTGACTTTTTACTCTTTTTTTTGGCAATTGGCTTCAACGGAGCGATCGCGGAAAAAGCTACAAACACGTATCTTTTATTGAATGTTGAACCCGATGGAGTGATGGTGGCAAGAGACTTGGTCTTCACCACTGTGGAGACAGGCGCCTAGGTGTGGGTTCGAGATCTGTTGAGTTTGGGCAGGGTGGGTTCGCGGAAGTATAGGCTGCAACCCGGAGCAGCCGGTGAGTACTATCTAAGTAGCATCTACCCTGTAGTGAAACATACGCGTTAACTTTGAAAATAAAAAGTAATAAGAAAAAGGTGAAGCCATGAAAAAAATTGAAATTAATAGTGCAGTAAAGACAATATTCTTTCTAGGGTTGTCAGTGTTCGCCTCGCTCGCGGCCGCGCAGAATCTGGATCCAAACCGATTCGAGGATTCTATACTCGCGTTCGAGGCGCAAGATGCAAAGTCGCAGCCAGCAGAAGGAGCTATCTTGCTGACCGGCAGCTCCAGCATCGCGCGTTGGAACGATCAGGCTGAAGCAGCTCTTGCGCCTCTTTCGGTAATACCCCGAGGCTTCGGTGGCAGCGTGATGGGCGATGTATTGCACTATCTGGATCGAGTCGCTTTTAGCTACAAGCCGCGCGCAATTTTGATTTATGAGGGCGACAACGATACCTGGTACAAGCTGCCCAATGACAAGATCGTCAGTCAGTTTGAGGAAATTGTGGCCAGAGTTCATCAGGCTCTGCCCGAGACTCGTGTGTATGCGCTCTCGGTCAAGCCCAGCCTGGCTCGTGTCGATGTCTGGCCTGCAGCGCAACAGGTAAGCGCGCGCCTGCAAGCTATCGCCGAGGCCGACCCGCTGGTGCACTATATCGATGTGGCTACGCCCTTTCTAAAATCCGACGGCACGGTAATGACCGATATCTTCATCGAGGATGGCCTGCATCTGAATGACAAGGGTAACGTAATATGGGGTCGGGCAATCAAGGCTGGCCTCATGCAGATTGAAGCACAATTCGAATAGATACGAATTAAGCATTTGGAAGAGTCATAGATTTTCTATTACTCCTTGAAGCAATCATCGAGCTAGGCATTCCTAGGTGATTATTAGCTGGATCATCTTCACCTTACTGTAAGATGGCTGTGATCTTGATAGAAACGCGGACAGAAAATCTGTCGAGGCCCAGGTCAAGAAGAAAAAGAAGTCGTTCAGAAAAAATAAGCATAGCGGCGACTCGAACTACATGATGGAGAAGTGTGTGTGGTTCGGTAGCGGTTTCTATGGGCTGGCGGGGTTATGGACATTTGCCGTTATCGAGATCGGCGATGTGCTGCAAGTCATCTTCAATCCCTCGTCGATCCCCGAGTCCTTCGGCCACGGGTTTGTAACCGCTGTTGTAGAGCTGGTGTTGAATCAACTTGGTAATCTGATCACGGCGTTTTTGTGGTTTAGCTACTGGGCCGATAACGAAGTTATCACGTGGTTGCTCGTCGCCTATGTGGTTTACTGGATAGGTGTCGAGTTGGCCAGGCGCGGCGAAGATATGCCGCTGCAGGTGATGCTGCGCAAGTTCAGATCAATGCTGCCCTAGTTAGCCAAAATCTGGTCGCGATCTATCTCTACACCCAGGCCAGGGCCGCTGGGCATCGCCATAAACCCCTCGCTATCCACGATCGGCGCATTGTTCATGACGGCGAAGCCATTGCTATAGGGTGAGATAGGTGGGTCGTTGAGTATCTCTATCCACGGACAGTGTGGCCATGTTCCTATCATATGCAATTGCGCTACCGTGCCTAACTGCCCGCCTCCGTGGTGTGGTATCACCAGCTTGTGATTCGCAAGCGCGAGTGCTGCTACCGCACGTAATCCTTGTACGCCTTCTGTAACCAATATCTCCGGCTGCAGAATATCGTAGACACCACGCTCTAACATCCACTGGAATTCCTGCACGCCCTGATTGTTCTCGCCGCCGGCGAGGGGAATGTCGACCATGCGATTTAATTCGCTGAGACCGTCGAAGTCGTAGCGTCGCAGGGGCTCCTCGAGCCAATACACGTCCAAGTCCTTCAGCGCTTTGGCAGTGTCAAGTGCGCGGGTAAAATCCCATTGCACACCCGGTTGCCAGATGCCGCTGGACTGTGCCTGGTTGGCATCGGTCATGATGGTGAAGTCATCGCCTACAGCGTCTCTTACCATCTCGATCGTTCTGATATCTTCCTTCATGTCCAGGTGATGAAGGCGAATCTTTATTCCCTGCCAACCCTCAGCTTGTAATTTTGCTGCCGTTTCTGCCCGCTCTTGGGGCGTCGATAGTTGAATCATGCTGGCGTAAGCTGGCACTTTTTCTTTTTGTGCGCCCCATAGCTTGTAAAGAGGTTGACCTGCTACCTTTCCAACGATATCCCAGAGGGCTATCTCGATGCAGCCTACGTCTCTCCAGTTATTTGCGGCGCCATTGGTGTAGCGCATCTGGTGTCCAAGTGCCTCGTTGTCGAAGGGGTCTTGGCCGGCCAGGATTTGTTTCATGCGGTCGATATTTGCCGGATTCATGCCCGGCGCGATGCCGGTTATGCCCTGATCGGTCAGGATCTCGGTGAAGCTGCCACCGCCGATTCTGCGCATATAGGGGCGCCCCGGAGCCCAGGCAGACTCCATGATTCCCGTCTCGCCCAGGGTGCGCAGTCGATGCACGCGAATATCAGTGATGCGCGGCCGCTCGTTCTGGCCAAGTGCGATGCCTGACACAGACAGTGAGGCTAGTGCAGCCGCACCGGAAGAAAGGCCGGAAAGAAATTGTCGACGCTTCATGATGAGTCCTGATTGATAGGTTTAGCGCTGATTAGAAGTCGTCATAGCCTTCGGTCAACTCGATATAACCACCCCAGGGATCTGTGATGAAAGCAATCTTTAAGCCTATGGCTGGAATATCACGAAACGGTACATCGAATTCAATACCCTTTGCCGTCAGTTCATCGCAAAAAGCCTTAAGGTTATCGAACTCAAAACCGATGTGATCCAGTGCGGCACCCCGGGTTGCTTGTCTTGGGGTATTTGAATTGCCAAAACTGATGTTCATTCCAGGCGCATTCGTGGTGGTCTGAATAGTGCCGCGCGGCTTAACCTCGAGTGAGAAAATATCGGTGTACCAGGCGAGCATTTCTTCATAGTTGGGCGAGATAAAATGAATGTGGTAGCCAGTGATTTCTTCGGACAGTCCCTGATCTTCCTGCATCTCAACGTAGACATTGCCGGGGAGCATGATGTAGGCATTAGTCTGCCCCTCGGCGCCAATAAATACACGACCGACTTCCAGGCCATCTGCGCGCCATTTAGCGAGAAAGCTTTCCATGTTGCGAACCTTGAAACCAAAATGATCCATCACGGTGTCCTGCATCGCCAGAGCGGGCTCCTGCTCCTGTTCTGTCAAGGCAACGAGCATATTTGGCAATCGCACTGCAGTAAGAGGCCCCTTCTGAACAACTGCACCATTGAAGTGCTCTACCCAAATCTCTTTGTGTCTATCCATGTCCACTACATTCAGGTGTACATGGCCGTAGGTCAGGCCGGCTGGATTAGGTGTGGCAAGTTGCGCTTGCGCGTTAGTGGCCAGAGCCAGAAGCAGTAAAGCGAATAGAAGTCTCATTGTGCTAGATCCTTTCTTATTGTAGAGCTTATGAAAAAAGCAATCGAAGTAAATATAACCGAATTAAGAATAGTAGCTTGTGGACGCCGAGTCTATGCATTCGCAAAGCCGCCGTGTTAATTTTGAAGAATATAGGAGGTTGAAATCGATGCTTACCAAATGTCGGCGAGTAGTTCGTAAGAGCGGCGCCGGGCCTCATTATCGTGGGTGATCGTCACTAGCATGATCTCGTCAGCCTGAAACTGTTCGGCCAGGCTCAACAGTTTTACTTTTACCTGGTCGGGCGTGCCGACGACGCGTTTTCCTCTGTTTTCCTCAAGCGTTCCTAGCTCTGCAGCTGAGTAGGGGTAGTCCAGTGCCTCCTGCACGGAAGGAAAGGGGCCGGGGTTGCCTTGTAGTAAGCGGCAGTACCACAGGTCACGGCTGCGGGACAGGCGCTGTGCCTCTTCCTCGGTCTCGGCGGTGATACTAAAAAGAGTGATACAGGTCAGCGGCGCATCCAAATTAGGGCCCGGTGTGAACCGCTCGCAATAGATGTCGAAAATATCTGGCCTGATATTGGGGTTGATGAAATACGCGAAGTTGTAGGGCAAGCCGGTCAGAGCCGCCAACATAGCGCTGTCTTCGCTAGAGCCTAGCATCCACATCTCTGGTGGGGTTGATATCTTTGGAAAGGCGCGGGCATTTTCCATGCCCGGCGTGCGTGGATCACTGTCATTGAGAAGGGCCTGTAGGTCCACGACCATATTGGGAAAGTGTTCCGCACCAACTCGTGAACCATAGCGAATGGCCGCTGCGGTAAAGGGGTCGGTGCCCGGCGCGCGACCGACACCCAGATCCATGCGGTCCGGATAAAGTGTCTGTAGAATCTTGAAATTTTCTGCGACCTTGTAGGGGCTGTAATACGGCAGCATGATACCGCCGGAGCCCAGGCGAATCTGTTTAGTCTCTGCGCCAAGTCTACCAAGCAGGACCTCTGGAGAGCACCCTGCCAGCGCGTCAGAGGCATGGTGCTCCGCGACCCAGTAGCGATGAAAACCCAGGCGGTCGCATAAGCGTGCCAGCTCGATAGTTTCCTGGAGTGCATCGGCGGGGTTGGAGCCCTGTTTGACGGGGGACTGGTCTAGCGCAGACAGCTTAATTACATTCTTCATATTTACTTTTTTGAGGATTTTAGCGAGCGGAAACCTATTTGGATTTAGAGAATTCGACAAAGTGTGTCGCATGGTAACACAATTGCCGCAAGTACCGAGAAATAAGACATAAAAAAGGTGAATCGGGGTGGAAACATTTAGTAACTAGGGCTGTTCTGGTTTACCATCCGAGAGTCCGGGAACGTCTAATTCGTCCTGAGATATACTGGCTAAACCTAAAATATAAGAGCCAGACCCACAGGAGTTTTTAACAAAATTTATAAGTAGGTTTACTTCAAAGAAACAAAGGGGAGAAGTATGAACAATAAATTTCCTAGTAGGCGCAAGGCAATTACCATAGGGGTAATTCTTGCGGGGCTATCCGCTCCAGTAGTCGCTCAGGACGCAGATATCGAAGAGGTGGTAGTCACGGGTTCTTATATTCGAGGCAGTGCACTTGATGCGCCATCGCCCGTAACCGTAATTGATCGCGATAGTATTACAGCTCAAGGCGCATCTCAAATCTGGGACGTGATCAGAAACCTGGAGGTTAATCAAGGGTCGGACACTAACGTTCAAGGAGCCAATGCAGGCGCTGGCTCTCAGAATACAGGAACAGCTGGAGTTAACTTGCGAAACTTGGGTGGCAACTCCACGCTCACTTTAATAAACGGGAAAAGGTCAGTGCCAGCTGCGGTTGTAACCGCCTCAGGGCAAGAGAGTGTTAACTTAAATTCGATTCCACTCGTGATGACTGAGAGAGTTGAGGTGCTTACTGACGGGGGCTCGGCTCTCTACGGGGCTGACGCGGTAGCTGGTGTGGTTAACATTATCATGCGTACTGATTTTGAAGGGTTTGAATTGTACGCAGATGCCCAAGGCATCCAAGAAGCTGGTGGCACCTATGAAAATACCATCAGTGGTATTTGGGGGACTAATTGGAATGATGGAGATACTCGCCTGGTTCTTTCCGGTGAGTATTTTGAGAGAGATCCTCAAGCACTCGAGGATTCTCAGTATTATGAAGAAGGTAGGATCATATCTAACAGCCGCGTGGGTGCATTTGCACCCACTAGTCCCCTTGGCGCGAGTTTTAATTTAGCCTACCTCGATATGGCATTGACGGGGCAGAATAAGGCTGAAAGAGCATCCATCGGAGAGGGCTTCGGAGGCACGCAGGGCTTTGCTTACTCTGACCCTAATTGCGAATCGGGCTCAGGTAATTTTGGTTCTTTCTATGTAGACAATACATACTCAGATTTCGCTCGTCAGAGTGGACAATGTTCTGAAAATAACCTGGACAATCAGTTCATGACTTATGGCTCGGAGCGCTATAGTATTGCGGGCTCTTTTGAGCACACGTTTTCAGATAATGCTGAATTTTATTCGTTCTTCAATCACTCAGATTCAGAGGTTACTCGTGAGTGGGATGGGAGATCTTTCTCGCGGACCTTACATGTTTTCTGGTCACCAGCTCAGCTTGGGTCGCTGGCAACTTTTGTAGGTAACGCGCCAGCAACACCATCCGCCAATAATCCACACCTTACATCTAATGGCGGTTTTGGGCAGGGGTGGTACGGTGGCGGCGTAGCAACTGGTTGGCCAACTGACAGAACGGAAGGTCTGCCAACGGAACAAAAGGAATCTAATGTGCAGGCAGGCCTTCGTGGCAACTTTGAGGGCTTCGGTAGAAACCTTGAATTCGACGTTAGCGCTGCTTGGAGTGAATCGAGCATAGAGCAAGAAGTTTCCACTCTAATACGAGATAGGACCGAGCTTGCACTTAATGGGCTTGGAGGTCCTAACTGCACTCCAAACGGTAACTCCGAGCTTAACTTCATGGCGATTCCAGATTTTGGGCCGCTTGGCGGATTATTTGGTTTGGTGTTTCCGAACTATGTGCTGAACACTTATGATAATAATGCTCTTGCACTTACCAGTAATAACCACGGTAGGGGTGGTTGTGAGTTCTTTAATCCGTACATAACTTCGTTGACCGATCCTAATTTGGCGAATAGCCCTGAGTTGATAGATTGGATGTCAACAACGATTAATAGGGCCGATAAGAGGAATCAGCTTTTTGTAGTCGACGCCGTTGTTAATGGTGATCTATTTGAAATGGCTGGTGGCACTGCGGCCTTTGCGACTGGCCTCCAGTACAGAAAAAGAAGTGCATCAGGTAGGGCGCCAGAGATTAACTTGCCTGGAATCAGCCCGATTAAAAGCTACATGTCAGGTCTGCCATTTCCGCAGAGTCTCTTTGCTCCGGTCACCGAGCGTTACTCAGAAATAACGAATAACTTGGAATGTGCTAACTGCATTTTCAATTTCGATGATGAAAGATCTATCAGCTCGGTGTTTGCTGAGGTATCGCTACCGTTCGCTGAGAACGTGGAGACGCAGTTTGCCCTCAGATACGAGGACTATCAGGATATTGGCAGCGCGCTTTCACCAAAGGCTGCTATCAGCTGGCGTCCAGTCGAGGAACTCTTGCTTCGTGCATCTTGGTCTCAATCCTTTCGAGCACCGAACATTGGTGTAGTAAATCAGGCTTTTGAAGCCAACGGGACTACTATCCAAGACCCACTCAGAAATCAGAGGGTGAGAGCGGGTTTATTGCCAGCGACTAATGAAAATGCGCAAGGTAACTTTTTCTATACGAAAGGCAGGCCGAATCCTGACCTGGATCCTGAATACGCAGATACCTTTAACGTTGGTTTTCAGTGGACGCCAAGCGGTAGTCTTGACGGGCTGTCGGTTGGAGCAGATGTCTGGCGATTTGAGGTCTCGGATCGAGTATTACCTCAAGTCCCAAGGTCTACCATCGACCCAGAGATAGCGAGGTTCAATTCGGTTGTTGGTGATGAAAATAACTACGTGCTTAACGACACTGTTCCGCTTGATTCTAGAGACGCGAGCGGTGGTTACACCTCCTGCTCTCCAAGTACGTTGGCGGCTCAATTTGGCGCAAATTCAGATGAGCGACTAAATTGTGTTGTCAATCCAGACCTATACTTTGCAGATGGCGTGCAGAGGCTTTATGGAAGTGCTGATGCTGCGGGCGTAACGCTCGAGTTACCGGCTGTGAATGCCGGTACTTATGATGTTCAAGGCATTGATCTGAGAGCTGGTTACACTTGGGACAACGACTATGGAACGTTCGCTGTAGGTCTAAACTACACCCACGTGGACAGATTTGTTGTTGATATTCCGGGTCTAGACCTCGGTCTTCAAGCTACTGGTGAGATGGATGCGGCTGGCGGTGACGGCGAACAGAATATCGTGAGGCCTGTCCCAGACAATAAGGGTACTCTGAACTTCTCTTGGAATCGGGACAATCATCGCGTATCTATCTTTAACCGACACCTCGGTTCTATTAAGGTCTTGAGTCATGATGACTTTATGAGTAATCCAAATAGTTCAGAAATTAATAAATCTTATGCTAGGTCTAAGACAGAGAGTTACAGCACTTGGGATGTTCAATATAATTACACTCGGGCTTGGGGCGACAGCACCTCGATCTTTACACTTGGTGTAATTGATATGACTAATGAAGATGTGCCTCTGTTCAGAACGGCCTCCTACCATACTTCTATGTTTGATCCTCGCGGTCGACGCTGGTATGCAAGGGTTCTTTGGCAGTTCTAATACTCTTGGATTATTAAAAAAGGCGGTGAGAAATCACCGCCTTTTTTTGTTAAGAAAAATCTTAGGCCATCCGTCGTCACAGTCCTTGCCGTGCTAACAGATTATGAGGACATTGGTAACGTCATTTTTGTTGGCTTCGAAGAGACATTCAATGCCGGGCGCCAGCACTCACTAGTAGCGAAGACCGTTCCCCAGTGTCTGCGGATGACCGCCAGAACCGAAGGTAACAAGGTGATGGCGGTTCAGTATACTAGCCTGCCCATACATGCGGTGCTGTCTTACCCGGAGTCGATCGAAAGTCTGCAGGACTCGGCTGGACACAACCTAATACGTAACGTTGTTAAAACTGGTAGCTCGGGGGTAATTCGATAAAGCCGGCTTCCTAGAGAGCTGACCTACAGCTTATCTTCGAACCATAGTGCTAGCCGGCGGCCGGCGAGTGCCAACCGCAGGCGCGTATGAACCTTCATCGCATCGACGTAGCTCTCGCTCAGAGTGAATTCACGCAGGCGCCCAGTAGAGCTATCGAATCGAGCTATAGCAATTTTCATCTGCTGTGTGTAAACGGTATTGAGTAGCAGGGCGCGACTCTCCTGCATCCACACAGACCAGTCAGCGCCGTCTTGTTGATTCATGTTGGCTAGAGTTGCCGAGTGTTGCATCAGCAAAGTCTCGAGTGCGGTATTAACACTCTCGCTGCGCAGTGCCCTATCCCAGCGGGCATGAAGATTTCCGCTATCGGTCTGAATGCCATTGCCACCACGATCGCCGCTGGCGAATCGGTTCTTGCTGTACAGCGACCCCACGTGCAGGGGCTGATGAATATCGCCTACCAAGTGCAAGACCCAGCATAATGCAACCGCTCGTTGTGACATTGTCGCATCGGTATTTCCCAGCAGGGCAGTATTGTAGTCCAGTGCTGTCATCACATTGTCTGCGTTGGATTCGGCTCGAATCGTAGCTGCACTGGATCCCAATATGTCGTCGAAGGGGGCGACGGCGATGTAGGTATTGCCTTGAATCGTTGATTCGCCGCGCAGCCAGGCGCCATCGATATAGTGCCAGTTAGCTCGATTGTATTTGTCTCTCTCTGAACCTGGTAACCCGCGTGTCATATCAGGCCAGATGGCAGCCTGGCCCAGTAACCATTCGAACTGATTGGCGTCATTCCCGCGGGCAATCGAGGCCGGCATCTGTTCGAGAAAGTCTTTCTCATAACGCGGATGCTGCAGAAGTATACGAGTCAACTCATTCCTGACGGAATCACTTAGGTAGTGGTTGGCAACGGCGGCGCTGAGTCTGTGGCCTACGGAGTCCCAAGCCAATGCATTTTTTGCAAGCAGGCAGCTTACAAAGAGTAGGCTGTATACGAGTCGTGGTTTGAATGTGCCTGGCATTGTATTCAATGGGTAGTTTCCCGAAATGTCTGTGCGTAGCAATCGTGCACTCTACTGTTTTTTCGTGAAATAGGAGTGCCCCAAATAGAGTTCGATCATTAAGAAAATCAGGATAAAAGTTACTGCGCGTATTATGCCGATAACGGGAGAAATAGCTAAGAATTGTGAGGTCAGTGAGGAGCCTGCCAACTCGGTGTACTGCACAATCAGGGTGGACATCGCGTAGTATCTGGCTACAAACATTATCGAGACATGAAGGAGAGGTTTCCTACCTAAAGGCTTATCGGAAGGTTGAAGTGATCTCTGCCTATATAGACGCTAATCACCACAGCAAAGAATGCCGACATCCAGTGATTGAATAAGGAGTCCGTCTGCTGTGTCACGCCGATGAGCAGTTCGGCGAGTTCAAACGAAGAAAATAATTGATCCATAATTTCCTGCTTGGCAAAATTGGTTGTTGTGTAGAGAGAGTATCTGTTATGAACAGAAAATATCGTTATGTATAAAAAGCAATGTTATGCATAGACTCGGTCAGAATCAGACCTTTGATTCCTGGCGCGCTGCTCAGTTCAATGGGCCTAGCGGAGAAGCCGCGCAGTTCGGTCGCTGAATGGTCCACATCGCGTGACTAATTTTCCACTCATCATCAGTCTTAATTAGGTTCAGTACGTCGATACCGCAATGGGAGAATTCGCCGTTGACATGAAAATCGTAGGGCGCCCAGAATACGGCGAATGCATTCGATATAAGTAATTGCTCGTCCCAATAGCGTTCGGTGAGCTGACTGTCTGCACTGACATTATCACTTTCGAACCAGCTTCTTTGCAGGAATTCATATTCCCCGGAGGTGTCTTCCCTAATGTTAAGAATCTGGGCTCCTTCCAATTCAAGGCCAGCTAACAGTTCACCGTTGCCCGTATTAATACTCTCAAAGAAGTGGTCTATTACCTGCTTTACGGCAGGGTACTCTAGATGGGACTGCTGGGCGTTGCTGGTTAGAGATGTGACTAGCAATAAGCTGGCGGCTAGTATTCTGCCAGCGGTTTTTAGAATAAGTTTGTAATTTTTCATCCCATCATCCTGCTATTTTTGAAATACTATTGGCAAAAGACACTTTTTATCCAGAAGTCGATGTGTTGGAACAGTTAACACTCTAAGCTACTGGCGCGTTATGTGTCGACCGCGATATTCTTTTTTTTCTCTGTCCCAAACTAATTAATGCATCAACATATTCTGTGAAGCTAGCGTCCAGGGCGAATGGTTGAGTTTGCCACCAGGCTAATACACCGGGCCGGCTTATATAGAATTTAATATTATGTTCAATAGAATTCCAGAAACCCGAATCTAGGCGGCCTTGTTTGTGCATGGTGCAGTGCTGATTAAAATCACAGAATATGGCTACCATTAATGAGCCAAATTGCCATCTCTCATCGGTGTTGAGTTGCTGCGTGTCTTCGCAGCCGCGGCGATACAGGTTGGCTATTATCCCGTCGCTGCCAACCAAGCGGCCTATCTCGGTATTGTGTTGCATGCTTTACGCTTTCATAGTGCTGAGTCTAGCCCGTTATCTGTTGAATTAAAACAGGTATTCCAGAAGGAGGGGCCAGCTTCGGGGTTTTGGATATGCTAGCTGGAGGATGCCGACAACCTATCAACTTAAGAAACTCAATAGCGGCTAATGTAGCTGTTAAGTTGATAAGTTGTCAGTGTCTCGTGTTTTTCTGCTTTTGGTATCTACCTAGACTTCCAGCCATTCGCCGCGCACGTCGTCGGCCTTGAGCAGGCTTTCGGGGGTGCCTTCGTAGACGATCTTGCCGTGGCCCATGACGTAAAGACGCTTGGATATCTTCAGTGCGATGGAGAGCTTCTGTTCTACCAGCAAGATGGAGACGCCGCGGTTGGCGATCTCCTGTAGCAATTGAGCCAGTTGCTCGACGATCTTCGGAGCTAGGCCTTCGGTGGGCTCGTCGATCATGATCATATCGGGGTCGCCCATTAGGGTTCGGCACATACATAACATCTGCTGTTCGCCACCACTGAGTGCGCCGCCATGAACGTCGCCGCGTTCGGCAAGGTTTGGAAACATACTGAATATCTCTTCTAAGTTCCAGCGACCCTGAGGCTTGTTCGATTTCATGCCGAGAACCAGGTTCTGTCGCACCGTCAGTGACGGAAAGATATCTCGATTTTCCGGTACATAGCCCAGACCTAGATGGGCGATCTCGAAACTCTTCTTGCCGGCAATTTCCTGCCCCTTAAATTCTATAGACCCCTGTGGAGCGACTTCACCCATTATAGTCTTGACCGTTGTCGAACGGCCTACGCCGTTGCGTCCTAACAGACTGACTATCTCTCCCTTACCGACGTGAAAGTTCACACCTTGTAAGATGTGGCTCTTTCCGTAGTAGGCGTGAAGGTCGCTGACTTTAAGCACTGGGCACCTCACCGAGATAGGCTTCCTGCACCTTGGGGTTGGCGCGAATATTTTCGGGTTTGTCGGTGGCGATGATTTCTCCGTAGACGAGTACAGAGATGCGATCGGCTACGTCGAATACAATATTCATATCGTGCTCGACCATGACCAGGGTCTTGCCTTCGGTAATATTGCGAATGAGTTGCACTGAGCTCTCGGCCTCGCTATGACTCATGCCTGCTACCGGCTCGTCTAACATGATCAGCTCGGCACCGCTGGCGATAGCGATGCCCAGCTCTAATGCTCTTTGCTGTGCGTAGCCCAATTCTCCCGAAGGGAGCAGGGCCTTATCTTTGAGGCCTATCTGTTCCAATACATCCATGGCCTTATCATTTAATTCCCTTTGGCGTCCTAATAGATGCCAGAACGAATAGCGGTAGCCCTTAGACCAGAGAAGGGCGCAACGCACATTCTCGAACACATTCATGCGCGGGAAGATATTGGTAACCTGAAAGCTGCGTGCCAGGCCCATTCTCGCGATCTCATAGGGTGGCAGGTTCTCTATCTGGTCTTGCTTGAAGCGGATGTTGCCGGAAGTCAGCTGATAACGGCCACTAATAAGATGGAACAGGGTCGATTTTCCGGCGCCGTTCGGTCCAATGATCGCGTGTTTCTCTCCCTCGACTATGTCCAGGGAGACACCGCGTATGATCTGGGTTTCACCAAAATTTTTCTGCACATTGGTTAGGGAGAGTATGGTCATTTCTAGGTCTGCTCATCTTTGGAGATTGCGTTCGCAGTCTCCCATGCCTCATTGAGCTGGCCTAGCGATTTTCTGGTCGCAAAGAAGGTGCAGCCGAAAAGTGCCAACGCTACCACCCATGTGACTGAGCTTGATGTATTCAAGGCCATGCCGAGGAAGTGAAATATTTCATCTTCGGTATGGCTCATCTCAATCAATAAGATTGCGGTTAGGGTAAACAGAATCGCAGGAACACCCGTGATAATGTAGGGCTTAATCAACAGCGTCAAAGTGCCGCGAACCCATGCCACCTGATGCATCATGATGAGCCCGGCAAAGCCCCTGGGTAGAAACATAACCGTTAGCAAGAACATGATGCCCAAATAGAGCATCCACAGTTCTGAATAATTACTGAGTAGAGAGTTCATCAGTGTAAGAATCACCGCGCCGATTATCGGGCCGATGAAATAGCCCAGGCCACCGATGTATGCCATCAGCAATACGCGACCCGAAGTCGCTGCGTTCAGATTTTCCTCGGTGATGAACTCGTAGTTGAGGGCAAACAGTCCGCCGGCAATGCCAGCGAACAGGCCCGACGCGCAGAACGAAATGAAGCGCACTTTACGTGCGCTGTAGCCGATAAACTCGGCGCGTTCGGGATTGTCACGAACGGCATTCGCCATGCGCCCGGCAGGTGTTTGCGTGAACAGATACATGAACAGGGTGGCGAGAAAGACCCAGAATGTAGCAACGTAGTAGATGTCTATGTTCTGGGTGAAGTCGACGCCGAAGAACGTGGGGCCAAAGGTGCGATCGCCACTGATGCCAGCCTCGCCGCCGAAGAAGCTGGAGAAGATGAGTGACGAGGCGGCGATGAGTTCGCCTATGCCTAGTGAGATCATCGCGAATACGGTGCCGGCCTTGCGTGTGGAGAAGCTGCCGATAAAGAGTCCGGCGAGAAGTCCAAACAGCCCTCCAATCAACGGTATCCATAGTATGGAAAATACCATGGTCTCGAACTCGATGAGTATCAGGGCGTGTACCGACAGAAACCCTCCCAGCCCGAAGTAGACCGCATGGCCAAAAGACAGCATGCCGCCCTGGCCTAGCAACATGTTGTAGCTGAGGGCGAAGACTATCGCTATCGCCATCTGATTCAGGATGGAGATGGCTAGTATGGTATCGAATATCTGCGGCATCCCGAGGAGTGCGACGGCGAAGGCAATCCAGATTGCTGATTTCTTAAGCATCGCCATCATTCTTCTCGCTTGCCTAATAAACCTGTGGGCCGGAATATCAGCACCAGGACCAAGAGCAGAAACGGTAATACCGGTGCAATCTGCGGCAGGTTTATTGTCCAGAGGTCGTTCAGTGGATGGTCTCTGGCGAATGAGATGCCGAGCAAGTTAAGTAAATCAGGCATGCCCACATCGGAGGCGATGGCATAGGATTGCAGCAGGCCGATCATTAATGATGCGATGAACGCGCCGGCGAGTGAGCCCAGGCCACCGATGACGACGATTACAAACACGATACTACCTAACACCGTCGCCATACCTGGGAATGTCGTAAGCACTGGTCCGGCGATTACGCCAGCCAATCCGGCGAGTGCTGTCCCGACGCCGAATACGCCCATGAATATCAGCGGCACATTGTGGCCGAGATTGGCGACCGTCTGTGGATGTGTGATGGCGGCCTGAATGATGATGCCGACACGGCTCTTGGTCAGTACGTAGTAAAGGGCGATAAAGATGCCGATAGAGATCGTCATCATGAAACCGCGATAGGCAGAAAATTCCTGCCCGAACAATGTGAACAGAGGGAAGTCCAGAAGGTCTGGCGTCTGATAATTTTTGGTGTCGCGGCCCCAGAAAAATTGCACGGCCTCTTCGATGAGAAAGGCGAGCCCGAAGGTAAACACGAGTTCCGCTACATGTCCTGACTGGTGAACCCGTCTCAGGCCATAGCGTTCGATGAGGGCGCCAAGCAAGCCGACTATCAGTGGGGCGAAAATGAGGCCGGTCCAGAAACCGAAGTAGAGGCTAATAGAATAGGCGACGTAGGCACCTAGCATATAGAAGCTGGCGTGGGCGAAATTCAGAACGCCCATCATGCTGAATATGAGAGTTAGGCCGCTGGCTAACATAAACAATAGAAAGCCGGTAACTAGGCCATTAAGTGTGGCGAAAATGAATACTTCTAGCATGCTGGCCTTGGCGCTTACCTGATTTCGTGTGTTTTACAGCACTTTTTTCGTTGTCGGTCTCAGAAATTTTAACGCCGTGGTGGTCTCATCTTGCAACTGCTTTCAACGATAGTATCTTCCTTGGGTACCTGGTATTCGGTACGCAGTCCCCATCCGGAATTGTCAGCATCGAATTCTATGTCCTCATCGGTATGCACCGAGATACTAAGTGACTGGAAAATCTGATGATCGTCGCCTCGCATCCAGATCTCCTCGTTGCCTATAGTGGTGAAGCGCATATCCTCCAGCGCCACAGCAATGTCATAAGGGTCGGTACTCTGGGTCTGTTCCATCGCCGTAACCACCATTTGCAGGGCGTTGAGTATGCGCGGTTGGGTTACATCGAAGTTTGGATTCTCTGCTTTAAAGTCGTGATTAAACTGTTTGCGTTCTTCGCTTGGCAGCGGATTGGCGACTCCGTTGTGAATCAGTCTGATCCTGTTCTTGCCGCCTTCGCCCAGTGTCGCGGTAATTCCATCGTAGGCCGCATAGAAAGTATAGATAGGTATGTCCAGGCCAGAGTCGATGATCGATCTGGCGAGGGAGACCATATCGGCACCAAAGTTGCCGGTAATCACGGCGTCGGCGCCGGAGGAGACTATCTTGGTTACGTAGGGCGTAAAGTCTTTCACCTGACCGATGGGGTGGAACTCGTTGCCCACTATTTCGATGTCGGGGCGCTTCTGTTTCAACAATTCTATGGAGGTGTCTGACACTACCTGACCGAATGAATAGTCCTGGCCGATGATATACATGCTCTTTATATCAGGGTCGGCAGCGATATAGTCGGTAAGGATGTTTAGCTTCATGTTGGCGTGTGCATCGAAACGGAAGTGCCAGAAGCTGCAGTTCTCTTCTGTGAGAATAGGGTCTACGGCAGAGTAATTTATCTGCAGGACTTCTTGTCCGGGGTTGCGCCGATTATGTCTGGATATAGTTTGGTTTAGTGTGTTGGCAACGGCCGAGCTATTACCCTGAAATATTATTTGGATGTCATCGCTGACAGCTCTGCGAAATTGTAGCTGAGTCTCGTTGGGGCTCTGCTTATTGTCGAGAGGCACGATTTCAATCATGCGCCCTCCCAATATGCCGCCTCTGGAATTGTAGTAGTAGTCTGCCGAGAACTGCAGAATTTTCAAGCCTGTGTTACCTATCGATGCAAAGGTGCCAGACAGAGGATCCATGAAGGCGATGCGCACGGGTTCCTGGGCGGTACTTAGACTGCCCAGGCTCAGGGTGCTGACCAGACTAAGCGTCGTTAGCAGCTTGCGAATAGGCTGGGAAATGACAATAAGGGCTTGGAAGTTTCTCATAGGCAATGTAGTTCTTTTTAGATTAATTAGTAAGCTGGTTTTTTGTGCCTTAGTACATGCTTCGATCGAGCCTAAGGCCAGCGAATATCGACAGTAACCTAGTAGCCAGTCCGAATCAAGATGTCCTCACTACTCTGCTTCGACTGTGTGGGAGTCTGTGCCGGATCGCAGAATAAATTCATTAAATTCAATGAGTTGTGAGCTATAAATTTTATGGGAGGATGCTGCAGACAGGAGTAGGTCGAGCCGAAGATGATCGCTGGACTGGGCTATGCTGACTGGCATAAAAACCCCAAGCGAATATACTTCTACTTCAGTCGCCCATTTGGCCCAGACCACTTATTCAATGGTTGTCTGCGCTAGCTCCCATGCCACTACATGCTTATGATAAAAATTGCAGTAACTGAAGTCGAATTTGTTGCCATCCGTGCCAGCGGCCCCGGCGGACAAAATGTGAATAAAGTGTCGACTGCCGTACAGCTGAGATTCGATGTGCGCCGTTCCAGCCTGCCCCGCGAGATCAAAGAGCGGTTGTTAGCGCATGCCGATGCCCGTATAAACAGCGAGGGCTGTGTCGTGATAAGGGCACAACGCTTTAGAAGTCAGGAGAAGAACAAGCAAGATGCAATAGAGAGATTGCAGAATTTGATAGCAGCGGCAGCGCACGAGGACAAGAAGAGAATTGCGACCAGGCCGGGTAGGGCGTCGAAGGAGAGGCGCTTACTGCAGAAGAAGAAAACCGGCGATAAGAAAACGGGTAGGGGTTCCGTGCGTTCCTATGACCAATAGTATTTGCATAAATTGCGAAGTCGACGATGGCTATTAATCGAGTTTCACATATAACGGTATATGTTGCCGATCAGGATGAAGCCCTTACCTGGTATCAGGAAAAGCTTGGCTTCGAAGTATGCATGGACAACGATGCGGTAGTGCCGGGTATGCGCTGGCTGACTGTATGCCCTGCTGGCAATCATGCTACGCAGTTCGTCTTGGTGCAGGTACGTGAAGAATCAGACGTCAGTAGGGTGGGCACTAATCTGATGACAGTCTTGAGTAGCACCGATTGCATAGGCGACATGGCCAGATTGGCTAGAGAGGGAGTAGAAATTGTCGGCCCTCCGGAAGAGGTCCCCTGGGGTATCTCGGGAGTCATTCGAGACCTCTATGGGAACCCGTACAACTTGGTAGGTCCAGGCTAATTCGAGCCGGCTTAGGAAAAGCATAATGAGAAAACCTTTATCCGCTGCGCAAGCGGCCTGCTTTGCACTTGTTCTTCTGGTATCCGGGCTGTTGGTCGCGGCAGAAAATGCGGCGGATGCTGGGGCGAGTTTTAAGTATATTGCCAGTACACTGCAAACCTTTCGCGGCAGCGGCAGACTGGTAAACAATCCCGGTATCGATGGTGCCGATCTAGAATATTTTATCGCGCTATTGGAAGAGGCCTATCAGGGCTTTAGTCGTGACTTTAATAGTGAGAGTGCCATGTGTCGTTTCTATAGAGATCCAGAGAACGGCAAAATGACAATTCAGGACAGGGCGCAGTTGAGTTATAGCTTTTTGCGAGATCCAGCTGCTCGGTTAGAAAAAATAAATTTGGCGAATGCCGATTTCAAAGAGGCGGTTGAGGATCAGTTTGGTCGCATCGTTCTGGACAACATCAATGTTGTGAAACAGAACTCAGTGAGTTATCAACAGCTGCCACCATCGGGCCTCGATGAGGCAGCCATGATTAACTTTCTTGATGCGATGTGTAGCTAGTTAGTAGACCTCGAACAGCCCAGCAGCACCCATGCCACCGCCAACACACATCGTGCAGACTACATACTTTGCGCCACGACGCTTGCCTTCAATAAGCGCGTGTCCGACCATGCGTGCACCACTCATACCGTAGGGGTGGCCGATAGAGATGGCGCCACCGTTTACGTTGAGAAGTTCATTAGGTATGCCAAGCTTGTCACGGCAGTAAATAACCTGCACCGCGAATGCTTCGTTCAGCTCCCACAGGCCGATGTCATCCATCTTCAAGTTGTTGCGTTCTAACAGCTTGGGTATAGCGTAGATTGGGCCGATTCCCATCTCATCCGGGTCCAGACCTGCAACTGCCATGCCGCGGTAGGCGCCCAGGGGTTGTAGGCCTTTCTGCTCGGCTAGCTTGCTGTCCATAATCACAGAAGCCGATGCGCCATCTGATAATTGACTGGCGTTGCCTGCGGTGATTACGCCGCTATCGAAAACCGGCTTCAAACCTTGCAGACCCTCGAGCGTAGTAGAGGGACGGTTGCCCTCATCTTTCTCTAGCTTGGTGTCGTGGACGCTTTGCTGTTTTGTTTCCTTGTCCATGAACAGCATCTTCGATGCCATAGGCACGATCTCGTCGTCGAAAGCGCCTTCCTGTTGTGCAGCCGCTGTGCGTTGCTGCGACTGAAACGCATACTCGTCCATCTGATCGCGCGACACATTGTAGCGCTTGGCAACAATCTCGGCCGTCTCTAGCATAGACATATAGGCATGCTCAGATTTGGCAATCACGTTAGGATCCTGTGCGCGATAGGCATTGCGGTGCTCGTTCTGTACCAGGGAGATAGAGTCCAGACCACCACCGACAACGATGGGCATGCCGTCACTGATAACCTGCTTCGCGGCCGTGGCGATAGCCATCATGCCCGAGGCGCATTGGCGGTCCATGCTCATGCCAGCGACAGAACTTGGCAAACCGGCAGCAACTCCTGCCGTGCGTCCGATGTTATAACCGGAGGAACCTTGCTGCATCGCACAGCCTATTACCACATCATCTACTTCGCCCGGATCGATACCGGCACGTTCAACCGCTGCAGCAATTGCATGGCCTCCCAGAGTAGGGGCATCGGTGTCATTGAAGGCACCTCTATAAGCTTTGCCTATGGGAGTGCGTGCTGTTGATACAATTACTGCTTCTTTGGACATTCTATTCTCCATCTATAGTAAAAATTTGTGCGGACAGGCCGCAACAATCTTGAAACTCTAGTAAACTGCTCTTGAAACTACTTCTTGCCACAGATCAATGCGGTGACCGCCTCGATCGAATCTTCTGCCAGCTTCGCCATTTCCTCATTGGTGCGATCTTGAATGGGATGGGCGACGAACACGTTCAGAGGCGATATGCCCAGAGACTTGCCTTGGGCCGCGGCGGCATCGACAAATTCTTCCGATGCTACAAAGCCGGAAGGAACTCCTCTACTTTCTAAGTCCATGATGTCATGCAAACTGCACGAGGTACATGAGCCTCAGTCGGCGAGTCCTTCGATTACTGCGTCACATTCGACGCTAATACGCTGTGTTAATTCCGTTGGCGCAACCCGTGTGAAGGTTGGCTTGGAATAGCGTTTAACCTTGGCGCCGGCCTGTTCCAGGTGCTTCTGGACTTCGTCCAGAAATTCTTTGCCGCGGGGCTTGGAAATATCGAGCAGGCCGATAGTAGCGCCCGCAAGACTCGCTAGCCGTGGCAATAGCTGTCTTGCCGACGTCTGTAGCTCTGCTGTCGGATCCAGAAGGGTTGTTGGGCTTTGCATATTTTTCCTCTTTCTTTCAGTTATTTCGTTTAACTGCGGTCTATTGTCTTACAACTTCGTTGATACGAGCTGGCTGCCGCGTTCTCCAGAGGCTACCCAGCCTCCGATGATGGCGGAAAACATTCCGGCTGTGCCACCGGTGGTAACGATGTGTAGTCCATCGTCGCGAAACTTGTTGAGTACCTTGTCTTTAAATTTTTCCGGCATGCCCTCCGCGATGTCATTTGCGCCGCGTACGATCTCAGTACCAGGTGTCATTAATTTTTCGTAGAGCGCCTTGCGTAAATCTTCTTTATTCCAGCCGCCCTCGCGGAAGACGCGGCGGTGTTCCGGGCAGACGACTAGAATTGCGTCTGCCAGCCCAAATACTTTTGTGTGCGCTACGCTGCGCAGACTCATCGCCATGCTCTTTGCCAGAGACTGTGGCGTGCGTGATTGCTGATCGAGTATCGGTTGCAGGCCATCACCAGCGAAGAGACTGATCACAGAATCCGCTCTATCGAAACCTCGGTCCATCGACAGGCTTGCCCAGTTTTCATCGCTTTCATCTTCGGCGAAACAGTAGGTATATTTCCCCGGGTTGCCCATATTCGCACGGTCGATGCCGCCAGGAACACCACCACCGACATTGCGAATAATCAATTGCAGTGCCCGGCCAATTGTCGCATTCGCTCTATTGCCTTGCCCTAATGCATTGATGCCAGAGTTCATGCCGATCTGTTTGACGACCGGCCCGCTTACCACCATGACAGGAGAGGAGAAATACGTTGTGCACAGCAGGCCATGCATGCAGAAACGATCTTGCAATGCGGCCTCGACGCTGGCGATAACCACCGGAAAGTATTCCGGCTTGCAGCCAGCCATGACGGCATTGATTGCTATCTTCTCGATAGAGCAGGACACGTTGTCCGGTGGAACTTTACCGATAATTTCAGCGGCGTCTCGGTCGCTGCCGTTTAGCATTCGCATAACCCGCAGGGGTGTTGGAGGAACCACCGGCAGGCCATCGCTCCAGCCTCTGTCATAGCAGGCCTCCATGATATCTTCGGCCTCCGCCAATTCAACCGCGCGAGCCTGCAGGATCTGCTTGCCGAAGCGCAGGGCGAGTACTTCATTCATGCCGGGATCTTGTGTCTTGGATCCGCAGCCAGGTTTAAAGTCGATGAGCTCGGCACCGAGTGCTTCTATGCCGGTGAAGCTCTGCCACTGCTTCTTCTCCCAGCCGTAGATGCGGGACTCTTCGGATTGGGCATCGTTACCATCGCTTAGTCGTATAAGAGTAGGTACTACCTCTATCTCCCGTTGGTAGGAATACTCCAGGCTAGAGTCATCGATGACATCATCTATGTCAGCCGGAAAAGACGGGTCATCCTGCACATACACTTTCAGCGAAAGAGTCTCGTTATTTGCTAATGAGTGGATCACGGGTTCGATGAGCGCGCAGGTCGGGCAGTCTTTCTTAACGACCAGCGCATAATGAGTTGTTTGGTTTGCGATTGCTTGGTTCAAAAACGAGTTCCTTGAGAACGGGCCGACTTTTCGTGCGGCTAGGCGCTATGCCTGATTCATGAGTAAATTGTCGATAGCCTAGTAGATAAATCCTAGGGTAGAAATACCGATGAGGATGTTAATGATCATGAAAACCGAAGAGGTCCTGGACATGACCTTCCACAGCTGCGGCCCTTTATAAGCGGCTCTTACGCCAATTATGAGCACCACGGTATAGGCCATCATTGCACCCACCATGATCAAATAAGGTACCCAGCGTTGATCGTCCACAGCGCGAGAGCCAAATACGGCGAACAGGCCAGCACCGACAATATACAGGGCCCAGTATGTAATGGCGAGACCGTAGTCTCCCCCTAACATCTTGGCCAGAAGGGACTTTTCGCCCTCTGAATCTCTATCTACTGTCTGTTCTACGTCACTCATTCAACCACTCTTGTTAAGAGCCTAAGTGTACCGCAGGCCGCTGAAATTAAGAAATTTGGTGCCGAATAGTGGGTATCCGGCCCAGGCTTCCTGAAGAGGCCGCAGACGCTCTCCAGCCTACAATTTGTAACAAACCTGGCGCTGGCCTTCTTCTATAATCCGGAATTCAACAGATTGTAACGATTTCGGGTCAAAAAGCGGTTGCAGCCGATATCTTAAATTCAGAATCCTCTAATAGTTTTGGCTGACTCCGTGTCTGTACCCACAATGAGACCTTATCTATGTGCAGTAAGTATTTTTCTTCGCGTGCAATAGCACGCCGATTTGCGACTCTTTTCCTGCTTCTCGGCATACCTGCGGCACTTTTCGCCCAAGACAATGTAGGTGAAGAGACCACGATAATGTATCCGGCCTCCTACTTCACGGAGTTTAACCCAGTTACCATCCAGGACATGCTGGACCGAATTCCCGGCGTGGGTTCTGCCACAGGAGGCTCGAATCAAAATTCCCGAGGGCCCGGACAGGGTGGTGGCAATGGTGGCAGAGGATTGGGCAGCGGCAGCGGTGGCAGCCAGGTCCTGATCAATGGCAAGCGCACCGCAGGCAAGAACAATCAGGCCAGCGGTCAGATGGATCGCATTACCGCGGATCAGGTTAACTACATAGAGATTATCCGCGGCACCTCGGGCGAGCTCGATGTGCGCGGTAGCGGGCAGATCGTCAACGTCGTCTTGTTCGAGGATCTCTCGGCCAATAGTCTGAGCTATGAGGTCAATATGGACCGCTATCTCGATCATAATACTCAGCCGGGTGGCTCGGTCTCTTACAGTGGGCAGACAGGCGGTCTGAACTACGTGCTCAGTGCTGTAGCCGAACCCCGATACGATCACAACGTCAGCAAAGAGACCAGCATACTCGCCGACTTCGCTCCGAATGACGAGGTGCGCGAGGAGAGAATTCGTGAGCAGACCAGCTACAATTTCAGCATAAATCTCGATTACGAACTTAGTTTGAAAAGCAGCCTGAGATTCAATGCGCTGTATTCGGAGAATGATAATCCCACCGACGTGCTGCGCTATACGACGGACCTTAGAGCTACGTCCAGGGCCGCAGCAATTGAGCGCGAGGAAATACCCGGGGATAGGAACAACTGGGAAATCGGAGGCGACTACGAATACCTTAGCGAAGGTGGTAACCGGTTTAAGGTTCTATTTATCAGTAATCGAAACAATAGCGCATCGACGAGAGAGCGCTATGACGTATTTGCCGACGATAGTGAGTCGAAAGATTTATTTCTCGATCTCGGTAGCGTCACCACCGAACGCATCGTACGCGGTTCCTATACGATGGGTCTCTTCGAGGGGCAGGATATCGAATTTGGAGCAGAACGAGCTCAGACGACTCTCGACTCGAGCCTGGCGCTAGGCCTGCCGAGTTCTACGGGTACGCCGTCGGCAGATTTCGGTGGGCTGGTGCCGCAAGCCGTTAGCAATGCCAACTCTACGGTTGAGGAGATTCGCATAGAGCCGTTCATTATCCATAACTGGATAATAAATTCACGAATGACACTTGAGAGCACCTTGCTCTATGAGCTCTCGGAAATCAGCCAATCCGGTGACGTCAGCCGTACCCGCGACTTTGACTTCGTTAAACCCAAGGTAGACTTTCGCTACAATCTAACTCCGCAACTGCAGCTGAGGGGTTCGGCCGAGAAAGTGGTGCGCCAACTCCGGTTCAGTGATTTTGTTGCCTCGAACGACCCTCAGGATAACGATTCTATTACTCTGTATGGTAATGAAAACCTGCGTCAGGAATGGTTCTGGAAGTATGATTTCTATGCTGACTATCGTCTACCCAACGACATCGGCGTCGTCAACATGAATCTCTTCTATCACCAGCATAAAGATAGAATCGCGCGTATCGATGTGTCTCCCTCGGAGGACAATCTGCAGTCTGCCAACGGTAATATCGGTGACGGAGATGTGGTTGGTATCAGCATAAACAGCAGTATCCGTATGCGTATGATCAATCTGCCTAACCTTCTGGTTACCTCGGCGCTTAGTGTGCGAGATTCAGAAATTGAGGATCCTTTTCTGGGTATAGATCGTCGCTTTGCGCGCTTCGGTCGCGGACGCCTTACGCTGGGGTTTCGCCATGACCTGCCACGCTGGAATATGAATTATGGTCTGGAGTGGAGCAATCGTTTCGATAGCAATGAGAAAGTCTACGATATCGACGATATTGCTGATTATATAGGCGAGCCAAATACGAACGCCTTCGTTCAGTTCGTGGATTCCCGGGGAACTACCTACAGGTTTGACGCCAGAAACGCGACCAGCAATCTGCAGTGCCGCGAAAGAACGCGCTTTGTTGGACGGATTTCGGCGAACATATTGGAAGAGATCGAAGATCGGTGCGCGACGTCTGGCCGAGTAGTGTCGCTGAAGATCAATGGAACGTTTTAGGCAGTAAGTTCTATCCACTCGCGCTATTGATGTTTTTCATCGCTCCCAAAGCCCGTCTCTTGACGGGTTTTTTAATTGCGGGCCGAACTCGAGCATGATTAGGCTTGGTATTGCCTCAAATGCTTCGACACTCAAATAGTAAAGATTTATGATGGCATCTAAGTCCCAAGCTCAGGTCGGTACCTTTGGATATATGCAAAGAAATTGATAGCCAGCCGCTGACTCAAGCGTTCAGCTTCAGTAATCAGGAAGAGCGGGCGCTCTATGGCTTAAAGGGAATACTAACCGGCGTTGTGGCGGGCAAGCGTTTCAATGAGATGGAGCTTCTGTTTCTCGATACCTGGCTAAAATCACAAGAGTTTCTGTCTGAGGATGAAGATGTCCTCGCCATTTTGCGTCTGGTTGGCGAAATCCTCGAAGATGGTGAAATTAGCCCCGATGAGTTAGCGCAGATGCAGTCGCGTGTCGAGCAGGTAATTAGCAGCAAAGGCGCAGACGGATCGGAAGAAGGAGGGCATATAGAAGAACTGATTGGGTTCCTGACCGGCACCGCCTCGGATGGCGTACTCAACGATGAAGAGATCACGGGTATGTCAGCCTGGTTGGATAAAAATGAGTCCGTGAGGGAGGTGTGGCCAGCCAGCGTCATCGTTGAGCGACAGGCCAATATTCTAGATGACGGCATCATCACCGACGAGGAAAGAGAGGATCTGCTGGTGACTGTTCGACAGGTCACGGGCACCGATACCGACGAATCCGGGTTCAGTAGCGAGGCGTCTACCGAAGTTTGGGAAGATACGGTAGAGGGTATCGAGTTTGCCGGCTCTGTTTTTTTGTCTAACGGGTGACTTTGTCACTGGCGACAGAAATTCGGTAAATACCATGCTGCGCTGTCTGGGCGCCGAAACTAAATCCAGTGTGAACAAGAGCGTCGACTATTTGGTCATAGGTACTCTAGCTAGCCGCGACTGGCTATATACGAGCCATGGCCGCAAGATTGTGAAAGCCCTGCTGATTAAGCGAGAGGGCTGTGACATCAAAGTCATCGCCGAGCGTACGCTGCTCTAATACACACGCTAGACCTTATATCTATCTAGAAATCTTGGGGGAGCTATGTCCGCCGAACTACTCTTCTCACTCTGCAACATGGCCATTATCCCGGGCTGGTTGCTATTGGTGTTCTTGCCTAAATGGAAATGGACGCTGGGATTGATTACCAGCGCCATTATTCCCTTTACCCTGGCCTTCGTTTACGGAGGTCTCTTCGTGACGCGGCTTGGCTCGATGCCGGAAGGCGGAGGCTTCGGTTCTCTTCCCGAGTTGATGATTCTTTTCTCCGACCCCTACCTGGTAACGGTGGGCTGGATACACTATCTCGCGTTCGATCTCTTCGTGGGAAGTTGGGAAGTGCAAGATGCGCAGAAGCAGGGGATTTCACACTGGTACGTGATTCCCTGTCTGGGGCTAACCCTCATGCTCGGTCCCATTGGCTTTGCGTTGTATCTGCTGCTGCGCTATGTGAGCAAGCGCAAGCTCTTGATTTTTGAGCAGGTCTGAGTTCATTTTAGATTAGCTAGCGACCCATTAGGCCCTTAATGGCTGCGGGGATGTCTGCCGGAAACACCACAAATTTTGAATTGTCAGAGTCCGATAGATTCTGTAGCGAGCTAATGTATTTTTCGCCTAGCAGATACACAACAGGCATTTCCTTTTCGCCAATCGCTTCGGTAACTAGGGTGATAGATTTCTTACTCGCTTCGGCGAGAATCACCTGAGCCTCTGCCTCGAGCTTCGAGGCCTCGAGGGAGCCCTCCGCCTCCAGAATTACAGCCTGCTTATCGCCGTCTGCCCGGGTTACCGTTGCTCTTCGTGCGCGTTCGGCTGCCGCCTGTTCTTCCATGGCGCTTTGCATAGTCGCGGAAGGGTTGATGTCCTGAATCTCAACTGTCTTCAGTGTGATACCCCAGTCGGCGATGTCATCGGAAATTGCTGCCTTGAGCTTTGCCTTGATGTGGTCTCTGGAAGAGAGCGCAGCGTCCAGGGTCATCTCGCCTATGATGGAGCGTAGCGAGGTCTGGACGAGGGTTTGTATCGCAAAGACATAATTCTCGACACCGTACACAGCCTTCTCGGGTGATACGATATTAATATAGGCAACGGCATTAGTTATAAGTACGGCATTGTCCTTGGTGATTACTTCTTGCGAGGGAATATCCAACACAATATCTTTAGTCGTTACCTTGAAGGCGACTTTGTCAAAGAAAGGTATGATGATGTTCAGGCCCGGGTTTAGTGAGCTGTGATACTTGCCGAGACGCTGTACGACCCATTTAAAGCCCTGAGGCACCTGCCTTACGCCCTGTCCCAGAGTAGTAAGCACGAAAATAACCAGTGCGATGGCTAGAATTGTTCCAATTTCCATTTCTATTCTCCTTGGCTAAAATGCGAGACCCTGAATCGAAGTCCTTATGCCTTAGTCACGATTAGTGAGTTGCCAGACAGGTCCACTACGCTGACTCTATCTCCAGCGGTCAATACATCTTGAGATATGATTAACCATTCATCAGATCCGAGGACAGGAGCGGGAAAACGTAGCTTGCCAAATTTGTCGCCGTTAGGGGGATCCAGGACCTGGCCGATTTCTCCTAACAAAGCTTCTCTGGAAAAGCCTGCCTTGGTTTTATCTAGTGAAAGCGGTTTAATAATTTTGAACCAGCCGACGGCGAACAGGCTCGAAGAGAAGGTCCAAACAATAATTTGTGCCGTTTCGGACATGCCTGGGATGATCAGCATTGCTACGCCGACACTCAGCGCTCCGGCACCGAACCAGAAGATAAAGAAGGAGCCGAGAAAAATCTCGCTTAGCATGAGAATGAAGGCCAGAACTATCCAGTGCCAATACAGAAGCTCAAACTCCATAACCGTTCTCCTTTTTTGACTTGCACATCTGTGTTGCTGTCGGCATTTGCAAGAGCTCGCAATGAGTATCTTCTGTCTATACTGAGCTGTTTTCCTGGTCTAGTAAACAGATATGGGGTTAATTTGGCCAATTTCTACCTGGAAACTGGTAGCTTACCTTTAGCTCAGTAGTGGCGGCGCTTTTAACCACTCTATTGGGCCGCACAGACTGATAAATTCGTTCAAATCTGGCAGAATAGTGCACCTAATTACAGTAACGGAAAGTAAAGCTGCAGCCCTATGACCAAGACTCCCCAATTGTCAGAGCCGCATCTTCATATGGGAGGCGAGGGCCAGGCGATGCATTTCGCCGCTGCGAATGGTTATCCGCCGGGTGCCTATCGGGCCTTTCTGGAACCGTTCGCCCAGGGCCATGAAGTCATCGCCAGTTTGCATCGGCCACTGTGGGAAACGCCGCCCGATCTGACATCATTTTCTTCCTGGGATGTGTTGGGCGAAGATATAGGTAAGTTGGTCGATCAGATCGATAAACCGGTCATCAGTGTTGGTCATTCCATGGGTACGGCGACAATTCTGATGGCGGCAATACAGCGTCCGGAATTGTTTAAGTCGCTGGTTCTGATCGAGCCGGTATTGGTGCCGCGTCGTTACCTTTATGCGCTGCGCTTCTTTAGTCGCTTCTCACCAAATACCGTTCCGCTCGTGAAGAAAACTTTGTCCAGGGTAGATCGCTTCTCCAGCAGGCAGGAGGCATTCGAACACTATCGACCTAAGCATGTGTTTAGAGAAATCAGCGATACCGTACTTTGGGATTACGTTCAACATGGTACGCGAGAGGTAGAGCCGGGCATCTATACTCTATCCTATAGTCGAGACTGGGAAGCCCGCTGCTATACGCTGGTTCATAATCTCTGGCATCTATTACCAAAATTGCGTTTGCCTACGCTAGCCATACGCGCACAACATTCGAATACGCTAGGCCTTTCTTCCTGGAACAAGTGGCGTGGTATGTCATCGAACGTCGACTTTGTCGAGATCGAAGACGCGGGTCATCTAGTACCCTTTGAAAAGCCAGATGAGCTTGCCGCTGCGATCCTTTCCTGGATAGACCTTAAGAAATAGAGCCTTAGACATAGTTCCGCAAATAACTTTATTCCTCTGCTGTGCGTCTCGTAAATCAATTGGTTCACCTTGCGTTCTATTGAGTAAGTGTTGAGCCTGTTGAGCCGCAAGTCCAAATCTTGCTCAATCAAACAATTACTTAACTAATAGTCCATTGGTGTGCCGAACGGATACAGAGGAGACTAGGGAACGTTAAGGCTCTCACGCTTGGTGCTCATTGTGCTGGGATTCTATGTAATGTAGCCTGCCTCCTAGGCGCGGGATGTCGAAGATACAAAGGCGCTAGAAAAATAGCAGAGCCAGCGACAGGCTCAAGATAGTAGGGCGGGGACAGAGGAGTTGCGTCAACTTGACCAGGAAGAACGCGAGGCTCACCGAGCCTAGGGGCACGATGTTACCGTTGTCGCCGATTTCAGCGGTGGTCTATTCTAGCTGCGGCGTTCGATTAACGGATTCACTGTCGATGTGCCTGTGTACTACAACGTTGAACTTAACACCGGCGGTGGCAGTATCAATGTTGGCGATATTAATGGCAAAGTAGAGGCTGATACCAGCGGCGGCAGTATAAGCGCCGGCGTCGTAACTGGCGGCGACGTGAACGTGGAAACCTCAGGCGGAAGTGTCGATATCGAGAAGGTCGACGGTGATGTAGTGGCCGATACTTCCGTAGAAAGCATAGACATAGGTGACGTTACCGGTGAAGTCAGTGGCGATAACTAGGGGGGCAAAATCACTATCAATGGCAGTGAGGGTCCGGTTGAGGCAGATAGTTACGGCGGCAATATTACTGTGAGCAATTCGCGCTCTGCTGCAAAAGCCGAGACTCTGGCAGTTATATAGAAGTTGAAATTACGGCTACATCTGGCAGCCCCATCAGCTTGCGCACTTCTAATAACGACATCCACATTGTTAGTGTTTGTAACTAGGGTGTGTGTTTAGAGTATGTACCTTTAATTTAGTAATAGTGAGTTACTACCAATAAAAAGGGGCCAGTCAGGCCCCTTTTTATATTTCTCAATTCTGTTTCTTCTGGCACTTAGAGCCAGCTCTTGCGAATAAGCTCTTCCGGGATTTTGTCTTTAATCTTTTCATGTAGCTGCGGCAGCTTCGACCAGTGCAGCCCGCCTTTATAATGATGCGCCGTGTGGTAGCCAAGGTTTCCCGTGAACAGGTTGTACCAATAGTTCAGATTATTAAAAGAGGCTTCGAATTCATTCTTTGTATTCAGCCCGGCGTGATGCTCGTAGGTTGCCCAGGCCGTTATAAATAAACCCATGATCATAGGGAGTATAAAAAGCAATATTCCCGCGGCTGGCTTGTAGGTTACAAGACCTGTGAGGATCGAGAAGGTGATAATAAAAAAGAGGATGAAATCGCGCTGTTCCTTGGGATGTTTCTTACCAACTTGGTAGCCGCGATAGTAAGCAGTCGCGGCAATTTTCAAGCTATATTCCAGTTCGCCCATCTGCGTGCCATCGCCTCGCGTCCAGCGACTCTCATCCATCTTTTGATCGAGAAAATTATTGTGGTGTCCATGCACATGATGCAGAGTCCACAGATTGGTTGTTACGCCGGTGTGCAGCGCATAGAAAAATTCCAGTAGCCGATTCAGTGGAGTCTGAATAAAAGTGGGTGCGTGTTGATGGTGATGATTCCATGCGCAGATTTGCGACTTGGGAATAATCATTAAGTAGAAATAGACGCCCAGTACATAAGGATTGCTAACTAAGAAATAGAGAGCAAAATCTAATGCGCTGAGGGAGAGTATGAAGAATACCGGCCAGCGGTCTGCAGAATGCTTAAACAATGCCAAAACTATTTACTATTTACACTATCCATAGATTAGTAATTGTCGCGAAGATTAGCACATTCCATAGCTCGAGTGCAGTATCTGGCTCAACTTAGCAAGCCGGAGCTCAGATAGAGCGGTGGTAACCACAGCAGGCCGTTAAGCAGCAGGGAGCTGGTGACTAGTAAGAGTGGGCTGCTGGCGGCGAGGTGCGAGGCCATGATTCGTGGTCTAAAGCAGTAGAGCTCGGCGAGTAGTGAGCAAACCGCGAGCACGCTGCGTTTAAACTCCAGCCAGCGCTCGATTAATGCATAAGTATTTGTTTTTAAATAGTAAATAAGAAAGAGAACGGCAAATTCGGCGCCGGCTGCATCGGCGAGCAGCACGACTTCCAGGGCAAAAGGCGCCACGGCGAGAATGATCATGACGAAGGCTATCTTCTAATGACCCTCTTCATTGCCAGATACGCGGCATTCGGCTTCGCTGCAATGCGCAGCAGAACTTGCTGCCATCGGCAACAAGTCTGCTCTGCAGCGCGAGTGTATTACTCTACAGCTTTTTCCACCGCTTGCTTGAATGCGGGCCGGGCCAGGTTTCTGTCCAGATAACTATTCAGAGTCGGGTAGGAGACCAGTAGGCCTAGACGTTTCGCCAGCGAGACAACATAGGTCACGCCAAAATCGGCAGCGCTGAAGGTCTCGCCAAGAATGTATTTTCTATCCCCCAATTGGTCTGCGATATGGCCCAGGTGCAGTTTCGTTTCTCGTTCGCTGTAGGGGGTAAGGGTGACATGAGGTTCCTGCGAGCGCAGTAGCAGCATGGTGACCAGTAGTGGGCAAAACACCGAGCCCTCGGGATAGTGCAGCCATTGCGTAAACTTCGCCCAATCCTGAGTCTGTGACCGTGATGGCGAAAATTTATTCTCGGCATCGAATTTCTCTAATAGGTAGCTTGTTATCGCGCCGGATTCGGACAGCATAATATCGCCGTCTTCGATAACTGGCGATTTGCCTAGTGGGTGCACTGCCTTTAGCTCTGCAGGTGCAAGAAACGTTTCGGGATCTCTGTGATAAACTTTGAGTTCGAAGTCTATGCCAAACTCTTCCAGTTGCCACACGCTAAATAGTGAGCGGCCGATACGTAGGTGGTGGAGTGTAATCATTGCTGGGCCCTTTATAGATCCTTGTGCTGGTGCTTCGCTGAGCATTGAATAGTCTCACGTTGCCTTAGGCGCTGCCAAGGTGAGAGTGGAATGCTTGCTCGATTGCATGCCGTGCCAGTCATGAGATGACAATGATAAAACCCGAATCAATAAGCTATAGCTACATACTCGAGAAAGCCTGGCCTATCATCCTCGCCAATGCCGCGGTGCCTCTTCTGGGTCTCGTTGACACGGCGGTCATCGGTAACGTAGGTAGCGTAACCGATCTGGGCGCCATCGCCTTCGGGGCAATGATATTCTCTTTCGTCTATTGGAGCTTCGGCTTCTTGCGCATGGGTACAACTGGCTCGGTTGCTCAAGCCTTGGGCGCCGGTGATCAGAGTGAGATTCGCGCCGTGCTGGGCAGGGCGCTGCTATTGGCTGTGGCTTTGGGGGTTCTGCTTATCGCCTTGCAGTGGCCTATCCGCTTGGTCGTGCTATCACTACTCGATGGTAGCGCTCCGGTCGAGGCGGTAACCCAGCAATATTTCACTATTCGCATATGGGGTGCACCTGCCACCCTTGCGATGTTTGCCCTGATGGGTGTATTGATCGGGCTGGGGAATAGTCGCCAGCTGCTTCTGGTGCAGCTGCTGCTGAACGGGCTCAATATCTGCCTCGATATAATCTTTGCGGGTGTTCTGGGCTGGGGTGCCGAGGGTATCGCCCTGGGTACTATTATTGCCGAATGGCTTGCGGTGATCTTCGCGACCTGGTTAATTCTGCGCGAGCTGAATGCACGTTGCGAGCCCGGCACCGAATTCTGGCCTAGATCTCGACTGCTGGATGCGGGTCAGTTTAGGAAGATGCTCGCGGCGAACAGAGACATCATGATTCGCACGCTGCTATTGGTCTTTTCCTTTGGCTTCTTTATAAACCAGAGTGCGCAATTCAGTGATGTCGTGCTCGCTGCCAACCACATCTTGCTGCAGCTCATCTCCTTCGCGGCGTTCTTCCTCGATGGCTATGCCTTCGTAGTCGAATCTCTGGTCGGTGCTTCGGTGGGCGCGCGTCGAAGAGACTCCTTCGATATGGCCGTAAAGCGCTCTAGCATTCTGGCCCTGATTACGGCGGCAGTATTGGCGCTATTGCTGCTGGTATTCGGTGATATCTTCGTCGCAATTCTCACCGACATCGAGCTGGTTCAGGACGCGGCTCACAATTCACTATTTCTGGCCGCTATCTATATCTTCTTTTCCTTTGCGGCCTTTCAGCTGGATGGCATCTTTATAGGTGCATCATTCACCAGGCAGATGCGCAATGCCGCCTTCCTATCCATTTTTGTTTATCTGGCAGCCTGGTCACTGCTAGTGGATAGGTTTGGCGTAAATGGTCTGTGGTGGGCGATGATTATCTACGTAGCAGCGAGGGCGGATGCGTTGCTGCTGTATTTTTCTGCGCTGAGACAATCGATCGAAGACTAGTTTAGCGATCGGTCGTCGTCTTCGGGTATTAGATGCGGGTCGAGGTGCAGCTGGCCTAGTCGTGCGCCCAGAAGTTCTACCGTGCCTTGAGATCGTACTTCACCGGTGGAGGTGAACTCGAAGCTATAGCGCCTTCTAAGTCGCAGAGAGCCTTCGCTATCGCGCACCGGCCAAACGCCTTTCAAGACCATGGTCTGGTCCAATAGTTGTAGCTTCTGATCTTTAAAATAGCGGTACACGTGAGTCATGGCGATACTCTTAACCCTGTCTCCCTGCCACCAGAAACTGATTAGGGCGGCGATGGCGGTACTCCAGATGAGAAAAGACAAAGTCACAATGATATCCAGACGGGTGAATTGAGGGTGCTAGCTAGCATAGATGCAGATTCTCTGGTTGAGCACGTCTGATTTTCTCAGTCTGTTGCAGACCTTGCAGCGTGCTCTGTGTAGCGCTTTATATGGGGCTCGAGAATTTCCAGGGCTGTCTGGTTGCAGGGAGGCATCTGCGCATCGCTTAGCTGCAGAGGTGTTGCCCGGTCCCCCCAGCGTATGAGGCCCGCGCCCCAGGTAAGACCTGCGCCGAAGGTGGCAGACAGCACATAGTCACTTGGATTGATTCTACCTTCTTCTACCGCCTCGGCCAGTGCTACAGGAATCGTGCCTGCCGAGGTGTTGCCGTACTTGTGAACATTGACGAAGACTTTATCCTCGGGAATGCCTACGCGTTTGGCGAGTGCATCGAGTATGCGCTTGTTCGCCTGATGGGGCACCACGAGGTTGACCTCCTCAAGAGGAACGCCGGTCTCGGCAAGAACATCTATACAAGCCTGTGACATCGCCTTCACCGCGCGCTTGAAGACTTCCTGGCCTTCGAAGTTCCAGCCAACATAAAGGAACTCATCACTCAGGCGGCTATAGGCCGAGCCAAGATTAGTAATCTGGATTGCATACTTCGCATCGGCCTCACAGCCGATCTTCGCCGCCAATAGACCTACCTCTTTATCCGTTGCCTCTATCACTACCGCGCCACAGGCATCGCCGAACAATACGGCGACATCGCGTCTGGCCCAATTCATGTAGTGAGAAATAAATTCGCCACCGATTACCAGCACCTTCTTGTGGGCGCCGGTTTTAATGAGGTTAGTGCCAATGTGCAGGCCATAGAGGAAGCCGGTACAGGCTGAGTTGATATCGATGGATGCGGCATTTCTGGCGCCTATGGCATCCTGCACCAGTGATGCTGTGTTGGGGCAGAGGCTGTCGTTGGTTAGACTGCCTAGAAGAATGAGATCCAATTCCATCGGGTCCATGTCGGCGGCAGCGAGGGCATGTCTTGCGGCTACGATCGCCATGTCTGAAAAACTGGTATGGCAGATGCGACGCTCACGAATACCCGTTCTGGAGGTAATCCAATCATCGGAGGTATCGATGAATGTGGCAAGGTCGTCGTTGCTGAGCACCGCAGGTGGTACGCATTTTCCCCAGCCGGTGATTTCAGCGTGGTACATGTAGTCTCTCCAAGTTATCCGGGCCGGCTATTTCAATTTTCCAGTGCCATAGAATGCAAAAGAATAAACTATTTTTGAAATAGAATCGGTTAAACCCTTTCTTGTTATATTGACCGCTGGAAATTATTCTTTACCCGTCTGAATTATTGCGTTGTCTCAATGGGTGCAGCGCGCCGTTAATGGCTGAAGCATACTTCATTTCCTCAGGCCATGATAGCCTCCAGCCCAGTAAGCGAGGCGCTTACAGCACTTTAGGAATAGAATGGGAAAGCTGTCACACTTAGGGCAGAACCAGAATAAGGAAATTGGCTTGAAAAACGCATTAAAACTATTTTGTCTGGCATTACAGCTGCTGCCCGTTAGCGCATTAGCCGAATTCGATCACAGTCAATGGGATAGCTTGCTGCGCAAGCATGTGAAGGTTCAGGGCGCAGGAGTCGCCACCCAGCTTGACTACGCCGGCATGGCCGGGGATCAGGCGCAGTTGAGTGCCTACCTCGCCACAGTCTCTGCAGTTGATCGCCCCAGCTTCGAGGCTTGGGCTACTGCATCCCAGCTCGCCTTCCTGATCAACGCCTATAACGCATTGACCGTCGATCTTATCTTGGATGACTATCCCAACATCGACTCCATCAGAGATATTGGCTTTCTGCTGTCCTCGGCCTGGAATCAAGACGTCGCCAGACTGTTTGGCGAGCCGGTAACTCTCGATGAGATCGAGCATGAGATGATTCGCGGCTGGGATCGTTACAAGGAACCCAGAATTCATTTTGCCGTCAACTGTGCCGCGATAGGCTGCCCGGCATTGCGTAACGAAGCCTATGTGAGCGACAGGCTCGAGAGGCAATTGGAGGAGAGTACGAAGTCGTTTCTGTCTGATCGCAGTCGTAACTATTTCGACAACGGGCGACTGTATGTTTCCAGCATCTTCGACTGGTACGAAGAGGATTTCGAGATGGGTTGGGGTGGAATCGATTCGGTAACGGAGTTTCTGGCCAACTATCCGAGTGAGTTGGAGCTGGATGGGCAGACCGTGGACAGTCTGCGAGCGGGCAATATTCGCATTCGCTACCTGCGTTACGACTGGGGCTTGAACGACATACCTTGATGTGAACCCCGGGGTGACTCCCATCCTGATTATGCTAGAATCGACGGCGGAAGAGTATTATCCCCGGTGGGGTGCCCGGACTTCAAACCCGGTGAAGTCTGTTAATAACAGGCTTGGTGGGTTCGACTCCTGCCTCTTCCGCCAAATTCATAAGAAAACTAACAAATTCAGTTAGTTATCCCTGATTTGCGTCGACTGATAGTGCCAAAAATCCACTTTTTGCTACATTCGGTGATCCATTTTGAACTCCTCGCCCAAGAGAGATTCTTTTGCTAAGTTAGAGGCTATAGTACAAGGGTATTCTGAGGCTCTCAGAGCCTATGTAAGAGCAATTAAACAACAATAGCCAACTCTTTTTTTCCAAGTCTTAATCAGCCCCCACAATCGTTACAGTCCAATGCGTATCCACAGGCTCTTCAGTCCTGGATAGCTGCGCCCATCTCCATCCCCCTAGCAACCGCCCAGCCAGCACCCAACCCTAGGGGCACACCCCGATAAGTCAGGTTGGTTCCATTGCACTCGTCCACATACTATTTAAACCCTATGTATATAGCGGGTATGCCAACGCCTTTATGCCTACAAGTGCAGCGAATTGGGCCTTATAGCTTGAAATCACCTATCTTAGTGTCTCTTAAGCTATACCTGACAGCCTATATCTATAGTATCTTCTGGGTATGAATATAATTTCTCTTTTAAAAGTGTTTGCTTACATTTGCATTTGGACGACTCCTTTCCAGATTGCATTAATTTTTTGGGGTATCGGCATTGTCACCGTTACCGATTATAGTATTTTGTCACTATCAAATATTGAGTTTTTCACGAACTACCTTGGCTTTCTAATTCCTATTATTGAGTGGCTTTACACATGGTTCTGGAATGCTCCCTTAGACTGGGTTTTTTCTTTACCGATGATTTTACATCAAACACTGAAGGCAATATTCTCCACGTGGCTAGGCTTTTGGATACTTAAAAATACAAGATGAACAAACTACTAACAACTATAAAATTTAGTCCTAACCATAGGAATTAACTAATTGCAGGTTGAATTATGAAAAGACAATATATATTAGGGTTGGTGTCTGGTATCGCCATATCAAGTGTTCTCGTTGTCAATGCCGCTCAAACAAACACCACAATAGAAAGCTGCGCTCAATTATTGCCACCCGATGAAATATTTGAACTCGACATAAACGGCAAAATTGACACCAATGGAAAAAACCCTTTTTTTTCCGGTGATCTCAATTTGTCGGTTGGAACCGAAATCGAAGATACAGATATTCAGAGAGAAGAAATGGTGCCTTTTGTAAACTGCGTAAAGAGCCTTCTGAAGTAACTATATTGAGATGCTTCTTAAGCGTCTCGTCAAAAAAAAGGTGCTGACTAACAGTATTGGTTGCCCAGTCGGATACGCACCGGCTTTGTAATTATGAACAAACCACTAACAACAATAGTCCTACGTTGTTCTAAATTATGAGCTTAGCAAATAGGAAAGGGGTCTATCTTAGCGGCAGCATCCTATCCCGACATCAATCTGAGAGCGGGTATTAAATTGATGCTACTCATATTACTTATTGCTGTTGCAACACTTCTACATCCGATATCAACTTATGCTTATGGTGAAGATTGTCTGAGCCTAGGAGCGCCATCAGTAAAATGGTAATGTCATACATAAAACTATTCATCTTCGCGCTTGCGCCGTTTTTGTTCTCTTCTGCTGTCGGACAGACTATTGATCAAGGTCGCGGTCCTGTCCAGTTAACTGTTCCTCAGAATTACAATGAAAAAAATCCTACTCCGTTGATTGTTTTACTCCATGGATTTCGAAGCAATGGTTCAATACAGGATTCCTACTTGGGCTTTAGCGATATAGCGAATGACAATGGATTTCTATTTATTGCCCCAACAGGAAGCGTAAACCCACGGGGTGAAACATTCTGGAACGCGACTCCTGCTTGTTGCGATTTTTTTGGTAGCAATGTGGATGATGTGGGGTATATCAAGGAGCTGATTGATGCGATAAAGCTGGAATACAACGTCGATGCAAACCGTGTCTATTTAGTCGGTCACTCCAATGGCGGATTCATGTCGTACCAAGTTGCCTACAACCACCCTTCCATCATTGCAGCAGTAGTAAGCCTTGC
>JAQWZF010000028.1 GCA_029253585.1 Gammaproteobacteria bacterium
ACAGGAAGTAAGAAAGGAAAGCAGACTTAACGCAATGATTAGGGTCGCTGCCCGGGAAATCCGATTCTTCAGAGTTGATGATTCAGTCAAGCTAGCTGCAGCCAGATTCGTCATGTTGCCACCTCTCTATCAAGAAAAAGCTAGCATAAGGCAAAAGCATTGCCAGCTAGCTACCGTTAACAAATTCTTTAAGTTGTGTTGCCAGGCGCGAGCAGGCGTTAGCCTCAACTCTGGCTATTAGTGGTATGGGGATAACAAGTGCGGGCAGATAGGATTGTCCTGTTGCATCAGTGCTGATGGTGCCTACGTTAGACAGAGAACCTACATCCCAGACGCGCGCGTCGAAGTTAGCATCATCCTCCCAGGAGCCGAAACCAAAGCAGCCTGCACCACCGGGGCCTACCGTGCAAGATATCGATCCGCTACGATCCGTCGTCTCAGTGAATCCGTCCAACCAGACGATATAGCGTATGCCAAACTCGGTCATCCTGTCGGCCACCACATCTTCGGTCATCAGTCGTTCCAGGTCGCGAGTTCGCAGAGGAGCGGTTCTGGGCTCGAACCAAGGAAACATCGCGTCAACAAATTCCTGTTCGGGAACGATGCTAATGGCACCATCGCCACGGGTCATACGCTCACCTACGCAATCTACAAATTCGGAACGTGTCTCATAGTCGCTAGCCTGTCGTCGCCCGAGAATTACCACCGACTCATTATTCTCAATGCCGGTTTCAGCCTGACGAAACTCATCGATAGTTGTAGTGGTGCAAGAGGCAAGCGCAATCAAAAACAATAGAGCGCTGGATATCTTAAATGTCTCTGGATAGTGCTTCATGATAGTCCTTGTGTGAATCGACTCATGGTTAACTCTTACTTTCTGTCATAGGGTGTTTAACCAGTCTCTAACTTCCGGGACTTGAGTAAAGCTTAATGAGAAGCTCGAAGCCAAATCGCGCAGTGCTACCACGGCGGCATCATTGATTGCAGACTCTGCGGAGCGCATCGATTCGGTCGGCGTTTTGCCATAGGAGGTTAACACCCAGTCGGCTATATACTCTCCATCGGCTGCCATCAGACGCATATTGTATTTTATCCAAACTTCGTACACATCCAACTTGGTCTTGCTGGGCAGGGCCAGCTGGAACTCTTCGATAAGCGGAGCGAAGATAGCATCTACGCCTAGCATCTCGGCTTCTTCCAGAGAGCCCACCACTACTACCTCATCGAACATAGCCGGCAGAACTGCGTTGAATAACTCGACATGAGATTGCCCACTGGCGATATTGTATTCTTCCGTACCGGTTTCAGAATATTCGATATAGGCAAATTCGGTGAGAGCCGGATCATAAAAGACGGCCACCGAAAGCGGTAGTGGGCTGATATTAGGAGTGGGGAAGCTTCCCTGGACCACGACATTGTTCACGCCACAGGCAGATAGGCTGATTGCCGCAAGCACCGCAAGAACCCTCGTTCCCAACCCTGCCATCATTTGTCTTACTCTTTGCATGTTGAACCTTGCTCTGTAGCGCTGCTCTTTTGCAGCCTCTTTGCCACTGGCTTATTACTGAAAATCATTCAGACCTACAAATGTACCACCATTTCGCTGCGTCATCTCGCGCATTAGGGTCGAATAACGATAAACACTCTGCTGGAACCTCGCCTGACCGGCAAATATCACCGGAAAACCTATACCGTGTATGCGCACCAGCCTGTTTCCGTTGCTATCTTCCACGTTGATGCGATCGATTGTGCGCAATACCTCCTGAATAGACCCCCCAGGTTGAAAATCGTCACCAATAACATAGATGCTAATCTTCTTATCCGGGGAATAGAACGTATTGATCGCCCGTGTCACTCCTTCGACAGGGCTACTATTACTAAAGGGATTCCAGGTGCGCAGCGTGGAGATGATGTTATTGCGCGTCCCCGGCGTATCGGGGATCCACTGCCCACGATAGGATGCGAACATATAGTCACCCATGTCATTCATGATCTGAATGCCCTTTACCTCCGGGTAGACATTTAACGTATCCTCAATCACACCCAACATCTTATTCCAGGCGCTGCCGAACATACTTCCCGATGTGTCGATAACGAAGATAATGTATTCACTGTCCACCGGCACCCCGCCTATTGCGTTGTTTTCCGGGGCACTGCTGTTTGCGAGCAAGCGTTGCATCTCTTCAGTCATACTCTGCTGAGCTATAGCGAGTCGGCCCATCTCATCGGTGATCTCACTCGATAGTTGATTCGACGTTTGATAACGGCCCTGCACATCACTCAGGTCCCGCTGCAGGCGGGCGATTCGGTCCTTCATCGCAGAGAGTTGTTCTTGCTTGGCGTTCAAGTCACGATTCAGAATCGTGGTCTCTCCACGTATGGCGAACAGCTGCTCCTGCAGCTCGGTGATCGCGCCTTCCGGCGGCACATCTACAAACTCGATAGAGATAGGCTCTCCGGACTTTGTAATCATCAGCAAGATAATCATCGCACCGAAGCCACAGGCAGCGACATCCAGGAATGACACTGAGAAAGAATCTGTTTCTCCGCGTTTACGTCTCATGGCCAATCCTCCGAGGGGCTAATAAATGATCCACTCGTGTACTGTGCGAGTTGCCAGTAGGCAGCCGCCGCACTCGGGTCTCCTTCCAG
>JAQWZF010000001.1 GCA_029253585.1 Gammaproteobacteria bacterium
AATCGGGAACAAAAATCAGTAGTAAAAGATAGGATTAAAAAAGGTGGCATATGCCACCTTTTTTAATCCTATCTTTTACTACTGATTTTTGTTCCCGATTCATTGTCTGGCATTCAGGAAGTCGGCGCAGCCTAGGCTACGTCTCTAACATTGGTTAGCGGGATATTTTTCGCGCGTTCTGCAGCTTCCATAAAATCTGCTATCTCATGGAAGTTTAGGTAGCGGTAGATGCTGTCGGCCATGGTGTTGATGTTGCTCATATACCCCATGTACTCCTCCATCGTCGGGATTCGGCCTAGCGCAGAACACACCGCCGCTAGTTCGGAAGAGGATAGATATACGTTTGCACCCTGGCCTAGTCGGTTAGGGAAGTTTCGGGTAGACGTGGATACGACCGTGGAGTTGGGAGCTACGCGCGCCTGATTGCCCATGCATAAGGAGCAGCCGGGCATTTCAGTTCTCGCGCCAGATACGCCGAATGTATTGTAGATGCCTTCTTCGCTTAGCTGGTGCTCGTCCATCTTCGTCGGTGGAGCTATCCATAGCTTCGTTGGCAGACCACCATCAACTTGTTTCAGCACCTCGGCGGCCGCTCGGAAGTGTCCGATATTGGTCATGCAAGAACCGATAAAGACCTCGTCGATCTTCGTGCCCTGAACATCGGATAGCGTCTTCACATCATCCGGGTCGTTGGGGCAGGCTAACAATGGCTCTTTGATCTTGTTGAGATCGATCTCGATAACCTTGTGATAGTTCGCATCGGCATCGGGTTCTAGCAGGACCGGATCCTCCAGCCAGGCCTCCATGGCCTGCGCTCGTCGCTCCAGCGTTCGAGCATCCTGATAGCCGTTGTCGATCATCCAGCGCAGCAGCGTGATATTCGACTTGAAGTATTCGATGATAGGTTCTTTGCCCAAACGAATGGTGCAACCGCCAGCGGAGCGCTCCGCTGAGGCATCGGAAATCTCGAAGGCCTGCTCTACCTTTAGGTCCGGTAGACCTTCGATCTCGAGAATGCGTCCGGAGAAGACGTTGGTCTTGCCTTTCTTTGCGAGGGTCAGGTCGCCGCTCTTCAGGGCGGCATAGGGAATCGCATTGACCAGGTCGCGCAGGGTAATGCCAGGCTGCATCTCGCCAGAGAAGCGAACCAGGACTGACTCTGGCATGTCCAGAGGCATAACGCCGGTGGCTGCCGCGAAGGCAACCAGGCCGGAGCCTGCAGGGAAGGAAATGCCGATTGGAAAGCGTGTATGGGAATCGCCGCCGGTGCCCACGGTATCAGGCAGTAGCATGCGGTTTAGCCACGAATGGATGATGCCATCGCCAGCGCGCAGTGAGACGCCGCCACGGGTCTGGATGAAATCCGGCAGGGTGTGCTGGGTTTCGATATCGACGGGCTTCGGGTAGGCCGCTGTGTGACAGAAAGACTGCATGACCAGATCGGCAGAGAAACCCAGGCAGGCGAGGTCTTTCAGTTCATCGCGCGTCATCGGGCCGGTAGTATCCTGGCTACCTACGGTAGTCATCTTGGGCTCACAATAACTGCCGGGGCGCACGCCTTCGACGCCGCAGGCTTTGCCGACCATCTTCTGCGCGAGGGTGTATCCCTTATCCGATACTTCTCCGACAACGGGAATGCGGAAGATAGTAGAGGGTTCGAGCCTCATCTCTTCCCGCGCGCGCTGTGTGAGTCCACGACCGATGATAAGTGGTATGCGACCGCCGGCTCTTACTTCGTCGAGCAGGACCTCTGTCTTCAATTCAAACTCTGAGATTAACTCGCCGTTCTCGTGATTGGTGATGAGACCGCCGTAGACATCGATATCGATGATGTCGCCGGTATTGAGATTGTCTACTACGGTTTCGATTGGCAGGGCGCCTGCGTCTTCCATCGTGTTGTAGAAGATAGGTGCGATATTGGCGGCGATACAGATGCCACCATCTCTCTTATTCGGGATATAGGGCATGTCGTCGCCTATATGCCAGAGCACAGAGTTGGTGGCGGACTTGCGCGATGAGCCGGTGCCCATTACGTCACCGACCAGAGCGACGGGGTGGCCGCTTAGCTCCAGTTCCTTGATTTGCTCTTCGGCATCGGTCACGCCTTCTCTCGGATTCTTGTACATCGCCTGAGCGTGCAGGGGAATATCGGGTCGGGACCAGGCATCCTGTGCAGGGGAGAGGTCATCGGTGTTGGTTTCGCCGGGTACCTTAAATACGATTGCTGTAATTTTTTCCGCGAGTACGGGTTTGCTGGTAAACCATTCGGCATCGGCCCAGGACTGCAGGACTCGCTGCGCCTGCGCGTTGCCGGCTTTGGCCTTCTCTGCTACATCGTGGAAGGCGTCGAACATTAGCAGTGTGTGGCACAGCTCGTCTGCAGCGGCAGCGGCTAGTTTTTCTGAGTCCAGTAGCTCGACCAGTGTCGCGATATTGTAGCCGCCCAGCATGGTGCCTAGTAATTTTACGGCAAGCAGTTCGTCTATTAATGGTGACTTGGCTTCGCTCTTGGCTAATGCCGATAGGAAGCCCGCCTTAACATAGGCCGCCTCGTCGACACCTGCCGGTACGCGATTGGACAGTAAATCGAGGATGAACTCTTCTTCCCCGGCCGGTGGTGCTTTTAGCAATTCCACAAGATCTGCAACTTGCTCTGCCGATAAGGGCTTCGGGACAACGCCTTGTTCGGCGCGTTCGGCTACGTGATTTCTGTAAGCTTCTAACAAAGTAGTATCCTCTTTAATTCATAACTGTCAGTGAAACCATTCGCTCGTTATTGCTGCGTCAACGAAGAGGGTGGTAAGAGTCACTTAACAGGAGTGTCATCTTGCAAATGGACTGGTCGAATCTGCCTGCAAGTAGACGACGAATAGTTTTCAATCGTCTGCTTTTACGAATCAGACAGAGGCCTAAAATGAGCGCGTAGTGTACTGTAAAATCAGGTAAAAATCCAGTTGAGTTGTTCTGCTCACTGGCCTAATGGCCTCTTGTAACCTGGGGCTTGGGTGTTCGTCCGCCGCTTTATGCTACTGTCGATTGTGGACGGGGACGGTTTACAATCGGCTAAAACTTGGTAAAGTCTCTGCCCTCGTATCCGACTAAGTTAATTACCACATACGCGTTAAATAACATGGCCTCTATCAAAACACCTTGTCTCGGCATTTGCTCTACGACTTCCTTGGGCGACCTCGTGTGCAGGGGGTGTAAGCGCTATTCTTTCGAGGTGATCAACTGGAATGGCTATGACGATGCAGCCAAGTCGGCGGTGTTGAGCCGCATAGAAAGGCTTAATACCCAGATTCTCGAAGGCAAGCTTCGTATATTTTCCGTGCCCAACCTAAAGGCTGGCCTGGATCGCTATCAGGTACCCTACGACGAATCACTCTCACCGTACTGCTGGCTGCACAATTTACTAAAGAAGGCGCACAGTCGCATCGGCAGTCTTGAGGAATATGGAGTCTATTCCCTCGGTAGCTTTGCCGAGATGCCCCTGACGGAACTGTGTGAGCTTATCGAGAATGACCTGCTGGTTCTTAGCGAGGCCCATCACGCGCGCTACGTCTCGGCGAACAATGCTAGCTAGGTGTAGGTATAGGGATGCCGGGATTGGCGTTTTAGAGAGGAAATTTTTCCAGAACGAGCCCGTCTACATCTATTGCCGCATACCATCCGTGACTGTCCCAGTCACCCAACACAACCCTTCTTGCCCGATCGCGGGAATTTATCGCCGCCTCGAGTTCTAGCTCATGTATCGCGGGGCGATGTGTGTGTCCATGTATCATTAGGGTTTGCCCGTGCTCGCGAAGACGCTGTTCTACCGCTGCCCGGTTGACATCCATGATCGCATTTTCCTTGATCGAGGTTGCCTGCTGACTCTGCTGGCGTGCCTCCTCAGCAAATGCGCGGCGCTCGCTTAGCGTCTTGCTGAGAAAGTCCTGCTGCCAGGATGCTTGGCGCACCATTGTACGAAATTTTATGTACTGAACATCGTCACTACACAGGTCGTCGCCATGCAGGACGATGGCCGGGCCTATAGGCGTAGCGATGGTGACAGAATCGGAGATGACCGTAGCCCCACAACTTGCCGCGTAATCGGCTCCAAGCAGGAAGTCTCGGTTGCCGTGAAGTATGAAGATGTCCGCGCCAGCTGCATGAAAGCTGTTGAGTGCTTTCGCAACCCTTGCGCTGAGTTCATTGCTGTTATCATCACCGATCCAGACCTCGAAGAGATCGCCCAGGATATACAGAGCGTCGCAGGCCGACTCGTTTCTAGCTAGGAACGCCAGTAGCGCTGCTGTGATATCAGCTCGTCCTTCTTCTAGGTGCAGGTCGGAAATGAACAGAATTCTGCGGGACAAGGTTAGTCTTCTTCAGTGATTTCGACTGATTCGATGACGACCTCGTTGACTGGCACGTCCTGATGGCCGCCCTGTGAACTCGTTTCGCATTCTTTGATCTTGTTTACTACATCCATGCCGTCGGTTACTTTTCCGAAGACAGCATAGCCCCAACCCTGATCGGTCTTGCTGCTGTGGTTGAGGAAGTGATTGTCACCGACATTGATGAAGAACTGCGATGTGGCGGAGTGGGGTACGGCTGTTCTGGCCATGGCCAGAGTTCCCATTTCGTTGCTCAGTCCGTTGTCTGCCTCATTTTCAATGGGCGTGCCATTGTCCTTCTGCTTCATGCCAGACTCGAAGCCACCGCCTTGAATCATGAAGTCGTTAATAACACGATGAAATACAGTCCCATCGTAAAATCCAGATTTAGCATATTCAATGAAATTCGCTGCCGAAATTGGCGCCTTGTCGAAGTTGAGCTCTACAGTAATTGCGCCGTAGTTGGTCTTAATTATGATCATGTCTACTACCTGTTAGTTAGTGCCTTATTAGTTAGTGCCTAATTCTTGCTTCGAGCCTGCCAAAACATCGGCAGAGATCTGCAAGGGGGATGTCGAAATGGGTGTTTCTTTCTTTAATTGTGCCTATGGTTGTGTCTGAAGCTGTGTCTAAAGTTCGCCGGCTCCTACCCGCCGAGGAAACATTTTGTTATGCCAATGCAGAAACCGCTATAATAAGGCTTTTACGCGCGCCACGACAGTCTCAGAATCAGATTGTCATACAATTATCACGTGCAAAGTTGACGAACGATGCCAGCAGAACCAGCAAAGACAGAAGAAGCCTCGCGATGACAGATCAAAAATCCGATAGCACCCCAAACGATGGGTCTGTCGATAGCAATACTTCGTCTAATTTCATACGCAACAAAATTGCTCATAATCTTAAAGAGAATAAGCATGGAGGGCGCGTGCATACTCGCTTTCCCCCAGAGCCAAATGGCTACCTGCATATTGGTCATGCCAAGTCTATTTGCCTCAATTTTACAGTCGCGGCGGAAAATTCTGGTCTGTGTAATCTCCGCTTCGATGACACAAACCCCGAAAAAGAGAGTCAGGAGTATGTCGATGCGATTAAAGACAATATTTCCTGGCTGGGCTTTCAGTGGAATGGCCAGGTGCGCTATTCCTCCAACTATTTTGAGCAGCTGTATGGGTTTGCGGTACAGCTTATCGAGTCGGGAAAGGCCTATGTCTGTGACCTGAGTGCAGATGAGGCGCGGGAATACCGTGGGACCTTAACGGAGGCCGGTAAGAATAGCCCGAATCGAGGCCGTGCCGTGGCTGAGAGTCTGGATCTATTCCAGCGCATGCGCGCGGGTGAGTTTGCCGACGGAGCATGCAGTCTGCGTGCAAAGATCGACATGGCTTCGCCAAATATGAATATGCGTGACCCGGTGCTCTATCGCATCAGACACATCGAGCATCATCAGACAGGGACCGAGTGGTGCATCTATCCGACCTATGACTACACACACTGCATCTCGGATGCCATCGAGGGCATCACCCATTCTCTGTGCACCCTCGAATTTGAGGATCATCGTCCGCTCTACGACTGGATACTGCATAACCTGTCTTTGGATTCGCTGCATCATGCCAGTGACCTCGATAAGTCAGATTACGATTATGTCTTACCGGAGCAAACCGAGTTTGCCAAGCTAAAGCTAAATTACACCATCGTCGGCAAACGTAAACTTAAGGAAATGGTTGATACCCATGTCGTAGATGGCTGGGATGATCCCCGCATGCCGACCCTGGCGGGTCTGCGCAGAAGAGGGTTTACCGCAGCGGCGATTCGCAATTTCTGCGAGAGTGTTGGCGTGGCGCGAAGCGAGAGCATAGTCGATCTGGGGATGTTAGAGCATGCGATCAGAGACGATCTGGACAAGAACAGCCCGCGCGCTATATGTGTGCTCGACCCATTGGTCGTGGTGCTGACTAACGTGCCCGCAGATCACCTCGAAACCCTCGATATGGCGAATCACCCAAAGAATGAAGAGATGGGACGACGTTCCGTGCCGTTTACTCAGCGAATAGTCATCGACAGGTCGGATTTCGAAGAGGTTCCGCCGCCTGGCTTCAAGCGACTGACCGCTGGCGGAGAAGTTCGTCTGCGCGGCGCCTACGTAATAAAGTGCGACGATGTCGTTAAAGACGATGCTGGCAAAGTTGTGGAGCTACATTGCAGCATCGATCTCGATACGCTGGGCAAGAAGCCCGAGGGGCGCAAGGTCAAGGGCGTCATCCATTGGGTGTCTGAATCTAGAGGGGTGCCGTTACAGGTTCACCTGTACGATCGCCTGTTCAATGTCGAGAATCCGGAGAGCAAGGATATCGAAGACTTTCGCGACTGTTTGAACGAGAATTCCCTGATTCGATTAGATAACTGCATAGCAGAGCCTTCAATCGCCGAACACGGAGCTGCTACTAGTTTCCAGTTCGAGAGAGAGGGCTATTACTGTAGAGACGAGAAAGAATCCCGTGAGGGCAAGCTCGTTTTCAATCGAACTATTACGCTGCGTGATTCTTGGTAGGCCGGAAACGTTATACTGCTAACGTTCAGCCTAGCCACAAAACTGAAGAAAGAGTGACCCGTGCTAAAAATTTATAACAGCCTTACGCAAACGAAAGAAGAATTTAAGCCGCTAGTCGAAGGCAAGATCGGCATCTATGTGTGCGGCATAACGACTTACGATTATCTGCATCTTGGCCATGCTCGAATGCTAGTGGCCTTCGATGTCGTGACACGCTATCTGCGCGAGCGTGGTTTCGATGTTAATTATGTGCGCAATATAACCGACATCGACGACAAGATTTTGAATCGTGCAAAAGAGAATGGCGAGCTGTTCTCTGACCTAACTGACCGCTTTATCGAGGCGATGCACGAAGATGAGAGGGCATTGGCGGTACTTCCTCCCGATGTTGAGCCCAGGGCGACGGGGCATATCACTGAGATAGTCGAAATGATCAAGCTGCTCGTCGAAAAAGACATGGCCTACAGGGCGGGTAACGGCGATGTCTATTTCTCGGTGATGAATTTTCCCGACTACGGCAAGCTCTCCAAGAAGAAGATGGATGAGCTGTTGGATGGGGCTAGAATCGAAGTAGGCGAACTAAAGAAAGATCCCAGAGACTTTGTGTTATGGAAGTCTTCTCCGGATGATGGCGTGGGTTGGGATTCGCCTTGGGGTTATGGCAGACCAGGGTGGCATATCGAATGTTCTGCTATGTCGACCTGTTGCCTGGGTGATAATTTCGACATTCACGGTGGTGGCTCGGATCTGTTGTTTCCCCATCATGAGAATGAAGTTGCGCAGTCGGAGGCGTCAACGGATACCCAGTTTGCGAATGTGTGGATGCACAATGGTCCACTTAGAGTCGACAACGAGAAGATGTCCAAGTCACTCGATAATTTCTTCACGGTAAGAGAGATTTTAGAGACCTACGACGCCGAAGTGGTTCGCCATTTACTCATCGCGAGTCACTACCGCAGTCCTATCAATTATTCCGAGCAGAGTTTGCGTCAGTCTACTAGTATATTGGAGCGCTTCTATAATTGCCTGAATGGGCTGGACATAGACTCTGCAAAGTCTCTTACAAATAGCCGCTTTGAGAAGGCCTTCTTCGCGGCGATGGATGATGATTTCAATACACCGGAAGCTTTTAGTGTGTTATTCGAGATCGTGAGGGAGATTAACAAGCAGAAAGAGGGTGAGCCAATTCTTGCGAATCAGCTTGGCGCCTTGCTGGTAAGACTAGCTAACCTTTTGGGGATTCTGCAGAGTACTCCAGCAGAATTCCTGCGCAGCAACGTCGCTACAGACGTAGATGAAGAAGAGGTTGATCAGTTGATAGCTGCCCGCAAACAGGCGCGAGCAAACAAAGATTGGGCGCTTGCGGATGAGATTCGCGATAAACTAGCGGCGATGAAGGTTGTTGTCGAAGACGGTGCTGACGGCAGTGGCTGGCGAATCGAGCGCTAAATAAACGTTTCACTTGCCCACAACGTCCGAGTCACAGCGGCTTTAGCCGAAATCGAAGACAATCAAGCATTGACTGGTTACGAGGACGTGAGTATTATGCCGACCTCTCGAATTTGATGTGATTTCGAGTGTTTAAGACCCAATATCGGGGTATAGCGCAGTCTGGTAGCGCGCTTGCTTTGGGAGCAAGATGTCGGGAGTTCAAATCTCTCTACCCCGACCAATTTTTTGGTTCACCCCTGCTGATTCATTCTAGTCCTTGGAGTCGGGCAGTATAGCGATCAATGGTGACTGTAGCTCAGCTGGTAGAGCACTGGACTGTGACTCCGGTGGTCGCGGGTTCGAACCCCGTCAGTCACCCCATTATTTGTCTCACTTCTTATCTAGTTTTCCTCCTTTAAGTGTCCTATTCGCTTTGAAATTCGTATCTAGCAGGTCTGTATTAGGACAATTTCGGCAGGCAATTGCTAGGTCTTGCTATGACCGAACCCAAAGCGAAAACCGTGGATGGCGCACCGGCGCCAATATCGTCCCTAAACCTGAGCTCGCCAGAGATACTAAAAAACCCCAAGACGCGAGTGCTGAGCAGGGTAGCTGGGTTCTATCGACGCCTGAACGAGGTCATGTGTGGCATGTATACCAGCGTTGGCTGCGCTGGCACTCCCCAAGCCCATCACAGCTATGACAGCGAAGAAACGCAGCAGAACAAAAACCCACCGAATAAAGCATTTTGGCTCTAGCGCGCAACACTAATGGTCAGCTAGAAGAATTCGTGTAAAATACACGCCGATTCGCCCTAGCCCACAAGGTCAGGCAGATCATTCCGCGCCCGTAGCTCAACCGGATAGAGCACCGGCCTTCTAAGCCGGGGGTTCCAGGTTCGAGTCCTGGCGGGCGCGCCATAACCAAAGAACCCGCTACGGCGGGTTTTTTGGTTATGGTGTGTCTGCCAGCTGACACAGAACCTGCCGGTTCGACAAGCGCGCCCAAAGGGCGCCCGCAGGGATGCGATATACCCAAGATCACCGCGCCTTTTAGCTTCCCCTTCCTCTATACAGTCCACTTTAACAAGGAAGTGCAAACCCTATTGATAAAAGGCTGGCAAGTCGCCGAGGGCTTAGCCAAATTCCGAATGAGACCTGGCGGGCGCGGACCTCCAGCAAGCAGCAAGGTAAATCGAAGTGCCTGGCCCCCAAACCCTCAACCCCTAGCAAATCCCCAAAAGAAAGAGTAGTTTCCTACCTAAGACCAAGACAACCAACAGCAGCAGAGGCGCCTAATGAGAAGAACAAAAAAACTATCTCTCCAAGTCATCCAGTTGGCACAAAAAGACCCAAGACTCCAATTGCGTATCGCACTACTAACTCTGACAGAACTGGCACTCCTGGCCCTATCCCTGCAATTCACGACCAAGGTCTTCGCTGCCGACAGTGACGAGTTCGCCGGTGAGCGCATCGTGCACCTACTACAGGAACCCAGACACCGTACCGTGCATCAGGAAGGCGATCTCTATCTGTTAGATGTGCAAATCAACCCCGGTGACGTCTCGCTGCCCCACGTACACGATCAACCCATCATGTTGACTTATATAAGCATGGCCGATGGTCCTCGGGACGGACAGATTGGAGCCAATATCGATTATGCGGCGGAGGCGGTCACCCACAAGGTTTCAAATGCCGGCCCGGGGCTGTTCCGTATCATCGCCTTGGTTAATGCTAGCCCCGGAAATGTCGACCTGCAGTCTGATCGACCCCAGAGCTTGAGCGGGGAGCCGGATATGGAGAATGCCTGGTTTCGGTCCTATCGAGTTGAGTTAGCCCCGGGTGAGGAGACGCAGATCCAGATGCACAAGTTGCCCAGCGTAGTCGTGCAGGTGGTCAATGGCTTGCTGCAGGTTACCCGTGACGATGAAGTCATCGATGAGCTAGACCATCCTGGAGACTGGGCGTGGCGCAAGGCTGGTCAGTCCTATAAGGTCCGCAACGTAGGTGGTATAGCTGCCGCCGTGGTAATCAACGAGGGTAGGCTGTAGAGACGATAGGGTGAGTAGCTTAATTATCTCTTTAAGTCCCCAACTTTGCCTGCCGCTAGCTTCCAGGCTGCTAATCTTGTGCAATGACTGATTCTCTCTCGTTCGCTGAAGCTCGTGCCCTGGTCCTCGATTGTCAGGGTCTGGCCAGGGGCAGAACATTTGGTTCCGGTTCGGCTGGGGTTAAGAAGGCGATCGAGCATCTGGGCTATGTGCAGATCGATACGCTCTCAGTTATAGCCAGGGCCATATTCACACCCTGTGGAATCGCGTAGCTGCCTTTAAGGCAGCGGATATCGATACGCTGCAACAGCAGGGCGCGATCTTCGAGCATTGGGCGCATGCGCTTGCCTTTCTTCCGATGAGGGACTACAGATATTCCCTACCTTTGATGCAGCGCATCGCCTCTGGCAAGAGCCATTTGTACAAGAAAGACCCCAAACAGACCCGTAAAGTCTTACAGCGTATTCGCGAAGAGGGGCCGTTAACGGCCAAGGACTTTACGGATAAGAAAAGCAGCGACGCGATGTGGGCGCGCTCACCATCGAAGAGGGCCTTAGAGACGCTGTTCATGGAGGGGGTGCTGATGATTCCCCGACGTAAAAATTTTCACAAGGTCTACGACCTGCGAGAGCGCGTCTTACCTGAGGGTGTCGATGCGAGCATGCCTTCTCAGGATGAGCTCTGTCGTCATCTGATATTCAGCAATATGCGCGCCCATGGCCTGGCGCTGAGCTCGGAGATGGCTTATCTGCGTAGAGGTTTGGGCGCGCGAATGTCTCAAACCGCTGCGAACATGGTCGAGGAGGGGGGCTGCAGAGAATACGCGTAGGCAATCAAGCGTATTACTGCACAACAGAAAATCTGAATAAGCTAGGGCAGAAGCAGCCTAGCCCGAAACTAAGAATCCTGTCGCCATTTGATAACGCCGTGATTCAGCGTAAGCGCCTCGCTTCGTTATTCGGCTTCGACTATCAGATCGAATGTTATGTAGCGAAGGCGAAACGAAAATATGGATACTTCTGTTTGCCCGTTATGCGCGGCAATCGATTCGTAGCTAGGCTGGATGCCAAGGCAGATAGGAAGACAGGTGAATTTCACGTACTAAATCTTTATCTGGAAGACACTGTGAAAAACCGGGACACCTTCCTGCCAGCCCTAGGCAAAGAGCTCAAGCGATTCGCTCAGTTCGATGGTTGCAGCAAGGTTAAGATTCACACTATTAGTCGGGTGCCTTAGTTTGCTGTCGCGATGGCATTGGCCGCGGGCTTTGGGATCAGGCAAAGTGGTCTATAAAGCGGCGAGATTCAGTCAGCCAGCAGAATCTCTGTTTTTTTAGAAGTAGATAAAAAACAACAATTTACTAAAGATACCTACAGCGGCACCGATAAATTAATTAAGAACGTGTTGAAATGGCTTAGGTTAGGATTGATTTCTTAGTGCTAGGCCTTTTTTTCGCCTGAAATTAGACTGAGGAGCAGTTCAGGGCCGATTCTTGCGGGGGAGTAGCTCTAACTTCTCTGCCGGGCAGGCTATGACATCATCCTGTCCACTGCTGCGCCATTCGTCGAAGGCTACTAGTTCGTAGTCACCACTGCGTTTCGCCTTGGCGCCGCGGCGACGGGCTTTGCTGCCATTAGCCTTGCGGTTGTTAAATCGATAAAGAGAGTAATCTTCGGGCAATGCGGCAGTTAAGTCATCCATCGAGGCGAAGGAGAGGGAGTTTCCATAAGTCACCTCAACTACCATGATGGGTCGTGATGTCTTTAGCGTGGCTTGCAAACCCTCAATCACATTCTTTTCGAAGCCTTCTACGTCGATCTTGAGGAAGCTGACATCGGGCAGTGCATTGCTAGAAAAATACTCATCACCGCGAACCAGGGCCAATTTGCCCAGGTTCGTGTTTCCCTTGTTTACGGTGCCGGCATCGAAAGAGCCTATGCCTTGATTGCGACCCGTCGGCGCGAAGAAATCCAGTTCTTCCTGCTTATTGCTAAGCCCTATCTTATGCAGCTGTATGTTCGAGATGGCATTGAGTGCTATGTGTCGTTCAAGCTTTTGACTAACCGCGGCGTAGGGTTCGAAAGAATGCACCTGATCCGCATGTAGGGACATGAATAGTGAGTGCTGTCCTATATTGGCGCCTATGTCGACGAAGTTCTGTGGGGGTTCGCCGTGAGACTGTTTCAGGTTTAACATTGTATCTTGGAGGAAGAACAGTAGCGGCTTCTCGAAGGCGCCCAGATAGAAGAGAGCGAATTCCACGCTGTTATTGAGATTGCCCTTATACTGCAGGCCAAAAAAATCTGTAGAAAAAGGCGCATCCGGCACTTCGCCGTAGTTGCAGAGTCGCTTGTAGACAGCTTTCTTGTAACGCAGGCCAATCCAAGATTGATTCCATACGAATCGAAAAATCCCGTGAGTTAAATTCATCTTTCTAATAGTCGATCTCCAGCGTATTCAGGGCACTATTGTACAGCTTATGGGGCTATCGCGAACGGCCTTTGTGTGGATTTGATATACAGTGGATGCTTGAGCTGCCCGCCTGTGTTTTTACCAAGACAAAGCAACTTGGGGTAGCGCCGGAGAATCTGTTCAGCGCGGCCCAGCAATACGCCATGATTGCCCCAGCAGGCAATGCTCAGGCTTGCACTGGCGATCGCTGTGGCTATGCAGCGATCGTTGCTTCGCCCTATGGGGTGGGGCGATAGCCTCAGGTCCTTAGGTCTTGTTGCGCAGAAGGCGAATAGGTTAACGACTTCCATGCTGCCGTACCCCCATGATTTCGCAAAGGCGGCGCAGCGCCTGATAGTAGGATCGTCGCTTCGATGGTCTGCCTTTGACGGATTTAGGCCAATGAAAACTACCCTGCCGGACTCCATGTCTTCGCTCCAGGCGCGGCTCAGGCTATATCGGTAGGTTTTGCATTTAGAAAAGCGGGCATTTTGTGATGTGTATTGCATTTCTTCTCGTCAATGGCGGGGCAGGCCTAGCTTTAATTAAAGATTCTTTAACAATAAGGAAGCTACTCGATAAAACCAGTCTTCGCCAAGCCTTAGTTGGCTCGCTTAGATATCGATTACCGTACCAGAGGAGTCAGTCCTCGCAGAATGTCTCCTCTGGTCATGTAGCTTCCTTCTTATACAGCCTCCTTATATGGCATCCTTCAAATTGCACTCATCGCTCACCTCGAGTTGCGTATTTGCCTTAGTCTGGCAGGTCGCGTATGTTCAGCCGTGATTTAGTTGGGGGATACATGTTAGCGATAATTGGTGGTACAGGCCTGTCAGGACTGCAGGGTTTTGAGTTAGTGGAAAAGCTTGCCTTGAAGACGCCCTATGCGCGCGCCAAGGTTAGACTGAGCCGATTGCAAAGTGCAGAGAAGGAATTCTTGTTCTTGCTACGCCATGGAGCCAATCACAAGATACCACCCCATCAGATTAACTACCGCGCTAACATCGCCACCCTCGCCGAGTTGGGAGTTACGGAAATTGTCGCGGTAAATGCCGTAGGCGCAATTCACGGTGATCTACTTCCTGGCTCCGTCGCCGTTCCCGATCAGATTATCGATTACAGCTATTCGCGCGATGTCTCGTTCTTCGATGGCAAGTTAAAACCGGTGCATCACATAGACTTTACCGACCCCTATAGTGAGCCGATGCGTCAACGCATTTTGGCGGCGATAGGGGCGGCTAACGCACACACAAAAACGGGCGGTGGAGTTATGGCCCGTGGAACCTACGCCTGCACACAGGGTCCGAGGCTGGAGACGGCAGCTGAGATTCGCCGGCTAGCTCAGGATGGCTGCGACATGGTTGGTATGACCGGCATGCCGGAGGCCGCCCTAGCGCGTGAATTGGAAATAGACTATGCGAGTCTGGCACTCTCGGTTAACTGGGCAGCCGGATTGTCGAAGGAGCCTATACTGCTAGAGGATATTCACGCCGTGTTAGAAAAAGGCATGGATTTAATTTCTTCGGTACTCGCGGAAGTAGTGGCGCAGAGTTAGGGCAAGGTTAGGGCAAGAGTTAGGAGCCAGAGTTAAGGGGTCGCGCTAAGACTAAGGGCGGCAGATTTAGAGCGTTGCTCAGGATTGTTTAGTTGGCGTCTTCGAAATCGAAGTCGGAAATCGGGAGTGGGGGCACCTCGTAAGGCTCGACCAGTATGACGATACCCATCGCCGGGTGATCGATGTAATAGAATTCTGTGCTTCGCATCTCGCGGCTCTGCTGCATATGAAAAACACGATTAATACTCATGGCTAATCCTGACTCGCCTGCGCCAATTGCATCCAGTGGGGTAAGCATTGCCTCGGGAACCGGTGGTAATACCCATTCAGCTTCAAGATCAGCAATCGCGCTGTATTCCGTTAGCCATAAGTCGCTGTCTAGGACGATTCGATCTCTGTTGTCATTGAAGCGAAGCGTAATCGAACCTTGCAGTTCGTGTTGATCGCCATACTTTAGCCCGCCATGCACATAAATCGGAATAGCCTCATTAGGGTCGGCTAATGACTCGCGCCAGAGGCCGTGAAATAAGAGTCGATGTTCGGATGAGCGTTCTATGGCGCGATTGGTTTGTTGGAAGTCACTGTCCTGCGGACTCAGTTGTATATAAGGATCTCGCAATAAATCGAAGAAACGAAACTCTCCCTGTGCACGGGGCGGCTGCGGTCCGGCAGCGAGTGCTGCGCGCAGACGCTCGGCCATGTCCGCTGCTGCCAATGCCTCATCGCTTAATTCGATTGTCGCCTCTTTAGTAGTTAGCTCTTCAAATTCTGCAGTCTCCGAAATAGCCTCGGCGATCATGCTGTCGGTTACTAGTAAATCACCAGGCTCATCGAGTCGGCGTAGTGGGCTTGCGTAACTCAGTTCGCTGCGCTCGGTATTCCACATCTCTTCATCGCGGTCGCCTAGAGACTCGTTGCTGAAAATCGAAAGCTCGATTTGAAACCAGCGCTGTGAGGTCTGGCCATGGGCCGCGCTATTCAGGGCTAGCAATAACCCGCTAGTCAGTAGGCAAAAAAGAGCAGTCCGTGGCGGCGACATGATTGAAAAATAGCTGTGCTTTTTTGTTAAGGGCTGCATGAAGTATCGGGGCTACGCCGCTTTCTGTTCCACGAGTTTGAAGTTATCCAGCAATTCGCTAATGAAGTCCAGCTTATCGTCGGCCTCTTCGCAGTTGTGGGTAAATTGGAGCGTGTTAGCGCCGCCAAGTTTGTAGATCTGTGAGTCGTTCTGGATCATCTGCACCAGCGAGATAGGATCGATTGCAGTCTGTGCCAAGAATTCTATACGGCCGCTTTTCACGTTGGCATCGATTTTTTTGATGCCGTATCTTTCTGCCTTGAGTTTCAGTTGAGTCAGGCGGAACAAGAGTTTTAATGGCTTCGGCAAGAGGCCGAAGCGATCGATCATTTCTACCTGTAATTCCTGCAGGTCGCTGTCATCGATAGAGGCGGATATTCTCTTGTACATGATTAGACGGACATGAACGTCCGGCAAATAGTTCTCGGGTATCAGTGCGGGAATGCGCAGATTGACATCGATAGACTTGTCCAGGTCCATGTCTAGATCGGGGCGGCGCCCAGACTTGATTGCGGCCACTGCCTGTTCCAGCATCTCAGTGTAAAGTGAGAAGCCAATCTTCTGCATATGGCCACTCTGTTCATCGCCTAGTAACTCTCCCGCCCCTCGAATCTCCAGGTCATGACTCGCCAATGTAAATCCAGCGCCCAGGGTGGTGGCCGACTGTATCGCCTCGATACGTTTGTTTGCATCCGCGCTAAGTTTGCCGTCGTTGGGCAGCAACATGTAAGCATAGGCCTGATGGTGCGATCGACCGACTCGTCCTCGCAGCTGATGCAGTTGCGCCAGACCGAACTTGTCGGCGCGGTGAATGATTATGGTATTTGCGCTGGGGATGTCGATGCCTGTCTCAATAATTGTGGTGCAGACAAGAATGTTGTAGCGCTTGTGATAGAAGTCTGCCATGACCTTCTCCAGGTCGCTCTCGGCCATCTGCCCATGAGCAACGCAGATACGAGCCTGCGGAATAATAGTGCGCAGGTGCTCGGCGGTGTTCTCAATCGACTTTACTTCATTGTGTAGATAGAAGACTTGTCCGCCGCGCTGAAGTTCTCGAGATACCGCTTCGATTATTAAACTGTCCTGCTCTTGTCTTACAAATGTCTTGACGGACAATCGGCGCGCGGGAGGTGTAACGATGAGCGAGAGATCCCTTATGCCCGAAAGCGCCATGTTAAGCGTTCTTGGAATCGGCGTGGCGGTTAGTGTGAGGATATCCACGTTGGCTCGCAGCGCCTTAAGCTTTTCTTTCTGACGCACGCCGAAGCGATGTTCCTCGTCGATAATGAGCATGCCCAGATTGCTGTAGTCTATATCGCCGTGCAGGAGTTTATGTGTGCCGATGAGTACATCGACCTTGCCAGCCTCTACTTTCTTTAGCGTTTCATTTTGTTCGCTAGTCGACTTAAAGCGCGAGATAACATCAACCACGATAGGCCAATCCGCGAAGCGGTCTTTAAAGCTCTCGAAGTGTTGTTGAGCGAGCAGGGTGGTAGGTACTAATAAGGTTACCTGTTTGTCATTTTGCACCGCTACGAACGCAGCCCTCATGGCCACCTCGGTCTTACCGAATCCAACATCTCCGCATACCAGGCGATCCATGGATCTGCCATTCTTCATATCGTCCAGTACGGCTTCGATGGTATTCTCTTGGTCGGCAGTCTCTTCGAAGGGAAAGCTGGCGGCAAACTTATCGTAGTCATCGCCGCTGAACTTGTATTTGTAACCTTTCTTGGCTTCGCGCTGCGCATAGATGTCGAGTAATTCGGCGGCAACATCACGAATCTTTTCTGCTGCCTTGCGTTTCGTCTTCTGCCACTGGTCGGTGCCCAGAGAATTCAGCGGCGCCGAGTCCTGCTCGGAGCCGCCGTAACGACTTACCAGATGCAGCGCGGCCACGGGCACATACAGCTTTGCCGCATTTGCATACTCCAGGGTCAAAAACTCGGTGTCTTGCCCGTCGGTATTAATAGTCTGCAGACCGCGATATCTGCCTACGCCGTGATCCAAATGCACCACGGCATCGCCGATGCGTAATTCGGTCAGGCTCTTGACGATGAAGTCGGTATTGCTCTGGTTTTTATTGCGTCGGCGTCGCTGGGCTATTCGGTTGCCAAAAAGTTGCGCCTCGGTGATGAGGAATAGCTTGTCGTCTTGCAGCCACAGGCCCTGATCCAGAGGCGCGACAATGATGCCGAAGACGCTGCTTGAGTCGACAAAATCTTGCAGGTGGTCGAACTGCTGGGGTTTTATAGCGATCTGCTTCAATACTTCCAGAAGCGTCTCTCGCCTACCGGCAGATTCTGCACAGAAGACGATGCGGTGATCAGGGTTATTCTCGATGAACTGCTCGACAGCCAGGAACGGTCTCTTTAGTTTCGCGTCGCTACTCAGCTGGGGCAGGGCCAAGCTGCGCAAGGAGGTTGCGCTGCTACTGGACTTGAAGCTTATTTGGCGGAACTGTTTTAGCTTCGACAGCACAGTATCGATAGTCAGGAAGATCTCGTCCGGAGGCAGGATAGGTCGGAAGTGATCTATCTGTCGATCCTCATAGCGGCGCTGGACATCTTGCCAGAAGGTTAGCCCTGCCGTGGCGAGATCGCCAATCTTGCAATAGGTCGTATTCGCGGGCATAAAATCGAATAGAGAATCCAGCCGTTCATAGAACAGAGCCAGATAGTACTCGAGGCCTGGGGAGCTGATTCCGTCACTGACGTCTTGATAGATGGGGCACTGACGCAGGTCTATGTCGAATCTCTCCCTGAAGTTACTGCGAAAGGCGGTGATCCCTTTGGCATCCAGCGGATATTCGCGACCAGGCAACAGTTTGATCTGTTCTATTCTCTGGTCAGAGCGCTGGGTCTCCGGGTTGAAGATGCGCAGGGTCTCTATCTCTTCGTCAAGCAGGTCGATGCGATAGGGGAAGCGGCTGCCCATGGGGAAGATGTCGAGTATAGACCCTCTGACAGCAAATTCGCCATGTTCGAAGACCGAATCCACGGACTGATAACCGGCATCCACGAGTTGTGAGCGCATCTTTTGAATGGAGAGCGCCTGGCCTACGGCTAAATCCAGGCTATTGCCACGTATGTATTTCTTGGGCGGCAGTTTGTGCATCAAGCTGCCGATCGAGGTGACCAGAATTCCCTGCTGCAGTTCGGGCAGGTGAAATAGGGCGTCCAGGCGATCAGAAACAATATCCTGGTGCGGGGAAAAATTATCGTAGGGCAGGGTCTCCCAATCCGGAAGGCTAAATACTTCCAGCGATTCGGCTTTGTTTGGCAATTTTGCACAGAAATAGCGCAGCTCGCGTTTGAACTGTTCTGCCGACTCGGTGTCCTGGCAGACCAGGAGCATTGGCCCGCTGCTGTTTGCTGCGGCATTGGCCAGCGCGAGGCTAGTAGCGGAGCCAAAAGTTGTCTGCCAGTGGCTAGCCAGTTGCGGGTCTTGGGGCAGAGGAGGATTAAAAATAGTTGCCATGGATAGATGCTGGTATTTGCGTGTCGCAGAATCGGAAATTTGGGAATTCGGCAGTCGCTGGGGCGATCTGGGAAACACCCGGCAATTGTATAGCAATTCATCTGACTAATCAGGCATGAATATATTCTTCAATCTATCGCTCAGATAGTGTCGCTTCGGTTGCACTGGCTATGCTTTAACAAGATAATAGTCGCGTTTTTAACGCTAGCAATTTAATCGGCAAGAAAAGGGAGTTTTTGTGGTCCGTCCAAGCGTAGATGATTACTTCGGTGACTGGAAACAACGCGAAGCATTAGTGCAGGAAATGATACCTGTTATCGGTCGACTTTTCAGTCAGCGAAACGTCGGAATGTTTATCTATGGCAGACCGCTGCATAACAGGTCTGTGACTTTTATTATGAAGGCGCATCGCTTCGTTCGTCAGATAGAGCGCAACGAGATGTCGGAATTCGAATCTCATCCGGTATTGATGGCCCTGGCCAAGTTAGACTTGTGGCATGTTCAGATTGATCTGGGCAAGCTGACCGTGCGTTTCATGGAGCATCTTCAAGAGAAGGGTGATGCAGCCCTTGGAGTGGATGAATTTGTTCAGGGCGAGCTAGCCTATCTGGACGGCGTCAATGAGAAGCCGATTAAGAAGTGTCAACACGTCGTCCTATATGGTTTTGGCCGTATCGGCAGACTGATGGCCAGATTGCTGATAGAGCGCACCAGTACCGCTGAGATTATGCAACTCAAGGCTATCGTCGTGCGTCCTGGCGACGAAGGCGACTTGCAGAAACGCGCCAGCCTGTTCATGAACGATTCGGTCCATGGTGCCTTTCAAGGCACATTGCGGGTTGATGAGAATAGCAACAGCCTCATCGCCAACGGCAATGAAATTAAGGTTATCTACGCCAATAGCCCGGAGGAGATCGACTATGGTCAATATGGCATCGAAGATGCCCTGATCATCGACAACACCGGTATGTGGCGTGATCGTGAGGGTCTGTCTCGGCATCTTAAGTCGAAGGGTGCTGCGAAGGTGCTGTTAACTGCACCAGGAAAGGGCGATATCAAGAATATCGTGTACGGTATCAACGACGACGAGATCAGCCCGGATGATACGATCATCACGGCTGCCTCGTGCACCACGAATGCCATTGCGCCAGTGCTGAAGGTGGTCAATGATAAGTTCGGCATCGTAAAAGGACACGTTGAGACGGTTCACGCCTATACCAATGACCAGAACCTAATCGACAATTTTCATAAGGGCAGTCGTCGAGGCCGTTCCGCTGCGCTGAATATGGTTCTTACCGAGACCGGTGCCGCCAAGGCAGTAGTCAAAGCAGTGCCGGAGCTAGAGGGTAAATTAACCGGCAATGCGATCCGCGTGCCGATTCCCAACGTGTCGATGGCCATTATGAATCTGACTCTGGAAAAGGGGACCACGCGAGACGAACTCAACGAGTTCTTGCGCGATATAGCCCTGCATTCCAAGCTGCAGAATCAAATTAGCTATACAGAGTCACCCGATGCGGTGTCCAGTGACTTCGTCGGCAGCAGAGAGGCGGGTATCGTGGATAGCAACGCTACCATCGTTAACGACAATCACGTCGTTCTCTATTTGTGGTATGACAACGAATTTGGCTATTGCTGCCAAGTAGGAAGAATGGTTTACAAGATGGCGGGTATCATCTATCAGCAATATCATCTCGAGGAATAGCTGTATAAACCTTTTGTCGTAAGATTTGGCTACTTCAGGCGCTTAGACCTATGATTCGCGCCGCTTGAAACACCGTCAATGAATTCCAACAACACTTAATTTTTCGCCGTTGTCATGTTGCAGTCTTGACAACGGTTGTCGTTTATTCGACGAATTTTCCTAGCAGACTGTTTACTTACCCTTCAAGGGTTATGCCGCATGATTGAATTGCTCAAACGTCATAGCTTCTCTGCGACCTTCCTGGTTCTGTTCCTGAGCTTCGTGTTTTTCTTCGGCGGCGATGGCGAAGAAATTCAGCAGTTAAATGGCTTTACCATGGGCACGAGTTATCAGGTGCAGATTGTAGACATGCCGGATGCTATTAGTGCCGAAGATCTAGCGGCAGATATCTCCGATCTACTGGGTGAATTAGACACGGGGATATTCTCAACCTATGCGAGCAACTCCGAGCTATCTCGATTCAACCGGCATGGGGTAAATGTTCCCTTCATAGCCTCATCTCGAATGATTGAAGTCTTATTGCTGGCGCAGGAAGTGGCAGCGCTTAGTGGGGGTGCTTTCGACGTGACGGTTGGGCCTCTGGTAAATCTTTGGGGTTTCGGCCCCGATCTCGGGGTATTCGAGACGGTGCCACGCCAGTCACAGATCGACACGGCATTGAATCGAGTGGGGTTTCAGTATCTGCGCATCAGCCCTTCCTCGCAGGAAATTCGCAAGACCCGTGATATCTACGTCGACCTCAGTGCTATAGCAAAGGGCTATGCAGTGGATCAGCTTGCCGAGTATTTGGATGGAGTGGGTGTCGATAATTACTTTCTGGAGATCGGCGGCGAATTAAAGATCAAAGGTTCCAAACCGGGAGCCGATGGTTGGGTGCCGGCCATAGAGACGCCATTAGACGAGGGCTCGCAGGTCTATCAGATATTCTACAGCCGTGGTGATAATATAGCGGTAGCAGGCTCTGGAGATTACAGGAATTATTTTGAGGAGGATGGTCAACGTTACTCCCATGAGATCGATCCACGAAATGGTAGACCTGTCACCCATAGATTAGCGGCCGCCTATGTTATAGATGATTCGGTGGCGCGAGCAGATGCTCTTGCTACAACTTATATGGTGTTGGGCCCCGAGGCAGCCGCGGCTTTAGCCGAGAGACAGAATCAGGCCGTGTATTTTATCTATAAGAGCGAGAGCGATGGATTCGAAGATTTTATAAGCGACGAATTCGAGTACTACCTTGGAAACAATTAGAGAAAAAGAAAGAGAAAGAGGCGCAGAGGAAGAGGGATGCTGAGTTTTATAATCACATTCGTAGTCATCGCCGTGGTAATTGCCATCATGTCAGTGGGTGTTCTATTTGGTCGCAAGCCTGTGCAGGGTTCCTGCGGCGGCGTCAATAATATAGGCGGAATGAATGAATGCAAAATTTGCGGTGGCGAGCCACAGAAATGTGAGCGTAAAGAGGCAGCCTAAGATAAAGGCCTGAAAAGTAAACTGGGCAACTAGATAATGGAAAGACTGAGGCATATGCAAAAAGAGCATTTTGATATTATCGTTATTGGTAGCGGGCCTGCGGGTGAGGCTGCTGCGATGAATGCGAAGAAAAAGGGTCGCACTGTCGCCGTTGTCTGTGATTTGGAGTACGTAGGCGGAAGCTGTACCCATCTAGGCACTATCCCTTCAAAGTCGCTACGCCACTCCGTAAAGCAAGTCATGCAGTTCAATTCCAATCCGATGTTCAGGGACTTGGGTGACGCCAGGAAGTTGAGTTTTCAGCAGGTGTTGAAGCATGCCGAGAGGGTGATCTACGAACAGGTAAGTATGCGCACTGATTTCTACGATAGAAATCACATCCCAATATTTAAGGGGCGCGCAAGTTTTCTGGATAAGCACACGATTAAGCTCGTTGGGAAACGTAAAAAGCTGTCGGCAGATTATTTTGTAATCGCTACCGGTTCCAGCCCGTATCATCCACCGGGAGTAGATTTCTCCCATCCCTGTGTTTTCGATAGCGACAGCATTCTGGATCTGGATCATTCGCCACGCAAGGTTACTGTTATCGGTGCCGGTGTTATCGGCTGTGAATACGCGTCCATATTTGGCGGCCTGGGTTGTAAAGTCGAATTGATAAACCCCGCTTCCGGCCTGCTCACCTTCCTCGATACGGAAATAGCCGATGCGCTTAGCTATCACCTGCGCAATCTGGGCGTACGCAGCCGTCATAATGAAGAATTTGAAAAGATGGAGTACCACGATGATCACATCGTGACTTATCTGCAGTCCGGTAAAAAAATACGTAGTGATATTGTACTTTGGGCGAACGGTAGGAGTGGCAATACAACTAACCTCGGGCTTAAACAGATAGGTTTGGAGACGAATACTCGGCAACAAATCTCTGTAGATGATAACTACCGTACATCTGTCAAGAATGTCTATGCAGCAGGTGATGTGATCGGCTGGCCATCCTTGGCAGGAGCCGCCTATGACCAGGGTAGGGCAGCAAGCAACGCTATCGTGGCGCCGGATGACTGTTACCACGTTGAACAAGTTGCCACTGGCATCTATACGATTCCAGAGATCAGCACCCTCGGGGCTACTGAGCAAGAATTAACGGAGCAGAAGATACCTTATGAAGTGGGTAAGGCTTTCTTCAAGAATACAGCGCGAGCCCAGATCACCGGTGAGCAGGTAGGCATGCTGAAACTGATCTTTCATTTCGAGACTCTAGAGTTATTAGGCATTCACTGTTTCGGAGACCAGGCGTCTGAAATTGTACACATCGGTCAGGCGATCATGCGTCAGCCGCCTCCAGCAAACTCGATGAAATACTTCCTAACCACTACATTCAATTACCCGACTATGGCCGAAGCCTATAGAACGGCTGCCCTGGATGGCTTGAATAGAGTTTTCTAGTTTTTGCCATGGCCCATAAACAGGGTTAGTTTGTCGCCTAGAGAATAATAGAAGAGCGGGCTTATACCCGCCCCGGAGAGTGATAATGATACAAACTGCCAGAGACATTCTTAAAGAGAAAGGCGGTACATGGTAACTATCAATTCCGATGCGACTATCTATCAGGCGCTAACGCTAATGACCCAGAATAAGGTGGGTTCGATAGTGCTTTTTGAGGATGAAAAGATAGTGGGTATCTGGACAGAGAGAGGCTAGATGTTCAGGGCGATGGAGGAAGGTCTCAATCCTAAGGTCGCCAGGCTCAAGGACAATATGAGCGTCAAAATTATGTCAGCCAATATTGAAGAGCAGGCGTATCAGCTAGCCGATAAGTTTCTAGGTCGGCGTGTGCGCGATCTATTAATAGAAGAAGGTGGAGAATACATAGGTCTGCTTTCTGTCGGGGATGTGATGAAGGCAAACCTGCAGCAGAAGAATGAAGAGTTTGAACAGCTGAATCAAATGGTCAGTCTGGAGTACGATGAGAACTGGAAAGAGATTCAATCGGAACGCTAAATAGCATTGCCTCTCACTCGCATTTTGAATGTGCCCGGCGATTTTCTTGAAAGCCGCTTCCTGCCTGCTCTGGACAAGATAAAGTACTTGCTATCGAGAGGCGATACGTGTAAATTTCCCACCGTTATTTAGCGTCAGTCCTGTCTCGTAAATATTTAAAAATTACTTAGGCAGAAAGCTGTAAAGATTACAGATAATTAGCATAATCGAGCCCCCAAAACGGCCTGACAATAAACTCCATGTTCTAAGTTTTTAGAACGCCGTCAGCTAGCGGGGCTTCTGAAAGAGTGGTTTGCTCTATGGGTAGTGACATACAGTCCTTGGCGATTCCTGCCGAAGGTCATGGTCTTCACAAAGATCATGCAGTGGGGCTGACTTCCCTCAAGATTCCTTGCTTCCGCTCTGAATCCCGATCATATTCTCAATTGCTCTCCTCGATGGACTCGCCTGTGCGAAAAGGCTTCTTGATGGCTGCGCTATGTATTGATTTTTGTTGTTTAGGCTCAGGAAGAACAGTTATTGCATAGAAGATGTTAATGATTCAGAAATAATTGGATTGGTTGCCAGCGAGGGATTAATCCAATTTGAATCCGGTAGACCGTGAGCCTCCAGCTTGTCGGGATTTTTGGAGTTAAGTGCTTGGAATTACCTAACGAAGTAATCGACGGTTTAAAACCGTTTCTATTTTATTTTGCCCTGGTGCTGGCCGTGGTGGTCATCATGCTGGGGTTATCCTATTTCCTTGGGCAACGAAAAACGGCCCATCACAAGAATCTGCCTTTCGAATCTGGCATTGTTTCAGTAGGCAGTGCCCAATTTCGTATCTCCGTACATTTTTACCTTCCAGCCATTCTTTTTATTATCTTCGATCTGGAAGTCGTTTTCCTGTTTGCGTGGGCTGTCTCTCTGAGAGAGGTGGGCTGGCTGGGCTTTATTGAAATCTCTGTCTTCATCTTTATCCTAATCGCGGCCCTGTTCTATCTATGGCGCATCGGCGCGCTGGATTGGCGCACACTTACGCAGAGGCGAGAATTGAAAACTCTCTCCGGGCTTGGTGGAGTGACCAATAAAAAGGAATTCAAATTATGAGTTGGGAACTGCAAAAAGCAGAAGATGCCGCATCTGGCCAGCCGGGAGGCAGCGCCATGGACGAGTTTATTCGTCGCAATGTGGTGATGGCTAACCTTGAGGATATGGTGTCGTGGGGCAGAAAGAACTCCATCTGGCCCTTTAACTTTGGCCTTTCCTGCTGTTACGTGGAAATGGCGACTGCTTTTACCAGCCGACACGATTTGGCCAGATTTGGTGCCGAGGTGATTCGAGGGACTCCAAGACAGGCAGACATGATCGTCATCGCAGGTACCGTGTTCCGCAAGATGGCTCCAGTAGTCAAACTGCTCTATGAACAGCTCTTAGAGCCAAAATGGGTTATTTCCATGGGCTCCTGTGCCAATTCGGGCGGTATGTACGATATCTACTCAGTTGTTCAGGGTGTAGATAAGTTTCTGCCTGTGGATGTCTATGTTTCCGGTTGTCCTCCGCGCCCAGAGGCCTTATTGCAGGGGTTAATTCTTCTGCAAGAGTCCATAGGGCGAGAACGGCGTCCGCTGAGTTGGGTGATCAATGATCAGGGTATTATTCAGAAAGAGACGAACCCTGTGCAGCGCGTAGTGCGCTCCCCCGATCGCATTGCGGCGACCGAATTAAGAACCCCAAATGACGTATAAAAACTGATAAATAAAAAATAGATAAGCTGAATAGCTAAAGTAAAATATTGTGACATCAAGCGCAGAAAAAAGTAGCCAGACAGTCCCCGCCTTAGAGCAGATGCGACAGTTGCATGGCGATCTCATCAGGTCGGAGCAGGTGACGTGCGACGGCATGCCGACAGTCTGGGTGGACCGGCAAGACATAAAGACTGTGCTGCGAGCGCTACGGGACGAGACTACACCTCGCTTTGAGATGCTATTCGACGTTACCGCCATCGACGAGCGGCTTAGATGCAACCGGGCAGGGCAGCCGGCAAGCGAATTTACCGTCGTTTATCACCTTATGTCCTTCTCCGGGAATTGCGATTTCCGAGTGAAAGTAGCCCTGCAGGACAGCGATCTCACTATTCCAAGTGTCGTGCAGCTGTGGCCCAGCGCTAACTGGTATGAACGTGAAGTCTGGGACATGTTCGGAATCAAATTCGATGGTCACCCAAACCTTTATCGAATCGTGTTGCCGCCCACCTGGAAGGGGCACGCCCTGCGTAAGGAGCATCCGGCTCGAGCGACCGAGATGGAGCCATTCTCTCTAAGCGACGAGCAGGAAGACTATGAGCAGGCGGCACTGAAATTTAAGCCGGAAGAGTGGGGCATGAAGCGAGAGTCGGAGAACTCCGAATTCATGTTTCTCAATCTAGGCCCGAATCACCCCAGTGTGCATGGTGCGTTTCGCATTGCCTTGCAGCTCGATGGTGAGATTCTCGTGGATGCGGTGCCAGACATTGGGTATCACCATCGTGGCGCCGAAAAGATGGGCGAGCGACAGTCCTGGCACACCTACATACCCTATACCGATCGCATAGACTATCTTGGCGGTGTGATGAACAACCTGCCTTATGTAATGGCAGTCGAGAAGATGGCGGGCATCGAGGTGCCGGAGCGGGTGAAGGTTATCCGCGTCATGCTCTCTGAGATGTTTCGAATCTGTAGCCATCTCCTGTTCTATGGCACGTTTGCGCAGGACGTAGGGCAGTTGTCACCGATCTTCTACATGTTCGTGGAGCGCGAGCGTATATTCAATATCATCGAATCGATCTGTGGCGCCCGTATGCATCCAGGCTGGTTCCGAATCGGTGGTGTCGCGCAAGACCTGCCAAATGGTTGGGAGAAGCGCATACAGGAATTGTTAGATTTCATGCCGGCACGTCTCGACGAATACGACAGCATGGTGATGAATAACGGAATCTTGAAGCGACGCACCCAGGGTGTCGGTGTCTATGATACGAACGAGGCATTTAACTGGGGTGTAACCGGCGCCGGTTTGCGAGCGACGGGCCTGGAGTGGGATTTTCGCAAGCAGCGTCCCTATAGCGGCTATGAAAACTTCGAGTTCGATGTGCCTATAGCTGTCAATGGCGATTGCTATGACCGCTGCGCGATTCGAGTAGAGGAGATGCGACAGAGCCTGCGTATCATTAAGCAGTGCATGGACAATATGCCTTCGGGTAACTACAAGTCCGATCACTCGCTGACTACACCGCCGCGCAAAGAAAACACCATGCAGGATATTGAGACCCTGATTAACCATTTCCTTAGTGTCAGTTGGGGGCCGGTGATTCCAGCGAATGAAGTCACCATGACTATCGAGGCTACGAAGGGGCTGAATAGTTACTATCTAATAAGTGATGGCAGCACCACATCTTACAGGACACGTATTCGAACTCCATCGTTTGCTCACCTACAGATGATTCCCGAGATATCACGAGGGTTTATGGTGTCGGATTTGATCGCGATCATTGCGAGTATCGATTTCGTGATGGCCGATGTGGATAGATAGTGTGTGTAAAAGAGTTGCTCAATGAGAGCCGGAAATACAACTAGATTTGTGAATGTGAAAGCAAAATGAGCCAGCAAGTTATAGCAAGTACAGCGACGAAGGCGCGCAAGTTATCCGCAGAGGAGATTGCGGAGATCGAGCATGAGATGACCCTCTATCCAGATAAAAAGGCGGTCGGGCTAGAGGCGTTGAAGATCGTGCAGAAGAACCAGGGCTGGGTGTCAGACGAGAGTCTGTTTGGCATAGCTGAATACCTGGATATTCCGGTGGCCGATCTCGAGGGAGTGGCAACATTTTTCAATCTGGTCTATCGCGAGCCGGTAGGAAAGAACGTCATACTTTTTTGCGATAGCGTCAGCTGCTGGATTATGGGCTGTGAGAGTATCAAGGGGCATATCAAGCAGCAGTTGGATATCGACTATGGCCAGACCAGCGAGGATGGCGATTTCACGCTAATACCGGTTCCCTGCCTGGGTGACTGTGACAGGGCCCCGGTGATGATGGTCGGACCGGATATGCACAGGAATTTGACGCCAGAGAAAATTGACTCGATCATCAGTGACTACAAGAACAAACAGGATTAAACGGGAATAGAAGTGGTAACAAAGCCATTAACAAAAAATATCGATATGTCGCGCCCTCCGCTAGACATCGCTGGCTATGAAGCGAACGAGGGGTACCAGAGCCTGAATGCAATCGCGAAGGGCTTGAGCCCCGAAGATGTATTGCAGTTGGTCAAGGATTCCGGGCTCAAGGGAAGGGGCGGTGCAGGCTTTCCCACGGGCTTGAAGTGGAGCTTCGTACCCTCGGGAGATAATTCTCCCAAGCAAAAATACCTCGTGGTGAATGCCGACGAGATGGAGCCCGGCACGTTCAAAGATCGACTGCTGATGGAGGGTGATCCGCATCTTCTATTGGAAGGTATGCTTATCGCTGCCTATACGATTCAGGCGAGCAAGGCCTATATCTTCTTGAGAGGCGAGTATACGGTTTCAGAGCAGGCCTTAAAAAAGGCGATCAAAGAGGCATATAAGAAAGGCTATCTAGGCAAGAATATTCTGGGCACGGATTTCGACCTCGACATCATCATGCATACCAGTGCGGGGCGTTATATTTGCGGTGAAGAAACGGCGCTATTGAATGCTCTCGAAGGGAAGCGCGCGAATCCCAGGGCTAAGCCTCCGTTTCCGCAGGTCAGCGGTCTGTGGGGCAAGCCCACGATCGTGAACAACGTAGAAACTATCTGTAATCTTCCTGGGATTTTAACCTATGGCGTAGATTGGTATCACGGCCTGGCTAAGGGCAACGATCACGGCACGAAATTATTTGGCGTTAGCGGTAAGGTAAAGACGCCGGGTTGTTGGGAATTGCCACTAGGCCTTCCCATAAGAGAGTTAATAGAAAATTATGCGGGCGGAATGCAAGACGGACTGGAATTAAGAGGTTTTCTCCCTGGTGGCGGCTCTACCGACTTCATGTTGCCCGGGCATCTTGATATCACGCTTGATTATGATGAGATAGCGAAGGCCGGAAGCCGTCTGGCTACCGGTACGATGATTATTTTGGATGACAAGACCTGCCCGGTTGGCATGGTTGGGAATCTTATGAAATTCTATGCGCACGAATCCTGCGGATTCTGTACGCCGTGTCGCGACGGTCTGCCTTGGGTAGATCAGATCTTTCGCGATTTCGAGAATGGTCTGGGCAGTGAGAAAGATTTGCAGATTCTGCACGATCACGTGACTTATCTCGGGCCAGGAAGGACGTTCTGCGCACTGGCGCCCGGAGCAACCGCTCCGCTGGGTAGTGGGTTGAAATATTTTAAAGAAGACTTTGAAAAACATATTACGGAGAAGCGCTGCAGCTACAAGCACTAATCATGCTTGGACCTGTTGACCGCGCTTGGAGTTAGAGATGGCGAAAATTGTTATTGATGGGGTGGAGTACGAGGTAAACCCCGATAACAATCTGTTACAGGAATGCCTGTCGCAGGGTTTGGACTTGCCTTATTTTTGCTGGCATCCCAGCATGGGATCTGTCGGTGCCTGTAGGCAGTGCGCGGTTACGCAATACCGTGACGAAGATGACAAGGAAGGTATGTTGGTTATGGCCTGCATGACACCCGCTACCGATGGGGCGATCATTTCTCTAGAGGATAAGCAGGCGAAGTCGTTCAGGTCGGATGTCATAGAGAGCCTGATGATTAGCCATCCTCATGATTGCCCAGTTTGCGAAGAGGGCGGTGAGTGCCATCTGCAAGATATGACGCAGATGTCCGGGCATAACTACCGCCGCTACGATAAGAAGAAGCGAACCCATCGCAATCAATATCTTGGCCCGTTCATCAATCATGAAATGAATCGCTGCATTACCTGCTACCGCTGTGTGCGTTACTACGATGACTATGCAGGTGGTACCGACCTCTCGGCTCAGGCCTCCCATCATCATGTGTATTTCGGTAGACACGAAGAGGGCGTTCTCGAGAGCGAGTTTAGTGGCAACCTGGTTGAGGTTTGTCCTACGGGGGTTTTCACCGATAAGGCTTTTAGCGGGCAGTATAGTCGTAAGTGGGATCTGCAGACTGCACCGTCGGTCTGTGTGGGCTGCTCCGTAGGCTGTAATACGGCCCCGGGTGAGCGCTATGGCACCCTGCGCAGAATCGTTAATCGCTATAACAGCGAAGTGAATGGCTATTTTCTCTGCGACAGAGGCCGTTTCGGTTTCGATTATGTCAATAGCAGAAAGCGATTGTTAGAGCCGGTGAAGCGTGTCGATAACACCGGAGAGCTGCTCGCGGATGATGAGATCAAGGCAGTTATCAAAGAATTTTCGCGGGAGGGGACTATAGGCATAGGTTCTCCACGAGCGAGCAACGAATCAAACTTCGCTCTTAAGACCATGGTCGGTGATGAGAATTTCTTCGCAGGCTACTCGGATAGCGAGCATGAGTCGATGGCTGCGATCTTGACGCTGGCATCCGATAAGACATTTCACAGTCCGAGTGTGCGAGAGATCGAAGAGGCAGATGCTGTGCTGATTCTAGGTGAAGACGTTACCAACGTCGCACCGCGAATCGCGTTGGCGCTGCGGCAGTCGGTGCGTAATAAGGCTATGGACCTGGCGAGCGAGAGCAGGATACCGCAGTGGCAGGATGCTGCGGTGCGTGAGCTTGCGCAACATGAGCGCAGTCCTCTGAGCATTCTAAGTCCGGCGGTTAGCCGTCTTGACGATATTGCCGCCGATAGAGTAATCGAGTCGCTTCCAGCGCTGGTTGCGATGGGGCATCAGATAGCGAATAAAATTTCAGGCTCGGCGCCTGCGGCGACTTCGGCCGAGCATGATGCGGCAGCGGAAAAGATTGCGGCGCAGCTGAAGGGTGCAAAGCGGCCACTCATCGTTGCCGGTAGCAGCAACGGCAGTGATCTCGTTAAGGCGGCGGCAAATATTGCCAGAGCCCTGCATGAAGATGGCGAGAAAGCCGCTATCGATCTGTGTTTGTTAGTACCCGAAGTCAACAGCATCGGCATGGGCTTGATGGCGGCGGAAGAGAATAGTCTCGGTGTCGCCCTAGATAAATTAAGCAGCAGTGCAGCGAAGCGCGTTATTGTTTTGGAGAATGACCTCTATCGACGTGCAAGCAAGAGTCAGGTGGATTCGGCCTTGGATAAGGCTGAGAAAGTGTTGGTTCTGGATCAGGTGACTACGACGACTACGGCGAAGGCGGATGTGGTTCTTCCCGTTACTGCATTTTCAGAACATGAAGCAACCTACATCAATTATGAGGGCAGAGCGCAGCTCAGCTTTCAGGTGCATCAGTGTCAGAAAATGGCGCAGCCTGCCTGGCGCTGGATAAGTGATGCGGCGCATATAGACGATGTCATAGAGCGATGCTGTAGCGAGGCGCCAGGGTTTGCCAAATTGCGCGATGTGCTGCCAGGCGGGAATCCTTTCATTGCAGGTATGAAGGTGCCACGACAATCTCATCGCTACAGTGGGCGTACGGCCATGATCGCGAATGTAAACGTGCATGAGCCGAAGCAGATGGAAGACAAGGAATCCATCATGTCGTTCTCCATGGAAGGAATATCAGCCCAGAAAGACCCGTCTATAATGGCGTCGCCGTGGGCGCCGAAGTGGACTTCGAATCAATCGATTAGCAAGTTCCAAGATGAGGTTAACGGTGAGCTGAAGCAGGGCCATGTAGGGAGCCTGTTGTTCGAGAAAACTGATAGTGGTGCATATTTTGACGTGCCAGCAGCAACAGTGCAGCCATCGGGCAAGCAACTTCATCTCGCGCTGTCTTATCAGATATTCGGTAGTGATGAATTAAGCGCCAGGGCCGAACCCATTCGCGAGCGCATGACCGATGCCTATGTGGGAATCTGCCCAGAGGATGCGGAGAGAAGGGGATTGGCTCAGGGTGACGTGGCCACCATAACCCCTACGGGCGCTCCGGTAGTCGTCTGTATTCGTACCGGCGTTAAGCCCGGTACGGCCTTGCTGTATTGTGGCGATGCGAATATCAGCCCGGCAGAATTTACAGGTTTTCTAGAAATTGAAAAGAGCGCCGCGCGGGCCACCAGTCGCGGCATTGCGAATTTAATCGTGAGTGATTTTCAGGAAGAGGAAATCTAACTGATGACATTCGAAGTGGGTTCCGGTTTAAGCATAAGCGTGATTCTAGCGACGGTTATCGTCGTCGCCGCCATGCTTATCTGGGTAGAGCGTCGACTGTTAAGCTTCTGGCAAGAGCGGCTAGGCCCGAACCGCGTAGGTCCTTTCGGCTTGCTACAGGTTGTCGCTGACATGATTAAGATTTTTACCAAGGAAGATTGGGTTCCACCCTTCGTTGATAAATTCAGTTTCGTGCTGGCGCCGGCGATTATCATGACGGTAATTCTTCTCAGCTTTAGCGTTATTCCTTTCGCGCCTGGAGTTGGAGTCGTGGACTCGAATATAGGCGTGCTTTTCGTGCTCGCTATGGCCTCCCTCGGCGCCTACAGCGTGATGTTGGCCGGCCTTTCTTCTGACAACAAATATGCCTTGTTAGGTTCGTTGCGCGCTGCAGCGCAGATGATTAGCTACGAAGTCTTCATGGGTATCTCTATTCTCGGCGTAGTCGCACTCTCCGGCACCTTTAACCTGCGCGAAATTGTCCTCGCTCAGGAGGAAAACGGCTGGTATATCATTCCGCAATTCATCGGCTTCGTTATCTTTCTAATAGCGGGTGTGGCAGAGAGTCATCGATTGCCATTCGATATACCGGAGGCAGAACAGGAAATTTGTGCCGGTTACCACACCGAATACTCGGGCATGAAATTTGGCATGTTCTTCGTTGGGGAGTACCTGGGGCTTGTCTTGATATCGTCATTGATCACCGTGCTCTTCTTTGGCGGCTGGTTGGGGCCATCATTCTTGCCTGGTATTTTTTGGTTTGCATTGAAGTCCTTCGTATTTATAGCATTCTTTATATTATTGAGAGCGGCGATACCTAGACCGCGTTATGACCAGTTGATGACTTACGGTTGGTTATTCTTGTTGCCAGTGTCCCTGTTGAACCTGCTTATCACTGGCGTAATTATTTTGAGTTCATCTTGATGTCGCGACAATTTGGAGAAAGACATGCTCACTCTGATTAAGGACACTCTGACTAGTCAGGTGGTAACCCTTTGGCGGGTGTTCTCTCATCTTTGGGTGAAGGCGGATACCGTCGAGTATCCCGATGAAATGCCTTATATGTTCCCGCGCTGGCGTGGGCGCATCATACTCAGTCGTGATCCTGACGGTGAGGAGCGCTGTGTCGCATGTAATCTTTGTGCCGTAGCCTGTCCGGTAGATTGCATTGCGCTGCAGAAGACCGAAGACGAAGAGGGGCGTTGGTACCCGGAATTCTTCCGTATTAATTTCTCCAGGTGCATCATGTGCGGCTTCTGCGAAGAAGCCTGCCCTACAAACGCCATTCAACTCACGCCGGATTTTGAGATGGCTGAATACGAACGACAAGACATGGTTTGGGAGAAGGAAGATTTGCTGATCGATGGCACTGGCAAGTATCACGATTATAATTTCTACCGTGTGGCAGGAAAGAAGATAGGTGGTAAGGATAAGGGTGAGGCCCGTAATGAGGCTGTGCCGGTGAACGTGAGGAGTCTGTTGCCGTGATTCTGTTGTTCTATATAGCTGGCGCGGTTGCTGTTATTGCTACAGTTGCGGTAATCCTGCAGACCAATATCGTGCACGCATTGATCTATCTGATTCTATCTTTGCTAGCCGTAGCCGTGTGCTTCTACGTCCTGGGCGCGCCGTTTGCGGCGGTATTAGAGGCGATAGTCTATGCGGGCGCCATCATGGTGTTGTTTCTGTTCGTGATTATGATGTTGAACATGGGGCAACAGAGTCTGGATCAGGAGCGTAGTTGGATGGGTCCGAAGGTATGGATCGTTCCTTCCTTGCTCGCATCGGTGTTGCTTGCGCAATTGCTTACGGTGCTGTCTCAATACGATCAGGAGTTGGCGCTAACGACGGTCGATGTGATGCAGGTAAGTGCCTTGTTATTTGGTCCTTATGTGCTGGCGGTAGAACTCGCCTCCATATTGCTGCTGGCAGGGTTGGTGTCTGCCTACCATTTGGCGAAGAAATAGAAACGCGGTTACTGAGTGTTATGACTAACAAAATTAAACAGATGGGTCGCGAAAGATAATGGAATCGATACCTGTTGAACATGGATTAATCTTGGCCGGCATCCTTTTTGTCTTGGGCCTGATCGGCGTGTTGACTCGGCGCAACATAGTGTTCGTACTCATGTCGCTAGAGATTATGATTAATGCGAGCGGCCTAGCATTTATCGTGGCTGCATCTCGCTGGGAGCATGCCGATGGGCAGATTATGTTCTTGATGATTCTTACCCTAGCGGCCGCGGAAGTAGCTGTTGGCTTGGGATTAATAATTCAAATGTACAGGCGATATCAAACGGTCGATATCAACGTATTAAGTCAGATGAAGGGATAGGGACAGGAAGCTAGAGTGCAAGATTTAATTTGGCTATTACCGACATTTCCTTTGCTGGGCTTCTTAAGCCTGGTGCTGACTAGTGGGAATCTACCTAAGAAAGCCGTCGCCGTTATAGGTGCAGGTTCTATTGGCCTTTCGTTCATCACTGCCGCGCTGATTGCGTTAGAATTTCTGGGCTCCGGTGAAACGCATTTCATTCTCGAGGTGTGGACCTGGATGGCGGTGGGAGAGCTCACCCCTGGATTTAGTTTTTATCTCGACGGTCTGTCTCTGGTAATGATGCTAGTGATCACCGGCGTCGGTTTTCTGATTCACCTCTACTCGACTGGGTTCATGCTGGATGACCCGAGTTACAGTCGTTTCTTCTCTTATATGAACCTGTTTGTAGCATCGATGTTGATGTTGGTGCTGGCCGATAACCTGGTCCTGTTATACCTGGGCTGGGAGGGCGTAGGCCTGTGTAGCTATCTATTGATCGGGTTCTGGTATGAAAAGCCAGAGAATGGCTACGCGGCTAGAAAGGCATTCGTCACGACGCGCGTAGGCGATACGTCTATGGCGATAGGTCTGTTTCTGTTGTTTGCTCAGCTAGGCACACTAAATATCCAGGATATGCTCCATGCAGCCGAGACCGAGTGGGCTGTAGGCTCCGGTTTAGCGGTAGCTGCCTCACTGCTGTTGCTGGGTGGCGCGGTGGGCAAGTCTGCTCAGCTACCTCTACAGACCTGGTTGCCCGATGCGATGGCCGGTCCTACTCCTATATCAGCCCTGATCCACGCGGCAACGATGGTAACAGCCGGTGTCTACCTGATCGCCAGAACCCATGTCTTGTTTGAGCTTGCGCCTAGCGTGCAGCTATTGGTTGCCTGGATAGGCCTGATTACGCTGCTGATGGCCGGTTTCACCGCCATGACGCAACACGATATCAAGCGAATCCTTGCCTATTCCACAGTAAGTCAGATCGGGTATATGTTTCTCGGTCTGGGTGTTGGCGCCTGGTCAGCATCTGTATTTCACCTGATGACCCACGCTTTCTTCAAGGCTTTGTTATTCCTTGCTGCAGGCACGGTCATACACAGTCTGCATCATGAGCATGACATCTTTAAGATGGGGGGTAAGCGCAAGCAGCTACCCATCGCCTTCGCCTCATTCATGATTGGTAGTCTTGCCCTGGCGGCGTTTCCCTTCACTTCGGGATATTTCAGTAAGGATGAGATTCTGATTGCGGCTCTCGAAATGGAAGGGCCGGGAATGTTGCTGTGGATGGGTGGAGTGCTGGGAGCATTCCTTACCGGTATCTACAGTTTCAGATTAGTGTTCGTCGTGTTCTTTGGTCAGAGCAAGGGCCACCACGAAGAGAGAGAAGTGACAGGGTTTAGCATGGCTACGCCTCTGATTATTCTGATGGTGCTGGCATTATTCGGTGGTTGGATTCAGATTCCCGTAGACGCGGTGTTCAGCCATGGTGAAGTGCATGAAGAGCATCACATCAGCGGCTTCCTGCACGTGGTAATGATCGCGGTTCCACTTCTGGGTATAGGATTAGCCTATCTCTTCTACATGTCGAAGACATTTTCTGTCGAGAAACTGATGGCTAAGCCGATCGCAGCTGCACTGCATCGATTCTGGTTTAGCGGCTGGGGCATGGACGCATTGTATGACCTGCTCTTCGTTAAGCCATTCCTGTTTCTGGCTAGAATCAACAAGAAAGACTTCATAGACGCTATATACGCCTCGCTAGTGGAAATCTCTCGTGTCGTGCATGGCATGTTGGCGCGCACCCAAACGGGTCAGCTGCGCTGGTACACAATGAGTATTGCCGCAGGTGTAGTGCTCCTGATCGCCGTAGGGGTATTACTATGATTCTGGTAGTACTAATTAGTATTTTGTTTTTTGGCGGTGTGCTCGCCTGGCTGTCCGAGGGGCTGGATAGCAAGTACCCCCGCGTTATTGCATTGACGGCAGTGGTGATCGATCTTCTGGTCATGTTGACCCTGGTAGGGGCCGATGCTGGCGACTCTGGCTGGATAGTGCAATTGAATGCGCAGTGGATGCCACGCTTCGGGATTTCCTTTTACCTTGCTGCCGACGGACTAAGTGTTCTGATGATGGTGCTAACTGCCTTTCTTGGGGCTGTCGCCATCGGTTCTGCCTGGGATGAAATTACCGAAAAGACAGGGTTCTTCTACTTTAATCTATTGTGGACGCTAGCCGGTGTAATAGGTGTGTTCACGGCGCTAGACCTGTTCCTGTTCTTTTTCTTCTGGGAAGTGATGTTAATCCCCATGTATTTCATCATTGCGATCTGGGGCCACGAGAACAAAAATTATGCCGCGATGAAGTTTTTTATCTTCACTCAGGTAACCGGCATGTTAATGCTGATATCGATTTTGGCATTGACCTATTTTCATTATTTACAGTTCGGATGGTTCAGCTTCGACTACGTCGATCTGCTCAAGGTAAACACGAGTAGTGCTATCGAGATGTGGATTATGCTTGGCTTCTTCGTTTCATTCAGTACCAAGTTGCCCAGTTTTCCTTTTCATTCCTGGCTTCCCGATGCGCATTCCCAAGCGCCTACTGCCGGTAGTGTTATCTTGGCTGGCGTGTTGCTCAAGACCGGTGCCTATGGCTTGATACGATTTGCTATACCGCTATTTCCCGAGGCGTCGATGACATTTGCACCATTCGCCATGACGCTAGCGGTGATCAGTATTCTGTATTGCGCCAAGGTCGCCTTCGCGCAAACCGATATCAAGCGTCTTATTGCCTATACCAGTGTTAGTCATATGGGTTTCGTGCTACTCGGAATCTATGCCTGGAGCGAGCAGGCGCTGCAGGGCGCGGTAATGACGATGCTGGCTCACGGTTTAAGCGCCGCGGCGCTGTTTATGCTTGCCGGCGGCCTACAGCACAGAATTCACACGCGGGACATGGATCATATGGGTGGCTTCTGGGCGAAGGTGCCTCGCCTGTCTTTCGTAGCCCTGTTCTTCTCGGTTGCCGCGCTGGGTATGCCTGGTCTGGGTAACTTTGTTGGAGAATTTTTGGCATTGCTTGGTGCCTTTAAGGCAAACATCGGTTTAACCGTGGCTGCCGCCTTTGGTCTTATCTTTGCTTCTGTCTATTCGCTATGGGTCATTCAGAAAGTGTTCCATGGCGCCTATCGAAATTCAGATTTCGATGACAGCAATCTACACGACCTGAGTCGCCGCGAGATGTTTTATTTTTGCGCAATGATGATAGGCCTTATCTGGATGGGCATGTATCCACAGAGTTTCCTCGATCTCTCGGCTGAGACAATAGCGCAATTGCTTAATGAAACCGGGCAGGTTCTCTTCGCGGTAGGGCTATAAGAATTATGATTATGACGTTTGACGATTTATTGCCTCTGATGCCGCTATTAATAGTGACGGCAACGTCAGTCTTGGCGATGCTAATGATTGGTGTGCGTCGAAGCTATATCGTGACGGCTTCGATTACGATTACCGGTCTGCTGGCGGCAACACTAGTCGCCATTTCGATGATGGATTGGACGAACCAGCAGATTACTCCACTACTTATTATCGATCAGTACAGCTTGTTGTTTACCGTGCTCGTCTGTTCCTCAGCGATGCTCATCGCTATTCTTAGCTTCTCCTATTTCTTCGAGTTGGACGACCACAAGGAAGAGTTTTTCTTGCTGTTAACGATTGCGACCATAGGCGCAATCGTAATGGTCAGCAGCAATCATTTCGTTAGCACGGTCTTGGGGCTAGAGACGCTAAGCATGTCTCTATACGGCATGATCGCCTATCCAATGCATAGCAAACAGTCTGCGAAGTTTCCCCTAGAGGCTTCAGTTAAATATCTTGTTCTTTCGGCGGCCGCCTCTGGTTTTATTTTATTTGGCATGGCGCTTATCTATGCGCAGACCGGCACGCTGTCTTTTGCCAGTCTCACAGATCTGCCCGTGGCTGCGGTTAGTTTGGGGGATGGATATTCGATCGTAGCCTTGCTGATGATAACCGCTGGCATGGCATTTAAGCTTTCCCTTGCACCGTTTCACATGTGGACACCCGATGTGTACGAGGGTTCTCCGATTCCCGCTACAGCCTATCTCGCGACCATAGGTAAGGCGGCGATGATTGTCGTGTTGCTACGGTTTATTCGAGCGAGTGATTCGCTAAATTTTGATTCGATGGTGACGGTATTAACCTTGGTAGCCGCAGCGTCTATGCTTGTAGGCAATCTGCTGGCACTGCAGCAAGATAATTTGAAGCGCATACTGGCGTATTCTTCTATCGCGCATATGGGTTATCTGCTGCTTGCGCTTGTTGCCAGCCACTATGCTACCGGCACTCTCGCTGTCGAGGCCGTGACGTTCTATCTAATAGCCTATGTGATCACATCCTTAGGTGCCTTCGGTGTGGTCTCGGTCATCTCCTCTAGTGAGAAAGAGTTTGATTCGATAAAGGAGTACAGGGGGCTTTTCTGGAGAAACCCCTGGCTTGCTAGTATTTTTATAGCAATGCTGTTGTCTCTTGCAGGAATACCATTGACGGTAGGATTTATTGGCAAGTTCTATATATTCCTCGCCGGTGTGGAGTCTGATCTTTGGATGTTGTTGGCTGTTTTGGTCCTAGGCAGCGGCATTGGCCTGTATTACTACCTGCGCATCGTCTATCGAATGCTCATGACTGAGAAGCACAAGATTCCTTACCGAGCGGGTGGTGTAGAGAGTGTTAGTGCCTACGGTGTATTAGCTATTCTACTATCTTTGCTTCTGCTCTTTGGCGTCTATCCTGCGCCCATAATGTCTCTAGTGGCTGCGGCTTCGGCATTTATTTAAGCTCGTTGTAGCCGGGCGGCTGCTTCCCCTTTGCTAGTCACTGAATCTGTCGAGGCGTTGTCTGCTTTGAATGCATCTATTGTTCAAATTCTTAAAGATAAATTTCCGCAGTTAGCGATACTGACTGCTATCGTAGGTCTGCTGCTGCTTCTAAACAGCGTTACTCGCGACAGTCTGCTCGTGGCCAGGCAGGAATTCGATCGGCGTAATCTTTACCAGTTCTTCGAAGAAGGAAGCTTCGACAATGATCTGGTTCTTGATAGTTATTTGCTAGTGGCGGATAAAGAGAGCGAAAGACTCGAAAATCTACATCTGTTAAATCTGGACCGAAACAGGCTTGCCTATATAGCGCGAAAGGATGGGCAGGCGGTTGCGGTTGCGGTGCCTACGACTGCAGACGATGGATTCAATGGCAAGATCGAATTATTAGTTGCTGTGGATATGTATGGCCGTATTAGTGCCGCGCGGGTGATCGAAGATATCAATTCCTATCAGCTTTACGGGGTAGTCGATGTCATCGGCTCGAAGTGGATGGATGAATTCGCAGGAAACAGTATGCGAGATATACTTCGTCTGAGTTGGCAGGCAATTACTGCCGATAATGAATATGATCAGTTCGTAGGCGCGTCAATCACACCCAAGTCTGTCGCCAATCAGATCTACGATGCGCTCGTCTTCTACCAATCTAACCGAATAGAACTGATGCGCGGCAGTTAGGCCGGCTAGCGGGGCTTGAATGGTATTCAATGCTCGCTTCTCCTGGCGCATTCGTCGCATTCGTCGCCTTGGTATTGAGGCGTAATCAGACTATCATTGTGTGTTGTATGGGCAGTTAAGGGCCACCATGTCTGCATTTAAAGTCTCGGTGATAGGAGGGGGTAGTTTTGGTACGGTAATTGCCAATATTACTGCCGAGAACGGTCACGATGTCGGTTTCTGGATGCGCAGTGAATCTCAAGCGCAGGAGTTGAATCGGCTCCGTGAGAATACCCAATATCTGCCGGACTATCGCTTGAATGAAAGAATCCATGCTACTAGCGATATGGCAGATGCAGTCAAGGACAGTAGGCTAATCTTCGTCGCCGTACCGAGTTCTTCCTTTAGGCAGGTGGTGAGCGACATGGTGCCCCACATCCCAGATGACGCGATTCTTGTCAGTACCACAAAAGGCATTGAGGCGGGCAGCTTCGCCATGATGAGCCAGATTCTCAATCAAGAGGCACCGCGAGCCAGGGTTGGAGTGTTAAGCGGGCCCAACCTAGCTTTAGAGATCGCCAAGAAAGACCTTGCTGGCACTGTGATTGCCAGTCCAGACGAAGACGTGAGAGAGATAGTCAAGAGTGCTCTGAAGTCCAGATATTTCAGAGTCTACGCCAATAACGATATGTTTGGTGTGGAGCTTGGGGGTTCGCTGAAGAACATCTATGCCATTATCGCCGGCATCGCTGCAGCCCTAGGCATGGGACACAACACAAATAGTATGTTGGTGACTCGCGCTTTGACGGAGATGGCGAGATTTGGCAAAGAGTTGGGTGCCGATCCAATGACATTTCTAGGTCTGGCTGGCGTGGGAGATCTTGTGGTTACCTGCTCCACACCACTGAGTCGAAATTATAGAATCGGGCTAGCGTTAGGGAAGGGCACGCCGGTGGAAGAGGCGGTTGCCGAATTGGGGCAGGTCGCAGAGGGCGTGAATACAGTAAAGCTTGTGCAGGGAAAAGCGCAGGAACTGGAGGTTTACATGCCACTTGCAAATGGCCTCTATAAGATAATCCATGAGAACGATTCGCTGGATAATATAATCTCATCGCTGATGCTGAGCGAGCAGGCTCTGGATGTAGAGTTTGCCGCTAATGAGAATAAGGTCCTAGATTAGCAGCCATCACGGTTTTCACAATGTAGTTAATGCCATCATGTGTCTATTTGCATGATATAGAAGGAGCCTTCATGTCAGACGAGCTTATAGAAATTGTAGATAATATTAAAAAGCCTTCGGTCTGGATTCGCGTGTTGTTCATGATCGTTTTTGCGGTTGCGTCCTATATTATAATTCTGCCCCTAGTTCTGGTGCTGAGCATCGCACAGGCTTTGTTCGTACTGATTACGGGAGACTGTAATGCAAATCTCAGATACTTCTCAGCAACGCTTGAATTGTATGTGTCTCAGATTATTAAATTTCTGACATACCTCTCCGAGGTGAAGCCTTTTCCTTTCTCGGATTTACCAGAAGTCGAAGTTGATTCTTTGCAGGAGGCGCCAGCTTCTCGTAGCGAAGGGGAAAAGTCGGCTAGTGACGAGAGCAAGGCAGCTACTCCGGCTGCAGAGAAAGCTGCAGTGAAGAAAACCGCCGCAGTAAAACCGGCAAAGAAGAAGGTTGACAAGAAGAAGGTTGCAAAGATGAAGGAAGCTAAGAAGACAGCGAAGAAGCCTTCGGCACCGATAGCAGCCTCAGATAAAAAAGTCGAAGACGAAGGTTCCGCCCCCTCATGATGCGTGGCTACTGTTATTAGAAACTAACAAGAGTTGAACGGAGTTATGTCATGCTACTGTATTTACTACGCCATGCGATAGCCGAGGGTAGTGCGGAGTCGGATTCGGCTCGAGAATTAACGCCCAAGGGTATGGATCAGGCGCGTTCGGTTGCAAAAAAGTTTAATCAGCGTTCTCCGCAAGTTGATAGGGTGATCTGTAGCCCCTACACGCGAGCACAGCAGACAGCGGCTTCAATAATGCCACTGTTTCCTGGTTTGGACTTAACCCTTGATGCGGGCATTGCGCCCGACGGGGATGTCTACGGCTTGATGGATGCTATAGAGAGTTATGATCTGCAACAGGTGCTGCTGGTGAGTCACAATCCATTTCTATCAAACTTGCTGTCGCTGTTGGTGGATGGCACTACGGAGACCCGTCGAGCAGTAGATAACGCCACGCTTCATTGCATATCCATGGATGTAGTAGCTCCAGGATGTGCTGAAATTCTTTATATTTTAGAGCCGTAACTCAATACCTCACTAGGTATAGAACGATTGCAAAACGAAACAACTATGAGTTTTCAGATGTGTATATCTATTAAACGACTTTGTTTTATGGCTCTGGCCTTGGCCGGTTTGCCGCTATTGAGTTTTGCGCAGACGAGTGCTGTGGAAGTTGGGTTTACAGATCATAGTCTCATCACCGGATTTGCTTATTCTGAAATCATCGAGAGAGAATTAGATCGAGATATAAACCACCAATTCGTTCTCGGCGCATTAGAACGCGTTCGCGGTGAGGTGATACCTGAGGACTCACAAAGGCTCAGGGGCGACGTCACTAAGATAAACTACGAAATTTCAGAGGAATTTACCGGCGCAGACGTTTATCGATTCTTTCAAGAGCAGCTCGAGAGCAGAAACTATGAAGCTCTCTTTAGTTGCGAGGGCAGGGCGTGCGGAAGCAGTAACTATTGGGCTAATGACGTTTTTCGAAATCGAACCTTATATGGCCCCGAGCGCAATCAGTTTTATATGGCTTTCCGCTCTAGGGCTGCTGCTGAGAATGCGCCTTACTTCGCGTTATATATCATCACTAGGGTGAACAGAAGAATCTATGCCTATATCGAAATCATCGAGCCGGGTGGCACTCAGGATTCGGAACAGATTGCGGCAATTGAAGAGCCGCAAGTAGAGGAGGCAGCGATGAGTTCTGCGGCGAGCTCGAACATTCTGCAACAACTGCGAGAGCAGGGTAGTGTGATCCTGCCAGGAATAGATTTTCAATCGAACGATCGTTTGCCGACTCCTTTGGGTGTAGCTTCTCTTGTCGCTGCGCTTCAGGCCGATGCGTCTGTTTCTGTATATCTGGTCGCGCACCTGAGTCAGGAAGGACGGTCTCTAGAGGAGTTAATGGAGCGGTCTGCGGCGCGAGCAAACTCGCTAAGACAGGCGCTAATTGCAGGTGGAATATCGGCTGATCGAATTGAGGCCGCTGGAGTGGGGCCGCTAGCGCCGAGCTGCGCAGTCGATAATTGTGCGCAGCGCATCGAGCTCGTGCTGCGCTGAGCTAGTTACTTATTCAATAGAGATAGAAATTCGGCTCGTGTCGACTGGCTGTTTCTGAATGCGCCAAGCATACAAGACGTAGTCATTATCGAGTTTTGCTTTTGTACGCCGCGCATCATCATGCACATATGCTGTGCCTCGATAATAACAGCTGCGCCCGCAGCGCAGGTCTTCTCTACTATGCAGTTGGCGATTTCGTTTGTAAGATTTTCCTGAATCTGAAGACGCCTGGCGTAAACATCGACAATTCTGGCTATTTTCGAAAGGCCTATTACTTTTCCATTTGGAATATAGGCTACATGGCACTTTCCTATAAAAGGAAGCATGTGGTGCTCGCACATGGAATAGAGTTCGATATTCTTTACAATTACCATCTCGTCAGTGTCAGATGGAAACATAGCGTTATTGATGACTTCGTCGATATCCATCGAGTAGCCTTGTGTGAGGAACTCCATAGCCTTTGCCGCCCGCTTCGGGGTGTCTACGAGTCCTGCACGCTGAGGGTCCTCGCCAATTTGCGTAAGAATATCCAAAAAAGCCTGTTCCATAGTCATTCACCGTTTCTCGAGATCGTCGGCTAGTTGATCTCTTTCTATATATTAAACCTGTGTATTGCCGCTGCTACGTTAGGGACGAGAGATTAGCATATTAATTGCTTGTTGATGAAATCTGCGTAATTTAACGATTGTCAGATTATATTTTCAGCTACAATCGCCTATTCAGTCCATTAAGCTTTGAGAATAAAGTGACCATTGAAGATTACTTGCAAGAGGTAGCGCTGAGGTTACATGCAGCCGGGCTTTGTTATGGTCATGGCACGGATAATCCCACTGATGAAGCTTTTTATCTTGTCTATGGTTTCTTGGGGATAGATTTTGCTGATGCTCGCGCTGTGCACCGTGTGCTGGATAGTGAACACCTAGAGTCGCTTGAGGCTTTACTGAAACGTCGAATCGACGAGCGTGTTCCAACAGCCTATTTGCTGGGCAAAGCCTGGTTCGCCGGCTACGAGTTTCACTGTGATAACAGGGCGCTTGTACCACGCTCGCCCATAGCCGAATTAATAGCAGGCGAATTTCAGCCCTTGCTGCAAGATCGGCCGAGCAGAGTATTGGATCTTTGCACCGGTGGCGGAAGTATTGGAATTGCTATGGCCTTACAGTGGCCGAATTGTCAGGTTGATCTGGTTGATATATCCACAGATGGGCTGGAACTGGCAAACAAAAATATTGCGCTGCATGCTCTGGAGGCTCGGGTGAATTGCCTTGAGAGCGACCTTTTCGCGAATGTTAGCGGCCGATATGACTTGATAGTAACGAATCCGCCCTATGTTCCCCCGCAGGAATTTGAAGATTTGCCGGTCGAGTTCGGCCACGAGCCCTCCCTCGGGCTGCTTAGCGCTGATGACGGCTTACAGATACCTCTTCAAATTTTGCGGGATTCGGTCGATCACCTGAGAGCGGACGGTCTATTGGTGATGGAGGTGGGCTACAGCCACTTCCAATTAGCACAACAGCTGCAGCAGGTACCATTGCTTTGGTTGGACTTCGAGCACGGCGGGGAAGGGGTGCTAGCCCTTACCAGCAGGCAACTACAGCAGTACAGAGAACTGTTTAATTAGTGTACAATCTCGGGTTTTTCGGCCCTGCTGTCAAAATTCGTCAGAAATAAATTCTCTATTTGAGTATTGGAATGTCAGGAAACAGTTTCGGTAAATTGTTTACGGTAACTAGCTTTGGTGAAAGCCATGGGCCTGCGCTCGGCTGCGTGATTGACGGCTGTCCTCCTGGTATGGAGCTGTGTGAAGCCGATATGCAGCACGATCTGAATCGTCGCAAGCCAGGGCAGAGTCGCTTCACGACGCAGCGCCGAGAGGACGATACGGTAAGAATCCTATCCGGTGTATTCGAGGGCAAGACCACTGGAACCCCCATTGGTCTGCTAATCGAGAATACGGATCAGCGCTCCAAAGACTACAGTAAGATCAAAGACCAGTTTCGCCCAGCCCATGCTGATTATACCTATTGGGAGAAGTACGGTATCCGTGACTATCGAGGCGGAGGGCGTGCGTCTGCCCGTGAGACGGCAATGCGAGTGGCCGCGGGCGCTATAGCCAAGAAATACCTGCGAGAGACCTGTGGTACCGAGATTCGTGGCTATCTTAGTCAGCTCGGCCCAATTTCGATCGATTCGGTTGACTATCAGGAAGTCGAGAACAATCCATTCTTTTGTCCAGATGCATCGAAAGTTGCGGAAATGGAACACTATATGGCCGCTCTCAGTAAAGAGGGCAATTCAATAGGCGCCAGGATCAATGTTTGTGTGTCAAATGTACCAGTTGGGCTAGGTGAGCCAATATTTGATCGATTGGATGCGGATATCGCCAAGGCTCTGATGAGTATCAATGCCGTGAAGGGTGTAGAGATCGGGGCGGGGTTCGAATCGGTCACGCAGAAAGGTAGTGAGCACCGGGATGAAATAACGCCGCAGGGTTTTGAGGGCAACAATGCTGGCGGCGTTCTTGGCGGGATCTCTAGCGGGCAGGATATCCTCGCTAGCATCGCTCTGAAGCCCACTTCGAGTATTCGTCTGCCGGGTAGGTCCATTAATATCGCCGGTGAGGCGGATGAGGTCATAACTACGGGGCGTCATGATCCTTGCGTAGGTATTAGAGCAACGCCTATAGCGGAAGCCATGCTGGCGCTAGTCCTCATAGACCATCTGCTCCGAGATCGTGGCCAGAACTTTGCGCTCAGATCAACGGAAAAGACGCTCTAAGGCAGTAATTTATGCTGATTTATCTCTTTTTAATGGGTTTTATATCAATAACTTAGAAAAATTAATTAATTTAAAATATAAACACTGCATAGGCAGTATTGGTGAGGAAAATGAGCAGTAGAACCTTATATGACAAGATCTGGGACGCCCATTTGGTAACGCAAAGAGAAGACGGTACCGCCCTGATTTATATCGATCGTCATTTAATCCATGAAGTCACCTCCCCACAGGCTTTCGAAGGCCTGCGGCTTGCGAACCGCCTGCCATGGAGAGCGGATGCAAACTTTGCCACACCAGATCACAATATCCCGACTACCTCAGAAGAGAGGCTACAGGGCTTGGAAGGAATTAAAGACCCTGTCTCAAAGATTCAGGTGCGCACTCTGGATGATAACTGCCAGGAGTTCGGTATCTTCGAATTGAAGATGACCGATGACCGACAGGGCATCGTGCATGTTGTTGGCCCAGAGCAGGGTGCTACGCTGCCGGGAATGACAATCGTATGTGGCGACTCCCATACCTCGACCCACGGAGCCTTGGGTGCCCTAGCCCATGGCATCGGTACTTCCGAGGTGGAGCACGTCCTGGCTACCCAGTGTTTGATGCAGAAAAAAGCCAAGAATATGCTGGTAAGAGTGGATGGGCAGCTAAAACCAGGGTGCACAGCGAAAGACATCGTTCTAGCCATAATCGGCAAGATCGGTACGGCTGGAGGTACTGGCTTTACTATCGAGTTTGGTGGAGAAGCGATACAGGCTCTGTCTGTAGAGGGACGCATGACGGTATGCAATATGGCCATCGAGGCTGGCGCGAGAGCTGGCCTGATTGCGGTGGATGAAACCACGCTAGAGTACATCAAGGGCAGGCCTTTCGCTCCCGCAGGTGAGCTATGGGATCAGGCAGTAGAGTCTTGGCGCTGTTTGGTAAGCGATGCGGGCGCACAGTTCGACGAGACGGTTGTCCTGCAGGCAGCACAAATCGAGCCTCAAGTGACCTGGGGCTCGTCGCCAGAGATGGTTTCGCCGATATCTGGGAATGTACCGGATCCGGCTCAAGAGGTGGATGAAACCAAGCGCGGTAATATCCGGCAAGCGCTGAAGTACATGGGCTTGCAGGGCGGTACGGCGATCAAGGACATTAAGTTGGACTGTATTTTCATCGGTTCCTGCACGAACTCACGTATCGAGGACTTGCGCGCTGCCGCGGCTGTCGTAAAGGGTAAGAAAGTGGCCTCAAGTGTTGAGGTGGCTATGGTCGTGCCCGGTTCGGGCCTGGTCAAGAAGCAGGCAGAGGCTGAGGGTTTAGACAAAATCTTTCTCGAGGCGGGAATGGAGTGGAGAGAACCCGGCTGTTCCATGTGCCTCGCCATGAATGCCGATCAATTGGGCGAAGGCAAACACTGCGCCTCCACCTCAAATCGTAACTTTGAGGGACGGCAGGGATTTGGCGGGCGCACCCATCTCGTTAGTCCCGCCATGGCGGCTGCGGCGGCCATACACGGGCACTTCGTCGACATAAGAGATCTAGGCTAACCTATATATAACAAAGAGTTAAAAGATAAATATGAAAAAGTTTATTAGAGAGAAGGGGCTGGTATTGCCACTAGATCGTGCCAATGTGGACACGGATTTTATCATCCCCAAGCAGTTCCTTAAATCTATCAAGCGCACTGGTTTCGGGGTAAACCTCTTCGATGAGCACCGCTACATGGATAAGGGGCTACCCGATGCGGATAACAGTAACAGGCCGCTAAATCCGGACTTCGTGCTGAATCAGCCTCGCTATGAGGGCGCTAGAGTCTTGCTGGCTAAAGACAATTTTGGCTGCGGCTCTAGTCGAGAGCACGCTCCCTGGGCACTTGATGACTACGGCTTTCGCGCTATTTTGGCGCCTAGCTTCGCCGATATCTTCTTTAACAACTGTTTCAAGAACGGCTTACTTCCCATTGTGCTGAACAAGGCCATTATTTCTGCGCTCTTCGACGAGGTAGAGGCAAACGAAGGCTATCAATTGGAAGTAGATCTGCAGCAGCAGCTTATCACCAAGCCTGACGGCTCGAGCATTCCATTTTCGGTAGATGAGTTTCGTAAGCATTGCCTGCTGAATGGACTGGATGACATCGGTCTAACCCTTAAAGATGCCGAGAAGATACGTAGCTTCGAAGACAATTGGCGCAACTCTGCTCCTTGGTATTTCACGACGACCAACGCGACTACGACCTAGGCACCCAACTAGGCATGTTTTGCTAGGAGCGGTGGTATTAGCTAGCCGTATGTGTTCGAAAATATCATTTATATCAAGAATTTAGAGAGAGAAGCATGAATAAGTATAACGTAGCAGTTGTTGGCGCGACCGGTGCCGTAGGGGAAACTCTGCTGAGCATACTGGAGCAGCGTAATTTCCCGGTAGATCAGGTGTTTGCCCTGGCCAGCGAGCGCTCCGCCGGCAATACGGTAATGTTTAATAATAAGCCCCTAATGGTGACGGACCTGGCCGAGTTTGATTTTAGCCGGGCACAGATCGGGCTGTTCTCCGCCGGCGGCAGTATTTCCGCCGAATATGCCCCAAAGGCAGGCGAGGCGGGCTGTGTGGTCATCGATAATACCTCGCACTTTCGTTATGACGACGATATTCCACTAGTCGTGCCGGAGGTGAACCCGGGCGCAATCGCTCAGTACACGAACCGAAACATCATCGCTAACCCAAATTGCTCGACAATTCAGATGCTTGTAGCGCTAAAGCCGATTCATGATGCGGTGGGTATCAAGCGAATCTCGGTTGCCACCTATCAGGCTGTATCAGGGTCAGGAAATCAGGCGGTAGAAGAGCTGGCGAAGCAGACTGGAGAGCTACTTAATGGCCGAGAGGCCGAATATAAGGTCTACCCGCGACTGATCGCCTTTAACGCGCTTCCCCAAATCGATGTCTTCCTTGAAAACGGCTACACCAAGGAGGAGATGAAGATGGTGTGGGAAACGCAGAAAATATTCGGCGATGAGAGTATCAAGGTTAGTGCGACCTGCGTACGCGTTCCGGTGTTCTACGGCCACTCCGAAGCGGTACAGGTTGAAACGCACAAACCTATAAGTGAGCAAGAAGTACGTGACTTATTGATAAATGCCGCCGGCGTTACGGTCATCGACGAGCGCGTAGACGGCGGATATCCCACGGCAGTGCACGAATCTGCGGGCCAGGACGCAGTTTTTGTGGGAAGAATTCGGCAGGATATCTCAATTGCCAATGGTATGAATCTTTGGGTGGTAGCCGATAACGTGCGAAAGGGAGCGGCTCTCAACTCTATTCAAATAGCCGAAGAGTTGATAAAAAGCTATTTATAATGGATACTTACAAGCCGTAGTGAAGAAACATTCTCAATAAGTTTTTCGCTTCAAGCTTAGTGTTTACTAACCGACGTGTTGATTGAGAGAGTCATTGAAGGTGCTGGCATCGTTTCTACGGAGCAATGCCCGGAACCTGTTGAGAGGTAAAGGGACTATGCTACGTAAATTCGTCGTCATTCTGACCATGCTGCTCTGCAGCATGGCGACACAGTTGTACGCCTTAGGGCTAGGTACAGTAACTGTGGAGTCCGCGCTCAACCAGCCACTGCGCATGCGCATTGAGTTGCTGCAGCTAGGCGACACGCTTTTGCAGAACGTTCGTGTTTCCATGGCGTCCGCAGCAGATTTCGAGCGCTTTAACGTCCAGCGTGAAAGTTTCCTCTCCAATATACGATTTAGCGTTGAATCTACTGCGAACGGGAATGTTGTCATTCTGACCTCCTCGCAGATAGTTCGCGAGCCCTACCTTAGCTTTATCCTCGATACGCGCTGGCCTAATGGTCGCTCATTAAGTGAGCATACGATCCTGTTGGATCTGCCAGTCTTTAATGACCAGCAATCGACTGCCGAAGTTAGACAGCCGATTAGCTCAATACTGCAGGCGCCCGCAGCCGGTCAGCTTGTTGCCGCCGAACCTTTTGTCGAGGTACAAACTTCGCCCGTAACCGTTACACCGAGTTCTACGAATACCGCAGCGAATCTTCAGCCCGAAGTCATTGCTGCCGATCCAGAGCAGACTGAAACAGCAATTCCAGACGAAGTAGCCGAGCAAGTTGCGGCGGCGGACCCGACCGTAGTTGAAGAAGTTGCCGAGCCGGAGCCCACTGTCGTTGAAGAAGCTATCGAAGCCGCTGAAGAACCCCAAGCGCCTGAGGTGCTCGAGCCAGAGACCCCAGAAACAGATGGGAGCGATACACTTTCCGACATAGCTATACAGGTGAGGCCGGATGATTCTGTTTCCATGCAGCAGACCATGTTGGCTATTCAGGAGTTAAACCCCGACGCCTTTGCTGATGGCAATATTAACCAGCTTCGCAGTGGTCAAGTTTTGCGAATTCCTAACCTGGCAGAAATACAGGCTATCGACTCACGAGATGCTGTCGAAGAAGTAACGCGTCAGAATATCGAATTTGCGACGGCAGATGGGCAGCCGCTGGCAGCGCCGACCAATGTTGAGCCGACTCAGGACGATCAGCCACAAGGGCAACTGAGCGTGGTTAGTTCCGATGATGCTATCGATGCCAGCAGTGGTGCTGCCAAATCAGCGGATGTCGAGAGCGAAGTCTTGGATCAGCGCATAGTGGAGTTAGAAGCTCAGCTTGCACAGCGTCAGGAAGAGGCCGATCGCGCGAGGGTAGAGCGCGAAGAGTTAGATTCTCGCATGGCTGAGCTGGATGCGCAGATCGCCGCCGCGCAGGAAATAATTCGCCTACAGGATATTCAGTTAGCGCAATTGCAGGAGTCGCTAGCTGCGGCTGCCGCTGAGGCGCAATTACTTGCCGATCAGCAAGCAATACAAGACGCAGCCGCTGCGGAAGCCGTGCAACCAGTGGAATCGTCGTCTAGCGTCTTCGATGACGTTCTGCGCATCCTAACCGGTAACAGCATATTTATGATCTCAGGTGTTGCGCTGGCTATCTTGCTGTTAGTGTTATTGATGCTGCGTAGAAATAGCGCTGCAAAAATAGTCGAAAATGATCTAGAAGAATTGGTTGAGGAAGAATTCGATGCAGCGGCGGCAGGGGTAAATGTAGAGTTTAGTGAAGAAATCAGCGAAGAGGGTGCTGGAGAAGATAAGTCGGCAACGGAATTTCAAGATTACGACCCTGCAGATCGAGATAGCGAGCTTGACGAAATTATTGGGCTGTCAGGTGTCAATGATGGCAGCAATGAGGGCGAGGAAAAGCAGGATCTAGAAGAAAACCAACAGCAGCTTGATGTTCTCTCTATTGTCGAACAGCTAGTGAGCGAACAGCAATACAGGCGTGGCTTAAGTATGCTAAACACATCTCTGCAGGAGCAGGGCGAGAACGAAGAAGTCAGAGCCAAAATAGCAGAAATAGAAACTTTGCTTGAGGCTGAGGACGCTGAACAGCAAGTCGATGATGAGGCGGCAAAGGCACAAGAGGCCGGCGAAGCGGATACGTTTGGTTTCGATTTCGATTTAGATGATGATTCTGGCACTGTGGATAGTGATGAAGAGGAGCCCGAAGCTCTCGATATAGAAACTTTAGAATTTGATGCGGATGCTGCTACCGAAGTACAGGTCGATATGGCGACAGATGGTGACAAAGAGATAGATCTAGAGATATTCTCGTTTGATTCTGAAGCGGCGGCAGAAGCTGAACAAGATGTTGCAGCAGAAGAAGACCCGAGCGCGGTAGAGTTTGCCTTCGATAAGGCTGACCTTGAGGGCTCTACTAAAACTCCAGAGTCTGCAAGCAATGAAGAAGTTGAAACCTTCGATTTCGATCTTGATGAAGGGCCGGGTGACACAATTCTTGAAAAGCCAGCTGTAGATGGCGATGCCGCTACTAGTGATACTCTCGAAGACTTTGACTTTGACCTGGATGAATTTGAAATTGAGCCAGCAAGTGATGAAGCTTCTCGTGCTGATGTGACGGATATAACCTCTGGCAGTATCGATGATGACTTTTTGGACTTAGATGCCGAGACTGGCAATCAAGGCAGCATCGCAGCTACTGAAGATGATATTAGTGAATTACTATCTGCTGACGGCGATACTGAGATTGAATTCGATATTGACGACGAACCTGAGGAAGTAAAAACCGATAGCGCAGAGTCGGATAAAGAAGAATTGTTTGACGAAGATGACCTTGATTTTCTTTCCGATGGCGGTATCGAAATAGAATCAGTCGACGATATCGAAGAGGTCGACATGCTCTCCGACGCTGACGAGACGGCCACCAAGCTAGAGCTAGCCTATGCCTATAAGAAGATGGGTGATACAGAAGGTGCTAAGGAAATTCTGCAAGAGGTCATCACGGAAGGGTCTGATGAGCAAATCGCAGAAGCGACAAAGCTGCTAGGTACCCTAGGCGAATAGTCAGGCCTTCTTTCGCTCACCCATTACTACTTGCGCCTAAATGACTTGTGTCAATTTACGAAAAACACTCCACTAAGCAGCGCTTTGCGCTAGGCATCGAATACGATGGTTCGGCGTATTCTGGATGGCAGAAACAGAAATCGCCCCAACAAGAAACCGTTCAACAGTATGTTGAGACAGCGCTTAGTAAGATAGCAGACCGTGAGATAGTTGCGTCTTGTGCAGGAAGGACTGATGGGGGCGTCCATGCTACGTGCCAGGTTGTTCACTTTGAGAGTGAGATAGATAGAGGCGACAAAGCATGGATTGAGGGGGTAAATAGTTTATTGCCCAAGTCGATACGAGTGCTATGGTCGCGCAAGGTTGGCGATGACTTTCATGCGCGCTTCAGCGCCTTGTCCAGAAGATATATGTATCTCATATATCGGCGTGATACCGAATCGGCATTGTTGAATGGCAGGGCGACCTATGTGCGTAGAGAATTAGACGCTCAGGCCATGCACGTCGCCGCTCAATCGTTGCTCGGAGAGCAAGATTTTTCTTCTTTTCGCGCGGCAAGGTGTCAGTCGAAGACGGCTATGCGTAATGTGATGCACGCAAATATATACCGCCAGGGAGGGATTCTCATCTTTGACGTGAAAGCCAATGCGTTCCTTCAGCACATGGTTCGCAATATAGTCGGTTCGTTACTAGAAATAGGCAGGGGAGCACAGGACCCGAGCTGGATCGCTAGTTTGCTGTCAAGCAAGGACCGAACCCTGGCGGCGCCAACTGCGCCCTCTGACGGGCTCTATCTGGTTGGTGTGGCATATCCTGAAAGCGATCAGCTGCCAACTGAGCTCGCTCTGCCAGCGCTATTGCTGGCCCTCTAGGCAAGGCCGGATTGCAAATTTTTTGTCGCTGCTAGATAGGCGCGAATCGGTCTATTTGCTAGAATACCAATCTTTCACCAGCCCCAAGACCCACCTTGCAAAAAATCTGGATTAAAATTTGCGGTATTACGCGAGCGCAGGATGCTTTGGCTGCGGCCGAGCTCGGCGCGGACGCTATAGGCGTGGTCATTTATCCAAAAAGCCCAAGAGCGGTAACTGTTGATGAGCTGGCTGGGATTACAGCCGGGCTCGGGGATCATGTAGTTGTAGTAGCCCTATTCGTCGATCCAGAGCCGGAGTTGGTGCGTAGTGTTATACAGATCGGTTCAGTGAATCTGCTGCAATTTCACGGAAGTGAATCACCGAAATTTTGTGATCAGTTTGCCCTGCCATATATGAAGGCGGTCGCGGTCAAGGGTGACAGTGACCTGCAAGAGGTGATTGCGCCATACGAGAATGCCCGCTATATCTTGCTCGATAGCTATGATCCGATTATGCCGGGTGGAACCGGAAAGACATTCGACTGGAATAAAGTTGAGCGATTGACTGAACAGCAGCAGTCCCGCTTGGTATTGGCGGGCGGATTGCAGCCAGATAACGTGAGACTGGCGATTGAAACCGTCAGACCCTTTGGCGTCGATGTGAGTAGCGGCGTTGAGGAGAGTAAGGGCATTAAGGATGTTGAAAAGATGAAATCATTTATCGAAGGAGTAAAAGCAAGTGATCAATAGTGAAGAGTCTGCGACTAGCGTTGATCCATCTCGATTTGATGGACCCGATGCCACAGGGCATTTTGGTCCCTACGGTGGAATATTCGTCGGTGAAACTCTCATAGCGGCAGTCGAAGAATTAGCCGAGGTCTATGAGAGTCTATCTTCGGACAAGGAGTTCTGGGCCGAGTATGACTACGAGCTAAAGCATTATGTGGGAAGACCATCTCCCCTGTATTTTGCAGAACGCCTGACCGATGCGGCGGGCGGCGGGAAGTTGTATCTAAAGCGGGAAGACCTGAATCATACCGGCGCACATAAGGTTAACAATACTATCGGGCAGGCGCTGCTCGCTAAACGCATGGGCAAGACGCGTATCATTGCAGAGACCGGAGCCGGACAACATGGTGTTGCCAGCGCTACCGTAGCTGCGCGGCTGGGCTTAGAGTGTCATGTCTATATGGGTGCCGATGATATTGTGAGGCAGGCGCCGAATGTGTATCGAATGAAGCTCTTGGGAGCGAACGTTATTTCGGTCAATTCTGGTTCGCGTACCTTAAAAGACGCAATGAACGAAGCGCTACGCGACTGGGCGACCAACGTAGATAACACTTACTATATTATTGGCACAGTGGCAGGTCCGCACCCGTACCCAAAACTGGTGCGCGACTTCCAGTGTATTATTGGCAGAGAAACTCGGGAGCAGTCACTGGAACAGATAGGTAGGTTGCCCGATGCATTAGTGGCTTGTGTGGGTGGTGGCTCAAACGCTATTGGGCTGTTCCATCCATTTCTGAAAGATGAATCAGTCGCCATGTATGGTGTAGAGGCGGGCGGTCACGGTATCGCTACCGGACAACACGCAGCCCCGCTAAGCGCTGGCTCGCCTGGCGTATTGCATGGTAATAGAACGTATCTAATGTCCGATGCTGCAGGACAAATTTTGGAAACTCACTCGGTTTCTGCGGGATTGGATTATCCAGGCGTAGGCCCAGAGCATTCCTGGTTGAAAGACTTGAAGCGGGTTAACTACGTAGACGCAACTGATGAAGAAGCCATGGAGGCGTTTCACAAGTTGACGCGACTGGAAGGAATAATACCTGCGCTGGAGTCTAGTCATGCGGTGGCCTCCGCGATGAAGCTAGCGGCAACGATGCCAAAGGATAAGTGTATTATTATCAATCTGTCGGGACGTGGCGATAAGGATATAGAAACAGTTGCGAAGATCGAAGGTATCAAGCTCTAGAGAAAGCGATGGCTGAGAATTTTTGTAGAAAATAAAGTATAGCAGGCGCAGTAAAAAGACCTAGAGAAAACCATGAGCAGAATAGAGCACATAGCGCAGAAGGCTGCAGCGGCCAAGAAGAAGTTATTGATACCCTACCTCGTTGCAGGTGACCCGAACCTGGAGACTACGAGTGCCTTAATGCACAAGCTGGTCGAGCAAGGTGCAGATATTATCGAACTGGGAATCCCCTTTAGTGATCCATCATCTGATGGGCCGGTAATTCAGCGAGGTGTAGAGCGCTCCCTTTCAAAAGAAACAACGCTCAAGCAGGTGTTGGAGATAGTGGCCGAATTTAGGAAAGTGGACGCGCAGACGGGCATCGTGCTGATGGGTTATCTGAATCCAATCGAGATAATGACCTACAAGACTTTTGTGGATGAGGCTAGCCATGTGGGCGTGGATGGCGTGTTGATCGTCGACTTGCCGCCGGCTGAGGCTCACGACTTACATGCCATGTTGCGAGAGAGTGAGATCGATACGATATTTCTGGTCGCTCCGACAACCAGGGATGATCGTGTGGCCAGCATTACGGCGCTCTGTAGTGGGTACTTGTACTATGTGTCCTTGAAAGGAGTTACCGGAGCCGCGTTGACTGACTTCGGGTCTGTAACGGCGAATATCAGCAACCTGAGAGAGCGGACAAAGTTGCCGATTGTGATCGGGTTTGGTATCAAAGACGCAAGTAGTGCTGGGGCTATGGGGCAGCTAGCCGACGGGGTTATAATTGGTAGTGCTCTGGTTGAAAAAATTGCTCTGTTGGCCGATCAAGTAGATCAGGATGCCGCTGTTTTAAGCGAGACTACACAGGTTATCGCGCAGGCAAGAGAAGCCTTGAACAAACTAGTGTAATACCCTATTGACTGTTTAGACGGACAAGAGAATGAGCTGGATAGATAAAATATTACCCTCGATTGCGAATGCTCCAAAAGACGCTAAGAAATCTGCTGTTCCCGAGGGTACGTGGAAGCAGTGTCCGCGTTGCGACGCTATGCTTTACACGAAATCGCTCAGTGATAACTTTGATGTCTGCCCCAAATGTGAGCATCACCTGCGGATAACTGCCAGGCGTCGCGTCGAATTATTCCTGGACGCTGGCGATCAGGAAGAGCTCAATGTCGATATGGAGCCTGTGGATCTCCTGAAGTTTAAAGACCTGAAGAAGTATAAAGACAGGCTTAGCGCGGCCCAGAAGAGCACTGGCGAGAAGGATGCGCTTATTGTTGTGAAGGGAAAGGTCGAAGAGGTACCTGTAATCGTGGCTGCCTTCGAATTCAGCTTTATCGGCGGCTCGATGGGCGCAGTCGTTGGAGAAAAATTTACTCAGGCTGTCAATATCTGCATAGATCAGGGTCTTCCCCTGGTATGTTTCTCCACTAGCGGTGGGGCGCGCATGCAGGAGGCGTTGATCTCTCTCATGCAAATGCCGAAGACCTCCGCCGCATTAGAGAAGCTGAAACAAAACTCTCTGCCCTATATCTCGGTTCTGGTTGATCCGGTCTATGGTGGCGTTTCTGCGAGTTTGGCCATGCTCGGCGATGTGAATATTGCTGAACCGAATGCCCTGGTGGGATTCACCGGCCCGGATGTTATCCGCCAGACAGTGCGAGTTAAGTTGCCCGAGGGTTTTCAGCGTAGCGAATTTCTTCTCGAGCATGGGGCGATCGATATGATCGTTCATCGCAAGAATCTGCGCGGCAAGATAGCATCGATATTAGATAAATTACTTTATTTTCAGTGCTCCGCCTCTTAAATCATCTGAGTTAAAGCAATGCCCGCCAAAGGAAGCTCTCTTGACTCCTGGTTGCAGTATATCTCCAGTGTGCATCCGCGCGAGATCGAGCTCGGTCTTGACCGCACTAAACGAGTTGCGCAACGCCTGCAGCTTGGGACGCCCGACTCTCTTGTAGTCACAGTCGCTGGTACTAACGGCAAGGGTTCCTGTGTGGCGACTATGGAAGCTATCTTACAGCAGGCAGGATATAAAACCGGCTGCTATACCTCTCCTCATATTCATGCATTCAATGAACGTATACGCATCAACTCGAAGAGTATTGACGACGAGTCGCTTGTCGCCGCTCTGGAAGCGATAGATGGCGCCCGCGAAGGTGAATCTCTAAGTTATTTCGAGTACGCAACTCTGGCAGGGCTCTACCTATTTCGCGAGTCGCAGGTCGATATTGCCTTGCTTGAGGTCGGGCTCGGTGGTCGCCTGGATGCGGTGAATATAGTCGACGCCGATGTGGCTATTATCAGCAGCATAGGTATCGATCATACCGATTGGCTGGGCAATGACATCGAGTCTATCGCTGCCGAGAAGGCTGGTATCATGCGTGCTCATTCTCCTACGGTCTTCGGAGGAATTAATCCTCCGTCCGCGATTATCCAAAGGGTGCAGGAGCTGGGTTCACCCTTGCTGGTTCTCGGTCAGGATTTCGATATCGATGAGAACGCCGATAGGGCTAGCTGGCGATGGAGCGGCCTGAATAGAGTGGGTACGTCCAAGCGCTATTCAGACCTTCCACTCACTAGCCTCATGTTGAGTAATGTGGCTACGGCGATGCAAGCCGTAAATTTGCTGCCTATAGTATTGAAAGATGAGCATGTCGCGTTTGGGCTTGCTGAGTTGGGCCTTGCCGGCAGATTTGAAGCCAGGAGGGACTGTGTCACCGGTAGAAGGGTAATCTTCGATGTGGCGCATAACCCAGCTGCGATGGAGCAGCTTGCCGTCAGGGTGCAGCGCTACAAGGAGCTTAATCCGGAGCTTGTGCGTGTAGCGGTGGTGCTAGCCATGATGGCGGATAAAGATGTGCTGGGAATGATCACAGCCTTAGAATACTGCGTCGACATCTGGTATATTGCGCAGGTCGATCAGGCGCGTAGTATGGCCGCAGATGAAGTGGCACAAACGATGAAAGGCGTGGGATTAGGCTTAAATCGGGGCCAGATTTCCCAATTCGACAGTGTAGGGGCGGCTTATAGCGCCGCCTGCGCTGAGACCGAAGCGCTGGATCTCGTGCTAGTGACAGGCTCTTTCCTTACCGTGGCGGCTGTTCACGGGCTAAGTGAGCCGGCCTAAAGGGCTGGCGGAAACGAAGACCGGCAATCTTGTTGATATTGAGGTGGTTACGGCTTGAATCAGGGCGCCAAACAACGAATCGTCGGTACTGTCGTGCTACTCGCCCTAGCCTTGATTTTCTTGCCTATTATTTTTGATGGCCAGGGCAGCTATGAAGCTCCCGTCACAAGCCGCATTCCAGACATCCCCATTATTTCTATCTTGCCGGAGCCAGTACAATCGCGTCCTGTGATCGTGAATGATACGCAGCCCATTGAGCCGGCGATCGCGGCTACGGTGAATCTTGTCGAAGAGGTGGTGTCGGAGATCGAAGAGGCTGCTGTGATTGAAGAGGCGGCCGCAGAGGTCGAAATCACCGAATCCCAAGCGATTTTTAGTCGCGAAGTCCCCGCGCTCAGTGATGCGGGCCTGCCTCAGGGCTGGAGTGTCCGATTGGGCTCTTTTTCCGACGCAGAAAATGCGAGCAATCTATTAGTACGCCTGCAGGAAGCTGGCTACAAGGCTTATACTCGAGATATCAGCAGTGACCAGGGTTCTCTGACCGGTGTCTTCGTCGGGCCGTGGCTCGATAGAGGTCAGGTGAATGAGTATCAGCGTAAGTTGCAAGAGGAGTTTAGTTTGGCCGGTCTGGTAGTTCGCTACGAACTCGAGCGGTTATAGCCAGCACTGGTTAGCAAATGGCATTTAATCAAGTCGACATAGTCATTCTTATAATTATGGTGCTCTCGTCGGCATCCGGTCTGTGGCGTGGCTTGATAAAGGAAGTGCTCTCGTTGTTAACCTGGATTGTCGCCTTGCTGGGATCCAGGGTCTACAGTGAGCCCCTGGCTGGCATGATGACAGGGATGATAGAGAACGACGGCATTCGCTATGTAACGGCCTTTGCTGTTCTCTTTGTGATTGTGATGATGCTGGGGACGTTTCTAACCTTCCTCATGTCGAAGTTGCTGACGATCACCGGCTTGAAGTTAGCCGACCGTCTTCTTGGCGCCGCCTTCGGCGTAGCCAGAGGTGTGATAATCGTGTTGGTAATACTTTTTATCGCCAGTATGTTCGTTTCGGAAACACACTTGTGGCAGGACTCACAGTTTATTCCTTATGGAATGACTATGATCGAGAAGTCGCAGGTTTTTATCGGGGATATGAATAGCGTCGAGCCGACGCCCTAAATACGGTTAATCGCGGAGCGTACTATGTGTGGATTGGTAGGTGTGGTTGCAAGTAAGGACGTCGGTGTCTGTCTTTATGACACATTAACCGTACTGCAGCACCGGGGTCAGGATGCGGCGGGTATAATGACCAGTGACAACGGCAAGTTGAATCTGCGCAAGGATAACGGTCTGGTGAAAGATGTCTTTCGCACTCGTCATATGCGCAGACTTACCGGCAATATGGGAATAGGCCACGTGCGCTATCCCACCGCCGGTAGCTCTAGCCCCGCACTCGCTCAACCCTTCTATGTTAATTCGCCTTATGGCCTGTGCCTGGCGCACAATGGCAACCTTACTAACAGCAAAGAGCTTAGTCGCGATTTATTCAAAGAAGACCTCCGTCATATCAACACCGACTCAGACTCTGAGGTCTTGTTAAATGTATTCGCTCACGAATTGCAGCGTCGCAACAAGATGAAGCCTCTGCCTGTAGATGTATTTGCCGCTGTTGCCGGTGTGCATAATCGTTGTCGTGGGGGGTTCGCCGCCGTTGTCATGCTGTCTGGATACGGCATCGTAGGTTTCAGGGATAGAAATGGCATACGCCCGTTGGTGTTTGGCAGCAGGGTGACGAAGAGGGGCAAGAAGGAGTACATGATTGCCTCAGAGAGTGTAGCTCTGGATTCTCAAGGTTTCACGATAGAGCGGGATGTTTCGCCTGGCGAGGCGGTCTACATAGATATTGACGGGCAATTGCATACCGAGGTTTGTACAGAACCTGGCGTACATACACCCTGCATTTTCGAGCATGTTTATTTTGCGCGGCCCGATTCATTGATGGATGGCATTTCGGTCTATAAGGCTCGCCTGCGAATGGGGGAGCGTCTCGCTGACAAGATCGAGCGAGTGCGTCCAGCTCATGATATCGATGTAATTATTCCTATACCCGACACGAGCCGCACGGCGGCCCTAGAACTGGCAAATCGATTAGGGTTGAAATTTCGCGAAGGCTTTGTGAAGAATCGTTATATAGGTCGTACTTTTATCATGCCGGGTCAGAGCCAGCGCAAGAAGAGTGTACGGCAGAAGCTAAACGCGATCGATCTGGAGTTCAAGGGCAAGAATGTCTTGCTGGTCGATGATTCAATCGTTCGTGGGACTACCTGTAAGCAGATCATTCAGATGGCGCGTGATGCAGGCGCGGCCAAGGTCTATTTTGCCTCAGCTGCACCTGCGATTCGTTATCCGAATGTGTACGGTATTGATATGCCAGCCGCGGCGGAACTCATAGCCTCGGGTAAGACGGAGAAGGAAATCGAGGAAGCCATAGGAGCTGACTGGTTGATCTATCAGGATTTGGATGATCTGATCTCAACCGCTGCAGAGGGTAATCCGGAAATCGAAGAGTTCGAGTGCTCAGTATTCAATGGCGAGTACGTAACCGGCGACGTGGATGAGATCTATCTCAAGCGTCTCGAAAATCTGCGTAACGATGCGGCGAAGGCAAAGAAGGCGAGCAAGAAAGCTGCCGCAACAGCGGAGTAGGATCAGTTTTTTGCCAGTGCAGGCCAAGTCGAAGAAGTAGACAGGTGAGTAGACAATGTTATCCGCTAATGCCGAAAAGAATGTGCCAGATCAGGTCGATCTAGTAGACAATGAACTTTCGCAGCAGGTGCAAACTACTGTTGCTGAAGTGGGCAAGGCGCTGCTTAGCAGAAGGCACTATTGCGAGAGTTAAGAGTGTGTTTTTCAAGATTGAAATCGAAATCACCTGCTCTGGCTGGCCTGCGGCGTATGAGCTAGGTTCAAGGCGCAAGCGCTGCTTGAGTTACGAGGATTACGGGTAGGGTCGTTGTTCGGGGTTTATCCGAATGCGATCTTCAGGGTTTTGATTAGCCGCCAGCTAGCTTCACGTTCGTAAACTGTTTCTCTAGTTCCTGTTTCAGTGCTTCGCGATGATCTCCCTGTATTTCGATCACGCCATTCTTCACGGTGCCACCTGAACCACATAGAGCCTTGAGCTTCTTCGCTAGTGCTTTGAGTTCGGTCTCACTAAGTTCGAACCCTGAAAGTATTGTTACTCCTTTGCCTTTTTTGCCCTTCGACTCTCGACTGATTCGTATTGCGGGGTCGATTATCTGCCTTGGGTTGCTCTTGTCTTGCACGAGTCGGCAGCGGCATTTTCGTAGTGGTTTATGACAGCCAGGACAGTTTGACGAGGCTTTGCTGCTATAGACAAGGCGAGAGTTGCTCATAGGTTCAAGGGCTCTATGCCGCTTTCCTAGGTCTTGTAAAGAGGGGGCAGGGCGTATTGATCTTCTTTATGTTGTTTCTTTTGTACGCTCTGCTTGGCCTTTCTAAGCACGGAAACAAGCTGTAGCAGGGCATTCGCATCGAATCCGTTCGCTGCAGATTGATCGTTCCTGGTCTGGAACAGGGCTATCTGAATGGCTTGGACGTGTGGATGAAGCGCCGGTGACTCAGTTTGCTGCAGAATGTCTTCCATACTGAAGACTCGACGGCCGTCGATGTAGTGATCGCACCACTTGACTAGTGTTTGTCGAATCGAGTTCAGGTCGCGGCTAGCAGAGGCTTTTGTGAACTGCTTATAGGCCACACTCTCGTTGTTGTCCGGGCTGTATTTCGCCGCGATATTCGACTTCACCTGCTGTATGTATTCGTCTATCTCGCGCTTGTTACCAACAATGACTAGTCGGTAGATACTAAACAGGGCGATTATGATCGCAGCGGCTATCGTGTAGTTTAACCATGCCGCTTCGACTTCGATAAATTCCGCTTCGGCCTGCTCGTCGATCATGTCCTGATCGACTACCGGTAGCTGCGCCAATAGCTCTTCGAGGTTCTCGGTGCTGGCAACCGTCTGCTCTGCGGGTACTTCGCCGTTAACATTGGCGATAGTTATCCTGGTGGCCGGTATAACCGTCGCCTCTAGCTGGTCGGTCTCTACGTTCCACCAGGGGATGGAGATCTCTGGGACCAAAACGTTACCGCTATCAATAGGAACCATCGATGTAGTCTCTATACGTGTGCCTACGATAGCGCCATCTACGAAGGTGCGCTCGATTTCAGGCGGGTCAGGATAGAGATTTAAGCCTTCAATTTCGGTCCCGCTAAAGGGTGGTAATACGGCCCCATCCAGGCCGTCTGCTGTCATCGTAACGGTACGCACTACACTGTCGCCGACCTTCAGGCTATTTATGTCTGTGCTCCAGCTTTCCTCCAGAGTTAGATTGGTCACCGGTAGCCAGAAGTCGGTATTCTGGACAGTGGCGGGACGTTCCTTAATGTCGATGCTTACGCCTTCGATGAACGCGGTGACTCTTCGTGTGTTTAGGTTTCTGAACACGAAGTTACTGGAGCCGTCTGTCACTTCGCCGCGGAAAAGTATGTCTGGAATTTCTAGTGGCCCACTACGCTGAGGGAAGATAACGTAACGCTTCTCATAGACGCCGTAACGCACTCCGTCGATAAGTTTCTCGTACTGATTGGGTGAGCCAATTAGTTGAATGACAGAGTCTTCCATCTCCAGTTCGGTAAACTGTGGATTACGGATGCCATTGATCGTGTAGTAGAGGCGAACAGTAAATAACAATTGCTCTTGCACGTAGACCGACTCTTTGTTGGTCTCTATTTCCAGAAATAGTTCTTCGCTAGATTGGTTGGAGCGCGGGCCTTCATTGGTTACGGTTATCTCTATAGGCGCGGTAGTCTGTCCGTTAATATCGAGTTCCGGAATAGTGAGGCTGCCTTCTTCGAGCGGGAATAGTGTGACGATATAGTCGGTCCAGGCCTCCACGGCGCCATTGACACTTCTAATTTGGCTGGATGTCCTCGTGCCCAGTACGTCGAATTGCGTGGTAAGAGGAGTCAGATCTAACTGCATGCCCTGTTGCTGGTCGTAGATGCGGATAGTGAGAGTGGCAGTTTCGCCACGCGCGATTTCATTGCGGTCGAGAGAGATTTCTACTTCCTGTGCGCTAGCGACGGGGGCTAGCGCTAAACCCGCATAGAATAAAATGAATGCCAGTATTGATCTAATTCTCACCAGATCTGTCCTCCATTTTGTAGGCTATTCGCGGTGCCGTTCAACTGTCGTTGTCGGTATTGGTAGCGAAACTTGCGCCGCAATAATTCGCCCGGGTCGTCTTCTATTCTGCGCAGCCATTGTTCTAGAGATTGCTGTTCTTCAAATTCTTCATTGGTCGTTTCGCTGGGAGTGTTTTGCTCACTATTCGACTCGGAACCTTCCTGCTCCTCAGGAGGCTGATTCTGTTGCTGTTCATCCTGCTGATCCTGATTGCCTTCTTGGCTCTCTTGATCTTGCTGTTCGCTGTTCTCGGAATCCTGTTCTGATTCGTTCTCGGAATTCTGCTCAGACTCGCTATCTTGATCTTCGCCTTCCTGATTCTCGCCACTCTCAGACTCTTCCTGCTCTAGTAGCTGTTCAACAATGGCCTTGTTTTGGATTGCATCGGTATGCGTATCATTGAGGCTAAGTGTCATGTCGTAGGCGGCTATTGCCTCCGCATAGTTGCCAGACAGGGCGAGAGCATTGCCCCGGTTGTAGTGGCCGTCTGCAGTATCGCTTGTGCTAAATGCCGCTATTGCGGCTTCATAGTTTTCGGCTCTGTAGTTGGCAGCTCCGGCCCACTCGCTAGCCTCAAATAGAACTGCTGCGGTTGAGTGTTCTTCGTTGGCAAAGGCTCTCGCGGCTTGCTGATCCTTCGTCTGCCATAGGTCTCTCCATTCCAGCGCCTGAGCCTGTTGGCTGGGCAACATCATGCCGGAGCCGGTAATCAAGACGAAGCTGAATAGCCAGCCACGCCGAAAGCTTAAGGCTGCGATCGGCAGGACTAGAAGCAAGAGCCAGGGACCAAACTCGTACCAGACATCGAACTCTTCTTCGACGTCGGATAGCTGCTCATCGTCTAACAGGTCGATATCGGTCAGGAGATAGGCCAGGTCAGAATCGGCAAGTTGAATATCGTGGTAGCGGCCGTTTACACGGCTTGCCAGGGATTGCAGTACGTTCTTGTTCAGCGTGGGTATGATTAATGAGCCTGCGTCGTCGGTAAGGAAGTTGCCGTCATTAGTGCGAATTGGGGCGCCTTCTTCGGTGCCGATGCCCATGATCAGTAGCTGGTAATCGTTGTCTGTAAACTGTTCTGTAATTAGAAGCTCTTCATCGTAGCCACTAATTCCATCTGTCATGAGGAGAACTTTGCCGCGGCTGGCATCGCTACCGTCGAGTAAGTCAATGGCTAGGTCCAGGGCCGCCGTAGGATTGCTCCCAAATAGGGGCATGATGTTCGGGCTCAATGAGGGCACTAGTGCGGCGATGGTTACTACGTCATCGGTAAGCGGGGTGACGGTATGTGCGTCTCCGGCATACACTACCAGGGCGGTCTGGCCTTCCGCGCGCAGATCCAATATGTCGCGAAGCTTGCGTTTTGCCAGGTCTAGCCTGTTGGGAGAGTGATCAGGGGCAAACATCGACAATGACAGGTCCATCACGATGACTAAGGCATCTTCTCTTTTCTGCACAGGCTGCGGCAGTTGTTCCCACACTGGGCCCGCCAATGCCAATATAGACAGGCACCATGCGCAGAACAGTAAGATCAGGGGAGTTCTTTGCGAGGCATTCTTACTGCGATCCAGCAGATAGGGCAGAAGTGACTTGTCGATTGCCTTGTCCCAGGCGGTAACGACGGAGTTAACTCTCCACATGGCGATAAAAAATAAGAGGACAGGGAGCAGCGCCAGCAACCATAGGGGCCTAAGGAAATGAAAGTTTTCAATCAAGCTGACAGGTATTAGAAGTTCCACTAGGCCTTACTTCCGCTTGTTGTCTGCGCATCGAGGTCATCGTCGCCATCATTTAGCCTGGCCTTGCCGGCAAGGGACATCCAGGGGATAGAGAACAAGGCCAGTAGGAAGCTAATCAGTAAGGCTGCACCAAGCGGCCAGTAGAATAGAACCCGTGTAGGTCTGTAAGTCTGCTCATCCTGTTCTATAGTTTCCAGTCGGTCGAGCTCCTCGTATATTTCTACCAAGTCATTCACGTCACGCGCTCTAAAATAGCGTCCGCCAGTGGATTCGGCGATCTGGGTGAGTACGGCCTCATCCAGCTCCGCAGATGGGTTAATCGCTCTTGCCCCAAAGAAGGTGCGCTGAACAACTTGATCGGCACCTATGCCGATTGTGTAGATCTTAATGTTCTCGGTCTGCGCAAGTTGGCCAGCCTGTTCCGGCGATACGGCTCCGGCATTATTCACGCCGTCGGTCAACAGAACGAGTACACGGCTATTCTCGGGGCGAGTGCGCAGGTGGATAACCCCTAGCCCGATTGCGTCACCAATGGCGGTAGCGGACTCCTCGATGATACCGATCTCCGCTTCCGCTAGCAGGGTGCCCACTGTCTCTCGGTCAAATGTAAGAGGAGCCTGGATATAGGCATGGGCAGCAAACAGAATTAGCCCAAGGCGATCACCTTCGCGTCTCTCAACGAAGTCGCCGACCACGGCCTTCACGACATCGATACGGGAGGCCTGTCTATTTCCCACGACCATGTCCTGCGCCTCCATGCTGCCTGAGATATCGACAGATAGCATCAGATCACGGCCTGTTGACGGCAATTGGACCGGTTCACCCAGCCATTGCGGACGACTAGAGGCGATAATCACCAATAACCAGATGAGAGTGCAGCAGATTAAATTTAGAAGTCTGCCGGAGGTCATGTTTTCGTTGTCTGACTGCAGCCTGCTCAGGCTACTGAAGAACGGCACATACAACGCGGCGTCTTGTCTCGGGGCACGGGCTAACAGCCTATAGATAATCAGAGGCAGGGGAAGGGCCAGAAACACTAAGGGCCAAGTAAATTCAAGCATCTGATAATCCTTGGGAAGCGGCAGAGCCATTGTCTGCAGATTGTGCTGCAGACGTCTTGCCACCTTTATAGAGGCTGGCAATCCACTGCTTGCCGAAGTCCTGCATGCTATCGACATCGACGTCGCATTTAGTCTGAAAACGCCCGTATTGTAGGGCCTCGGCGATTTCATCGCTCATCAGGGAAGATTCACCTTTTTGTCGAATAAAATCAACCCAGGCAGGGCCATCTAGACACGCCACATTTGCCTGCGGGTAATGCACCAGTGCCACGCGGCGTACGATGGTATTGAATCGATTGGCGTAGTCGAGCTTGCTCTGGTTAATATCTGCAGGCTCTGCGTTAGAGTAACTATCATAGCAGCGCTCCAGCTCGGCAACCGCATACTGGCAGACCTTCTGCTGGCGGCGGTAACTCGCGAATTTGCGGAATAAGATGATCAGCAGGACCAGAGCCAGGGCAGCGAGAATCCACCAGCCAATAGCCGGCGGCCAGAAGCTTACCGGTTCTGGAAGATGAATATCGGCTAGTTGAGCTAAGAGGTCTTCGCTATCCATTGCCGGATTTGCTCCACGACCAGTTGATTGGTACGTATCTTAATGAGTTGAATTCTGAGTTTCTCCAAGTCTGACTCCAGCCCCTGCATGCGGAGTTGGAATTGTTCCTTGTAGCGGTTACGCGCCTTGTTGCTGTGGGTGTTCAGTGCGCCTTTATGCGAGCCATCGGTAATACTGTAGATGCCGGGCACCGGTAAGGATTCCTCTAGTGCGTCATACACCATGCAGCAGATAACATTGTTATGCTGTGATAGCTGATTCAAATATTGCAGTGCCTTCTCATCCATGGTCGAGAAATCGGAGACCACATACAGGGTGCTGCCGGGGTTGGTGATACGTCGTATCTGACCCAGTGCATGGGCTAAGCCAGGCTGAAAGCCCGGTTCTGGCTCGCGGTGAGTCTCGGGGTCCTTCACATGTTGAAGTTCCTGGTTATACAGGTGTATCCGATTCAACAGGTGCAAGGCCGAGCGGCGGCTGCGCTTTGGTCGAATCAAGGCGGCATCCCAGTCGGAAAAGACCAGTCCGCCGACTCTGTCGCCATTGTCTATGGCCATCCAGCAGAACAGTGCGGCGGCCTGTGCTGCCAAGACCGACTTAAAGGCGACCTGGCTGCCGAAATACATATTATGGGTCTGATCAACCGCGATGATAACAGGCCGTTCGCGCTCTTCACGGAAGACTTTGGTAAACGGCCTATTTGTTCGAGCAGTGACTCGCCAGTCGATTAATCGTATATCGTCGCCTGGCTGATAGGGCCTGAACTCTTCGAAGTCGAGGCCACGGCCACGCATCTTGGACAGATGCAGTCCGGATATGCCCGCGATAGAGCGTGAATGGGCAAGATAATCCAGGTTTTTAGCGGCATGGCGCTGAATCAGCATTTCCTGCAGGCTGATTACCGCCCCGGTGCTCTGGTAGCGGGCGTAGTGTGGATCAATTTGAATCTTGACTGACATGATAAGCCTTGGCGCGGGCTAGGCTGAGGGAACGCGTTCGCGAATAGTCTCTAGCACCTTGTCTGGGGTGACACCGCTTGCCTCGGCCTCGAAACTCAACAATATACGGTGACGTAAACAGTCGAATAGGACCTCTTGAACATCGTCTGGGCTGACGAAATCACGCCCCTGAATCCAGGCGTGGGCTCGGGCGCAGCGATCCAGGGAGATCGTACCGCGGGGGCTGGCGCCATATTCCAGCCATGAGGCCAAGTCTTCACCATAGGCCTGCGGATTACGTGTCGCCATAATGAGCTGAATAATGTATTCCTCGACCTCAGGCGCCATGTGCATCTCGAGAATCTCGAGACGCGCAGCAAAAAGAACGTCCTGCGTTACCTCTTTCGGCGGCTCGGCAACGTGATGCGCTGCTTCGTTGCGTACCAGGTGCAGTATCTCTCTCTCGGCTTCGATCTGAGGATAGTCAATCGTAACGTGCATGAGGAAACGATCTAGCTGCGCCTCTGGAAGCGGGTAGGTGCCTTCCTGTTCGATAGGGTTTTGGGTCGCCATAACCAGAAACAGAGGCGGTAGCTGGAACGATTCGCGGCCTACACTGACCTGATGCTCGCCCATCGCCTCCAGCAGAGCCGATTGGACTTTGGCGGGAGCGCGGTTAATTTCATCAGCTAGCACTAGATTATGGAAAATAGGCCCCTGTTGGAACCGAAAGGAGCCGTCTTCCGGCCGATATACCTCAGTACCAGTAATATCGCTGGGAAGTAAATCGGGTGTAAATTGAATTCGGTGGAAATCGCCTTCGATTGCGCGGGAGAGATCCTTAATTGCTTTTGTCTTTGCTAGCCCCGGTGCGCCTTCTACCAAAAGGTGGCCATCAGCCAGTAATGCAATCAGCAAGCGATCAATGAGGCGTTCCTGGCCTATAATTTGAAGCGATAACCAATTTTTAAGTTCTGTTATTATTTCGTGATGGCTCATATTGATAGTTCTCTGCTGTGAGTGCGGTGCGTAAGGCGAAGTCAGGGATTTTAAACGTTTTGATATGTATGTCTAGGTCGAGATTGTAGCGGAGTGTTGCTATGTTTCGGGCCGATAAGTTAATTCGATTGAGGCTCGCGCCTAAGTATCGAGTACTCGTATTATTTAGAGGCAGTAGCGAATGTTGACAAGACAGGGTCTGCCGCTGGCAGGGTCAACAAATGGAGCGTGGAAAATGCTAAGTCGCTCACACGCGCAAAAGAGATGTTGGAATTTCTAAAGGCGAAGCAGGAGCCTGACTACGCCATGTTCTCGGTAGTGCTGCGAGAACTGCAGGCCTTAGCGCAACATACAGTAGTGATATTAGAGCGAAATATCTCAATGTGAATGCTCAGGCTCATGACTTGATTTTCACTGTTAGCGGATGTGAATACTGCGTACAATTCACTAACTCCAATCGGCTTAGCCAATAAAGGCTAAGCCGCTATCCAAATCTGGCGACTCTTTTTGTATAAATTTCTACGTAATATTTTATTTTGTCTCCCCGCGGAGGCTTCCCATGATTTCGCTCTGCATGCGATGAAGATTGGTGACGGCCTAGGTGTCTCCAGCCTTTTTGCGGCGAACCTCGCCGGCAAGGGACAGGCCAAGAAAGTCATGGGGATCCACTTTCCACATGTCGTAGGTCTTGCCGCTGGCCTGGACAAGAATGCGGACTATGTGGATGCCTTGTCTTCGATGGGATTTGGCTTTATCGAGGTGGGGACTCTGACCCCGCGTCCGCAGTCAGGTAACCCCAAACCGCGGATGTTTCGCCTCAAATCTGAGCAGGCCATAATCAATCGATTGGGTTTTAACAACAAAGGCATCGATCATGCCTGCGAGAATACAGCCCGGCTAAGAAAGCGTGGTGTGTTGGGGATTAATATTGGCAAGAACTTCGATACGCCGGCAGAGCAGGCTAATCAAGATTATATTCACTGCCTGCAACGCGCCTATCAACTGGCTGATTATATTACCGTCAATATTTCTTCGCCGAATACGCCCGGACTTCGTGCCCTGCAATTTGGAGACGAGTTTACTATCTTGCTGGATGAATTAAAGCAGGAGCAGGCGCGACTGCAAGAGCGGCATAAGATCTATACGCCTATTGCTATCAAGTTGGCGCCAGATATGTCAGAGGAGCAAATCTCCGACTGTTGCCAGAACCTTCTGAGTCGTGACTTCGACGGAGTAATCGCTACTAATACTACCCTGGACAGATCTCTGGTTGCTTCAAATCCGCTAGCCGAGGAGTCTGGTGGACTTAGTGGAGCTCCATTGAGCGTGAAGTCCTGTGAAGTCTTACAATGCATAAAAGCTGAGGTCGGTGAGAAGCTGCCTATAATTAGCGTCGGCGGAATTATGTCTGCTGAGCATGCCCAGCAGCGACTGAGCGCTGGAGCGGATCTTTTACAAATCTATACCGGTTTTATCTATCATGGTCCTGCACTGATTGAACAGATTCTTATTGGCATAGACACGTAAGCGATGGGATAGAACGAGGTTGGTTTCGAGCTTGAATAAATTAGTTTTCTACACGACTGTTGGCTGCCACCTTTGCGAGCATGCCGATCTATTGCTGCAAGAGCTGGCGCAGGCGGCGAATACTGCGAATCGGTTTGAGGTCGAGGAAGCGGATATCAGTACCGATGAGAAATTGGTTGAGCTTTATGGGATTCGCATTCCTGTAGTAAGAAATACGACAAATGGAAAAGAGATAGGTTGGCCTTTCGGTATTGAGGAATTGATTGCGTTATTTTAATGTGCCAAGACTCAAAGCGGACACCGAAGAGATTGTCTGCGGGATAGCGTATGTCGACATAGCCGAGCGGGGGGATTTTCTTTTACTCGGCGGTCAGCGAGAAACCTGTCATATTTCTTTACGCCTAAACCTGTTTTTCCAATATCGAAATCTCCAATGGCGTGATGGAGTTTTCCGGTGACGCGAGTAAGCGAGAGCCTCGAAGGTTTGCCGTTCCCCTCGCTAGTCTTTGGTAGGAAGAGGTGCATCTGCTTTACGATACTGCGTACGCCTTAGCTGAAAACATCTTCGTCGCCAATATTCTTCTTGATTTGATTGTAGGGCGTTTCAGATTCTACCCGCAGCAGAAAATGGCCAGTATTAGAAAATTTGACGACATGGTTGCGTAGTATGAAATCGGTGATTTCTGCGCTGATTAATTCGCTGCTACATGAAATAGCTGCCAAAAGCGATAATAGTTAAGAAGCCTTCTTGAAATGCTCTCCTATTCAATGGCTGATCCGTGTCTTTCTTCTATATATAGGTACCGATTGCCCTAGTGATGCAGCGCCGGTATCGATCATATCGTTAACCGGCGATAATTTTGCCGTCAAAACACCGCAGAATCAGTCAAAATGACGTATATTTCTACGAATCTATTATTAATTCTGAGAATCTGCTGGCAACTGCGTCTGTCTTTTAAGCTGTGGGGTGGCCTACAGGCCGAATAGTCGCCGGGCGTTGTCGCTGGTCTCTATCGCCACCTGCTCTATTGGCCGATCACAGCACCTTGCCAGTGTTTTTAGTATTTCTACAAGGTGTCTTGGCTCGTTTCTGCGGGTTTTCGGTTTCGGGGTCAGTGTTCTTGGCAGCAGATAGGGTGCGTCGGTCTCAATCAGGACCCTGTCGGGGGGAATTATTTCCACCATTGCCTGCAGGTCCACGCCGCGCCTCTCATCACATAGCCATCCGGTGATACCGATATACATGTCCAGAGCAAGGTAATCCTCTAGTGCCTGCCTGCTATCGGTGAAACAATGCACTACGCCGCCAGCTATCTGCTCGCGGTAACGGTGCAGAAGCTTTAAAAAATCGGGGTGGGCATCACGTTGGTGAAGAAACAGGGGTTTTCCCAGCTCTGCGGCGAGAATCAAGTGTTGCTCGAAGGCCTTTAGCTGAGATTCCTTGCTAGAAAAATTGCGATTGAAATCCAGTCCGGTCTCGCCTATGGCGACTACTTTGTCATCCCTGGCGAGTGACCGCACTGAGAGCAGCGCCTGATTGTCGAAACTCTCGGCGACATGAGGATGATAGCCCGCGGTGCAGCTTAAAATAGCTGGCCTGTTCTTACTCAGCGCCAGTGCAGCCTCGTTTGATGTCGTATCTGTGCCTGTAACAATAATATGGGAAACCCCAGCCTCGATTGCAGTGGCGATGACATCGTCCAAGTCATGGCTGAAGGATTCATGGCTGAGATTGGCGCCGATATCGATGAGATTCATTGTTCACCTGTATTTTGCCGGATTTTAACTGGCTTGCACTTCCCCGTTCGGCAGATTGAAAGCGGACAGAGTCTATCGCAAGGGTGCACTCAGAGCCAGTTACCGCTTCACTGTCAGGCCCGGCCAGCATAGATATTTCGACATTTTTGCCCGATAATAGGCGCCCTCGTGACACAGGTTTTATAGTGGATGTAAAAGTTAACATGCAGATGGAAAAGAAAGCACTCGATTGGGCCAATCTCGGGTTTCAATATCAGCGCACCGATTCACGCTATAGCGCAAATTGGTCCCAGGGTAGTTGGAACGAAGGCAAGCTAGTTGGCAGCGAAATGATTGCTGTGCACGAGGGTGCGCCATCTTTGCACTATGCACAGCAGTGCTTTGAGGGAATGAAGGCGCAGGCTGCACCGGACGGTCGCGTACTATTATTCCGCCCCGATTTGAATTGCGAGCGGATGAGTCAAGCTGCTGCCAGGTTGCTAATGCCCGCCGTGCCGACCGAGTTATTCATGCACGGCGTTGAAGAGGCTGTTAGGGCAAATTATGCCTGGATACCCCCTTACGGTTCGGGAGCATCACTCTATATTCGGCCTATGTTGATTGGCTTAGGCGAGAATCTGGGCTTAAAGCCTGCTAAGGAATTCGAGTTCCGTGTTTTTGTCTCTCCAGTGGGGCCCTACTACAAGCAGGCTGGCCTGTCGGTGATAAGCCTGGCTGTGTCGGACGTCGACCGAGCTGCGCCTAAGGGTACCGGTAGCTATAAAGTAGGGGCGAACTATGCGGGCGGTTTACTTGCAACCAAGCTGGCACAGGAGATTGGGGCGAACGAGGCTCTTTACCTTGATGCGAGAGAGAGCCGCTACATCGATGAGGCGGGTTCTGCGAATATTCTCATATCGACAGAGGATGGTGTCTTACTCACGCCCAAGTCGGATGCCATATTACCGAGTATTACGCGTCGATCGATAATGACCCTGGCCGCCGAAGAGTTAGGTATGAGCACCGAAGAAAGGCCTATAGATCTGCGTGCAGAATTTGCCACCTTTCAAGAGGCGGGAGCCTGTGGCACCGCGGCCGTACTTTCCCCAATAGGTAAGATATGGTTTGACGGGCAATGGAATGAGGTTGGCGATGCAGGGTCGGAAGTGGGCCCTACTATGCAGAAAGTTTACGATCTTCTAGTCGGAATACAGAAGGGTGAGCTCGATGACGAGCGTGGCTGGTGTCACGAGGTTAGAATCTAGTCTCCCGGCTTCTTACAAAGTGCCATGTCTAACAATTAAATCTCCGAATCTATAGTCTGCTTTGTGATGGTAAGATCGATTTGTAGGCACTGCTCATTATCTCAAGCATTATGGAAATGATCCCGAAGGGCCTGATTTGACTCCGGGCCTTTTGTGATGCCGCGGAAATAACTCAACTTTGGTAATAATTAATTTTGCGTCAGTATTCTCTCTAACAATTGTTACATTTCCCTTAGATATTGCTAACTTGCTTGATGAGAGCTCCGGCATTCGATGTCCCTAACAAGTATTTTTTTTAGAGAAAACTTGACCCATCTCCAACTTATCCTTATATATGTGCGCAGTTCGAGTAGCCACAATCGCAATAAATAGAGAAAACTTATAGCCAATGTCTAAATCTTTAGTAATAGTCGAGTCTCCCGCTAAGGCAAAAACTATCAATAAGTACTTGGGTAACGAGTACATTGTTAAGTCCAGCGTCGGACACATACGAGATCTGCCAACCAGTGGTAGTGGTAAGGCTATAGACACCAAGGCGCGTGCCGCAGCTGCTGCATTGACTCGCAAGATGGCCCCTGAAGAAAAAGTAATCTTCAAGAAAAAAAAGGCCAAACAACAACTTGTGAAGCGGATGGGTATAGATCCAGAACAGGATTGGGCGGCCCAGTATGAGATTCTACCAGGCAAGGAGAAAGTCGTTGCCGAGTTACAGAAGCTGGCTAAGAACGCCGATCACATCTATCTCGCCACTGACCTTGATAGAGAAGGGGAGGCTATCGCCTGGCATCTACAGGAAGCTATAGGTGGTGACCCCGCTCGTTATAAACGCGTTGTTTTCAATGAAATTACTAAGAAAGCGATCACAGATGCCTTTAAGGAGCCCGGCGAGCTCGATATGCGTTATGTCGAAGCCCAGCAGGCGCGACGATTCTTAGATCGGGTCGTGGGCTTTATGGTTTCGCCATTGCTTTGGGCCAAGGTGGCGCGAGGCCTGTCGGCGGGTCGTGTGCAATCGGTAGCTGTGCGTCTTGTCGTTGAGCGAGAACAGGAGATTCGCGCGTTCATTCCAGAGGAATTCTGGGAAGTCTACGCAAAGTTAGATACCAAGAAGAAAGAAAAGCTGCGCTGCCAGATTGTAAGACAGAGCGGCAACAATTTTAGGCCCAACAACAAAGCCGATACCGATGCTGCATTGGCGACGCTAGAGTCTGCCGACTATAAGGTGCTCAAGCGCGAGGATCGCCCAACTTCTTCGAAGCCGAAGCCGCCACTGATCACCTCGACCTTGCAGCAGGCCGCGAGCACCAGGCTGGGCTTCGGTGTTAAAAAGACGATGATGATGGCGCAGCGGCTCTACGAAGCCGGCTATATAACCTACATGCGTACCGACTCGACCCATCTGAGTAATGACTCCATAGCAATGTGCCGGAATTACATCGATAAGAGCTTCGGCGACAAGTATCTAACCGAAAAGCCGATGTTCTATAGTTCCAAAGAGGGCGCTCAGGAAGCGCACGAGGCGATACGACCTACCGAAGTAAAGATGGTGGCAGAGAAATTGATGGGCATGGAGCCCGACGCGGTGCGCCTGTATACCCTTATCTGGCAATACTTTGTCGCCTGTCAGATGCAGCCGGCTAGGTATCTTAGTTCTTCGATCACAGTCGCAGCGGCTGAGTTTGAGCTACGTACCAGGGGACGGATCATGCAGTTCGATGGTTATCTCAGGGTAATGCCATCGAAAGATGAAGATGTTGTCTTGCCAGCTGTGGAGGAGGGCGATTCGCTCGACCTCGAATTACTGGAGCCATTTCAGAATTTCACCAAGCCGCCTGCTCGCTTCACCGAAGCCAGCTTAGTGAAGGAATTGGAGAAGCGCGGCATTGGCCGTCCTTCTACCTATGCGTCTATCATCTCGACGATTCAAGACCGTGGCTATGTTCGAACCGAGAGCAAGCGCTTCTATGCCTTGAAAATGGGCGATATTGTCGCCGAGCGTTTGCAGGAGAGCTTCGCTGAACTGATGGATTATGATTTCACCGCAAAGATGGAAGAGTCTCTCGATGAAGTTGCCGGTGGCGAGAAGAATTGGAAGAAGCTGCTAAACGAGTTCTACGCAGGGTTTACCAGTCAGCTTGCAACGGCTGAGGCTGAAGATGGCGGTATGCGCACTAATAATCCTACCGACACAAATATCGAATGTCCTAAGTGTGGCCGACATATGCAGACCCGCACCGCGTCGACGGGTGTGTTCCTCGGCTGTTCCGGTTATGCGCTGCCACCCAAGGAGCGTTGCAAGTCCACTATAAATCTGACTCCCGGCGATGATGCGATTCGCACCGACACGGCGGAAGAGGCGGAAGCGCAGGAAAATATCCTATTGCGCAACAAACATAGGTGCTCGCTATGTAATACAGCGATGGAGCCCTATCTCATCGATGAGAAGCGCAAGTTGCATGTCTGCGGAAATAATCCAGATTGCCAGGGCTACGAGGTGGAGAACGGCGAGTTTAAGATTCGTGGCTATGATGGGCCAATTATCGAATGTGATAAATGTGGCCATGATATGCAATTAAAGACCGGCCGATTCGGCAAGTATTTCGGTTGTAGCAGTGAAGACTGCAAGAACACGCGCAAGCTCCTGCGTAATGGCGAGGCGGCACCGCCGAAGATGGATCCGGTGCAAATGCCCGAGCTTGTCTGCGAGACAGTCGAAGATCACTATGTGCTGCGCGACGGTGCGTCGGGAATGTTTCTGGCGGCGAGTAAGTTTCCGCGCAATCGTGAAACCAGAGCGCCCTATATTGAAGAGCTGTTACCATATAAAAGTGAGATAGATCCGAAATACGAGTTTCTACTGAAGGCGCCAGTTGAAGACGACGAAGGCAATAAGACCCTGGTTCGTTTTAGCCGCAAGACGAAAGAGCAATATGTTCAGACCGAAGTCGATAAGAAGGCGACGGGTTGGAAGGCTTTTTATGAAGGCGATAAGTGGGTTGTAAGCAAGCCGGAGAAAAAAGCGAAAGTCGCCAAGAAAAAGGTCGCTAAGAAGAAAGCGGCCAAGAAAAAAGTAAAAAAGAAGGCCGCGAAGAAGGTCTAGTTATCCTGCTGTGACAGCCCCCGAGTGCTGTCACAGCAGGATTAGCTGGCTAGGCTAACTAAATATTACGACGAATTACGCCAACGCTGATTCCCTCGATGGCGAAATCACTACTTCTCAAGTCCACCTCGATGGGCTCATAGTCTGGGTTTTCAGGCATTAGGCTCAGTTTGTATTTACTGCGGCCCGTCTCGAGTCGTTTTACGGTCACTTCATCGTCTATTCTTGCAACGACTATATCGCCATTGTTGGCGGTATCGGTTTTATGCACAGCCAGTAGATCGTCCTCGAAGATGCCTATATCGATCATGCTGGTGCCCTTTACGGTCAGCAAATAGTCGGCATTGGGTGAAAACATATCGGCCGGGATGTCGCAATAGTCGGCGATAGATTCCTGTGCAAGGATCGGGCTGCCCGCTGCTACCTGGCCTATGATAGGGAGGCCAAGTTGTTCGTTAATAGGGAGTTTGATGCCTCTGGATGTTCCAGGAAGTACCTCGATAGCTCCCTTTCGGGCCAGTGCTCGCAGATGTTCTTCTGCGGCATTGGGCGATTTGAAGCCCATCTTGCTGGCTATTTCGGAGCGAGTAGGTGGGTACCCAGTCTCTTGCATGTACTCCTTAACATAGGCGAGGATTTCTTCTTGTCGGGAGGTAAGCTTAAGCATGCTAATGTCCTTTGCGGTAGTAATTACTGTAATTATATACAGCTATCCGTCAAAGACAATAAAACTTTAGCGATGGGTTTCAACTAGTTTAGCGGCTTCCCGCGCCTATAAGATCGGAAAATCGTCACCAAGGTCTATTGGGTCGGGCTCGATATGGAGCAGGGCACCAGAAAAATTTTCGGGGATAAACACCTGATCGGAGTAGACCCTGTCTTCGCTATTGAGTTCGTATGGGGTGCGCCAGTCTTCTGGCGCCTCGGCTTGGCCGATTGTGAAATGCCGCCAGGTACTAAAATCGTACTCGCCTAACTCGCCATCGAGCATTTGGATCTCTATGGTGCTGCTATCCTCATCGACTGCGACGACTTCGAAGAGGGCTCCACTTGCTAGCTCTTGGTACCAAACAGAAACTTCGGGCAGAATTTTATTCATTACCTTGTCTCCAGGGTCATGCAAATTTAAATGAAAGAACTCCTTGTAGTGCTAAAGATTGATTTGAGGCTTCCATTAAAGCTCAACTATAGTTACTTTTCATTGCTAATTGGAAGCGATATTTATCGATTGAAATATGAGTACTTTATGCTTCAAGTTAACAGAAATTGCTAAGCAATTGACTCGCTTGAGAAACCGATTTTGCCAGCTTGGAACATATTTGTGATAATCGCCGCTCAGAAACAGAGTAAAAGAAATGCAGCATACAAATATAAACACCGGCGTCATCATGTTAGACCTCAAAGGCCTGAGTATTGATGCCCATGAACGAGATATCCTTCAGCATCAGCAGGTAGGAGGTGTAATATTATTCAGCCGCAATTACGCATCGCCGCAGCAACTCACCGATCTTGTCGCGTCAATAAAGCAGTGTAACGATCAACTGCTGGTGGCGGTCGATCAGGAGGGTGGTCGTGTACAGCGCCTTTGCGAACATTTTTTGGCCCTGCCACCGCTGCGCGCAGTGGGACTGGAATATGAAAGAGATGCGGAGCGTGGCCTTGCCGCCGCAAAACTCTGCGCCTGGGCCATGGCGGCGGAGCTTATGCAGTATGGCATCGATATCAGCTTCGCGCCGGTCTTGGACTTATTCGATGCCAACAGTCCTGTTATCAAAGAGCGGGCTTTCGCGGCAGAGGGTCGCAAGGTAAGCGAGCTCGGTATGGCGTATATTGATGGCATGCATGAGGCCGGCATGGCGGCCACGGGCAAGCACTTTCCGGGTCACGGTATGGTATTGGCCGATTCGCATACAGAACTACCCACGGACGAGCGACAGTTAGACGAGATCAGGCGGCACGACCTGGTGCCTTTTGCTGGCTGCATCAATAGTCTCGATGCCATCATGCCGGCTCATATCGTCTATTCAAAAATCGACCAGCGCTGCGCGGGTTTTTCTCGGGTCTGGATTCAGGAGCTGCTGCGTAAGGAGTTAGGTTTTGACGGGGTGGTGTTCAGTGACGATCTCACTATGGGCGCGGCGCACAGCGCCGGTTCCGTGGCCCAGCGCGCCGATCTGGCATTGGCGGCGGGCTGCGATATGGTGTTGGTCTGCAATGAGCCACGACAGGCCGCAGATTTAGTTGCCTATCTAGACAAGAAGAAGCAGTCAGGTAGCGACAGGATAGGTTGCATGCTGGCTAAGAATGCCAGCAATCATGCCCGCTTATATGACAGTGATAGATGGCTTGAGGCGAAAGAGCTGGTGAGCAAGCTCTTGAGCTACTAGGTTTACTTCGCGCCACCTCAGGCGCGCCCTGATTTAATTGGAGATACCAGAAAGTGCTAGAAACAATCACATCGTTTGACTACTTAACAGACTTGGGTTGGGCGGCAGAGTTATTTGCCGTTGTCACGATCACCCTGCTTGCCCGCTATATTGCGATGCGCTTTCTTAAAGTCGTGGGCAGGCATTTTGAGAAGACTAGCAACGCCTGGGACGATGCGCTGTTCGATGCGGCTCGCTTACCTGCGAGTTACTTTATTCTGATAATGGGGCTCTTGTGGGCCGTTGAAATTAGTGACGGCCATATCGAAACGGAACTGTTCTCCGCGGCCAATCTAGACATTTTCAGGCAGCTGACGTTCATAGTGCTAATCGCTCTATTTCTGATTCGTTTTATCAACCGTGCCGAAGAGCGCTTATTACAGAATCAGCAGGATGAGGCGGATGAGCTTGGTACGACTTTAGACCCGACGACCCTGCAAGCGCTTGGAAAATTGCTGCGACTGGCGACACTGATTTCTGCAGTGCTCATTGGCATGCCAATCATGGGTATAGAGGTTACCGCGCTGTTAGCATTTGGCGGCGTAGGTGGTATCGCGATAGGTTTCGCGGCCAAAGACTTGCTGGCCAATTTCTTCGGCGGATTGATGATCTATCTGGACAGGCCTTTTGCGTTGGGTGACTGGATAAGATCGCCGGATCGGGAAATAGAAGGTACGGTAGAAAAGATAGGCTGGCGGCTGACGGTTGTGAGGACGTTCGATAAGCGGCCTTTGTATGTGCCAAACTCGGTGTTTAATACGCTCTCACTGGAAAATCCTTCACGCATGACTAATCGGCGCATTAAGGAAACTATTGGGATTCGCTATAAGGACTCCGAAAAGATGGGCGCTATAGTGAAAGACGTTAAAGCTATGCTGCAATCTCATGATGAAATTGATGCCAGCCAGACCCTGATAGTGAATTTCTTGAGCTATGGGGCTTCATCTCTGGATTTTTTCATCTACACCTTTACCAAGACAACGAACTGGGTGGACTTTCATGAAATCAAACAGGATGTTATGTTAAAAATTGTTGAGATCGTTCATTCTCACGGTGCTGATTTCGCTTTCCCAACTCGTACTCTGGATGGCCTTGATGGTCTGATCGCCAGCAATACACTCGAAGCAGAGCCCTAAGCTAATGACTCCGGAGCTGATAGAAGAGATAGCAGGGCGCTCGACTTGTTTACACGATGAGGGTGAGGTCGAGTCTGCTCTGGATTACATGGCTGCTTCGATTAGCGCAGAACTATCGAGCAAGAATCCTCTGTTGATCTGCATCATGCATGGCGGCCTCATAATTAGCGGTAAGCTGGCGACTAGATTAGATTTTCCGTTGCAAATGGACTATCTGCACGCCACGCGTTACCGCGCTGAAACAAGCGGCAAGGATCTGCAGTGGAAGGTCTATCCCAGCGAATCTCTCCGAGGTCGTCATGTTCTGCTTGTTGATGATATTCTGGATGTGGGTACTACGTTGAAATTGGTCGTCGAATACTGTCGGCAGCAGGGCTGCGAGTCTGTGCACACAGCTGTATTGCTAGATAAGCACCATACTAGAAAAGAGCCGGGCGTCGTGGCGGACTTCGTTGGCTTGGAAGTTGCGGATTACTATCTGTTTGGTTATGGCATGGACTATAAGGGCTATCTGCGCAATGCGACGGGCATTTTCGCTATAGCCGAAAAGGATATGTAGCTCATTTTGTAGATGGCGTAGTGCACTCTACTAGCCTCTGAACACTCGTAAATAACAATGCCGTTTTTACTCCCTTGTTCTGCTCTTCACTAAACAGACTTCTGTATCTATTTAACTGCCCCGAGTAGAGTTCTAGCTGTTCATCGATAAAGTCTTCCGCTGATTGGTTCGAGGGAGGTTCGGAAGATTTGTAATCGATGATCCAGCGAACGCCTTTCTTATCGATAAATGTACGATCCACAACGTGGGTTTGCACATAGCCGTTTGCGTAACTCTGCATCACGAGTTCGGCGGCGCTTTGCTCTAAAGTGCTATCGAATATCCAGCTCAATTCAGAATTGTTCTGCGTCTGTAGAAGAGAGGTCTCAATTCTATCGAGTGCCGCTTGTGTATCGGTAGGATTGAATGAGAACAGCTCTAGCCGCCTTCGCCAGTGCTGTTTTAGTCCAGTTAGACTTTCATCTTCTAGCAATGACTTGTTCGACACGAGGTTCTGCAACGACTCGTGTACCAGATTGCCTATTTCTATCTGCAGTGCATTTTCACTGACAAGCACAGTTGCCTCAACTTCGTCTGCGTCTTCAGCGTCGAGGGTCGTATCTGCGCCTGGCAGACTCTGATAGGAGTTTAAAAAGTAATCGCCGGTTAGGCGCTGGAGTAGGGGCGATGACTGCAAAGGGCCTTGCTGATCGATTAGCGGACGCATAGAGTTCACGGGAATATAATCTATTGCATTTTCACCACCACCATAGATGGCAGATTCTGTCATCTGTGCCCAGATAGTCGCTAACAGAGTCCGTGAGCCAGGCGCTATAATCTCGCCGTCCTTGTCAGCTAATGCGGCAGAGAGGTAGACAGACTTCATTGCGCGGGTAACGCCGATATAGAGGAGCCGGGTGCTCTCTAATCGTGATTTTTCTGCCTTCTCAAACTTAAGTAAATTATAGAGATTGTTGTCTTCGCTACCTGTTGCAGAAAGTGTAGCCAGAAATATTCTATTCTGACCGTATTCATTCAACTGTTGATGCCACAGCAGTAGTGCCTTGTCATCTGCGCGACTCGTTCGGGCGAGACCGGGCAAAAAGACATGGTCGAATTCCAGCCCTTTCGATTTGTGAATCGTCATTATCTGCACTGGGTTAGCCTGGGTATCGGCAGCCGACGATACGAAGCTATTCGCAATTCTGGCTTCAAAGTCGGCAAAGTTTTCCAGGCCGCCAGCGACTTCGCAGGACTGCAGGATTTCGAAGTATCTCTCGACGCTGTCCAGCTCGGCCTCGCTTCTAACTAGCAGGTCTGCGCCTAGTGCGATAAATGCGCTGCGTATTATGCGGCTAATCCTGCCATGTTGTTTGGCTGAGAAGGCGTTACTCAATACGGCCGTGATGTTGTGTATTCTTATCCTACCGCCTGCGCTAAGTTTGGGGGCTTGCGGGTCTAAGCATAGCTGGCTCAGGCTTTCAAAGATGCTACTATCGGGTTTCCAACTTGCTACAAGATGAAGGTCTTTCAGTGAGATGCCGCACCATGGTGCGCGCAGTATTGCGAGCCAAGATAGCCTGTCTGCCTGATTGCATATCGCGCTTGTTAGACTTTTTAGGTCGGTAATTATCGGTAGGCTGTCGAGTCTGTCTATTTCATTAGCGAGCCATGGAACTTCTGCTTCGCGAAGAGCGGGCAAAATATATTCGAGATGGCCTCGGCTGCGAACGAGTATCGCAATCTTGCGCTTGGGAAACTGTTTTCTCAAACCCGAAATCTCTTCGGCGATGTATGCGCCTTCTTCTATCGCCGCTTCGGTCTTGCTTTGGTCGCTGTATTGATAGATTCGGCTAGTCACCGCGGGTGCTATATCTCTTGGGTGAACGGCTCGAGAATGTGAGTAGCTAACCGCACCTCTAGAGATATCATTATGGGCAGGGAAAGCCCCGGCGAATGTGGCGTTAACCCAGTCGACTACTCCGCTATCCGATCTGAAATTCGCGACGAGGTCGATCGGCTGCATCGCGATGTGCCCAAGACCGGTCTCCCGTAGCCGAATGAATAGACCCACATTGGCATTGCGAAATCCGTAGCAGGACTGCATGGCATCACCGACTACAAACAGAGTCCTGCCGTCGTCAGGTTCCCAGCCGGCGGTCAATCTTTTAAGTAAGTCCATCTGCGACGACGAGGTGTCTTGAAACTCATCTACGAGAATATGCTTGATCTGGTAGTCGAGGCTAAGGGCTAGATCGGTTGGATTGTCCTCGCTACCCAGTGCGCGAATTGCAGCCAGGCTAACCTGTGGATAATCAACCTTGTTCTTCTGTGTGAACGCCAGTTCCAGCTGCGCCATCAGAGTAGGCAACACCGCGGTGAGGGTGTGCAGGAAGTCCCAGGAATTAATGTCCTCATTCGGCAGGGGAAGCCTGCGCAAGTAGTCTAGGGATGATAAGAGTCCGTCTGCATCGTTCAACGATTTTAGCATGCTCTCCATGGCTTTCTTCATATCGCTGCGTAACAGCTTCTGTTCTTTGTCGCCGGATGCGGCTGGAAAGCCGAGATTCTTATTGACGGTCTTGCGAAACGCTGGTTTGTCCTTGCTCTTGGTTAGAAGCAATTCGCTCAGACCCATCCAGATATTGAGATTGTCCGTCCCGCCAGAGGGCAGATCATCCAGACCAGCACATAGCAGTAACTGAGAATCGCTGTCCTCGCCTGCAAGATTCTTCGTCGCATAGTCTAGTAAGGGTAGTAGCTGCGCAGAATAGGGTCGCAGCAGATGTGTGGCTTCGGCTATAGATTCGCTGACGAGTTCCAAGAGATTGTCAGTGAGATGCTGTAAGGCCTGCTGCGGGTCACTTGCAACCCCAACGATATCGCTAATCCATTGTTCGCGTTGCTTTAAGAGGCTGCCTAACAGTGTCTCTAGCTTGTTGCCGTCATTGTCAAAATGCAGCATCAGTTCGGCAATCGAGGCGGCGATTGGCGTATCTGAATCCAATAGTTTCAGACAGTTGTGGATGGCTAATTGATAACAATCGTCGACTTGTTCACTAATCTGCAGTGGGCCGCCGAAGTTAGAGAGAATGGGCAGCCTACTAGCGAGAGAATTACAGAAGCTGTCGATAGTTTGAATGCGTAGACGATTAGGAGACTGCTGCAGTTGCCAGGACATCTCCTTGTCTTGAAGTAAAACGCTATTCGCGATCTCGTGGCGGTCATGATCCAGCTGTGTCTGAATAGCTTTTGGGTCGATGTTCTGGGCCCATTCCAGCGTATTGAGAATGCGCTCTGCCATCTCGTTAGCGGCCTTCTTCGTGAAGGTAATAGCTAACACTTCTTCCGGGTGTTGGCATATGGAGAGCAATTTAAGAAAACGTAGGCTAAGCAGCTCCGTCTTGCCGGAACCCGCTGGTGCCTGAACGGCAATAGAGCAGGACGTGTCCAGCGCGTTCTGCCTGGCATCAAAGTCTACAACCTTGTTCTGGGAATCAGTCATAGCTCGTCTTCACTCCCAAGAAACTGAGCCTGGGCCGATTCGGCCACGCGGCAGAGGGGTCCAAGATCGCAGTGTTGGCAAGTTGTATAGCCTCGGGTTGGTGCTATAGCCGCGAGGCCATTTTCGAATTCCTGTACAAGCGAGTAAACGGTTTTGTTCCAGAATTCGTGTAACTCCGGCCAGTCACCAGCGAAGTTTTTCGCCTGGCTATTGGTTTTCACTGTCACGCCGAGGCTGCTTATGCCGATCGGGCTTATCAGCCCAATATTCTCAGCATTCAGCTGATAGATAAGTGTTGCACTTACCGGCTTCTCACCACTGTCCTGAATCGCAATCTGATACAGTGGTAGCTGCATATCATCTGGCCGCTCGTCCAGCCACTTGTAGTCAGTGTGTTTGCCTGTTTTGTAGTCGATGAGAGCCAGGCTGCCATCCTCAAGCTGGTCGACTCGGTCTATTCGCAGTGATAGGGCTAGCTTTGAATGCTTCCAACTAACGGCCATCTCATTCTGAAGTATGGTGAATTCAGTCCGCTGTTGCTCTAATTCGAGAAAGCCATTTAAAAGCTTCGACAAGCGTTCCTGCTCTAGCAGGGAAAAAGCGGGAGTCATGATCTCGGGGTGATGTGTTCTCAGGAAGTCGGTGGCAACTTTTGCGCTAGCGCTGACCATTTCCTGTAATTCGGCTAGTGACCGCTCATGTAGGTTCTTAGCATTTCCAATCTCCAACCCGATATTCTCCAACGCCTTGTGTAAGGCATTGCCCCTGGCGATTGGGTTTAGTCCATGGCTAAACTCTCCGAGCGCAGTTGCTCTGAGTCGATTTCTGGCGAAGGCCCGAAAGGGGCAATTCGATTGATTGCTGAGTAAACCGGTGCCGCCAAGAATTTCCTCATCGTGTCGAAGCGGCACGTGGAGAACATCCTGAAATCTTTCTAAGTGGTTTTTTGGTCCCGCTATTGCCGTAGGCTTCCTCTCGCGATCGTCTTCGTTCTTGGCGTCGTTTGTATCTGTTACGGCCTCGTCAAAGAGTATTTCCTGAAGTAATGCGCTGGGCCTGATAGTTAACTCATCTTCGAGAGTATGGTGACTAATAACCATGGTGCCGGCAGTATTCCTGCGTAGCGTTACCAATTGCCCAATTGCGGTTTGCAATTGTTGTTGGTTGGAACTGTTGGGCATGCCCAGTTCCTGCTGCAGTCTATAGGGCAGAAAAGGAACTGGGTTTATAGCCTGTGGAAAATTCTTATTATCCGCCGCGAGCACCCATACGTGATCGAACACCAGGTCTTGCGACTCCTCGATATCGAGCATAGAAATCTGTAGGCGATCATCGAAATTCAGGTTTACATTCGACTGCTTTAGAAAGGTCTGTAATTTTCTTAGTGCCTTGCTGATTGAGATATTTCCGAGAATGGCAGAGGAGGCGGAGAAGCGCTGTATGCTCTGTTGCCACTGGGCTGCGAGTCGCTGATTATCCTCGTTACAGTCGGTACCAGGCCAGCCTAAAGCTTGAAGTTGTTTGGTAAACAGCTGTAGCCAGTGCCGAAGAGTTTGGTAGCTGCCGGCATAACGGGCCAGCTCGCTAAAGTCGAGTAATGCAGCCGCAAGAATCGGACAGTAGTGCTGCCTTGTCTCTTGCAGCATAAATTGACGCAACTGGCTAAGCCGAATCTCCGCCTCGGCTTTCTTGCGAAGGGTAGTCTCCAGGGCGATGCGCGACTGAATTTCGCTTTCGGCACCCGTGGTAAAGGGAGACTGTAATAACCTGCAGAATCGTTCGCTATCCACCAGGTCGTAATTCAATGATAGTAGTGAGATAGCCCTGTTAAAGTGCGCTGTCTCGTCCAGTTTTTCGCTGCTGTGGTAGCGATTCAGAACTCTTGAAAGATCGAAGCTTTCTATCGTATCGCTAGTGTTCGCGTTAAACAGAGCCTCTTCAATCAGAGTTTCCAGAGAGCGGGCAGGGTCAACGACTATGCCTATGTGTGCGTGGGCCGACTGCCGGGCCTTATCCTGGCACCAGGCTATGCATGCGGCAACTTCGTCTTTAGTGTTCTGAAAACTGCAGTTTGTGCTCGCGGCATCAGTCTCGGCAAAAGACGGCCCGAGCTGTTTACCTAAGGTTTCTTCCCCCTGTCTGCTGACATCACTAACGCGAGAAAATGCTTCAAATAGTTCCGAATAGAGCGGGGGTGCTTTATTGAAGTTAACCAGGCCTATCTTTCGTGGGAGTATTTGGCGCAGCACTTCTATATTGGCGATGATGACTTTGCCAGCATCACTTAGGCTGAGGGCGTTATTCTTCGCGCAGGCCGTTTCAAACTGATTACTCCATTCGAGAAATGTCTGAAAGTCTATGGCACTTTGATAGTGGTCGATTTTATTCGAGGACGCTACATTCCACTGTTTAAAGAACTGATGGCTTCTGGCTACGGTGCTTGCGGTTTCCTCGCTATTGAGCAGGGGGTATCTGTCATAACTTGACTCTACAATTTGCAGCCAAAGTTCTTGTTCATCGAATCGACTTAACAGCGTCGTTCTATGAAAGGGAGCAATGCCTTGTGAAGCAGCGAGTTGCCACAGATGTTGAATATAGATGTCGATGGCGAATACGGATGGGCGCTGCCACCCCGATAGCGTGTTTGTATCACGGGCTTGCGTGCTGGCGAATTCCCGCAAAATACCGTCAACGCTGCGATTGTTAGGTGTTAGTAAGGTGAAGCCCTGTTGCAGCAAGGAAAGTAGCGGCTCAATATTGAATCGACGTACTGTCACTGCCTAGCTGTTCCTGTTCAGGTGTGATGCCCAGACAAGGAATTCGTCTCTAGTACCTCTATAGACGACGCGGTTTAGTTTCTTGTTCATCTGGTATTCGTACATAGGGTCGTAGTAGTCGCATAGCAGGTGTTTGATCCACAGCTTGTGCAGTGATTCTGACTCGCTGGGGTCGGTATGTGTCAATGCCTCATTCATGATGGCGTGGAGCTGTGTGAATTTCTCGCCTCCAAGGCGCTTCTGTATTCGCTGTAAACTCTCCAGGAGGAAGTTGGAAAAATTTTGCTGAGCAGCGTCTCTATCTTGATTCTGAAAATCTTTGTAGTTGGAATAGATGTAATCTTTGTAGATTGTCTCTATGCGAGCCTCGAGAGTCTCTTCCAGCATGGCGATGGCTGAATCACCCATCTTGTCATGGAATTCCTTCGGTATGGAAAGAGAGCCTATTGCACGACTTTCGTCCTCCAGAAATAGATGTTCGGCTTTCTCATAGGGAAGCTTTAACAATGCTATAGCGAGGTGATTCTCAAAATCAATCTGTGTGGGCTGGCCAAGAATACGTCGGCCGAAAGCCGAGCCGCGATGGTTGGCGAGCCCCTCGAGATCAATACTGTAATTAAGCGCATTGATCAGGTGCGTTTTAGCACTGCCTGTTTTTCCGCCTATGATCATAAAGCTGGATTGGTCGGTTACCGTTTCTATTGTCTTCAAAAGGAAGCGCCGCAGAGCCTTGTAGCCTCCCTCGACGAGGGGGACATCAATGCCCTGGTCGAGCATCCATTGCTGCGCCGTCTGCGAGCGCAGGCCGCCTCTGAAGCAATAGACAGAGGCAGAGGGGTTACGCCTAAGAAAGTCTTTCCATTTATTGAGGCGCTCTAGTTTGCTGTCGCCGCTTACCAGTTCGTTGGCGAGGATTATGGCGGCATCCTGACCTGCACTCTTGAATTGTTTGCCGACCTCGTGTCTTTCATCGTCTAGAAGTAGGGGTAGATTTACAGACGCGGGAAAGGCGCCACGCATAAACTCCAAGGGGGCACGAACGTCAATCAGTGGGCTATCCTGGCTAAGCAGATTTCGAAATTCTGATTCACGTAATTTTGTAGGCATGGTGTCTGCGACATCGACAATATAGCAATTAGTAGGGGCGATAAGTGTAACACCTGATAGTTTCTAGCCCTAGGCCATAACGAGGTAGCCTGCAGGTCTCGCAACGATTTTTGCGATTGCTGACGTCAGCCCGTATCATCATCACCACTACGATGTTTACCCAGTTTAGGAGCAGGGCGATCTCAGATAATAGTGTAAACAAAGACATTGCTGGAGAGGCCAAAGATAGCCCAGGCACAGCCATCGACCCATTTGAATCGCTGCGCAAGATCAAGAGTCGTGGCCCTGCGCCTGTGCATCTTTGGGATCCGCCGTTCTGTGGCGATATGGATATGGTCATCGCGCGCGACGGAACATGGATTCACGAGGGCCAGCCGATTCGACGACCGACAATGGTTAAGCTGTTCGCGTCAGTACTGAAGCTGGAGGATGACGGTGACTACTACTTGGTGACGCCGGTTGAGAAAGTCAGGATTCAGGTGCAAGACTGCCCTTTCGTCGCTCTGGAAATGGAGGTCGAAGGTGGGGGGAGCCAGCAGAATCTGACTTTTACAACTAATGCCGGTGAGGTTGTGACTGCTGGCGCTGAGCATCCAATCCGCATCGCCGTTAACCCTGAGACCTCTGAGCCCCATCCTGTAGTGCATGTGCGCAGCGGCCTTAATGCGCTGATTAACCGTGCTGTTTTCTATCGTCTGGTAGATTTGATGGAGTCGCATAAAACGCAGTCCGGTCAATTGCTCACTGGCATTTACAGTGACGGGGAATTTTTTACTTTCGATGCTCTGGCTGGCTAGGGTTCGAATGTCTGTAAATGCTGTCACAATTGCCGCGTAATGTTGACCTAAACCACTAAAAACGGCATTATTGCCCCCTTTTTTCGAGCGGTGAAAACGAAATTTTCCCGGCGCGAACCAGTTAAGCCATTCTTGTTAGACACACTATGGAGAATCCATGAAGATTCTTGTTGCTATAAAGCGCGTCGTTGATGCGAACGTTAAAGTTAGGGTTAAGGGCGACGGCACCGGCGTCGATCTTACTAATGCCAAGATGGCGATCAATCCTTTCTGTGAGATTGCTATCGAAGAGGCAATTAGGATTAAGGAATCTGGAGCGGCTGATGAAGTTATTGCTGTCTCTGTAGGTCCTAAGGTTAGTCAAGAGCAGATTCGCACTGCCCTGGCGTTAGGAGCCGACCGTGGAATTCTGGTAGAAACTGATCAGCAGGTAGAGCCTTTGGCCGTGGCCAAAATTCTCAAGACCCTGGTAGAGAAGGAAGGGATAGACCTCGTTATTCTGGGCAAGCAGTCTATCGATACTGACAATAATCAAGTGGGACAAATGCTTGCTGCATTGTGTAATTACCCCCAGGGTACCTTTGCCTGCAAGGCGGAATTTAAAGACGGTAAGATCGAGGTTACTCGTGAAATAGATGGGGGTGAACAGACCGTTCTTATTAGTCTGCCAGCCATAATTACTACCGATTTGCGCCTCAATGAGCCACGCTACGCATCGCTGCCTAATATCATGAAGGCGAAGAAGAAGCCCATAGACGAAACAACTCCTGCGGATCTTGGTGTAGATATTAGCTCCAAGCTACAGACGGTGAGTGTCGCAGCTCCTGCTGAGCGAAGTGCAGGCGTTATCGTCGAGTCGGTTGAAGAGTTGGTTAACAAATTGAAGACTGAAGCTAAAGTCATATAGGTGGTAAGCATGTCAATTTTAGTAATAGCAGAACACGATAACGATTCAATCAAGACTGCCACCTTGAACACCATTACTGCGGCCGCGGCCATCGGTGATGATGTGCATGTGTTAGTTGTGGGTTCCGGCTGTCAGCAAGCCGTAACTGCGGCGGCAGAGGTTGCCGGGGTTGCGAAGGTAATTAGCGCAGACGCCGAAGCTTATGCGCATCAGTTGCCAGAAAGCGTAGCACCGCTGGTTGTAGACCTAGCCAGGGGGTATACACACATCTTGTCGGCAGCAACGACTACGGGGAAGAATTTGCTGCCCCGCGTTGCGGCATTGCTAGATGTTGCGCAGATATCAGATATCGTGGAAGTTAAGAGCGATGATACTTTCGTTCGGCCTGTTTATGCGGGTAATGCCATGGCGACGGTGCAATCGTCGGACAGTGTAAAGGTCATAACCGTTCGTACCACGGCTTTCGCCGAAGCGCAGAAGGGTGGAAGTGCTCCCATCGAGAATTCAGATTTCGCCAGCACCCAGGAGCTATCCGCCTTCGTTAGTGAACAGCTCTCTGTCTCGGAGCGTCCAGAGCTAACGGCTGCATCGATTGTGATATCGGGCGGTCGTGGCATGCAAAACGGTGAGAACTTTGTACTATTAGAGAAGGTGGCAGATAAGTTGGGTGCTGCTATCGGAGCATCCAGGGCTGCGGTTGACGCCGGCTTCGTTCCCAATGACATGCAAGTAGGTCAGACGGGCAAGATTGTGGCTCCCGACCTGTACATTGCGGTAGGTATTTCTGGAGCGATCCAGCATCTTGCGGGCATGAAGGATAGCAAGGTGATCGTTGCTATAAACAAAGATGAAGAGGCGCCAATTTTTCAGGTGGCCGACTATGGCTTGGTGGCTGATTTATTCAAGATGCTGCCAGAGCTAGAAGCTGCTCTCTAAGTTTTTGGTAAACACATTGTTTGTAGGCAACAATAGACAAACAATAGTCAAAACATAGGTTAAAGATAGGCTAAAGATAGTCAAACAATAGGCAAAAAAAGCCCGGTCTAACCGGGCTTTTTACTTTCCGTAGTAGGGGCTTAGAGTAGAGACGTCGCTTTCTATTGGCCTCTATCTCCTTTACATCCTAACTCTGTGCTTAGCCTTCCTTGTTTTGCTGTTTTTGAGCGGTCATTTCGCGTCGTTTTACTTCCCGCGGGTCATTCGATGCGCGACCCGAAGCGGCGACTGGCGCTACGGCAGCGCTACTCGGCTTAGGCGCCGTGGCGGGCTGTGCCGGTGCCGGGCTGGCGGGCTTTGCTTCAGGTTTAGTAGCTGCCGATGCCGGCTTGGCGGGCCTTGCTTCAGGTTTAGCAGCAGCCATCGCTCGGGCAGATTTGCTAGTCGCGTCTGTATTGCCAGAACGTTCAGCTGATGCCGGTCGATCTTCGCTTTTGTTCTCGCGTGGAGCCGATTGAGCAGGCTTCGCTGCTTCCGTTGGAGCTGGAGCATTCTGCGCCGCTTGCACGTTTGTAGCCGGCTCTGAACTGCTACTAGCCGGTTTCGGGCTTTCCTGTACTTTCGCTGGAGCTTGTTGCGGTTTGTCACTAGCAGCAGGCGTCGGCTGTGCTACTACCGGGGCTGCAGTCTTTGTCTCCCGGCTAGCAGTCGCAGCCACGGCCGTGTTTGGGCTATTCGACGGCTGTTGAGCCTGGTCACCGCCCCCGACAGCTGGTTGTGAGGGAGCAGAATCGGCTGCCACATTCGTATTGGCGCGATTGTTTGTCCGGCTCGATTGCTGTCTTCGCTGGTTACGACCCTGACCAGATCTATTTCCATTGCTTGATGCTTCAGGCGCCGCCTTGTTGCCATCTACTTCCACAACAGCAGCAGCTGCGAGCTGTTGATCAGGCGAAGCCTGTTCGCTGTTTGGCTTGGCTTGATCCGGCCTTGGCCCTCGCTTACGTTGGTTCGAGTTGCGTGGGCGTTTGTTGGCTGGTCTTCGTTGCGCCCTAGGCTCTGAATTTTGCTCAGGGCTATCAGTCCGCACAGCCTTATCTTGAGTTTTAGCATTTTCATTATCTAACTTGGCTTTGCCGCCGTCGTTATTCCTGTTTGGCTGATTGCGTCGCTGATTCTGGCTGGATGACTTTCCACCGCGATCTCTGCGTGAATCGTTACGCTGTTGGTTGCCCCCGCGAGATTGCTGTCCGCGCTGATTCTGATTGCGTGAACCCTGTCGCGATCTATTGCGATTACCGCCTTCAGGTCTTTTCTTGGGCTCTTCTTTCTTTTTATCGGGAGTGCCGAACAGAGCAGCGAATAGTCGCGCAAAGAAACCTTGCTTAGGCGCCGGCTTTTTGGGCTGCGGTGGCGATCGTTGATCCGGCAGATTACTTACCGCTGGTTTCTGCACAGACGCGGTTTGTTCCTTTGATTTCGCATTAGGAGGTGGCTCGACGATGGCTGTTACATCCACTTCATAGACTTCGTCTTGCTGGTTCACTGCAGTAATTTCGTAATGGGGAGTCTCAAGCTCAGGGTTAGGGATTATTAGCACCCTGGTTGAGCTCTGCTCTTCGATATCAGCTAATGCAATGCGTTTCTCGTTCAGTAGATATGATGAAAGGACCAGCGGTACGGTTGCGCGTACTTCCTGGCACTTCTGCTTGTTGGCTTCTTCCTGCACGATTCGCAAGATAGACAGACATAGTGATTCAACGTCACGGATGGTTCCCTGCCCGCTGCAACGTGGGCAAACAATTGCACTGGTTTCTCCCAGCGAGGGACGTAATCTCTGTCGAGACATCTCTAATAGGCCGAAGCGCGAGATGCGCCCAACTTGCACGCGCGCGCGATCGGGCTCTAAGGCATCGCGCATTCTATTCTCAACTTGGCGCTGATTACGGCTTGAGTTCATATCGATGAAGTCGATGACCACCAGCCCGCCCATGTCTCGCAGGCGTAACTGCCTGGCGATTTCGTCAGCAGCTTCAAGGTTGGTATTCAGTGCTGTTTCTTCTATGTCAGCTCCACGAGTCGCTCGCGATGAGTTGATGTCTATAGAGATCAATGCCTCGGTTGGGTCTATAACAACTGAGCCACCGGCAGGAAGCTTCACTTCGCGCTCAAAGGCGCTCTCTATCTGTCCTTCGATCTGATAGCGGTTAAATAGAGGTAGCTTGTCTTCATACAGCTTGATTCTGTTTTCGTATTGCGGCATCACTTGCTTGACAAAGGTAATAGCTTCTTGGAAGGACTCTGGGGTATCGAAGAGTACCTCGCCGATATCTCTGCGCAGGTAGTCTCGAATCATGCGGATAATCACGTTGCTTTCCTGATAAATCAGGAAGGGGGCAGGTTTCTCTGTACTCGCATCCTGTATCGCTGTCCATAGCGCTAGCAGGTAGTCTAGATCCCATTGAAGCTCTTCTTGCGCTTTGCCAACGCCCGCGGTGCGCACGATCATGCCCATGCCATCGGGAATCTCTAGGCCACGTAAGGCTTCTCTTAGCTCGGAACGGTCATCGCCTTCGATGCGACGTGATATGCCTCCGGCCTTTGGGTTATTTGGCATTAATACCAAGTAACGACCGGCAAGGCTTATGTAGGTGGTTAGGGCGGCGCCTTTATTGCCGCGCTCTTCTTTCTCAACCTGAACGATAACCTGAGTGCCCTCAGGCACCAGCTCCTTCATGTTGCTGGATTTTACATCCTTGGTGTAATACTGCTTGGCGATCTCTTTCAGAGGGAGAAAGCCATGGCGGTCGGCTCCAAAATCGACGAAGGCAGCTTCGAGGCTAGGCTCTACACGAGTCACTTTGCCTCTGTAGATATTTGCTTTTTTCTGGACGCGGGTGCGGTTTTCGATGTCTAGATCGTAAAGCTTTTGACCATCGACGAGGGCGACACGAAGTTCTTCTTCCTGTGTCGCATTAATAAGCATTCTTTTCATAATAGGTTCGCTTGTCGTTGAACCAGATAAGAAAACTCAGGAGGGAATACCGAGTGGGGTGTGCATAGCTCTCGGGGAGTTATGAACGAGGGCAACGAAGAAGCAAAATCTGGTGGATCGGGCTTCAGCTACAGCAAATTCTTAACGTTTTAACAATAATAATCCAGCCATAGACATGCAATGACTCGTTGAGTGCTCAATGGACTGCCTGTTTGAGGCTCGATGTTGCATATAATCTATTGTTTTTGTTGAAAATATTACTTAGTTTTGTTTTTCGTTGCCCAGCTGATTTGAGCTGGGTTTCAGCGCAGCATCAGCTGCCTTTCTCGAATATTAAATCCTAAACTTATCCGGTTTGTCTCATCATGCCCATTAAGACATGACTTTTAATAACTGTTTAATGGGTTAGCAGTCTATCTAGCTATCTGCTGATTCCCATGTGTGGGTCCAATCAGTCTTATGAAGCTGTAATTCTGCCTCTGTGGTCACGGCTAAATGGCTCGGACCTTATATAGTTGTCGTCAGGAGATCTTAGTCCAATAGGTCTCAATATTTACTGAAGACTTCTATACGCCCTGTATCCGCGCAGTATGGCGCTTGTGAATCACAGGACAGCGCCCTCGAATACGTAAATAGAGGGAACATAGCGGAGGAATATAACAGTAAAGTCTGTGGGACTCAATTAGCGGGGCGCTGTTTTCGCTAAATTTTCTCAAAAAAACAATAACCTGCAACATTCTCAGAAGATGAATTCTCGAGTTTGGAGGGTAGGCCCCAGCGTCTAATAGCTGTATAGAGCCCTGAAACGGGGCGCTCATTACGACGCCGCCGCGGCTTGCTCCAAACAGTGATTTCTGTGTCGCTGCAGCGCAGCTTGATAAAACGAAAGTCCTGTGGTTAAAATATCCGCCGTATTGACTTCGCCGGTACAAAGACACAAAAAATCAATAAGATACCGGCCAAACATAGAGTTTAGCTAAGCCATCTGCGGGCGATTTAGGGTTGCTTCTGAACAACTAGAGTAACTAGAGCAAGAATTCGATAGACGGTGAATGCTCAATATAGGGCCTACCGTAAAGCTGTTAGGGGCAAGATCAATGACTATTTATTCTTACTGCCGGACTTCCGAACTGGAAGCTTCCCTTGAGCAAGACGAGCTTGAAGCGATACTAGAGCCAGAGATGCTTGCGGTTCAAACTTACTGTCTCCGTCACAGTTGGTTTATGACTGAGACGCTGAAGGATACCAATTGTAATTGGAATCATGAATTCAGTCGCCGCGATTCAGGCAGGCGACTAATGGGTCTGCTGCAACCGGGTGATGTGGTTTTGTGCAGTAAGCTTGAGAGAATATGTAGCTCCAGCCATGAAGTTGTAAAATTAATACAGAAGCTTCGAGACATATCAGTTCAGCTACACATCGTAGAACTGGACGGCGATATTACTGACCCTGAGCTTAGTGTAAATTTCATAAAAGTCACCGAGTTATACAGTGCCTTAGAAAAGCGCAAGTCGGCGGAGCGTATTAAGGGTGTTAAGCAACGTCAGCGAAAGCAGGGGCGTTATCTAGGCGGAAGCCGGCCGTTTGGTTATATGATTCACGAGAATGGGCGCCTTCTAGAAAACCCTATGGAGCAGAGAGTGCTGCGCAGAATCATGGAGCTCAAGAAGCAGGGTAAGTCTTTGCGTGCTATCTCCAGCGAAGTATCTACGCCGGTGATGCCGATTAGTTTCAAAACGGTGCAGCGGCTCTTGCAGCGTCACGCCGAACAATATTAGGGCTGCAAGACACGCCGTCCTCGCGGCCGTAACTCGGCCCTGATTCAGAAGTAACAAGGTTCGCACATGCTTAAGCCGTTTTCTGTGTTTGTGGGTTTGCGTTACTCTTTGGCCAGGAAGCGAAACATTTTTCTTTCCTTCGTCTCTGTTATCTCCATGCTTGGGGTGAGCCTGGGCGTAACTATCTTAATCGTCGCACTGGCAGTAATGAACGGGTCTATCGATACCTTGCGTGCCGATGCTTTAAAATCCGTTCCTCATGTCACTGTTTCCGGCGAATCGGTCAACAGCAATTGGAATGAGTTGGCTGACATTGCGCTGAAATCTCCGAGCGTTATAGCGGCATCCCCCTTCATGGAGGGAGAGGCCAACATCTTGTATCAGGGAAACAATCGCTTTGTAAGTCTGCGCGGTGTAGAGGGAGGTCTCGAAGCCGACGTGGTAGATAATCCGAGTTCGCGCTATAGAGAGTTGCTGCTTGCTCTGACTGCGACTGAGAACGGAATCATACTCGGGGCGCAACTCGCCGGCAGCTTGGGTATCTACAGTAACGCAGACCTGTCGGTGACAGCCCTAGGAAGTCTATTGGCCAGAAATCTGGCGGATACCGAAGGTTTTACTGTGGTTGGCTATGCAGACTTCGGCGCTTACGGGAATAGCGATACCGCATTAATAAATCTGGCTCAGGCTCAGGAACTGTTCGCGTTGAATTCGGCGTCTCGTTTAACTCTGCGTTTGCGTGTCGATGATATCTTCAATGCCAAAGCTATCGCCCAGGAGTTGTTTGCAGACTATTCAGGCCTGCAGCTGCATTCATGGGATGAGGCGCAGGCAAGTCTGTTTAATGCGCTGCGCATGGAAAAAATTCTGACGAGCTTTATGCTACTGATGATCGTGGTAGTGGGTGCGGTTAATATTGTTTCTACTCTGGTTATGGTGGTTGCCGATAAGGGCGCTGATGTAGCGATCCTGCGGACCATGGGTGCGAGTCGTGGCAGTATTATGCGAATCTTCATCGTTCAAGGGCTAGTGGCGGGATTGGTAGGGACTCTGGTAGGGGCCTTACTCGGAACTCTTTTGGCGGCGAATCTTACAGATATCAGTCTGGTTCTTGAGCGAATTATTAACTCATTGGCAAGTAGTTCGGACAGATACTTTATCTCCCATTTACAGACCCAGATAGATTGGGGTGAAGTAGGCTTGATCTGCTTGGCGGCGCTGGCTATAAGTTTTGTTGCAACCCTTTATCCAGCCTATAGGGCAAGCAAAATTCAGGCATCGGAAGTGCTGCGCTATGAGTGATGAAGAAATAATGAATGAGGGGGCGGCGGTGGTGACTTGCGAGCAGCTTGAGAAAACATATTCTCAGGGCCCGCAACTTGTTCATGTATTGAAAGGCGTAAACCTGCAGGTGAGGCGTGGAGAGCGCATCGCTATCGTTGGTAGTTCAGGTTCAGGCAAGACAACCTTGCTCAACTTGCTAGGTGGTCTCGATCTGCCCACATCTGGGACAGTGAGTATTGCCGGAAAAGATCTGGCGAAAGTTGACGAAACCGAGAGAGGATTGCTTCGTAACAAACACCTTGGCTTCGTATACCAGTTTCATCATCTGCTAGGTGAGTTTACTGCTCTGGAGAACGTATGCATGCCACTGCTGATTGCGGGCATGTCTATGGCAGATGCCGCGGATCGCGCTCGCTCCATACTCGGCCGGGTAGGCCTCGCCTCCAGGGTGGAACATAAACCTTCGGAACTGTCCGGCGGCGAACGCCAGCGCGTAGCCATAGCCAGAGCTTTAGTCGCGGAGCCAAGCTGCGTGTTACTGGATGAGCCGACGGGTAATCTCGATCGAAATACGGCAATTGAAATACAAGCACTAATGAATGAGTTAAATGCCACCTTGCAGATAAGTTTCATTGTTGTCACCCATGACGAGGCGCTCGCATCCTCTATGCAGCGCAGGCTATTGCTTGCCGATGGTCTTTTGCGTGAGCAATAAGCCTGTGAACTTGTCGCGTTACATAGCGTTTCGCTATGTCAGTGCAGGCAAGAGCAGTCATCTGGTTTCTTTTATGTCGGCTATCTCGATCTTTGGGCTGGCCTTAGGTTTGGCGATTCTCGTCATCGTACTCTCCGTGATGAATGGCTTTGACAAAGAAATGCGCCAGAGTGTCCTGGGTATAGTGCCGCATATCACAGTAAGTTCTGAAGAGAACCTCAATGCGGCGCAGTGGCAGGAGGTTCGTTCAAACATAGCGCGCAACTCATCGGTAACGTCTATAGCGCCAGTGATACAGGCAATCGGAGTGGCTGCTACCGGCGACAGTAATAAAGGTGTTGTCATCAATGGCATAGATGCAGCACAGGGATCGGAATCATCCGTCCTTAATAGATTCATGCGAGCTGGAAGTCTGGACGCGCTAGAGGGAGAACGCTGGGGCATAGTTCTTGGTCAGACCCTCGCGAACAGATTAGGAGTGAGCGTGGGGGATAGTATTGATCTTTTCTCTACCTCTATATTGATAAACCCAATCACGCCGTTGGTCACTTTTAAAGGCTTCAATGTAGTGGGGATCTATCGCGTAGGTGCGCAAGAGCTAGATGGCAACCTGGTGATGATCAATCTGGCGGCTGCCAGATCACTATTCAGATTGCGCAGCCCTTACAATGCCCTTCATATCAGAACCATCGATGTGTTGCAGGCCGAGACGGTTCGCCAAGAAATGCTTGGCGATCTGCAGGGCAACTTGCGCAGCGAGAGTTGGGTCGCGACCTTAGGGGCGATCTATGAAAATATTCAATTCTCTCGCGATATCATTAGCTTTATGCTATGGCTTCTAATTGCAGTGGCGGCGTTTAACCTGATTGTGAGTCTAATAATGATAGTACGGGATAAGCGTGGCGACATTGCGATATTGCGCACGCTGGGTACTTCTCCTGCAACGATCTATCGCATCTTCGTCTGGCAAGGCTGCTTCATAGGCCTGATGGGTATAGCGATTGGGGTGCTATTAGGTGTGCTTGGCTCTCTGTATGTGAGTCAGTTCGCCGCCTTCATCGAGTCCAGCTTTTCGGTTCAGATTTTGAACGCTCAGGTCTACCCCATAGACTTTCTCCCTTCCGAACTGCGCCTGGCTGATGTGCTCTTCGTCGCATCTGGCGTGCTGCTTCTTTCCCTGCTAGCAACTTTCTATCCCGCGAGAAGAGCTGCGGCGATACAACCTGCAGAAGCACTCCGTCAAGAATAAATTGGGCTAAAACTAGCCGATAAGATACTCCCTGCCTATATCCTTATGGAGAAGATAGGGAGTCACGGATGCGCTGCGCCATCGTATATATTTGCGCGGGGATAGCTAACGGTGCTCTAATTAGCGACGTCGGCTTCGCTCTGAAATCATCTGCAAATGGGATCATAATTTTTGTAGTGCTCTCACTCGCTGCAAGAGCACTCGATGTCTGGCTAGTCATTCAACGATTTTTTATTTACTTGTTGTTAATCCTGTTTAGGCTTCTCTGGCATCTACATTGGGCTAACAACGTTTTAGCGGAACGCCTGCCGCAAGTGTTAGAGGGTGAAACCCTGAACGTGATAGGGGTGGTAACCGGCTTGCCAGAGAGATCTCTTATCGCGCAACAGTTCCAATTCAAGATCCCTCACTCTGATTCCGGGTTCTCTTCTCGCCGGGTAGTTCTGAACTACTATGGCGAGAGCACTATTAGTCTTGGGCAGTACTGGGAGTTTTCAGTACGACTGAATCGTCCTCATGGCTTCTCAAACCCCACGGGTTTCGACCATGAAGGCTGGTCTTTTCAGCGCGGAGTAAGCGCACGTGGTTATGTGCGCCCGTCGCCTAGCGAACAACTAGTTACGCAATTACTAGGGGTAATTGCGATTTTATTGACCGACTCTTTGCAGGTTCGTCTGCACTCTCTGCGTTATGCCATAAATGAGCAGTATGAGCGAATATTGGGGGATACACCTAACAGTGGTTTGTTGGTGGTTTTGTTGATATGTGATAGAGCGGGGATTTCTCAAGACAGCTGGAGCCTGTCTACTGCAACCGGTAGCAACCACTTGTTTGTCATTTCCGGTTTGCACCTCATCATGGCAGCCTTAGCTCCTCAAGCTATGCGTTCCTGAAGCAGGTAAAACCGGGTTTCGTAGTGTTCTCTGCTGGTTATCGTAACAGCTTCGGGCATCTCCATGATGAGGTAAGATCTCGCTATGATGAATTCGGCAGCGAGGCGCTCTCTACGGCAGATTCGGGCATGATTAGCTTTGATTTCGGCAGCACGAAGCAAGGCGAGGGGGAAATTGCTGAAATTCTCCGGCATAGGAAGGAGAATTTCCGCTATTGGCATTAATTAGACCTGCACCTGTTGCCGATAAGCTTATTAGCCAGTGCAGGCCGTGTACCGGCGGATATGATAGAGTTATTAATCGGTTTTCTGGAGGAAACACGTGGTAGAAATAATTCGGGCCGGCGGCTTGCTGATGTTGCCCATTATTCTTTGTTCCATCGTCGCGATCGCCATCATCATTGAACGGTTTTGGAGTCTGAGTGCAGCGCGCATCTCGCCAAAATACGTGATTGCTCAGATTTGGACTTGGCTAAAGAACAATCAGCTGGACTCCAGCAAGCTGCGTGAACTTCGGCTATCTTCACCCTTAGGGCAAATTCTGGCTGCCGGGCTGCTGAGTTCAAAATATGGTAGGGCGGCGATGATCGAAAGTATCGAGCAGGCTGCTGCGCAAGTTATTCATAGCATGGAGCGGTACCTGAACACTCTGGGCACCATGGCTGCGATTACGCCACTGCTTGGCCTGTTAGGTACGGTGGTTGGTATGATTCGAGTCTTCAATGAGATCATGTTGCAGGGTACCGGCAATGCGAATGCCTTGGCCGGAGGTATCTCTGAGGCGTTGATATCGACAGCAGCCGGTCTCACCGTCGCGATTCCTACCTTCATGTTTCACCGTTACTTTACGAGAAAGGTAGATTCTTTGGTTCTGGATCTAGAGCTGGAATCGATAAAGTTAGTCGATGCGCTGCACAGTGATCGAAAGGTTGAAGTGAAGTAGGCTCATTTTAGGCCGTCGGTTAGCCATGGGTATAAAGAGAACACAGTGACTTGAAATTCAAACGAGCAAAACGCGAAGAACTCGCTATTAATATGACGCCTTTGATAGACGTAGTGTTTCTTTTGTTGATCTTCTTTATGGTGACAACTACCTTCAGTCGCGAGACCCGCTTGCTGGTCAATCTGCCTGAGGCGAACGCCGAGGCGGCACAAAGCAATCCCTCTCAGATTGAAATTTTAGTTTCCCGTGATGGCAGTTACTCCATCAATGGCAGAGCGCTTGTTAATTCGCGAATAGAGACTCTGGTACAAGGCTTGGAGATAGAGTCCGGCGGTGACCGCAGCTTGCCGATCCTGCTAATCGCCGACGCCGAAGCGGCACATCAATTCGTAGTTACTGCAATGGATGGTATTGGGCAATCCGGTTTTACTCGGATGAACATAGCCACGCAGCGACCTCAGCAACTTGAAGAATCAGGATCAGCCCCAACTGAACTGCTATGAGCGATAGAGATAAAACCCCGGATATAAAGCTAGGTAAAGAAGAAAGCTGGCGGCTATACCGCAGGCTGTTCCGTTATATGCTGCCGCACCGGCTCATTTTTGGCACCGCCATGCTCGGTTATGTAATTTTCGCACTTACGTCTCCTGCGGCAACCTGGTGGCTGGGCTGGACAGTGGACGCGATTACCAGCGGAGACTATGAGGCGCTTCGTATAATAAGCCCTCTAGCGTTTATCGGTTTGGCTGCGGTGCGTGGTGCGGGCGGTTTCATGGGTAGCTACTTTCTTGCAAGTATTTCCAACCATGTCGTACATAAACTACGCTGTGAACTGATAGATCGCCTCATCCGCCTGCCATCGAGTTATTTCGACAAGAATTCATCTGGGCGTCTCGTGTCCAAACTTACCTATGATGTTCTGCAGATTACCGGTGCGGCCAGTAATGCTGTGGCCGTTGCGGTGCGTGAAGGCTTTACGGTGATTGGCTTGCTGGCCTACCTGATGTATATGGACTGGAAGCTTAGTCTGACTTTCCTGGTTATTGCCCCGGTAGTAGGCAAGGTGGTATCCATAGCGTCGAAGAAGTTTCGGCGTTACAGCACGCAGATGCAGGACTCGATGGGTGATGTGACTCAGATAACAAATGAGACTATAAAAGGCTATCGTGTAATACGTACCTTTAATGCAGAAGACTATGTCAGTACCCGCCTGTCCGCGGCGAGTGAAAAAAACCGAAAGCAGAACATGAAAATGGTGCTGACCCGCAGTGCAAGCACGCCAATCATTCAGCTGATCGTGAGTACGGCGATAGCGATCTTGGTCTGGTTTGCGATGTCCCCCGATTTCTTTGCCACTAACACGCCAGGTGATTTTGTGGCGTTTCTCAGCGCGGCAGGATTGCTCGCAAAACCTATAAGACAACTAACCCAGATCAACGCAGTAATACAGCGTGGCCTCTCTGCCGCCGCGAGTATCTTCGAATTACTGGATGAGGACACGGAGCGCGATACAGGCACAGCGCAGTTGCTCAGAGCTAAGGGTAGAGTCGTCTTTAAAGATGTTAGCTTCGCCTATCAAGATGGTGCTCAGACACTGGACGGTATCAACTTCACTGCGGAACCCGGACAAACCATTGCGCTTGTAGGAAAATCCGGTAGTGGTAAATCCAGCCTCGTCAGTCTTATCACGAGATTCTATGACTTTCAGCAGGGTGAAATCACCCTCGACGGCGTGCCGGTTAAAGACTTGAAGCTGGAGAGTCTGCGGGAAAATATTTCTCTCGTTTCGCAGCAGGTCGTGCTATTCAATGGCACGATAGAAGAGAACATCTCTTATGGCGATGATGTGGTCGATCATGAGAAAGTGCGTAAGGCCGCTAGCGATGCCCATGCCATGGAATTTATCGATGAGTTACCCGAGGGTATGGACACCCAAGTTGGCGATGATGCCGTGTTACTGTCTGGTGGTCAGCGGCAGCGAATTGCTATCGCGCGCGCTCTGTTAAAGGATGCGCCAATCCTGATATTCGACGAGGCCACGTCTGCGCTCGATTCCGAGTCAGAGACGCGCATACAAGAAGCGCTGGATACCCTGCGACAAGGCAGGACAACGTTTGTGATTGCTCATAGGTTGTCGACTATCGAAAAAGCAGACTTAATACTGGTCATGGATAAAGGAAAAATCATGGAGTCTGGAACTCACAAGGAATTACTTGCCAAGCAAGCAATTTACTCTAGACTTCACGCAAATCAGTTTTCGGAGAAAGCTGCGGCATCGGCAGAATGACTTTTCTAGAAAGAGCTTGGCACAAAAGAGCAGGGTGGTTGTTTTTGCTATGGCCAATATCGTTGCTATTTCAAGGAGTCACCAAGCTTCGCCGCTCGCATCAACAGAGTAAGCAGCGCCCTGGCTATCTCGAAGTTCCGGTTATTGTCATTGGTAATATTTCCTTGGGCGGAACTGGCAAGACTCCGCTGCTAATCAGTCTCGCTCAAGAACTGCAGTCGCGGGGATTCAAGCCGGGAATTATCAGTCGTGGTTATGGCGGCGATGCTGCTAGCTATCCGCTTCGGGTCGACGAGGACTCCAGCGTGGCCGAGGCCGGTGATGAGGCTTTTCTGATCGCGGAGAAGACCGGGTGCCCGGTCTACGTAGATCCAGATCGAAGGGCAGCACTGCGCGGCTTGATTGAGGCTGAAGACGTCGATGTAGTGCTCAGCGATGACGGTCTTCAACATTATAAGTTGTACCGTGATCTGGAGATTGTGGTTGTCGATGGGCAGCGCCTATTCTCCAATGGTTTTTGCTTGCCCGCCGGCCCCTTAAGAGAATCGGTAAATAGATTGGATGAGGTCGACTATATAATCATCAATGGCGAGACTAGGAATGAAGTTTCGCAGATACCTCATTTGACCGAGGCGAGTGCCATGCAGTTGCTCCCGCGCTATCTCGTCAATCAGGTCAGCGCAGAGAAGCGTCCTTTTTCTGGCGCCCCCTTTAATTTGGGTAACAAGTTGCAGGCAGTTTCTGCCCTCGGCAACCCTCAGCGCTTCTATGCTCTGTTAGAGCGTTTACCTTATCAATTAGAAACATTCAGTTTTCCCGATCATCACAAGTTCACCAGCATGGATTTTGAACAGAAACACATCGATGAGCATCAACCTGTCGTAATGACAGAGAAGGATGCGGTAAAATGCCGACAGTTCGCCAAGAGCAATTTTTGGACTCTATCGGTAGAAGTAAGTCTCGAGAGTAAATTTGTAGAGTGTCTCATTGAAGATATCCGCAAAGCCTCCACTCTTTAGAAACAATCCCTTAGACTAAAAACTGTAGCTTGTTTGTTATCTTCGCTCTGTCAAGGAGACGGGAGTATCTCTATGCTCGACCAAAAACTATTAAGTATCCTCGCTTGTCCCTTATGCAAAGGGGAGCTGCACTATGACCGTGAAGCGAAGGAATTGATCTGTTTGCCAGATGCCACGGCATTTCCGGTAAGAGACGATGTGCCGGTGATGTTAAGCAATGAGGCGAGAGAACTTACCTTGGAAGAGAGCGAGAAATATCGATGAGTTTCAGTGTCGTTATTCCTGCTCGTTTTGCTGCGACCCGATTGCCGGGTAAGCCGCTACTGGATATAGCAGGTAAACCAATGTTACAGCGTACTTATGAGCAGGCGCTTCAAAGCAGGGCAGACAGGGTTGTTATTGCTACCGACGATGAGCGTATACAGAGCGTGGCTCAGGGATTTGGTGCGACGGTATGCATGACGAAGAGCAGCCATGTGTCTGGTACCGATCGCATTCAGGAGGTCAGCTGCCAGCTAGGCATGAGCGAGTCAGACCTGGTGGTAAATGTGCAGGCAGATGAGCCGCTTATTCCTCCTCGCGTAATCAATCAGGTAGCGGACAATCTTGAACAAGATTCAGAGGTTGGTATCGCGACCTTATGCGAGACGATCACGTCGCAGAAAGAGATAGTCGATTCGAATAGCGTGAAGGTGGTTTTCGACCATCGCTGTCATGCGCTGTATTTTAGTCGTGCGACGATTCCCTGGCAGGGCAGCGCGTCGGCTAAGAACTGTTACCGGCATATTGGTATCTATGCTTACCGAGTTGCGGTGCTAAACCAATTTGTTGAGTGGCCCGTGTGTGAGCTTGAAGTCACCGAGAAGCTTGAGCAACTTCGCGCGCTGTACAATGGTGTTGGCATTCATGTCGCCGTTTCAATTGAGAGTATTCCTCCCGGTGTTGATACTGAGAGGGACTTGGAGCTGGTGCGTGCCCATCTCAAAGCCTCCAAGGCTTAGACCGCGCTCAATTGACGGTATCTTCTGCAACAGGCCCTATAGCAGTGACTCCCAAGATTAGAGTCTTGATGGTATGTCTGGGCAATATATGTCGGTCGCCGACGGCCCATGGTGTTCTGCAAAAAATGATAGAAAATAGAGGGTTAAGTGGTGATATTGAAGTTGACTCTGCAGGTACTAGCACTTATCACATCGGTGAGCGCCCAGACTCTAGGTCAATCGCTGCAGCCGCGCAAAGAGGCTATAAGCTAGACGATCAGTTTGCCAGGCAGGTCAGTATCAGTGATTTTCACGACTTCGATTATATTCTGGCTATGGATCAGGATAATTTGTTCCATCTACAGCAATTGAAGCCAGAGCGTAGCAAGGCCAACGTGCAGCTTTTTCTTGCCTATTCTAATCAAAGTGATCGTTCGGTGCCGGATCCTTACTTTGGCGACGGCGAGCAGGGCTTTGAGAAGGTCTTGGACCTTGCGGAGGATGCTTGCCGTTGCTTACTGGGGCAGCTGGAACAAGGTCTGAAACAATTAAAAGAGGTGGAGTAACGGTGGTTTTCAAGATTCAGGAGCAGGTCGACCTAAGCCCCTATAACAGCTTTGGGGTAAGCCAGAAGGCTGCGTATCTTGCCGATATTCAAGATGCCGCAGATCTGCGCGAAGTGCGTGAGTTTGCTGGCTCCAAGCGCCTTCCAATCCTCATTCTGGGGCAGGGTAGCAATACTCTGTTTATAAAGGATTTCCCGGGGCTCATCCTGCACATGAATACCCGGGGCAGGGAGATCCTGCCCGGCGCGGGCATGCTCCGGGCCGCGGCGGGCGAAAATTGGCACGAACTGGTCAAGTTTTGCTTGCAGAACTCCTTGTATGGTATTGAAAATTTGGCACTTATACCCGGTACCGTGGGTGCGGCCCCGATTCAAAATATAGGTGCTTACGGGGTAGAGCTAGAGCAATTTTTTGTCGAGCTGGAGGCCTTTGAGCTAAAAACCGGTGAGCTGCGTCATATGAGTAAAGCCGATTGCGAATTCGCCTATCGCGACAGTATTTTCAAGCAGGACCCAGGGCAGAAATTAGTGGTGCTCTCAGTCACTCTGCAACTGGGTGCAGAGCCTACACCACAGTTGGGCTATGCCGGGCTGCGAGAGGCGCTACAGGGTAAGGAGGCCACACCGCAGCGTGTGTTCGATACGGTGTGTGCAATCCGCAAGAGTAAGCTGCCGGATCCGGAGTTAATTGGTAACGCGGGTAGCTTCTTCAAGAATCCAGTCGTATCGCGTACCAAACTGCTTAAGCTGCGCGAGTCCTATCCTGATCTGCCGGCCTGGGATACCGATGACCCCGACCTGGCAAAGCTTCCTGCGGCCTGGCTGTTAGATAAGAAGGGCTGGAAGGGTAAAACCCGAGGTGGGGCTGCGGTGCATGAGGACCATGCCCTGGTATTGGTGAACGCGGCCGGAGCGACTGGTGAGGACATCCTGCTTCTCGCTCAGGACATGAGCAGCTCGATACTACAGAGCTTCGGTATAGCCCTGCAGACAGAGGTACGCATCGCCTAGCACTGGCCCAAGGTTTCGAAAAGGGTTAATTCGAAAATCCCCATTTGCAGCCTCGAACCGCAGACGTGTGACCCAGTTCCCGTTTTCCGACCTTCAATTTGTGCCCTCTATCACGCTATGCTATTAATTCGGCCTGTCAGGAATATTGTTGGAATAGCCTTTAGTCTCTTGCCCATTCCGTGGTTCGAATCCCTCTGAAGGAATAAAATAGTGCAAAATACGCTCAAAATAAAATCTCTATTCTGTTTTGTTGATGATCATGAGCTAGTTCGCGAGGGTATAGCTCGTTTGCTCGACGATACGCCTGATATGGTCGTGCTTGGGTAGCTAAGCAGCGGTGAGGAAATCTTAGAATATATCTCACAATAGGGCTCTGATACACTGAATTCAGACAATAAAAATCATTCTTGAAGCGGTCAGATGCCCGATATAATCTTATTGGATGCGCGTATGCCAGGGCTTGGCGGTATCGAGGCGACGAGAGATATCCTGAAGTTGTCGCCGGATCGCAAGATCGTGGCTATGTCCAGCGTGGCTTCCGGTGTTATCCCTTCGCAGATGCTGACGAATGGCAAGAAGGTGAGCCAGATCTCGGCTTACCTAGTCCTCAGTCCTAAAACTGTCTATAGCTACCGCTATCGTATTTTCGAGAAGCTAGGCATTCGCAGCGACGTTGAGCTCACCATACTTGCAGTTAAGCATGGCCTGGCTGACGATACCCGTGAGTATGACGAGCTGCCAAACCTCAGCCTAAGAGCTAGCTAATTCATTTAAATTCCCGGCATTATTAGTGTTTGCCCGCGTGGAATGAGTCTCGCAGTTGTGACTGCGGGCGGCATCGGCTAATCTCCACTCAATCTACCGCCAATGCAGCTGCCCACGCAGTAATAGCAGGATCATGTCCGCAGACGTCAGCTCCCAATTCGATCATAAGCACTTCCTCTCGCATTTAAGCAGCCGCCCAGGCGTCTATCGTATGCTGAACGAGGCCGGTGAGGTGATTTATGTCGGCAAGGCCCGTAACCTGAAGAACAGGGTAGGCAGCTATTTCCGCGCCTCTGGCCTAACCAGCAAGACACTGGCCATGGTCAACAAGATCCGGAATATCGAGATCACCGTGACTAATACCGAGACAGAGGCGTTGCTGCTAGAGCAGACGCTGATAAAGTCTCACAGGCCTAATTACAATATTCAGCTGCGTGATGATAAATCCTACCCCTATATCTTGCTAACCAGCGTTGATAGTTACCCCAGGCTGGGTTTCTACCGCGGCAGCCGCAAGCGTTCCGGGCGCTTTTTCGGCCCCTATCCCAGCGCGAACGCAACCAGAGAAACTCTTCAGGTATTACAGAAGGTATTCAAGGTAAGGCAATGTCAGGATAGCTATTTTAATAATAGATCAAGGCCCTGTCTTCAGTATCAGATTGAACGTTGCACGGCGCCATGTGTTAAGGCCATCAGTCCCCAGGAGTATGCCAAAGACGTGCATTATTCGACTCTCTTCCTGCAGGGCAAGAGTGACGCGCTCACTAAGGAGCTAACGGCTAACATGGAGGCCGCTGCAGAGAAAGAGGATTTTGAGCGAGCAGCGGTGATAAGAGACCAAATACTGGGCCTGCGGCGCATGCTGGAGGATCAGGCAGTCGCCAACCAGGGCGATGATGCCGATATCGTGGCCGCCGAAATAATGCAGTCCTACGTCTGTGTCCATGTCATCTATGTGCGAGCGGGTCGCATCATCGGTAGCAAGAACTTCTATCCGCGCTTCAAGTTGGCTAGCGATGTGGGTGAATTGCTATCGGCCTTCGTCTCACAGTCCTATCTAGGCGATGAGAAGGCGGCGAGTATTCCCGCCGAGATCATCGTGCCCACCGTGCTGGAAGACGGAGAGGGGCTGCGTGAGGCTTTGGCCTATGTGGCTGGGCGCAAGATAAGGCTTTCTATGCGAGTACGTGGGCATAGGGCCAAATGGCTACAGTTAGCCGTGACTAATGCCCGCGAGTCACTGCAGGCCTACGTGAGCAATAAACAAAATATATATAAGCGTTTTCAACAGTTACAAGACTCTCTCAAACTGGAATCTATGCCTAGCCGAATCGAGTGTTTCGATATTAGCCACACTTCGGGTGAGGGCACGGTTGGTTCCTGTGTCGTCTTCGATGAGACCGGCGCGGTGAAGAGCGATTATAGGCGTTTCAATATTAAGGGGATTACCGCCGGGGACGATTACGCGGCCATGGAGCAGGTGCTAGACCGCCGTTTTACGAGGCTTGCTAAGGGGGAGGCGAAGATTCCAGATATCTTGCTTATCGATGGTGGCAAGGGTCAGCTCACTCAGGTAAAGAAGGTTATGGAGAAGTTTCAGTTGCCCGAGATTCAACTGTTGGGCATCGCTAAGGGCATAAGCCGGCGTGCAGGGCAGGAGACGCTGTTCCTGGTGCATGATGATCGCTTTAAGGAAGTTGCCATTCCGACGGAGTCGGGTGCGCTCCATCTGCTGCAGCAGGTTAGGGACGAGGCGCATCGCTTTGCCATTACTGGCCATAGGGCACGCCGCGCTAAGGCCCGCAAGCAGTCTGCGCTGGAGGAAATACCGGGGCTGGGACCGAAGCGCAGGCGCGAGCTATTGCGCTATTTTGGTGGTCAGCAAGAGGTGTATAAGGCGAGTGCATCGGAGATCGCAAAGGTTACTGGGATTAGTAAGAGATTGGCCGAAAACATATATGAATACTTACATAACAGTTGATCCCAGTAACTTGAAGATTCCCCGCAATTTAAGGATGTTAACTCTTATTTTCTTCACTTTCAGACTACAAAGCTCTGTAAATAAACAATAAATATTTTGACTTTAGTGAGAGATGAAGGAATGAAGGGCAGTAAACTACTATGAATTGGGCAAATATTGCTACGGTTAGTCGCGTCTTGCTAATTCCGGTTGTGATCTATTGTTATCACCTGGACACCCAGTTCAGCCATCTGCTAGCGGCTATTCTCTTCACCGTCGCGAGCCTGACTGACTGGCTTGATGGTTATCTCGCGAGAAAGCTTGATCAGTCATCCGAATTTGGTGCGTTCCTGGATCCGGTAGCTGACAAGTTACTGGTGGCAGTCATGATGATCATGCTGGTCTCGGTCTATCCACCACTGTTATTGGCTGCGGGCCTTATTATCGCTCGTGAGATGCTGGTATCTGCGCTGCGCGAATGGATGGCAACAAAGGGCATGCGGGATAAGGTTGCTGTGGCATTTTCCGGAAAGCTCAAAACCACTGTTCAGATGCTGTCCATCATTACCCTGCTGTTAGCAAATCCTACTCTACCCGAGTGGGTATTGATGCTCGGGTATGGCCTGATTTATCTGGCAGCAGTACTGAGTATAAGCTCAATGGCGCAGTATTTTCGGGCGGCATGGGGTGAACTGCAGTCAAAGTCATAAGAATTGCCATATACAGGCGAGTTCAGCTTGACTTGGGGCACTTAGGCATTAGAATAAGCGCCTCTTTCGAGTAGCGGTCCCAGTAAGCGTATTTCCTAGCTTTGCAGGCCATACTCAAAAGTGTTTACACCTCAAAGCGCGGGAATAGCTCAGCTGGTAGAGCACGACCTTGCCAAGGTCGGGGTCGCGAGTTCGAATCTCGTTTCCCGCTCCAATTTAGGCCACTTCTTAGTAAATATTTATGAAGTTATCTCTCTAAATATTATCGAGATGAATCTCTTATCTAAAGCAAATACTGCTAAAGGCCCAATAACCCTACAGTTCATTGTCAGCAGGTTGTAGCTGCACTTCCTTCAGTCAAGTCTGCTTAGGTCCTCGTTTCGAAGTCCTCTTCGCAGGCAAGTCGACGAGTCCATGCAATACCTGGCCCCAAGACAAGGGAGTAGTGCTAGCAGGAGCAATAGTTGAAAACCGGTGGCCCCTTTAGCGCCAATAACAATTTGGATGCGGAAGAAAACCCTATTACTGGCATAGACTTAGTAATTAAACCTAGAGTAAAAGGTTCAGCAGTTTCAGTGCGAGGCGGGCTAATTGAGGCCCAGCGGTGTGAGTAATTGAGTTTAGTTCAATTTCGAGTCTTTCCTCCCGCGTTGGGAGGCAAATCTAACTAACAATATTTTTTAGACTTTTTGCCAATCAACGCATGCCCAAAGCCCCGAGTTTTGGTATAGTGCGCGATCTTTCGCTAGGCATGAAATGAATAAAGGCTGGATGGCAGAGTGGTCATGCAGCGGACTGCAACTCCGTTAACGCCGGTTCGATTCCGACTCCAGCCTCCATTTCAATCCAATTCCTAGAAAGACCACCCCTCATCAATATGCCCGGGTGGCGAAATTGGTAGACGCAAGGGACTTAAAATCCCTCGGTGGAAACACCGTGCCGGTTCGATTCCGGCTCCGGGCACCATCTAATAGACTATCTGTAAAATAGTCTTTGACTGCAATGCAAAGTTTCCTATTAAAACCTACCTGTGATCGATGAGCTTTCATAAGCCAAATTAAAAAATGATGACGGTGATA
>JAQWZF010000005.1 GCA_029253585.1 Gammaproteobacteria bacterium
TAACGTCGTCTTACCGTGGTCAACGTGACCAATCGTACCTACGTTTACGTGTAGTTTATTTCTTTCGAATTTTTCCTTCGCCATTTTCGACTGCCCCTATCTATTTCTGTTCTTAGCTATTCTAAGCGTCATCAATTAATGTTGATTAAAATCCCCTCCCTTTATAAAAGAAAGAAGACCTGCTACCGATCTATCTAAACTGACTACCGGCCAAACAAATGGTGCTCACACCCGGAGTTGAACCGGGGACCTCTTCATTACCAATGAAGTGCTCTACCGCCTGAGCTATGCGAGCCGCACACTAGTAATATCAGCCCCTGTACTGCAACCCACGCTGAAGTCGGCCTTTGAATACGTTTTACAAGCTACTCAGGCAGCCTACTCGCATTCTTAAAAGTTCCAATTCCTAAGTGAAATTGGAGCGGGTAGCGGGAATCGAACCCGCGCAACCAGCTTGGAAGGCTGGGGTTCTACCGCTGAACTATACCCGCCTGCAAAATCAACTCCCCTACTACAAATGAGATGGTGGAGGGGGGTGGATTCGAACCACCGAAGCTTGCGCGTCAGATTTACAGTCTGATCCCTTTGGCCACTCGGGAACCCCTCCCACGTGAACTTCCAAGGGTCAAAATCCCTGGCACTCTCACTCAGGAGCGGCATTTTATGGGAATTGAGTCCCTTGTGCAATCGTTTCACAGAGATTTTCTACAATGCTTAAGTCTGGTCTATCTACCGTCAATTCAAGCCATGCGGAGTTTTCTTGTACATCCTTTTCCAAGACCTGTAACTGAACGCGTATTTCACCCGTAGAACGGGGAATTTCTTCGATCTCGGCGGGGTATCCTAGCTGTAGCACCCTACTCTGGGCGTCCTGGGCGCTAGCCTGTTCAGAGAACACACCCAGGGCTATTCCATTTTCTAGCGGCCCACGGGTGATGAAATAGGTCTCGATCTCCATTTGGGCTGCAGCAATGCTCTCGCTCAGGCTATCGAGTGTAATTGTCGCTATGCCGCGTGAGGAGGCTGGCGCCAGGAAGACGCGGTACTGAGGACTAAGGGGATCTCCGCCCAAGCTCACTCTGGCATCAGAGGCAATACCGCCAATCTCGATGATGAAGCTTGATGCGTCATCAACAGAGATGAAGCTAGACACGGTGAAACAACTCAGTGCGGGCCGCTGCGCGAGTTGCTGCTCATACTCACTGACCAGGGTTAACCCACTATTGAGCAGAGGCCTCGCTGGAGTCGGCGCAGAAACAACAACCGGCGACGCACCTGAGCGTAGCCAGACGAAATAGGCAATATTGGCCAACAAGAGGAATATAGCTATATAGCGCATGGGCTAATCCTGCATTCCTTCAATTTTAGGGCCGGGTTGCGGGCAGGCAACATCGAGCCCGTCGAATACCAGCGATGTCACAATCTCACTGTCATCGAGTCCCGCAAGCCTATGCAGCAGCTGCGCATCTCCACCGGCAAAGTAGGTTTTTACAGCCCCACCAAGTCTCAGCGATTCGAATTGCTGCCGGATTGTTGCCAACAGCGCAGTCACCGTTCCATTAAACACGGCCTCATCTGTCGAATGGCCCAGACCTTCAGCATACGCAGAATAATCCTTGCGTAGCCGGATAGAGGTAGTCGATTCCAGGCTACTGCGCATAAGGCGCAGACCTGGAATGATATAGCCTCCCTGATGCAGACCCTGGGCATCCACGACATCAATAGTGAACGCGGTCCCACTATCGACAACCATACAGGCGCCCCCAGCCCTTCGAAAGGCGGCCAACATGGCCAGCCACCTATCGATACCTAGCCTACTCACATCGGCATACTGATTAGTTACGCCACCGCAACTGCGGCTCACTTGCGCTCGTAACAACGCCACCCGATAGTGTGATTCAATCCAATCTTCAAGCTTTGTATTCACGTCACCGCGGCGCACACTGCACATACGCGCCATCGATATTTCGGTTTGCAACTCTGGCAGTTGCTGCAAGTCCTCGAAGCCTGGGACATGGCCCTCCTTGATGGAAGCCAGGGGGTCGGCCGCTACCAATCGCCATTTTATTCGTGAATTGCCTACATCGAGCTCTAATATCATTGTCTAGTCTAGTAGTTAAGAAAGTGGATGCAATGAGGGAAATATCTCCCCCGAGGTGATTGACTGAGTCCCACTACTCGTCTGCAGCAGCAGCGACCCATCCGCGCCCACACCCAGGGACTTGCCAATGATACGACTTTCACCGTTTTGAATCACGATATCGCTTAAACGGTAGCAGTCCAGTTCATTCCAACGCCGGGAAAAGTTTGAAAAACCGTTTCTTTCGTAGTCATTCAAGTTTCTACAGAGCTGATTCAAGAGCGCGGCGAGCAGCGCCTCCGGGGGCGGCAGTTCGGTGACGATACTCTGCAGATCGACTACGGGCCTATCTATACTAGCGATCGAATCTGCTGGCAGATCGATATTGACTCCGATACCAAATACAAGAAAGCGTGTCGCCTCTCTCTGTTGCAACTCGAGCAGAATGCCCCCTAGCTTCCTCTTTTCATACAGCACATCGTTGGGCCATTTCAGTGTTAGCTTCGCCGCACCCAGCGCATGCAGAGCTTCAACCACGCTAATCGCTGTAACCAGACTAAGGCTCTGCAAGGCACTTGCCTCAAGAGAGAAACTACGAGTCAGAGAAAAATACATGCCTGCGTTTTTCGGACTAAGCCATTGACGACCTCGGCGCCCCCTGCCGGCAGTTTGCGAGCTGGCAACCACAAGACGATTCTCTGTGGCACCCGATTGAATCTGCCGCAATGATTCTGAATTCGTAGAATCTATTTCGTCAAAAATCTGAACTTTACTTATGGATTGCCCGGCCTCTTCATTTAGCAGGCCTCTAAGCATTTGTTCGTTCATGAAATTGATAACTCTTCAGCACTCTACAATATTGTTTGAACGGGCATGCATAGTTACAGCGGGCCTTTTATACGTGGAGACTTTTATTCGACAAGGCTTCTATCTGACAAGGCCTGGCAAAGATCAAAAAAAACACCTAGCATAAAAAAAAGGAGCGCGGACATTGCTTGAGACAGCATCCTATCGCTCCTTCTTTAATCAAAGGATTACTGGTTAGACCCAGCGCTACTACTCCCCAGTGCTTGCAGCATCCGCCGATTCAACAGCGATCGCGCCGCTTCTGAGTTTAGAGATCACACCAAGCGCTTCCAACATAACCATGATGCTGGTAATCATTACCAGCACCTCGATAATCACCAAGGCCCATTGAGCGTTCTGATAGTGCTGCACGATGTACCAGCACGAAGCCCAGAATGCCATGACGAAGATAAATATCATCGGCGCCAAGATAAATTTTGGCGAGCGCCCTAGTCGCATGAGGTAAACGGCAATCAATAGCAGGGTCATTGAAGCCAATATCTGATTGGTTCCGCCGAATACAGGCCAGATTAGCGCGCCGCCGTCACCTGGATAGCCTCCTGCAGAAACACCGAACGCCAACATCAGGCAGGCTGCGATCGCAACCAGCGTAGAGATGATATTGTTCTTCAATGCCTTGATGTTATAGATGCTGCCCCATTCTTGAATGATGTAGCGCTGCAGACGTAGGCCAGCATCCATCGTTGTCCCTGCGAACAGCACTACCATCACGGCAAGCATTGTCTGAGAGAAAGCTATGGGAATGCCCCAGCCAGTAGAGATCAATATGGCGCCGCCGTCGATGAAGCCTTTCTGGCCCGGGCCGCTGGCATAGCCAGAGTAGATCGCATCCCAGTCTGCGCCCGTAGCCGCGTAGAGAGAACCTGTCACCGCCACGATTGTAATCAAAGCCAGCGAGCCTTCGCCGAGGGCACCGAGATAGCCTACAAAACGCGCGTCTTTCTCGTTGCTTAATTGCTTGGAGCTAGTGCCGGAAGACACGATACCGTGGAATCCAGACAAGGCACCACAGGCAATGGTTACAAAAAGAATTGGCCACAATGGTGGAGTATCAACCGCCAGGTTTGGATTGAATGCAGGAGCAGACACATTAGGCATGGCGATGAATACGGCGCTGTATAGCACAAACAAACCTAAGACCAATTGTGCGCCATTAATATAGTCGCGCGGTTGTAGCAACAGCCAAACCGGCAGCATGGAGGCAATGCCCGCATAGACAAATAATAAAATAATCCAGTTGCCGTTAGCACCAAGACCGAAGATATCCCCTGGCAATTCCAAAGGCATCACACTACCAACATAGATAGTGAAGTAGAGGATAGCTACACCGATGACCGAGATCAGCAACAGATTGAAGTTCTTACGAATCAAAATGCCGATGGCAATCGCTACCGGAATGGCGGCCCAGGCTGGGAACACAGATGAGGGAAAGATAACCATGTCTGTCGCAATGATGGTCGCAAACATCGCATTTACCAACACCAGCAGCAAGAAGATGATAACCATGAACAATGCCGAGGCACGCTTGCCAATTACATCAGAGGAAAGCGCCCCGATCGATTTCGCGCCATGCCGCGTGCTCGCCCACAGGGCTCCCATGTCGTGAACACCGGCAAAAAATATAGAACCGAAAGTCACCCATAATAGAGCCGGCACCCAACCCCAGTAGACAGCGATAGCCGGGCCGACAATGGGTGCAGCACCAGCGACAGCCGTAAAGTGCGCACCCCAAAGCACGAACTTATTGGTAGGCACATAATCGACACCATCATTCACACGATGGGCCGGTGTCACATAGTCAGGATCTAACTGGTAGATTTTCCCAGCGATGAACTTGGAGTAGACGAACCAGCCAAACGAAAAACCGACTAGCCCGAAGATGACGATAAAGATCGAGGACATAAAGCGTTCTCCAGGATTATTATTATGAATTCTGAGTTCGGCATCATAGCAAGTTAGCGACCAGCGATACAACGTAAAGTCGCGTAATTACTGGCTTTTTTTGGAAATTCTGAATTCTGGTATCCGCTTGATTTCTCACTATTTATCCGACTTGGTAATCTATATTTAAGACCTTATTCGCTTGCGCGCTAACACCCCACAGCCCAACTCGAAAACTCGCGGCTCAAAGCTTTATTTACAATATTCGCAGACATCCCTGAAACGAGCCCGCAGCGGTGGGGTGATTTCAGCTGAACGATCAGAGCCGGAGGCTGGTAAAGCGGGAATTACGCCGCCGTGGGCGGACCATGTAGTCTTGCCTAGGACAAGCTCACCCAACTTTTTTCAAGGCAAAACAAACCGGTCAGAATATGACCGGGTCCTTCCAAGCTTAGCGAAGCTTAGTTTGAAGGTGTCGCCGAATGGTATGTCCAGTAACCAATGAACATCTCATCCCAGCTTTGTAAGCCGAAAGTTAGCTCCTGAGAAGGATCAGGATTCGCCGGATTGTACTGCGAGTTATCAAAGGCTCCGGTTACATGTACTTTAGTGCCTGCCTTAATGTTAACCGGCTCTTCCAGTTCGTAAGTAGGCTGCCATGCATAGCTGTAGTTTGGAACGCTAAGCAGATCGGTCATCGAGCCATCGTCATTTTCCATGGCGAACTTCATGTCCTTGCCGCGAAAGTGCATGTGCGCACGCAGACCGGTTACTACCACGTCTTCATCGAACACATACTGAGCATGTGATTCGTAATCCTGATCGTAGGCCGGGATGCGGAACTGCGAGGCTACCGAACGAGTGAAGTTCTCATACTTCGGTGGTTCGTCGTACATGTATAGACCAATAAGTGTTTCATCAGTTGTCGCTTTACCGTTAGTTGTAAAGTGGAACTGCATGGACAATTTGTGATCCTTGGGAATGTACACACCCGTATCCTGACGGAAAGTCATGGCGTCCACTTTACCCGGGGCATAGCCCTCAAGGAATCGGCGCGCAACAGAATTAGTATTGCCTTCACCGCCATCGAAATTTTCGGCAGGTGCTGTTACATAGGTTAGAAGATGGTGAAGAACTGATTCATCGCCAGGGATAAACTGTACCGCTTTTACCCACTTGTCTTCGTCGAAAGGTAGCTCAACATCGACATCGATGTAATCCAGTACGCCCGTTGCCGGAATCTCCATCTTCGGTGCCTTAATAATAAAGTCTGGCTCACCGAGGCTCCATTCTTTCCAGTTAGGCATTTCGACTTCGGTCAATGGGTCGATCGCCGAGGCACCACGTGGTGCCCCTGCATCTATCCAATGAACAAGAGTCTGCAGATCGGCGTCACTCATGTAACGCGCGTTGATGAAATGACCAATGTTTGGATCAACCTGTGTAGGCGGCATACGCTTAGTAAGCAGCACCTCACGAATCATCGGTGACCAGCCTTGCAGCATCAGGTGACTGTCCATTGCGAAAGGTCCAATTCCACCTTCGCGATGACAAGTAGCACACTGCTCAGCGACGATTGGAGCTACTTCTGTTGCGTAATCGGGCGTGGCACTAGCATGAGTCTCTTTCACGGGGTATTGCAGATCACATCCAACGGCATCATCTATCATTGTGCTATCGACAGTGCCAGCTAGTTCGCGGGATAGAGTCGCTGCAGCATTAGCAGCCGGTCCGCGATAGAGAATAGTCAGTCGCTCGGGGTCAAGCACGACGATTTCGCCGGCTTTACTCAGGGACAGGGTTTCAGAAACTATCTGTCCGTCGTCGAGTAACAAGGGCAGATCGGAACCTAGTGCAGACTTAGCGGCTCGAATAGTTTCGATATCAGATTCTGATGAAGAATTGATCAGCGCGAAGGCTATGCCCTGCTCATTCCATTCAGAGGCCATAGCCTCAAGGTTGGAAACTGAGGAGTTGATCGCAGCGCAGCTGCTATCGAAAGACATTAGTACCAATGCCTCTTTATTGCGGTAACGACTCAACTGGTGAAAATCACCGTCGCTGTCCAATAGACCGAAATCGCCCACTCTATCTGGCAGGGCAAAGGCTGACGCGGTCAAAACTGACGCGATTACAGCTGTACCGATTCCTAAAATTCTCTTCATTTTCACGGCTCCAAGAAGCTTTTTATCAACCTTAGTAGTCTAGCCCAAACAGAGTTAAAAATGCACTCGGAAAGATTACTTTTTGTAACAGAACGTCGCAGCTATCAGGCTCTTTAACGAGGTTTTCGGGCAGCTTGGGGGTTAAAACTCTCTGCTTATGACCCTATCACCAGGCTTCCAGCTTCAAAACACAATAAAAAAGGGCCTACCGGCCCTTTTTTAGTGAAAACATTTAATTAGCGACACATTAACTATTTGCCAGTCCTATTATAGGAGAGATAGCCAATAAACATCTCGTCCCAGCTTTGAGCGCCCCCCCTGACTACCGCGGCAGGATCTGGATTGCCCAGGTTGTATTGGGAGTTATCGAAAGCACCCTCGATCATCACCCTCGAACCAGCTGGCAGCAGCATGGGCTCGGAGAGTCTATAGGTTGGCTGCCAGGCGAAGTTATAGTCAGGGACATTGATGATCTGATCCTTGCTTCCATCGGGGTAGACGACACTGAAGCGCATGCTCTTGCCGCGATAGTGCATATGAGGACGCAGACCATGCAGCATCACTTCGTCCTCGAAGGCATAGGATGCGCTCATCTGGTGATCTACAGCACCCGGTGGAATCTCGATATTACGGCCACCATGGCTCAGAGAGTAGGTAGAGTATTGAAACTCAGGTTTCTCATCGGCGAAATACAGGCCAAGCTTTGTGCTATCCGTCGTTTCCTTGCCAAATGTCGTGTAATGCAGAGACATCTGCACCGCGGAACCCTGGGGTACAAACATGCCAGTGTTCTCCGGATAGCTTACCGCTTCATCCTTGCCCGGCGCATAGCCTTCCAGAAACTCTCTGTAGTTATCATTCTCACCCTCAACGATTTCTTCGGCATAGTCCGCTGGAACAATATAGCTTAGCAGGTGATGAAGAACGCGACGGTCACCCGGCAGATGTTGGACAGACTTCACCCAGACATCATTTTCAAAGGGTAGATTGATGGTGACGTTTTCATAGTCGAGAACACCGGTGGCGGGTACCGTAAATGCCGGAACTTCGACGATATAATCAGGCTCTCCCAGTTCCCACACGGATTCTGGTGGCTGGATTAGCGTCAAGGGGTCCAATTCGCTGACTCCGCGCGGCGACCCTGCGTCAATCCAATGTGCTAGAGTTTGAAGCTCATCGGCATCCATATAACGTGCGTTAGTGAAATGATTTACATTGGGGTCCACCTGCGCTGGAGGCATACGCTTCGTCATCATGACTTCTTTCATCATGGGCGACCAACCCTGAACCATCATATGAGAATCCATGGCAAAGGGTGCTATCCCGCCCTCGATATGACAGCTGACGCATTTCTCTTGCAGTATAGGAGCAACCTCAGTTGCATAATCAGGTGCCGCGCTGGCGTGGCGGTCTCTTGTCGGAAATTGTAGTGCGCAACCGACAGACTCGGTAGTAATGGTTTGCTCTATGGCCGCAGCCTCACCGGCAACCGCCTTCGCTAGCACGTCAGCAAAAACAGTAGTTCCTTCCACCGCTTCTATACTGAGCCCGGGACGTGCTCGGACTGGATCGATGTCCAAACCGCCACGATATAAAATCTGACTGCGCGTCGGTTCCAACACAACTATCTCGCCAGCCTTGCTGAGACCAAGACTCTCGGCAACTAGCTGACTGTCGTCCAGTAGAATTGGAATATCGAAATTATGGAGTTGATCCATTAAGCGGACCTGATCCACGCTGTCTTCAGCACTAGAGTTGATTGCCAGAAAACTTACGCCCTGACGCTCCCATGTAGTTCGTAACAAACGGTACTTGTGTAAGCGCTCGATATTCTCCTCGCAGCTGGCCGCGGTCGAAATAATCACTACCGCTTTACTATCACCGTATTTCTGTAATTGGTGGTAGACACCCTCGTGATCGATTAGGGCAAAATTTCCAACCCGTTCTGCACTGGCATGTGACTGAATCGCAAACACACAACTCAATGTTAGGAGCAGTAGTGCACTTAACTTTTTATTCGTGCTGTTGTTCTTTTTCATGGGGATAACCTTTCTCTAGAGGGTCGTTGCCGAAGTCCTGCGATACTCATTTTCATAGCAACTCTCGAGCAGCATCTGGACCTGCTCACTAAGAAATCTTTCTAGAGCACAAGCTTAGCCCAATCCGACAACAGGCAGATACCGGTAGACTGTAAAGCTTTGTGACAAATTGAAACTAGACGAGCTGCTGGAATTGAAATATATACCATATAATTCAATTATTTGGAGAGGTATGGGGCCGGCACAGCCTGACAGATCTGAACCGCTCAAGCGGACGAAAATGCAGTGAAACTAGCTCTTGGCGTCTCGGCTCACACCATAGCTGGACACCTTTTCTACCAGAGAAAAGCGGCGGAATAATTCATACATTCCCCAGAGCACAAACGCGATGAGAATCAGCATCATGCCCCAGCGCATCAGCCCAACAAAAAAGATCGAATCGATGATTGGCATCTGCAACTGGAATTGCCCAAGAGAGTTGCCACGATCCAGCATCCAATGCCAGGCGCTGTGGGCCAGCAATGCCGAGAGCAAAATAGTACCGATACGCTCTTTGATGAAGTTGCGAAACAGTATATTCAGTACCGGAATGACAAGAATCAATACCAGGATCTGACCCAGTTCCACGCCTATATTAAAAGCCAACAGCGAGGAGAATAAGTGCCCACCAGCAAATTGCAGGGTGTCGCTAAAGAGGAAGGAGAAACCAAAGCCGTGAACCAGGCCAAATCCGAACGCCGCTACCCAGCGGTGCTCCAGCTTCGCTCCGATTATATTTTCGAAGGCCATATACACAATCGAGAGCGCTATTAGTGTCTCTATCAAGGGAGGAAACCAAAGCGCATTGGGCGCCATGCCGAAAGCCGAACTGATGAGTGTAAGCGAGTGTGCAATCGTGAACGATGTTATTACCGGTATCAGCGCACGCACGCTGCGCAGGGGAATAACCAGGCAGAATAGAAAGAGAAGATGATCAAGCCCTTCCAAGATATGCTCGAAGCCCATCTTTACGAAGCGGAATGCCGCCTGATGCCAGCGCGGATCTAACTGGACGATGCCAGGATTGCCAAGATAATTAAATACTCTCTCCGCTCCAGTAGGCACCAGAAAGCGCAGCACTGTTGTTGTCTGATTGGACAGGGTCCCTATCTCGGGGTTCACAGAAAACTGAGATTCTTCAGACGTTATGGTATAGGTCACCATGACATCCAGAACACCCTGACGCCAGAATAGATCAACGGAGTCATCAAGCGGTGGGCTGAGGATATTCTCCAAGGCATCGTTGTAGGTGGTAAATGAACGATCTGAAGGCAGCGAGACACGCACTGTTTCCAGCTGCTTCTCGGTGAGCTCCTCTCCGTTCTCATAGAAGTGCATGGATTCTGTAATATAGACACGGGCGGCATCGTTGAGCGCGAAATCCGCCTCTGAGATTTGAATATAGCCTGGGCCTCGCAATGGAAAGCTGATCTCGCTGAATGCCTCCATAGGCACACGCAGCAGTGCCGTCAGCTGATTTCCTTCGGGTTTGACGAATGCATATACAGTGACACGGCTCGGGATATCATGAGCGGTGCTAAGAGTTGTAAACAAAGTCGCCATTAAGAACAGGCATGCCGTCGCTAATTTCTTAACCGAAATAGAGGATAATTTAGTGCTAAATAGTTTCATGGTTTCTTTTAATTTATTATTAATTTCAATTAGATAGGTTATATTCTACGAAGGTCGAAAGGTACACTAGAAATGCACCAGTAGCGCTACATTCTCGAACATCACCAGGCTGTTACAAAAACTTACATGCAGCCTCCGGAAAATTTGGCCTGTGAGTATACTGTCTCCAAAGAAATGAGTATACTGGGCCTTGCTCTGAGAGTTTAAACCCCCGCTATTCGGGCATTGAGAGGAAAATAAGAATGACAAAGATGAAGCTATTCATAGGTGCAACACTCGTCGTTGCACTGGTTGTCCTTGGAGTAGGACAGTCAAAATTACAAGAGCCAAGCATCGCTGCTTCAAATGATGTAATGGCACCACACTTTCTAGTAGACCCATTCTGGCCTAAGCCACTCCCAAATCATTGGGCTATGGGTAACACTATCGGTGTTGACGTAGACGAGAGAGATCATATCTTCATCGTTCACAGAAATGACGCCTCACAATTCGGTGGCAACACTGAAATTGGTCTTCAGGGCGGCGTTGCAGAATGCTGTACTCCTGCACCACCAATCATCGAAATCGATATCGAAGGCAACATCATCAATGCATGGGGCGGTCCTGTAGAGGGCGCACCATACACATGGCCTGCATCTAACCACGGTATCGAAATCGCTCCTAACGGTGACGTTTGGATCGGCGGTAACGGTGGCGGTGACTCACACGTTCTAGTGTTCACACGTGACGGCGAGTACATTCGCACTATCGGTATGCAGGGCGAGGATCGCGACAGCAACAGCCAGACACACTACGGCCGAGTTGCAGAGATCGCCATCGACGTTGAAGCAAACGAAGCTTACTTCGCAGATGGATACCAGAACAAGCGTGTAGCGGTTGTTGACGTGTCTACTGGCGCCTTCAAGCGCTACTGGGGTGCTTACGGTAATCGTCCAGACGATACTGCTGACGTAACTTATACACCTGGCCAGCCTGGTCCTCAGCAATTCCGCGGCCCGGTTCACTGTGCAGAGCCTTCTAATGACGGACTCGTCTATGTATGTGACCGTGGCGCTGACCGAGTTCAGGTCTTCCGCAAAGACGGTACTTACGTAAGAGAAGTTGTCTATAACCCAGCTACATTGAACCAAGGTTCAACTTGGGATATCGCTTTCTCACGCGACCCAGAGCAAGAGTTTATCTATCTTGCAGACGGTCAGAACTTCAAGATCTCTGTAATCGATCGTGAGTCAATGGAAGTACTTTACACTTTCGGCCAAGGTGGTCGTCAGCCAGGTACATTCTACGCACCTCACAGTATTGCCACTGATTCTCAGAACAACATCTATACTACTGAGACTTATGAAGGCAGCCGTGTACAGAAGTTCCTATATCAAGGAGTTCGCCCGGTAACAGTTCGAGACCGCGCGCCAACTTGGCCTGCAGACGAGTTGTAAAAACTCACTAGAGCGTTTTAAACTAAGCCACGTCGAAGCAATTCGACGTGGCTTTTTTGTACTTGGATATACCGAACTCCTGTAACTACACATCGTTAAGTCTCTATTCAGGCTCCATGCTTGATCATACCTAACATGTCAATTATGCTCAGCCTGAAAGCAAACGACGCTATTCGAAATATTTAGATAGCTCTTCTAAACACTAATGAATCGCTAAACAACGAGATACTTAGTTCCATGAAAATTCGATTTTTGGTTTCAATTTGCGCTGCATGCCTTGGATTATTTTACGCCTCTGTAATTGCCGCTGAAGACCTTGTCATTAACTATAAAATGGAGGGCGCTCCACGCTCCGATCTAAGCAGTATGAAGGTCAGCCTGCGCATCGCCGAGTTTACCGATGGCCGCTCGATTGATAACCCCCGCCTGATTACAGACGCTGCTCTTTTAGGTGCTGATGGCTTTCAAGTTGAGAAGGCGGTTTCCGAAATAATTCAGGATGCGATGATCAGTGGCTTTGCCAATGCCAATGCCAAGCTGGTTGATGCCGATGGGGATATGTTTCTACAGGGTAACCTGCTTTCCAGTGAAGCTAAAATTATCGATCGCGGCGGTGTAGAGACCCTAGAATTAACCTTACGAACGTCGGTTCAACTAATGAGCGGGAGTCGCACCGTGTGGCAAACCACGCTATTTGGCAGAGGCAGAACACCCACCAGCGAAGGTATGACCGTTACCGTTCGCGCCGCACTGGACAGGCTTATCAATGAGCTTATTGGCGATGATTATTTCCTAGCCGAGATCCGCTAGTCGAGGCAGGTTTCATTTAAACCTCAATCAATTTTGGCTCTAGCACTACACTAGCGCCAAAGTAACGCAGCTAGAAGCAACCCAGACTGGTATCAAGCGATCCCGCAACCAATCTGGAGTTTTGGGGAAATAGATCCAAGCCTGTCGCTGTTTCGATCTCTTCAATGCTGACCCTGTTGTCACAGTGATGGACGTGAACCGCAAGATCCTGATCGAAAATGAATGCAGTCGCCTGATCATCGGTGGAGACAATTATTTTGAAAAATGCATCTGGTATTCTATGCGGTGTTTCTGTTTCCAAACTCGCAACCGTCGGCTGCTCTCTAAATATGGGCCCAGCTAGAATATAGACCTCGTTCTTTCTATTAACCAGATTTCTTATTGACCATTCCAGACCGTACCAGGCTCCCTGGCTTAAATTCTGGCTGCGCGCTACCGCGTTGCTCAGGAAGTTCACGTCATTCCAATACGGCGTTCCAGCGAAATTAACCAATGGCACCAATTGCGCACGGGTGAGCCCAAGTTCTTGGGAGCCCAAAAAATCGAGTTCCGTTAGCGTCTCTTCAACAAAGTCGTCTTTCACGCTCTGCCGCGACAGGCTGGAGGCGATTCCAATTGAACCAGCAGTCACTCGGTAGGCGGCCCAATCAGCCACCTTGTTCTGAGTGTTATAAGACAGCGCATAGATAGGCCTGAGAATTAGATGATTCTCGACGCTGCCCCCTTCGGGGCATCCATACAGGCAATGGGCAATGCGCAGCTCGGCGGCGTGAGACCGGACTGTAATAACAAGTAGCAAGGAAATCGCTACAACTCTATAGAAAGCCTCGCACCCACTGGAGCGGGCCAAGCAAGCTAAGTGTTTAGCAAACAGGGTCTGCCCTGTGCTTTTAAAGAACAATTTTCTTACCTCACTGACGCTGACCACTACGCACCCTAATGGAGCTGAATTCTACCGTTTGCCACCCCTTTAGTACCAGCACCCATTGCAGCGCCAGACCCAGGCATCATTCGCCTCTTGTAGGGGGGGTTGTAAGCAAGCAAACAGTGCTCAAAAAGTCTGCATTTGAGGCTCTGATTCTGAGAGTACAAGCAAACTGACAGTGAACCAGAAACACATGGATCACGTAAAAGACAGGGCCTGCAGGTAGTTTTACCTAAAAACAGCTATTCGATTATTCAAATTCGCTGTTTTTTCAATATTCGGGAAGTATTCCTGAAACATGCACCTTACTATGCGCCCTGATTCAAAAAAGTGACACCCGATATTTCGAGAAGTTAGAGGAGAGCGAAATGCCTAGATTTTCAATGATTGCCAAGATCGCCACTGCATCTTTGATGACAGTTTATGTTGGTATGTCAGCAAATGCCGCTGATCGTATTAGTGACTTTTCACTAGTCGATGCCGATGGTCGATTTTTCCAACTCAGCCGCCACGGCGATGAGCAGGCGATTGTGCTTTTTTCCTATGACCCGGCTAACAGAGACGCGCGACGAGCTGCTTCTGATCTTGCCGACGTCGCAGAGCAATTCGAAGGCCAGAAGGTCGAGTTCCTAATGATCAATTCAACCGGTTCAGCAGACAAGCTCGCCATGCGAGAGGCCGCAGAGAAAGAAGATATTACTCTTCGCGTATTGATGGATGACACGCAGCTGGTAGCTAAAGAGCTGGGAATTAGCCGCACAGCGGAAGTCGTCATACTTGATCCCACAGCCAAAGAAGTTGTTTACCGCGGCGCGCTAAACGATCGCTTCTCCGAGGGTAGCCGTGCAAGACGCGCGAAAGAGCACTATGCTGCAGACGCACTGACAGCGGTGCTTAGTGATCAAGAAATCAGTGTGGAGCAACTAGCGAGCAAGGGCGATGAGATAGAGTTTACCGTCGGTGCAGCGCATGCCGAGACACTGTCTTATGCCAACGACATCGCACCAATTCTTAAAGAACGCTGCGTTAGCTGTCACATGGAAGGCGGCATAGCCCCTTTCGCAATGAGCAGTCATCAGATGGTTCAAGGTTGGTCGCCAATGATCCGCGAAACGCTTTACACCAAGCGTATGCCACCGGGACAGATCGACAACGAATATGTGGAAAGCTTCCACGGCGTGAACCACATTACTACTGAGGAAACTCAGAAGCTGGTTAGCTGGATCAATGCAGGCTCACCTAACAATGACGATTCCGACCCTCTTGCAGAATACCGCCCTGAAGCGGTTAAGTGGGCTAACGGTACGCCAGACATCATCATCCCTATACCGGAGCAGCGTATTCCTGCAACCGGCGTTCAAGACTATCGAAATCTTATAATTCCTCTGGATCTTGAAGAAGACATCTGGGTAAAAGCAGTTGAGTTTACGCCGGGTGATACAACAGTTCTGCATCACATCATCGCCTTCTCCTACGGCGCCGACGGCATGAATGAATTTGAAATTCTAAACCAGGGCATAGGCCTTGGTGCTTATGCGCCGGGTAATTCTTTAAACACTTACCCTGAAGGCGCGGGCTATCCTCTTGAAGCTGGCGGCGGATTGATGCTGCAGATGCATTACACCACTTCAGGTAAAGAAGCCGTAGATGCTTCAGAGATTGGTATCTACCTGTTGGACAATGAGCCTGACCGTCCAATTCTCGGCGGTTCTGCTGCAGATCTCGATATCTCCATCGAGCCTTTCGAAGCCGATCACGAGATGGTAGCAACCAAGAAATTCCGCAAAGATTCACTGCTGACTATGGTTGGACCGCACATGCATTACCGCGGCTCTGATGCGAATTTCAAACTCGTCTATCCTGATGGTGAGGTAGAGGAAATTCTTAACGTACCTAACTATCAATTTAACTGGCAAAAGACTTATGACTTTAAAGAGCCTAAGTTCTTGCCTGCCGGCACAGAGATGGTATTCAGGGCTACATTCGACAATTCGGCGAATAACCCTTTTAACCCTGACCCGTCTTCAACGATCTCGTGGGGGGAACAAACGTGGCAAGAGATGTTCTTCGGCTTCTTCAGATATGTTGAAGCAGAAGCCAGCGAAGGCGAATAGGTCTTAGCTAGAGGTTTGTAAAAAACCCGGCCACTGCGAAGTGACCGGGTTTTTTTTCGCCAAGACTTTCTCAAGAAATCTGCGCAGTGTGTTACCTTCCCTGAAAGCGATTCGCGTCTCGATACGCCCGTTGTCATGACAGCTTTAGAGGAAGTTGCTAGTATTTAGCTTCGTCTATTAACCAGATAAGAATCTAAGACCATGAAGAAGCTACTTCTATCCACCACAGTCCTCTCCCTAGGCATACTGATTAATGTATCTGCCTTTGCTGATACCACTCTCATAACCAATGTAAATGGCTATACCCTGGACTCGAGTCGTGAACTGCAAGCTTTCACGGCTATTCAGTTCACCAACGATAGTGTAGATAGAGTCTTTACAGAAGACCAAGAGCTTCCTGGCGAAGTGGACACTCTTATCGATGGTGAGGGCCAGACGCTCTTACCCGGGCTCATCGACGCCCATGGGCACATACTCAGCTACGGCCTCAGCCTGCTGCGCGCCGATTTGGTAGGAACCGAGACCGAGCAAGAGGCGGTGCAACGTGTTGCCGACTTCGCTGAAGATAATGAACAGCTACAGTGGGTCCAGGGCCGCGGCTGGAACCAGGTGCTATGGGATAGCAACGAATTCCCATCGGCCTCTAGCCTAGATGCGCTTATCGGTGACAAGCCGGTATGGCTGCGCCGAGTGGATGGACATGCGGCATGGGCGAATAGTATTGCTATGGAACTTGCCGGAATCGACCGGCGCAGCGAGGACCCAGATGGCGGACAAATCATTCGCGATGAGGATGGCAATCCATCCGGTGTATTTGTAGACAATGCCATGGACCTGGTTAGCTCGCAGATACCAGCGACCAGCATGGAAGAACAGAAATTCGCCTTGAACACGGCAATGCTGGAGCTAGCCAAGCAAGGTCTCACCAGCGTCCACGATGCAGGAGCTGGCAGTAGTGTAATAGAAGCCTATAAGCAGCTACTGCTGGACGGCCCTCTGCCTATTCGCGTGAATGTGATGCTGTCGGCGGGAGATAGTTACTACGAGCAGCGTCTCGCCGAAGGCCACTACCGCAGTAATGATGACACCCTCACCATGAACAGTGTGAAAATCGCTGCCGATGGCGCACTGGGCAGCCGCGGCGCTGCAATGATAGACGACTATTCAGACCTCGCGGGACACACTGGCCTGTTACTGCACAACCCCGAGCGTCTCGAGTATTTCATGCGCGCTGCGATGAATGCAGGATTCCAGGTAAATACCCATGCGATAGGCGATAACGCGAATAAGGTCGTATTGGACAACTACGAACAACTCATCGCTGAAACGAATTCACGAGGTTTGCGACACCGAGTGGAACACGCGCAGATTCTGCGCTATGAAGACATACTTCGCTTCGCTGAGCTCGGAGTCATACCCTCTATGCAGGCAACCCATGCCACTAGCGACAAGAACATGGCTGTAGATAGGATCGGCGATGTACGCATTCAGGGTGCCTATGCCTGGCGCAAACTAATGGACGCCGGAGCCTTGATCGCAAACGGTTCTGATTTTCCAGTAGAGTCACCGAACCCCTTCTTCGGCTTGCACGCCGCCATCACCAGACAGGACAAGAACAACGAACCGCCGGAAGGATGGTTCCCCGAAGAGAAGATGACTGCGATCGAGGCCTTCGCCAGCTTTACTATCGATGCAGCCTATTCCGGTCACCAGGAAGACTTACTCGGTACACTCGAGCCGGGCAAGAAGGCAGACTTCATCCTCATCGATAGAGATATGTTCGCGATCGATGAGAGTCAAATTTGGCAGATAGAAGTTGCAGAGACATGGGTTAACGGGCAACGTGTTACTGACTAGACATTGGTAACAGCTAACAAAAAGTTCACTACTGAAGCAATTGCGCACAGGCGAAACCACTATGAGTAAAATTCCCTTTTCAACTTTACTGCTGGTGATCTTTCTTGCCGGCTGCTCACCGCAGCCATATCAGACAGACCCTGCGAGCCAGGCGGTCGCCGCTGCCCCTCAGCTAGCTCCAAGAGAGTTAGCCCGCTGGCAGCAAAGGGCGAGCAATGTCACCATCAGCAGAGACAAATGGGGTATCGCACACATCTACGGTAAAACCGATGCCGATACGGTGTTTGGTACGCTATACGCCCAGGCCGAGGACGATTTTAATCGCGTCGAGGCGAACTATATTAATGCGATGGGGCGCCTGGCGGAGGCAGAGGGTGAAGCAGAGCTGTTTCGCGACCTACGCATGAAGCTGTTCATCGACCCTGTAGACATGCAGGCACAGTATGAGGAAAGCCCCGAATGGCTGCAGGCCCTGATGGATGCCTTCGCCGACGGCCTCAATTACTATCTTCACATGCATCCCGAGGTCACGCCCCGGGTCATCGACAGATTTGAACCCTGGATGGCGCTGTCTTTCTCCGAGGGCAGTATCGGCGGTGATATCGAGCGAGTGAATCTACGCGAGTTGCAACGCTTCTATGGCAATGGCGAGCTAGTGGCGCAAGCTCGGGCCATCTCCGACAACGAACCACGGGGCTCCAATGGATTCGCGATAGCCCCAAAGAATAGCGAGAATGGTGAGGCGCTACTGCTTATTAATCCCCACACCTCGTTCTTCTTTCGTTCCGAATTGCATATGGTCAGCGAGGAAGGATTGAATGCCTATGGCGCCGTTACCTGGGGCCAATTTTTTGTCTATCAGGGCTTCAATGAAAACACCGGCTGGATGCACACCTCGAGTCGTGCCGATGCGATCGATGAGTATCTGGAAACTATCATCCAGAAAGATGATGGCTACTATTACCTCTTTGGAGATGAGGAGCGTAAATTAACCGAGACAGAACTCAGTCTGCCATATAAAAACGGTGATGATATGGCGCTACAGCGTTTCACTGTCTACCACAGTCATCATGGACCGATAATCCGCGAGCAAGACGGAAAATGGGTGAGCATCAAGCTCATGCAGGAACCTATAAAGGCACTCACTCAATCCTATACGCGCACCAAGGCGCAGAACCATGAACAGTTCTACGCGAGCATGGAGCTGAGAACGAACTCTTCGAATAACACAGTCTACGCCGACTCCGATGGAAACATTGCCTACTACCACGGCAATTTTATCCCGATTCGCGATACTTCGTTCGATTGGAATAGCCCGTTGGATGGCAGCAACCCTGCGACTGAGTGGCAGGGCCTGCACAGCGTCGATGAGATTATCCACCTGTTGAACCCTGCCAATGGCTGGATTCAGAATACGAATAATTGGCCGTTCACTGCGGCGGGAGACTTTAGCCCCAAGGCAGAAGACTACCCTTCCTACATGGCCAACAACCCAGAGAACCCGCGCGGCGTGCATGCCGTTCGCGTACTCCAAGACCGCAACGACTTTACAATAGACAGACTGTTCGAGGCGGCCTATGACCCTACGCTGACCGCATTCGAAGACCTGATACCGAAACTGCTGCTCACTACCGCCGTCGACGGACAGGGCGACCTTCCCGTTACGATACAGTCCAATACTCTGGAATATATCGACCTGCTGCGCGACTGGGATTACACCTATTCACTAGACTCAACCGCTACCACCCTCGCCGTCTATTGGGGGCAGGCCCTGATGACAGAAGTAGCTAGCGATGCGGCTGCAGCGGGAATTAATATCTACGAGTACATGGCAGATAATGCGAGTAGCGCCGAAAAACTAAGATCGCTACGTAGCGCCGCAGAGCAACTTCAAGCCGATTTCGGCGATTGGCGTGTGCCCTGGGGAGAAGTGAACCGCTATCAACGGCTGAACGGCAATATCGTGCAAGATTTTGACGATGAGGCAGAGAGCCTGCCGGTAGCCTTTGCCTCGTCTCGCTGGGGATCACTGGCATCGTTTGGCAGCAGAACCTACCCGGGCACCAGAAAGATGTACGGTACTAGCGGCAATAGCTTCGTTGCTGCCGTGGAATTCGGCGATAGGGTTTCGGCCAAGGCAATAACCGTTGGCGGCCTCAACAACGACCCCGACTCACCTCATTTCGATGACCAGGCCGAGATGTATACCAAGGGTTTATTCAGAGACGTGCTGTTCTACAGAGAAGACATAGAAGCAAATCTGGAGCAAGAATATACTCCCGGGAACTAATCCACCCCAGAAAACTTTGAGGATCGCCCAAATACACAAGTCTATCGGGAGGAACAAGAATACGCCTCAGGGTATTAAGTTAGGTCAGAAAACCCCGAAGAGCAGCAATCTCAAAAATTTATCCCAAACATCATCCCAAAAACAAAAATGCCCCGACAACCCTCGAGGCATTTTTGTAAAGTCCAAGCTAATTATTGATGGCTGAGCTTAGTAGCCTGCTGCTCCGCCGTCACCGCGGCGAGAATCTGCCGCACCCTCAAACAATCCGTTCTCACGATCGTGATACACAGCCATTGCAGCTCCCTGCCCACCACGCTCTGTCAGACGATGCCCCTTCTCCTCATACAGGCGTATCGTATCGGGCGATAAAGCACCCGCTTCCATACTCGTTACGTCGGGCAACCATTGATGGTGTATACGCCCCGCCTCTACAGACTGTGCAATATTCATTTCATGATCGATGACATTGAGTATCAATTGCATGGTCGTATTGATAATTGTTTTGCCGCCCGGGCTGCCCGCAGTGAACACTGGCTTACCGTCCTTCGCAACAATCGTCGGCGTCATACTAGACAGAGGACGTTTCTGGGGAGCAATCAGATTTGGAGGGGTACCGATTAGGCCGCGAGAATTAGTGACACCTGGCACTGCATTAAAATCTCCAAGCTCGTTGTTGAGCAAATATCCACCGCCCTCGACTACGATCGCCGAACCGTAGCCGAATTCCAGCGTGTAAGTCATGCTAACCATATTCCCGTCTTTATCGACGACTGAAAAGTGCGTAGTTTCTTCGCTCTCATACATCTGCGCGAAGTCTTCAGGGCTGCTCTCGGAAGCCTTATCCATATCGATAGAGGCTCGCAGCGTCTCGGCATAGTCTTTATCCATCAAGCGCGCCAACGGCATTCCTTCGTTGAAGTCAGGGTCGCCAAGGTGCTGCGCACGGTCGGCATAGGCGCGACGCATAGCCTCGGTAAGAACGTGGAGATAGCCCGCGGAGTTGTGCCCCATATCTGCCAGGTCGAACCCCTCAAGAATATTAAGCATCTCTACCAAAGCGACTCCACCAGAACTCGGTGGTGGCATGCTGACTATGTTATAGCCTCTATAGGTACCACGAATCGGCTCACGCTCTTGAGCTTCGTACTGCAGTAGATCTTGTTCTGTGATGATACCGCCAATGTCAGCCATGAAACCTGCGAGTCGCTCGGCGTTCTCTCCCTTATAGAATCCATCGGCACCATTGTTTTGAATGAGCTCCAGAGTATGGGCCAAATCTGGCTGGCGCCAGGTTTCACCAAGCTCGTAGAGCGAACCATCTGCCTTGAAGAATTTGGAAGCTGAAGAAGGGTACTGATCGAAACGTGCCTTACTTCTCGCAAAGCCTGTATACAGAGAATAACTAATAGGAATACCATCTCGCGCCAGCCGAACCGCCGGGACGACAAGATCGGCCCAAGGCAGACTGCCTAACTCCTGATGCGCCTTCCACAGACCGGCAACAGTGCCGGGTACGCCTACTGCCAGTGGCCCGATGTGATTGGAATTATCTATTACGTTGCCATCGAGACCCAAGTACATGCGCTCGGTAGCGGCAAGAGGCGCCTTCTCTCGGAAATCGAAGGTAGTCGCGTGACCATCATCACCGTGGTAGACCAAAAACCCGCCGCCACCGATGTTACCGGCACTAGGCCACGTCACTGCCAGAGCAAAGGCCGTAGCAATTGCAGCGTCGACGGCGTTTCCGCCCTGCTTGAGCGCAGCCACTCCTGCCTCCGATGCTATCTTCGATGCACTAGTTACAATGCCATTCTTGACGCGCAGCGGTGTTCTGCCGCCTTCAGCAAAGGACGTGGAAACCAGTATCAAGCTGAGGAAAAATACCAGGGCCTTAAAAGTTTTACTCACTAACGGTTGATGACTCATTACATTGCTCTCAAATAGTGCACTGGGCAGATTCGCCCTCAAGCATTTAAGTAGTTTCAGGATCTCTTTAGGCGCCCATGTTAATGCATAGTAACCCTAGATTCACAGCATGATACCCCGCCTCAAAGCTAGAAAACATCGATTTGGCGAGCAAAACTCTCTGCTTTGTCTCCCAAATACGCCAGAAACAAGTAAATCGTACTGAGAAACTCTTTGATTGAATCAATTTTTAGTGAATCCGTTGTCATCGAGCGATTCTAAGTGCTAGTTTTACAGACGCAAGCCAGCAACAACGACCGCGCCTAGATCATCGCCCAAATTTCACTTTGCCCCATCATGGTCTGACGTACCAAAAGTAGTTCACTATTCAAATCACAACGAGACACGACAACTATGCTTTCCCCACTTAGGTCACTAAAGTTAATCACAGCGATATCTCTACTTACGGCGTTATTAGCCGCCTGCAGCGAAGAGGCAGCCCCAAGCCAGAGCGCCACTCAATCCTCCCAGCCTCCTGCCGCTGTTGCGATGGAGACCGAGCAGCAATTGATTGAGCGCGCTCTCGGTATACACGAGAGAGTTATCACACTGGATACCCATGCCGACATCAATACCAGCAACTTCACTCCAGACAATAACTACACATCTGACCTGGATACCCAAGTAAATTTGCCGAAGATGGAACAGGGTGGACTGGATGTAGCCTGGTTTATCGTCTACACCGGGCAATCAACACTAGACAGTGAAGGCTATGCGGCTGCCTACGCCAACGCGATCGATAAATTTAATGCGATTCATCGACTTGCCGAAGAAATAGCACCCGATCAAATCGAGATTGCCTACAACTCCGACGACGTGAGAAGAATTACAGCCGCCGGCAAGAAGGTCGCCATGATCGGAGTAGAAAACGCCTATCCGGTTGGTCTGGACATGTCCAATATCAAAGACTTTCAGGAGCGAGGTGGCCGCTATATGTCATTGGCGCACAATGGACACAGCCAATTTTCAGATTCCAATACAGGCGAGCGAGATCAGGTTTGGCTACATGATGGCTTAAGCGAGATGGGCAAGAAAGCTATTGCCGAGATGAATAGGTGGGGGATCATGATCGATGTCTCTCACCCGTCTAAAGAAGCAATCATGCAGATGCTGGATCTCACCCGCGCCCCTCTTATTGCATCCCACTCGTCCGCTCGAGCACTTAGCGAGCACAGCCGCAATCTTGATGATGAGCAATTGTTGCGCATTAAGGAAAATGGCGGCGTGGTGCAGACTGTCGCTTTTACCAGCTACCTGAACATAGACAAGAATACGTTATATAGAGAAGCACTAAATAATTTGACCGTAAGTATCGCTGCCAGCCTAGGTGTGGGAGTATTGAACTCCGCTGAGATAAATGCACTCGGTGAGGCTGAGCGAATGCTATATAGAAGTCGTATGGACGAGGTCAATGCGCTGGCACAGCCCCGCATAGAGTCCGAAGTTAATGCCATTGCGGCACCGGTCGATGTTGGCGACTTCGTCGACCATGTCGATTATATGGTTGACCTAATCGGGATAGAGCACGTGGGTATTAGTTCGGATTTCGACGGTGGCGGTGGCATAAAGGGCTGGAACGATGCCTCGGAGACCTCCAATGTAACCATCGAACTGGTGCGCAGAGGGTATACGGAAGAACAGATCGGCATGCTTTGGAGTGGCAATCTACTCAGAGTACTAGACGATGTCCAGCGCGTCGCAGCAGAGATTCAAGCTGAATAAAACGGGTGCCGCCAATATATAAATCGACAATACCGGAGTGCATATGCAGAAATATACCAAGTTACTTCTAATTCTAACCGTATGCTGTTGCTATCTTTTCAGCAGTTCCGCCGACGATGGCGGCTCGACAATAATGAGCAAAGAGGAAGTCGATGCGACCCTCAAGCAAGGGTTAGCGAACCTGGCCGAAGGCAGAACTGTGAGCGATATCGTCATGCGCCATATCGGTGTTGGCAAAGAGAACATGGGAGTCTCTGTAGTTCAGCGTAGCAAAGTAGAAGCCAGCGACATGGAAACCGGCATCGCTCATGTTACTCTCGATGAAATCTACTACATCGTAGCGGGAGAAGGCACGATGGTAACCGGCGGAGAATTTGTCGATAAGCAGACTAGCAATAGCTCACTGCTGGGACCGATGGAGCGCGGTGAGATTCGCGGCGGCGTGTTACAGAAAGTTAAGCCGGGTGATATCGCCATCATACCCAAGGGCATGCCACATGGCTGGCATGAGATGACGACCGACACTATTAGCTACATCATCTTCCGCGGCGACCCCGATAAGGTGATGGACATAAAAACTACTGCAGAATAATAGTTTGCAAGATAATGAGAAAAGGATGGCGACATCCTTTTTTACTTTGCGAAGCCTACAAATAACTTATATTTATAAGCAGCCATCAGCAACAGCAAAAATCCGTAGATTGAGGTGCTAATCTCTAGTATTGCAATTCGCTAGAACCACACCCACTTCATTCGATTCTCACCAATACTTGCTACTAGATATATAAAGAGTTTTAAGAGCATCTTTCTAAAAAAGGTGCTTCCACCTGCCAGCCCTCCATTCATGGAACTTATTAGCTGGATGTCTCGTAGAGACTCCTTATATCGAAATGGCTGTGGCAACGAACTTCTCGTGGTAATACCTACCACTTCCACGCCCTCAACCCCACAGACTGCCTAGAGTTGAATGATTCCTTATCGTTTTATACTCAATAGCCTACTAGTTCACTGTAAAGAGAGGTGGTGAAAAACCATCGAAACCGCAAGAAATTGTCGAATATCTCAGAAACTTGAGGATTTAGCGCAAAAAGTGCTCACTTCATTACAAAATTAAGCTAATAATCTAGATTGCCTGCGATTGCCGTCACATATTGGAAATATGAGAGCTTTATCATCATTCATGCCGTATCAAGGGAGAAGGCCGGATTTTAAGCAAACGGCCATAATTCACTCGAATAAATAAAAGATAGAGCCAAATACTTGCTCTAGAAAAAAAAAGAAAAGAAAGTGATATGGTGTCCAATAACTACCGAAGAACGCACAGCAGGGACACCAGGATAGCGAGCTATATGCTTTCGCTGCTGCTTACGCTGGGAGCGCCTGTCAGTTTTTCTCAATCCAGTGATCAGGCTGGGCCTGAACTTGCAGGGCGAGTAATTGTAGTTAGTGGGGCAAATGGAATAACGAAGTCGGTGATAACTTCGTAGTTGTAACCCGACTGGAAGATGAATTGGTAATGGTAGCAACGAGCGAGTATTTCGCGCAGATCAACCCGGCGCCTCTAGCCAAGCTAACCGGCAGCCATAGCTATACCACCACCGTCATTTCGTCCTTCATTGGCAGTGGCAGCGCAGGTGATATTTCGAGCCTCCTAGCGGGCATGCAGGTTGATTTTGAATCCGGAATAATTAGTCAGGGAAGCTTAGACATCCTGGTGAATGATCAATCCTGGGCCATTGAATTCGATGGTTCAGTCCGACACGGCATAGTCGATCTGAATGCGGTAAACGGTCAGCTATTCGATAACTCTGGCTTAATTAGCAATTCAATAGACGCAAATCTAGGCGGGGTTTTCATTGGGGATACCGGCTCAGCATTCTTTGGCGGATTCGACCTGATCGATGAGATGAATTCCTTCAATACGGTCAACGGCCTTTACACCATAGAGCGCTAAATCAAGAAAGCGGGTAGCGACATTGCGCCCTACCCACCCTTCGCTCCTTTCTCACTTATTACTATTTTATAGAGCGCTACCGTACTGGTCGCGAGTGCGCTGAGCCTCGAAAAATCGCATTCATCAGCATCACATTCAATCCATCGAGATAAGCTCGAACCGTCGGGTCTTGGGTAAAGGCTATGACTTCGCCCGCTCCAAAAGACTCTGACACCACGAATGGCTTGTAGGCAAGCTGTCTGCGATTCTCATCCCAGATATAGCCGCTGGCAAGTAAGTCGTCTGGCCCCTGAAAACGCGCCACATTGAAGCCTTCGCTCAGTCTCACCGGCGTATACACATCACTTCCTCTGACCAAAACATTGAGCACCGGCGCTACACCGGCACTGAGCCAGTGCTCCTGATCCACATCGGCCCGCACTAACACACCGGCGACTGGGTCCGGATAATTTTCTAAGGCATGAATTTGCGCGTCATATTGCTCGGAGGACGTTAGATATTGCCCGTCGACTGACGCCTCTTCCTCATCTTCTACATTCTCTGTTGCCTCAACATTCTCATCAAGAACGGCTCTTTCTCGCCTAATGGAAAGCAGGTCAACATTTGGATCCGCAAGAAAGCGCGTGGCATTGCCTAAGCTAATAATAACTCCGCCCTTTCTTACCCACGTCTTTATATTCTCTATTCCAGACTCGCCTAGAACAGATTTATAACCTGCACCATTCATTAGGGGCAATATAAGCACTTGATAACGACTCAGGTTTGCCGAGCGCAAGTTGTCTACTCTAATCGGAGTAACCGGAAAATCGAATTGCCTCTCGATAACGAAACGGGTATTCCCTGCACTGTATGCCGCCGTGGGCTGGTCCCACGCCATCGCGATTTTCGGCTCATTAAAGCGCACCACATTCGCACTGCCAAAACTTGGTCCGTCTGTTACCCAGCTATTATTTACGGCAACTACGTTAGCACCTGTCTCTTCGGCAAGTCGGTTAATAGTGTCATGCACCGAAGCAGGATTATCTGCAATGTCGAGTATTAGCGTTCCTGCAGGATACGCATTACCAATATTAATAAATGCTTTATCATTGCTCTTTACAGTTAAGCCCTCACGTAACGCGCGCGCTAAAAATCTAACTGCAGGCGCCGAACCCCAAGGTACTAGATAAGATACGCCCGCAGTACCACCGGTCACACTACCCGGTTGAACCAAGTCGGTTCCTACGATCTCAAAGTCACCGCTGGGAATGCGCCCGCAGGTGTGCGTGTCCACATTCATCATGAGCGGCAAAGACCAGGCAGTCACATCGTAGATCTCGTCGGGGAGATTGCGTGCGCGGCGCCTCTCCTGCTCAGCGAGAAAGTCGGTTTCCATGCCCACTTCTACATCCATCAGCGTTCGAATGAAGCGCTTAGCCGGCTGATCGGTTCGGATGAGATAGGACCCTGCCTGATATGACGCACCACAGGCGCTGAACGAGGACAAAGCACGGTGTACTTCCACATCCTGCCTACTCAACAAACCGGCGAGTTTGTTTGCGGCAGCCTGGTCCGATTGCACGGGCAGAATATAGGCTCTGATATCCTCATCTTCTCCTTCTTCGATAGCGCTTACTCGGTAGTCATAAAAGTCTTGTAGAAATTTCTCTCTATTCTCCGCTACTGTTTCTGCGGTCGCCAGTGAGGTAACGAAATGGTTCCTTACCGTGTATCGATAATGCAGCTCGTTACCGTCGTATTGCCTAACCACAAGGCCACGAGCGGACGCCTGCTCATAGGTCATCGCAATACTGCCAAAATAGGATGGCCAGCTAGCACCGTAGCCGGGGTAGAAAGCGTCATACACCTCACGGGTGAAATAATCGAAGCCAAATTGATCAAAGTAGCGCGCATTATTGCGCCCGAACAACTGCAGGCTAGAACGCTGCGCTTCGGCAAGGTGCGGGTTATAGGGAATGGCTTCGGGTGCAAAGAAGTATGTCCCATCCGAACCCATCTCATGTGCATCCACATAGGCTACTGGGTACCACTCCAGCATCGCTTTGGTTCTACCTTGTGTCTCGGGCTGTGTCTGAATAAACCAATCTCGATTCATATCGAAGAGATAATGATTCGTTCTGCCGCCCGGCCAGGGTTCATCATGCTCCGCCGATAGCCGATCCGAATCCGGAACTAGCCCCTCGGCGGTAACATAGTTGTGAATGAAACGATCGCGACCGTCTGGATTTTGCATTGGGTCTATGACGACAATCGTATTTTCCATTATTGAATCTATGCGCTCATCGGAGCGTGATGCGAGCAGGTGATAAGCGGTTAACATCGCCGCATCGGTCGAGGAAATCTCGTTACCATGCACACCATAGGACAGCCAAGTAACTGCTGGCTGCTCCTCGATTATTCTCTGGACTACAGACTCGCTAGTAATTCGGGGGTCAGCAAGCGCCTGCATATTGGCCTTGGCCTCGATCAAATCTCCACTGTTCTGTGCGTTGGAAATGACAACGTAGATTAGCTCCCGCCCCTGCCAGCTGCGGGCATACTCTCTAAGTTCAACCCGATCCGGTGACGCTTCTGCCAAAGCCTGAAAATAACGAATCACGTCACGATGCCAAGTAATTCGATCTCCGGGTTGATACCCCAACACCTCTTCAATCGTTGGGATGGCGGGGTCATAGTTGGTGTCGGGCCAGAACACGAAATCATTCTGTGCATTTAAAGGCAGGCTAAGAGTTAGGCTCATTAGAATTGAAAGTAAGATTGATCGAGGGTGCATTATTCGTCTCTGAGAAATGTTTTAAAGTAGATGAAATGAATAGCTAGAGAATTAACTGCCTAGCCTGCCATGGTGCAACAATAGATTAGCGCGTTTTTGATACACCAGCCATAGGATCTGCCCAATCGACTATAGAACGCAGGTATTGTGTCACTCCGATACAGCAGGTATAAATGAATACTCGCAAATTTTTTAGCCATACCGGAAAGATCATGACTTCACAGCCTCTCAAGACAATCAATTTAAAGTTCGAAGAGTTACCCGAATCAGAAATGAAATCTCGTGCGTCCGAATTCAACACCCTCATGCAGAAACGCAGAACGGTACGTGACTTCTCCTCCAGAGCAGTTTCCAGAGACGTTATCGACGACTGCCTGGCAGCAGCAGGAAGCGCTCCCAGTGGAGCCAATAGACAGCCCTGGCACTTTGCCCTGGTCAGTGACCCTGCTATCAAGCGCGAAATTCGATTGGCCGCACAGGTGGAGGAGGAAGAATTCTATACGTCTCGCGCACCGCAGGATTGGCTGGATGCCTTAGCACCCTTGGGCACCGACTCGGAGAAACCGTTTCTCGAGCATGCACCTTACCTGATTGTGGTGTTTGCGCAGAAATTCGAACTCGATAGCGAGGGTAACAAGCAGAAGAACTACTATGTGACAGAGTCCGCCAGCATTGCCACCGGCTTACTCATTGCCGGGCTCCATAACGCCGGGTTAGCCACACTGACCCACACACCGAGCCCGATGAAGTTTCTAAATGAGATTCTAGAGCGACCCGGCACCGAGAAGCCTTTGATGGTGATTGTAACGGGCTATCCGGAAAAAGGTGCCAGAGTACCCGATATCGATAGAAAGCCCCTGACGGACATTGTCAGCGTTCATGGCGACTGAAATAGCTGCCCGCGCCAGTCTCGATATTCCGCTGATAAATTCTTACTTATTGCCCGCTGGCTTCCGCGGAAACAGAAAACCCGGCTGATTACCTTGCACGCTGTTGGCCATATAAAAAGGCCCGCAATCGAAATCACAGGCCTTTCATGTAACCAGACTCACCACCCCTACTGAGGAGGATTGCCTCTAGGCGTGCCTGGCTTACGCCATTCGCCGTACAGAAATTCTTCTGAAAATTCAGCGCACTTAAATTCGAGTAACTGCATATTGTCAGCCACGTGACGGTACAAAGGAAAACTGATTGACCAAGGGGCTGTGAACGTATTTGGATCAGTCATTGTTGCCTCGTACTGAATATGATCGGCACCCGTTGGCGTCCAACGCTCTTCTACCACCATTTCGTAGCTGTGGTGATTACCGGAACGATCGAACCAGGTATCAGGCATCTGGCCCGACACGCGAACTACCAGGGTGTCGCCTTCCCAATGCGCATTGGAATGTCCCATCCATGCGTCGACCTGCGACTCAAGCTCGGGTTGGTCGACATAGACTATGCGATTCGATTCAGCATACTCATAGGCGACCAGAATAACGCCTTCGGACTGCACAATCTGAAAAGGAAACGGCATATAATTCGCACGCGGAATGCCTGGCATATAGCACTTAGTAAGTGGATCATTTTCCAAAGCATTCGCCTTGTTTTGATCTCTTACACGCCGAGCTTGCTCGTTGTAGGGAATTCTTCCGCCCTCGACAATGCCAAGACCCGCTGGCGTTGCAGAATGAGCGCCCATCAACCCAGGATGAGGACCTTCCGCTGCAGCATGAGGCTCTACATCGTAGTGAGCAGAGGTCATCGCCTGCCAGATACCACTTAAATCCGGCTTGCCACTCGGTGTGCGCGGTATTTCACCACTTTGTGCCACAGCCTGCGAGATTGAAAAAAGACCTACCAGTGTTAGAAGTCCAAGCTTGGCTACATATTTTTCAGTTAGAGTTTTCATTTACTGCCCTTCGATTATTTTCTTATCTTTCAAAAAGTTTTATTAGTTAAATCTTTTGCGGGTTTCCCAGCGCAACACAATCTACTGCGCACCACTCTCACTTTCAGTCCGCTCTTCGACACGCTTTCCACGCAAGATATTAAACATACCGTAGTTGCCTTCATGACACGCATATTCATACAGCTGTCCTGCTACCTTTGTCATCGGAATGATGGCGGTGATCTTGTCCGTAAACGTAGCAGGATCATCGATAGTGAATTCATAGTCGACCGTATCGAATGCAGTGCGAGTGAATTTTTCGGTTAGCACCATGTCCATATTATTGCCGGTGCTGGAGAATGTCTGACGCAGCCCATTGAAGTTTTTGGTTTCCACAACCAGCGTATTACCTTCGTACCAACCTCGAGAGTCACCAGACCACAACCGAATGTCGTCACTAAGAGTAGGCTTGTCACCCAGATTTACGATGCGTGCATCATGAATCATTTCAGTCATGATAACCGCAGTGTCCTTGCTCTGAAAAATCTGAATATTGTTGTTATAAAGACTGGGCGTGAAGGGAGGGCCAGAATTGAAGCCAACGATGCAACGCTCGGAAAGACCTCGGTCTTCGGGACCATCCTTCGCAATGCCGCCAACCACGTAGCGGACTGGGCGAGTGCTAGGAATATCTGGGCCTAAACCACCAAACTGTCTCTGTGCACCTTCCACGGCAGGTGGGATACGTCCATTGCTAGGATGCACTATGTGTGAGGTTCTGACCGTATCCCCAATGCCGGCACTCTCAAACCAGAAATCATTGTAACCACCGGGGTTATCTGTGGCCGATGGCGCTTCCGGGTTTACAACAAGCCGGGCTGCTGCGGCATCTGCTGCCGCCGCTGCCACTTGCTGCCTCTGCACTGCAGCCTGAATCTGCTCTTGGGTCAGAAATTCCTGCTCGCCGAATCGCACTGGACGCTGCATCGGGGTGCTGGAGCTAAAGTTCCAGACGCCTTGTAAATCAGGATGGCCGTATTCGGTTTGTGGCACTTCAAAATCGACGCCCTGCGCGACTACGACGCCGGAGAAGATAGCCGATAGCGCTAAAAATAGTATAGATATAGACCTCATTTTATTCCCCAAAGGATTAAGTATTCAGACGCTGTAAGGTAGAGGTTTAAAGACTAAGAATCAATAGTAAAGCGGCTAATGGACAGAGTTGCAGGATGGACTGGCTAGGTCTTATCGCCGCGTAACAACCGCGCCGAGGGGCACTAGAATTGGCTCTCCCGAAGAAGAGCGCAACTGTGGCCTGGCATTATTTGCGGGTGTATCGGGCGAGCAGACTGGACGTATCCCAGCGCCCGCCCCCCATGTCCTGTATCTGAGCGTAGAAACTGTCCACCAATTGGGCGACTGGTAATTGCGAGCCGTTGTTTTGTGCCTCGCTTATTGCTATCCCCAAGTCCTTGCGCATCCAATCTACGGCGAAGCCGAAATCATATTCATCCGCCATCATGGTCTCATAGCGGTTCTCCATCTGCCACGAACCAGCAGCGCCTTTTGAGATTGTCTCTATAAGCGCCTCGCCATCCAGCCCGGCGTTTTTTGCAAAATTAAGACCCTCAGCGAGACCCTGGACGACACCCGCGATACATATCTGGTTCACCATCTTCGCAAGCTGGCCGCTGCCAGCCGGGCCCAGGAGCTTGCTAAATTTCGAGTAGGCATCAAACACCACCTTGGCAATCCCATAGTGAACTTCCTCGCCGCCCACCATGACCGTCAATGCGCCATTCTCTGCACCGGCTTGCCCGCCAGACACAGGCGCATCGAGAAAACCAATACCCTGCGCGGCAGCTGCCGCACTTAGCTCTCTAGCCAGCGTAGCTGATGCCGTTGTGTGGTCAACTAACAAAGAGCCCGACTGCATCACCGCGAGCGCTCCAGCTTCACCCAGGAGTACCTGGCGCACATCGTCATCATTACCAACGCAGCTCAGCACCGCATCGCAGCCAGTAGCAGCTGCTGCAGGAGTAGCCGCCAGACTTCCACCATATTGTTCTACCCAACGTTGCGCTTTGTCGGCACTTCGATTGTAAACACAGACATCCATTCCAGCCTGTTTAAGATGACCAGCCATGGGATAGCCCATTACTCCAAGCCCAATAAACGCAACCTTCATTTGTGACTCCTTATCAGCAATTATTTTTTGATGCTTATCTTCGGAAGACGGACGCGCCGCGAGAAAAAGTTTCGACTATCGCAATATCTTCCAGTTCCTGCGGATCTACCAAAAGGGGATTCTGTTCGAGAATAACGAAGTCTGCACGCTTGCCCACGGTAATAGATCCCTTCTCATTTTCCTCAAAATATTGGTAAGCGGCACCTTGCGTCACCGCATAGATCGCCTCCAATACGGAGGCTCGCTGGTCGGGGCCCAACACGTAACCACTGCGCGTCTGTCTATTCACGGTTATAGAAATGAGACGCATAATATCGGGGGGCACCACCGGCGAATCATTGTGCACCGTGTAGGGGATTCCCAGCTCAACGGTAGCCTTTACCGGGCTGATAAAACTCGCCCGCTCTTCGCCAAAGCTGAGACGGTGCCAATCACCCCAAAAATAAGGGTGAACAGAATAATAGGATGGAACGATTCCCAGTTCTTTAAACCGAAGCAACTGATCGGGTCTTGCCAACTGTGCATGAATTGCTACGGAACGATGATCTGGCAAATCCTTGCCGGCCACGGCCTCGGCAATACCATCGATCATTAACTCGATAGCAGCATCGCCGTTGGCATGGGCTAAAACCGGTACGCCTCTGGCCAGCAGGTCTGGCATGCGCGCCTTGTAGGCTTCAGGGTTGTAACTTGGATAGGCGACGTAGTCTGCGCTCTGACCCGGCGGGCCCTCGGTATAGGGCTGCGACATCCAAGCGGTTCGTCCCTGTGGCGAGCCATCGAGAGTAAATTTGACCCCGCCGACGCGGAAGCCCCCTGTGTAAGCTTGATCATGGCTAACCGCCTGCAGCTCTGCATCGCTGAGTGGATTCGCCATGATGAATGCCACAATGTCTACGGCATAGGGCTCGGCAATAGCCTCTTCCCGCAGCATGTCAGCGTAGGTACTGCTAATATTCGCATCCTGTATCGTGGTAATGCCATAACCGGCATAGATGTCTATGGCATCGCGCCGCAGCTGGCTCAGTTTTTCCGGGCCCATGTTGGCTCCGGATCCGGGAAACGCACCCATTGCTGTCTCTTCCATTACACCATCGGGCTCGTTAGTCCCTGCACGGCGCCGAATGATTCCGCCCTCGGGATCTTGAGTCGAGTTCGAAATACCTGCCTGCTCCAAGGCCATCGAATTAGCGGCAAGCAGGTGCCCAGAGACATGTCTCACCACGATGGGGTGATTGGTGGATGCCCGATCCAGATCATCACGGTTTGGGTGTCGTCCCTCAGCCAGCAGGGAATCATCATAGCCGAAACCAAATACGAGCTCTCCTGCAGGAATCTGTTGCTGCTCTATACGCAGACGCAGAGCGCGCACAATATCGTCCACGCTGGTGATGCCACCGACGGGAGGTGAGGATAGATCTAGCAGATCTGCATAACGTGAGACACCGGAGAAATGTCCATGAGCATCTATAAAGCCGGGGAGCAATGCCTGCTCGCCCAGCTCTGTGACACGGGTTTCTGCACCGCTTAGTTGAAAGACATCGGCGCGAGACCCGCTCGCAACGATGCGATCTCCGCGCACGGCAACGGCAGTCACATTGGAACCGTCCATGGTGATGATGTTCTCGCCGGCAAAAATTAAGTCAGCTTGTTGCGCACTGCCCGTTGTGCCACCTAAAGCCAAGAGTAAAACGGTATTTGCGATTAGCGCCCTAGTAAGATTTTTTAACAACACGGCTGTTCCTCAAGGATTTAGGCACATGCACAGTGCCTGCGGTTAAGATTCGATGATAAGGAGTACAAATAGTGCAGCGAAAATGCGCTCAGTGCAATAAAGCCAATTTTAATCTACTCGATTGAGTACCTGTTACTGCTGTTCACTTGACGCCAAGTGTGGACTGCCAGTCTTGCTGCAAGACCATGAGCATCTCATCAATAGACTGAAACCGATCAACCGGGTCTTTGCGCAGGCAGCGCATCGCTACTTTATCAAGCAGTGCCGGCACGGGCTGACTTGTAACTTGTGACGGAGGTGAAGGAATATCATTGAGCACGCTCTCAATTATATGGTGTAGCTTCTCTCCCTTTGCCGGATTCTTGCCCGATAAAATTTCATACAGCACAGCCCCGAAACTATACACATCAGTACGCGCATCGATGCTCGGATCTTTGTTGACCTGTTCGGGCGACATATAGTTTACAGTTCCCTGCACCTTGCCCTGCCCTGTCAGGCTCAGGTCGCCTATAGCTGATGGCGCCCCATCCACTTCTTCAACCGCCGTGCCATCGGGATGCCACACCTTAGCCAGCCCCCAATCCAGCACCAATATTTCGCCAAAGGGACCCGCTAGAATATTTTCCGGCTTAATATCTCGGTGCGCCACCCCATGGTTATGTGAATACTTGAGTGCATAGGCAACCTGAATCATCAATTTCATCAGCTGATTCAGGTCATAACGCTCGCGATAGTCCAATATTTCTCGAAGCGTATAACCATGTACCAACTTCATAGTGAAGTAGGGATTACCTTTGCTGTCTCGGCCTAGCTCGTAAGTCGGTACCGTATTCGGATGCTGCAGCATGGCAGTGACACGCGCCTCACGAATTAGCCGCTTCTGCTCAATTTCATCCTTTGCAAATTCGGGCTTCAGTGTCTTGTAACAGATGAAGCGAGAAAGATGTAGATCCTTACAGGACTTAATTAGAGACTTGCCACCTGTCGCGATCGTACTAAAAAACGCATAGCGAGTACGCGGGTCAATTTTCTCGGGCAACGGCTTGTCCGTTTCCTCGAGAAACACTGTACTATAGCTTTTAGGTGGTTCTGGAAATTCCAACATAATCTAGTGAACCATCTTGATATGAACGCGTGGAGGCTGTAACCGCCCATGAAAATTAACAGATAATGCCAGTAAAACACACCGACGCAGGTCTAATTTCCAGACTAATTTTAATGAGTTAACAACGCGTGCTCGCTACACTGACGAGCCGTTATCTATGAACGAGATTTATGTATGCCATCTGTAAAAGAACCCGTAGTTATCGAATCAAGTTTTCACGTTCGCTATGCCGAAACTGATGCCATGGGCGTGGTGCATCATGCGGGCTATCTAGTCTATTTTGAAGAAGCTCGCAGTCACTATATGAGGGTGCTTGGCAACGACTATGCGCTTATCGAACGGCAAGGGTTTCGGCTGCCAGTAACCGAGGTAGGACTGCGCTATTTGGGCAGCCTTTGCTACGGAGATCGGGTTACGGTGCGCGCCTGGGTTGAAGAAAACAGGAGCCGACAGATACGCTTTGCCTATGAAATACTGAAGGAGAGCGATGATTCGGTTCTAGTGACCGGCTTTACCCAACATATTTGGACCAATCTGAGTGGCAAGGTTACCCGGGCACCTCAGCAATGGGTGGATATGATGGCTGGCTGAGCTACCTGGCTACCCAGCGGTACAGGGGTTTAATTCAGGACGGGTGCAGGGTGCTGCGTGGCCCATGGATTAGCCCCAAAGAAGCAAATTCACAGCTAACGCCTGCCCTCAGAAGGCCCCAGACGGGCGAAAACGCACGAAATACTGACTATGAGCCTCTTTTCCTGCACCAGCCCAGAAGTGACAAAACTTGCAGGGGGACAAAAGATTGCCGAAAATACCGATAAAATCGATCAACATTCGTGTTTTAGCGGGCTCCCGGGGATCCCGTGAAGTGCTGTTTCCGCTGTACTGAGCGTCGCTATACAGCTAAGGTCCTATACTATCTGGGTTGTGCCCCGAAATCAGGCAAAAAACAGCAATGAAAGAAGTAGTAGACGAAGTAAGACTGGTCGCGGTGCGGTCTCTAACGCGCTAGGTCGTCACGGCCCTGGAAAATGCGACTTTACAGATTGAAGCGTCTGCGATGCAATTCACGAACGTGCAACTGCCTCCAATTCGCGAGGAGTCCCGCGCGGTCGCCGAACGTTTCATGACCAATCTCAATGAATACTTCACAACTTTTAAAGTCAAAACTTAGAAATAGACGATGCCGATTACGACAAGCTCTCTTTGGTTGATCACGATTATCTGGAAGCGATCATTGCGATGGAGGGCATTGTTAATCAATCTCGCAATAGCGAAAGGCCGCAATACGTAAGTTTAACTACACGCCTGGATTCTATCTTTCCCAATCTCACGGTCAACGAAACCAACAATCCTCTCGATCCCGAACAGATCGGCGACTGTTTTAACGAATCGATTCGTCCACTGGGCTTAAAGGCTCACTACCTTCTGACTATTTATCGCGAATTCAACAAGGCCGTCTTTCACCATTTGGAAGGGGTGTTTGCCGAGTCGAATAATGTATTAATAGAAATTGGTGTTATGCCCGAACTTGATGTGCGGGCACGAAACAGGAAAATCGCGAGGAAGAAAGAGCGGCGGAAGAGGCTAGAGCATCTGCCGAGGCTGAAGAAAACAAGCTGGCCGCTGAAATCGCCAAGACAGCCCCTGCCTCAAACAAAACTGAAATAATCCGTAAGATCGAAGAAAGAGTAGAGCAAGCAAAACCTGATCACTCCCATGCTGAAAGGTTTTCTATGATGCAAACCCTAGTGAAGGGCTTGGCAGACCAACAGAGGGATCGCTCAGCCTTGCCTGTCAACATACCAGTAGCAGCCCCCGGGCAGACTGACCTGGCGTCGGAAAACGCAGACCTAAAACAACAGCAGGCTCACTTAATGTCTCTGCTTACCGACATTCAGAGCCGCCTAAACCTTGGCGAGACGAGCAGCAACCTTGCGGGCTGTTCTAACGGTGCCGGCATTGAAGAAATAAACATCAATGAATCAATATCTCGAACCCTGGAAGAGAGTAGCAGCTCTGGCGATATCGGCGCTATCGACGCACAATCATCCGATGTCATCAATCTCGTTGCCCTGCTATATAAAGATATCTGGAACGATAATTCTTTGCCTGTGGCGATGAAAGAATTAATAGGCAAAACGCAAATATCTATCATGAAGCTCGCGCTCAGCGATACAGACTTCTTCGACGATGACCAACATCCGGGCCAAGTGATCCTCAACGAACTAGCTACTGCGGGAATCGCGAGGACCGAAAATGAAGATCTTGAGAGCGATCCGATTTTCACCAAGATTCGCGAACTGGTTGAGCGACTATTGGCGGAAGAGAATGTGGACAAGAGCTTCCTTCAGGGGCTGATCAATGAGCTACGCCAGTTCAAGAATCAATTTAATTCCACCGATGCGGCGCTAGAACAACGAATTCGTGAAGCACACGATCATAGTGAACAGTTGGAAGATGTGAACGAATTCGTCAGGCAAAAGGTCCAAGAGAGAATCCTGCGTGACGATCTCGACCCTTCCATACAAAGCCTTCTAGACACGCATTTTCATGATCTCCTAGTGAAGCTCGTGCTAAATGAAGGCCCCGGCGGCAGGTCATGGAAGCCTTTCATGAGCACCATCGATGTTTTGTTATGGGCCGTGAAGGCAGACAAGCTTCCAGGTGACAAAAATCGATTCGAAAAAATCAACCCTCGCCTTCTGGATAATATCGAGAAGGCATTGGAAATCGGCGGAGCCTCTAAATCGAAGAGAACGAAAGCCCTGCGTCAGCTGAAGCAAGTACAACAATATAGCTTTCATATGGCAGAGAGTAACGGGGACGCTACACTGCGGGCCGCCAGCGTTGATGGCAAAAGCACAGTGGATGCCGAGTCTGCTCGTCAAGACAGAAAGCCACCTCCCCTGCCTCGGGACGACCCCCATCTTCGACAGGTGGACAAATTTCCTATTGGGACTTGGCTTGAATTTAAAGGTGCCGCTGGCGTACCTGTGCGCTGCGCACTCGCTTCCAAGATCGACAGCATCGACAAGGTATTCTTCGTGAACAGTAAGGGTATCAAAGTTGTAGAACTCTCTCGCATGCGCCTGGCTCGCGAACTGAAGGCAGGCTCCGTCAAGATAGTCAGCGAAGGCTCGCTAGTCGACAGAGCAATGGAATCCGTCATCAGTAATTTACGCGATACGGCGCAAGCTCAAGAGCCGGATGCCGCCGCAAATTAGCACTCGCTTAATTACCCGCATAGAACTACTACTTTCAATCTCGAGATGAGTTAGAGATTGCCAATTATCTCGGAGAACCTTTCATTCACTGGATAGCCACCGGCTGTCCAGCCCAGACGTACTATCAGTAAATCCAGAGAAGGGATCACCATCAGATATTGCTGCCTGTTACCTTGTGCGGAGTAGGCATCCTCAGGAATGTCTGACCAGCGCAATTCTTTATTGCCCCGATTCAACCACCACTGATAGCCATAGGCCTTCTCATTCCCCGATGCATTCGGTGTGGTTGCCTTCGCCACCCAATCTTCACCCACTATTCGCTGCTCATTAATTACCCCGCCGTTCAGCATCAGCTCGCCGATGCGCGCCCAGTCTCGCGCAGATGCATACAGATAAGAGCTGCCCATATAGACGCCACTGGCATCCACTTCGAAGATGGCATTCTGGAATGCCAACGGTTTATGAATACTCTCCATATATCCGTCATAATTTTCCTGATAACCACCGGCCCTTTCGAAATAGATGCGCGACAATAAGTTTGCAGTGCCCGAACTGTAGTTAAAATGAGTACCGGGCTCATGTAGCACCGCCTTTTGCATGACGAAGTCTGAAGCAGACGGCTCGGTAAACAACATGGCGGTCGCGTCATCGCCGGGATTGTATTCCTCGGAGAATGCGAGGCCGTCCGTCATAGTCAGCATATCGCTGATGCGTATCTGAGTGCGCCGATCCGTCTGCCACTGCGCAAAGCCAGGAGTCTCGTTTAGATCCAATAATCCACGGTACTCAAGGTTCGCCAACATGATTGACGTCAGGCTCTTCGCCATGGACCAGCCAAGCAAGGGGGTCGTGGCATCCGCGCCCTGCCCATAGGCCTCGGCGATAACACTGCCGCGATGGGCGACCAGCAAGGCTCGTGTGTTGAGGCCCAGTTCATTGTCCACGCCTAGCAATCGCTGCAGCAGCTCTTGAATCCGGGCATCGGCAGTGCCAACCGTATCGCCTAAAGGCCAGAGCGCAGCGCTAAGTTGTGATTCTTGCGTCTGCACAGAGGTGCGTTGCGAGTAGCCAGAGTAGTCGATAGCGCAGCCTATGTTGGGTAAGTAGTTCGCAGTCTTCTCGCTCAAGCCGAACAATGAAGTCGTCACCGTCCTCTCGTTGCTGTCGAATTCAACTGTGAGCTCCTGCAAGATCCCTGAGTATTGCACCAGGTCATCGAAGGACTGTTGCTCCGAAAAGCCGGAGACGTAACGCGCACTGCACAATAGCTTCGAACCTATTCCGGTAGCGACACCAGGCGCGCTCAGTAGATAGGACGGAGGGAACCCTGCAAAGGAAGCCAGACCCAGAAGTAGCGCGATAGTTGCTATCAATCCAATTACCATTTTTTTCATAAGCAAACGCTCCGACGCACTCACTGGCAATAAGCGGCACTGTCTTTAGTTATGCTAGATATTCCGCAACCTGCCACCAAAAAGAAACAGGCACAATCCAAACGCACCAGCAAAAGCGGCAATCCAATAAGACAGACTGTAAAAGTTACCGTTGATAGCGAAGGCGTAGCCCAAAACAGCAGGACCGGCTGCGGTGCCCAAGGAGGACATCAGGTTCGCCACCGCGAAGATTCGAGCATATTCGCGAATGCCAAACGCCTCCGCTATTAACAGGGGCTGCAGCATAAGCAGGTTGCCGACGGTTGCCCCGAACAGGGCGAGGCCAAGACACAGTGTTAGCACATTGACGCTTAGTGCAAGCAGACTCAACGAAAGCGCCTGCATAATCATCATGCCGATTGCGAATAATCGAATCGATACCCTATCTATCAGCCATCCGCCGATGAGGCGACCGATGATGCTGGCTATCGGCAATATAGCTACTGCTATGGCTGTCTGCGCCTCAGTCAGATGCTCTCTTGCCAGGCCGTACTGATGCGCAATACCTCCAACTTGAGCCATCATCAGAAAAATATAGCCGATAGTAATACCCCAGAAGAAACGCGTGCCTCGTGCCTGCTTAAAAGTAATGCCGTCGAAGGTGGAGCCTGTAGAAGTCGAACCCGCCTTGCTGTCTGCATCCTCGCTAACACTCGCTTCAGGCTCCTGAACCGCGCCATCGACACTCAAGCCAATAGACTCGGGGCTGGCCCGCAACCAAATCCAGGCGATTGGAATAACTCCTACTACATAAAGCAGCCCCATCAGCGGGGCTGCCGTCTCGAAGCCCAACGACTCAACCATTAACACACACAAGGGAGTCAGCAGCACGCCACCGAGAGACAAGCCCGTGGACGCAATAGACAGGGCCATGGCCCGCCTTCTGCGAAACCATCTCGTCACCAATGTCGTGGCTGGAATCAGCGAAGAGGCAGAGAAGCCAATGCCGAAGAATATGAAGGCAATATACAGCTGCCAAACCTGCTGCACGAATGCTAGCGAGCTCAGCGCGATGCCGGAAATTACCGCACCGGCACTTATGCATATTCTTGGGTCATAGTCCTGAACCCATTTAGCAACCCACAGCCCGGTGATACCGCCGGACAGGAAGAAGATTGACACCGCGAATGAAGCGGTCTGCACATCGAAGTTTGGATTGGCTGCCAGCGCATTGAGATAGATAGCGTGGTTATAAAAGCTCAGGCCACTACTGAAAGTCAGTAGCGCCATTATGGCTATTACTAATTTCCAGCCGTAATAGAGTGGGGTCTTGCTATCTGTCATGGCCGAAAATCAACTTAGTCGAGGAAAAAGATTTACCAGCAGGCGCCCTAATCGCTCTAACGATCTAAGAGCGGCTAACAAGCATACTACTTGTGAGTTTACGCGCTCGTTGTTTTTAACATCGAGCGCATCTAAAAATATTTTTGAAATTGTTGCTAGTGTATTTTATCGGTTCACTGCTCGTAAAAAGTGAAGTAGCCGGTAAACATTTCCTCCCAGCTCTCCAAACCAAATGTGACTTCCTTATTTGGGTCTGGGTTCGAAGGGTTTGATGCCGAGTTATCAAATGCACCTATTACCCGCAGTGTGCTTCCAGCCTGCACGGCCTCGGCCTGATCTAACAGGTAGTGCGGCTGCCACCCATAGTTGTAGGCAGGCACGCTAAACAGCTCTTTCATTTGCCCATCAGGGCTTTCCACTACAAACTTCATGCGCTTGCCACGGAAATTCATTCTGGCACGCACTCCTGTGATAACCACGTCCTTATCCAATATGTGCTGGGCCCGCATCTCGAAGTCATGATCATTCGGAGGCAGGACGAAACGGCTTGCGACCGCCTGAGTCATTTTCTCTTTCAGGTCTGACTCATCGCTGAAATACAAACCGACCTGTGTCTCATCGACTGTAGACTGGCCGTTAGTCACATAGTGGAACTGCATAGACAGCTTATGGCCGCGGGGAATTAGCACGCCGGTCCCCCGATCAAACTCAACAGCATTTAGCTTACCGGGGAGATAGCTCTCGACAAATCGACGCGTAACAGATTCGCTTTCGCGCTCGGCACCCCAAAAATCTTCTTCCGGCGGCGTCACGAACGTCATCAGATGATGTAATACAGACTCATCACCCGCTTTGTATTCTATGGCTCGCAGCCATTTGTCCTCTTCAAATGGCAACTGCGCATCATCATAGACATAATCCATCACACCGATTGCAGGCACTTCGTTCGACGGACCCGTAACGATAAAATCTGGCTCCCCGAATGCCCAAGCCGAATTATCTCTTGCGGCATACGCCTCAAGCGGATCGACTTCGCTCTCACCTCTGGGGGCCCGGTTATTGATCCAATGCACTAGCGTCTGCACGTCATCAGGATCCAGATATCGCGCCCCCGCGGAATGACCAATATACGGATCGACCTGCGTAGGCGGCATACGCTTGTTCAGCAGAACCTCCTTGATCATTGGTGACCAACCCAGGGCCATGATGTAACTATCCAAAGCGAAGGGGCCTACCCCGCCCTGACGATGGCAGTCGGCACAATTTTCGATGATGATGGGGGCCACTTCGCTGGCATAGTCCGGTGGCGACTCGGCATGAAGAAGTTTCTGTGGATAGACGATCTCACAACCTGCCCCAGACTGACGCACAGTGTCGCTTGCAACCTCATCTATGATTGAAGACAGAACCGACGCCAGCTCTTGAGTTGGCTGGCCCTTAAAGAACAGAGACAGGCGCTCCGGGTTCAGCACCAAAACCTCACCCGCGCCGACGATATCTAGCGTTTCGGAGATAAGCTGACCATCGTCTTCGAGAATCGGTAGCTCAGTCCCCAGCGCGCTTAACTCGGAGCGATCTAGATCCTGGGTGTCTATTAAAAGAAATTCGAATTCGTCTCCCGAGTGCTGCCGCGCTATGCTGGTGTAGCTTTCTAGTAGAGAGTCCATGGCGGAGCAGTCTTGCGCATAGGCCATGAGCACCAACGCCTTTCGATGCTGATAGCGGCTCAGCTGATGAAACGTGCCACCACTGTCGAGTAGAGCAAAGTCTTCGATCCGGTCGAGCGCCGAGAAAGAAGACGTTGACATGACGCTTAGCAGCAGACCCGCTACAAGAGGTAGTACAGATTTCCAGCCGCCGCGACGAGAGGCGAGCAGTTTACTACTGTGTTTACGATTTCCCTTCAATTCCACTGCCCTCGATCTCTCACTTGCATACTGAATTTAAGCATGGCCCTCTGACCTGGCTGGCAGAGCGCAATAATGCGTTTTTGCAATCCAGCTTCGCCCAATCTCTTCGCCATCAATTATGATGCGGGAATCCTCTCATACTAAGGACGACGCTGACAATTGCCGAGCTTGTTACATTTTGTTTAAAACTAGCCCTGTAGCGCGCTATTTCTCGACACCTTCAAACTAGACTCCAAGTACAATGCCGTTTATCCTAGCTGCCCTGTTTGAATGGATTCAGCAACTTAGAAATAACCACTGTCTTCGCTCTCGCAGCTTACAAAAGAGTACGACAGAAAAATCGGATTTATCGAACCTGATCTTTGGAGAGAACATCGATGCGAAAGTTTCAAAAAACACTAGCGCTACTAACCTTTGCCCTGGCGGCAGTTTTTAGCCTTCAGGCACAAGCCCAATCTGCAGACAATGGCCGCTTCCTGAGCCTTGCACCGCCAACTGGCCTGCCAATCATTCCTGTAATGGAAGGCTGGATCGCCAACCCAGATGGCACTACAAGCTTTTCTTTTGGCTTCATCAATCGCAACGACGTGCCTGTAGATATCCCAGTGGGTACTGCGAATTACATAGAGCCCGCGAAATACAGCGGCATGCAGCCTACTCATTTCCCTGCTGGGCGTTCAACGGGTGTATTTACCGTTACAGTGCCTGCCTCAGAAGCAGATAATGACGTTTGGTGGCACATCAAGACTGGCGCCGAGGAGGCCTTAAAGGTTCCGGGTCGACGCGGTGCCTCTGCCTACGAGCTAGACTTCATCTTACCTCGTCCACAAGGCGCCATGCAGCCACACGCTGGCTTTGGTGAGAACGGCGCTAGATTACCCGGCCTATTCGCACAAGTTGGCGAATTTGACGGCAATGTCAGAGCAGGCGAGCCCGTCGTTTTGACGGTGAATGTTGAAGATATCTCGGAGCGAGACTCCACTGACCCCCGCTTTGTTGAGCCCATTCCAATGGGTGTGCATTTCAGTAAGTATCAGGGCCCAGGCGAGATAATGTTTGAGCATCACGAAAGCACTGTAATCCCCGAAAACCCTTATGATGAGGGTGATCGCAGATTCCGCTTCTTCCGCCAGCTCGAGCCGGGTGATGTCCAGGTCGAGGGTGGCCGTGGTATCGCAAACGTAATTGCTACATTCTCACAGCCCGGTGAATACATGATTCACACCAAGGTAGAGAATTTCCGCGCCCCTGATAGCTCAAACGGCGACCAGTGCTGCTGGACGAATATCGTTCAAAAAGTCACTGTAAATCAGTAAGCTATTGATTTTTAATGTTTTCTTTCCGGCCGTCCAGGTCGGGAAGAAAGCAAATCAGGACGCTTCATCGATGTTCCCGGCTGATCAGGCAATAGCTACGATAATCAGCGCAAAACAGCCCCTCTAAAGTGTTTCAATTTGTTGCAATGATTCCCCGAAAATGACCGTAATCGGTGGACTTCTGGGTAGCAGCCAATTAATATTTCAGAGTTGATTTCAATCAAAGAATTACCAGATAAAAGATTTTTTTAAAAATAGCCCCACAACTTTCACTTTTAGGAGAAAGGCATGAAAACAGTACGCGTATGGACTGCTTTGGTAAGCGGATCGTTACTCGCACTTGGTCTACAGGCGAATGCTCAAGACGACCAAATTACCTATAACAGCCACGTTGCTCAGATCATCAACGAGAATTGCGTTGTATGTCACACTGAAGGCGGCATCGGCCCTATGCAACTTAGTAACTACGATCAGGTTCGTCCTTGGGCCCCTCTGATCCAGCTACGTGTTGCCAATCGCGAAATGCCTCCTTACGCATACGATCACGGCATCGGCATTCAGGACCTTCAAGGTGACTGGCGTCTAGAGCAAGAAGAGATCGATACTATCGTAGCTTGGGTAAACCAGGGCTCACCTATGGGTGATGCGGACATCGTCCCTCCTGCTGCAAACGTCAAAGACCCTAGTGAGTGGAATTTCGCCGCTGATCTTGGCCAGCCTGACCTAATCGTTCCTTCTGTAGCAATCGATATTCCCGCTAACGGTAACGATCTATGGCACAAGCACTACGTAGATACTGGCGTTACTCAAGATCGCTGCATTAAAGCGGTACAGGTTAAGCCTCGCGGCGACGCGACTGCGGTTGTTCACCACGCCAACTCTTCTGTTGACGCAATGGACGAAAACGGCGAGTGGCAGCAGTACGGTCAGCTAACTGAGTACGCAATGGGCAAATGGGGCGAGCTCGTTCCTGCAGGCGTATGCCGCACATTGCCAGCTAACTCACGCGTTTCTTGGGATATCCACATGTTCCCAGGCGGTGTTGGCGCAACTGCTCCAGGCACTATGATCAAAGACAATGTTGTTGAGATCGGCCTGTGGTTCCATGACGACGACTACATGACTGCATCAGCAAAGGCTCCTTACAAGCAGGATCTTAAGCTGTATCAACTGCGCGAAGGTTATGAGAGCGGCGAGCTTATCGTGCCTCCTAATGGCTACACTATGACTCAGGGTTTTCATTCTTTCGATCACCCAGTTCGCATCGATAGCTTTCAGCCACATGGTCACCTGCGCATGAACGCAGCCTCTCTGGAAATTTTCTATCCAGAAACTGGTCGCACTGAGCAAGTTAGCCAGATCTCAAAGTGGAGCGCTACTTGGCACCACAGCCACCTATATGAAGAAGATGCGGCTCCTCTGCTTCCAGCAGGCGCAGTATTGGTAATCAAGCAGTGGTACGACAATACAGCTAACAACCCTAACAACCCTGATCCCGATCAGTGGGTTGTAGGCGGAAGCCGTACTGGTGACGAAATGTCTCACGCTTGGATTGCGGTTACTCACCTTGATGACGAAGGCTATGAGCAGATCGTTGCAGATCGTCGCGAAAAAGAAGAGCGTTCACTAGCTGGTAACGACTAAGTAACAGCAAACTTCTTTTAAGAAGATTTAAAGGCCGGTTAATCTCGATTAACCGGCCTTTTTATTGCCTGAATTTAGTGCATTTAGTGTCATTTCCGCTTTTTCATGCCTCTAAAAAGGAGTAAACTCATGGAGCAATGAATCATATTTTCACGTTTTATCGATCCAAAAAGCCGGAAGCCTCGAGCCACACTAGCCCGGAGGCATCCCAAAAAAGATAGATCCTAAAGGAGAGATTTATGAGCATTTCTAAAGGCTGGTTAGGCCTTGCAACCCTCGTAGCAGTTGGTTTTCAAGTTACAGCTCTAGCGCAGTCAGATGCCAATCACGAAGTCACCTACAACGGTGAAGTCGGAAAGATCATCAACGAGAATTGTGTAGTCTGTCACCGTGAAGGTGGAATCGGTCCTATGCAGCTCACCAACTACGATCAGGTCCGCCCTTGGGCACCACTGATCCAAATGCGAGTAGCTAACCGCGAAATGCCTCCCTATGCCTATGATCACGGCATTGGAATCCAGGATCTTGAAGGCGATTGGCGCCTAGATCAGGATGAGATCGATACTGTTGTTGCCTGGGTAAACCAGGGCTCTCCAATGGGCGATGCCGACGTTGTGGTTCCCATGCCGGAGATGAACGATCCCAGCGAGTGGAACTTCGTTAGCCAGTTCGGTCAGCCAGACCGGATCATTCCGTCCATCTCTATCGATATCCCGGCTAATGGTAACGACCTGTGGAGTAACCATTACGTAGAGAGCGGCATCACTAGTGATCGCTGCATCAAAGCGGTACAAGTGAAGCCTAGAGGCGATGCCAAGGCAGTGGTTCACCACGCCAACTCAACTGTTGAGATGCAGCTTGAAGACGGCTCAATGGAACGCCAAAGCATGCTGACAGAATATGCCATGGGCAAATGGGGCGAAATCGTTCCTGAAGGCGTTTGTCGTACTATCCCTGCCGGCGCCATGGTGCGTTGGAGCATTCACATGTTCCCTGGCGGTGTAGGCGCAACGGCTCCTGGCACAATGATTAAGGATAACGTGGTTGAGATCGGCCTCTGGTTACATCCAGAAGGTTACGCGGAAGAGGCTAAGTATAAGCAAGACCTGAGCCTGTACCAGATCAGCCCACAGGAAGATATTGTAATCCCGCCGAATGGATATTCCATGACTCAGGGGTTCCACTCCTTCGACCACCCTGTTCGCATAGACAGCTTTCAGCCTCATGGCCACCTGCGCATGAATGCAGCTTCGCTGGAGATCTTCTATCCCGAAACGGGACGCACTGAACAGGTTAGTCAGATCTCGAAGTGGAGCGCGACTTGGCACCACAGCCACATCTACAACGAAGATGTGGCGCCTCTTCTGCCTACTGGCGCCGTATTGGTGTTAAAGCAGTGGTACGACAACACAGCTGAAAACCCCAATAATCCTGACCCGGACATGTGGGTAATGGGCGGCAGCCGCACTGGCGACGAGATGACTCATGCCTGGCTTGCTGTCACTCACCTTGATGACGAAGGCTACGAGCAGCTTGTTGCAGAACGTCAAGAGAAAGAGGAACGTTCGCTAGCAGGTAACGACTAGCAGCATTCTTATTGCACTACTAAAAAGGCCGGGAGCTTGCGCTCTCGGCCTTTTTTATTGCTCTCATCTACGTCTATTATTGAATAATCAATAAGCTATCTACGTATTCAAGCGCCTAATTATCCAGGAAATTGAAATCTGCCGGCCCGCCTCGGCGCACCACAATCACTGCATCTTCGCCGCCCTCGGGCACATCCCAGGAATGATTTAACTTGCCGGGGATTACAATATAGCTGCCGGCACTGACGGAATGGCTCTGGCTGCCTAGCACGATTGTGACGCTCCCCTGCACCACCACGACAAATTCGTCATGCGTGTGCCAATGCATATCGAAGTGCGAGCCCGCTGGAAACTTCGCATAGTAGGTGATGCCGCCGGTCACCGGGTCGGTGCCCTGCCGTGCAGATTGCACGCCAACTGGAAATCCGTTGCCGCCCCCTGGCGCCCCCCACTGAATGTCTTCCAATGCGATAGCCATGGCATCGTATTCACTGATAGATGCCTCTTCGGCCGACGCTGAGAGGGTGGCAAATAGCAGTGAGCCCATCGCCAGAATCAGGCTTGCTTTCGTAGTCATAAGAGTTACCTCTAAAAAGAATCGAATAGGAGTCAAACATTACTAGTCAGAAGCATTGAATCTAGACTAAATAGCAGATCGATACCATACCCTCAGTGTTGCTAATTGGCTAACGATTAAGCCAGAGCTGCACAGTGAGATCTCACCCTGCGGGAAGAGCTGAGAGTTCAGCTTTGAGAGAGCTCAGCTGCGCAGCATGGTGTCGATAGGACTCCATTCCATCGATAGCCATAGCGTTTTGCAGGCAAAGTTGTGCCAGCGCTAGATTTGTCTGCCACTCGCTGAATTTTGCGCCGGATCTTCTCGCAGTAACAAGCGCCTCCTCCAAATCTCGCTGCGCCGATGGATAGAATCTCTCAACTATGCCGAGCTTGGCACTCGCGATCAGACCGGTAGGCAGATACAACTATTCGTTGGCCGACTTGAATAGGCTCAGCTGTTTGTTTATGGAGTACAGGGCATGACTCAAATCACCGAGCCTATAAAGGTTGGCTACAATGACCGTTGCTCAAGTCTAACCCTTCATTCTAGCACTTACGTATCCGCTAATTTCCCCAAACAAAGAGGCTACTTAAGAGCCCCTTTCACTTCATGCAGCCAAGCGCAACCTATTAAATATCAAAATATTCTTTCTTCACCTTATACCACCCAAATAAGCTATAGCGTGATTCCTGGGCATAGGGTTTTACTTGATTTACCAAATGAAGGCGTGGCACTTTGAATAATGTCAGCTGATTAAATTTCGGAAGATGATAACTAACCGGCTTGCCTTTGGCATTACAGAAAGAAAATTGACCAGCCCATTCTTTCTTCCAGTTTTTAGTTAGACCAAGCACGTGTGCGGCAATTCTACCCTGCGTTGGGTTCTCATCCATGTGAATAGAAAGATGATGGTTTGGGTCATAGCGAGAAGCCCAGTTGCTCACTTCCTGCCCAGAGTAATCGCCGGTGATATCCCCCATCAACTGCAGGTATTCCTTGCTGTTAAAATACCTTATCACCTGTGTGAGGATTGGATATTTTTCGCTGGCGGTGCCATTCATGGTAGGAACTGTATAACGATAGTAGATGAAACTGAGATCGTTGTCTTTGAGCCCCAAGACTTTGGGCACCAGTTTGACCTTCTCCTTCTCGGTAAGTTTCAAGGCGTCTTCGGGACGAATGATTTCTACCTTGCCAGCACTTTTGGGCCTCTTTACATGCAACTCCCAAGAAGTATTTTTCACCAGAGCCTCATAAACAGCCTCTGCAACATCATCGCACAGTAAATTCTTTACCGAAACTACACCAGTATCAACGAATTCCTGATGAAGATTCTGGATATCCAGATTGTTATTAATTATGTCCATTGTCTATTAGTAAGGTTTAACAACGAAATGAATTGTGTACATTAATTGATGCCCATCCTGTTCGCTTAAATGGGAAGGCCCGCTCGAAAACTACCTTTCAAATGCGAAATATCGATCCCGCCGATTTAATTAAGCAGAATAAAAGCAATAGCCAATTAAGTCCACGCCTACTTTGCTGACACCCCGGCTTTCTCCACCTCAAATCTTATTTGAAAAAAAAGGGCTCATCAATGAGCCCTTTTCTTAATATCAGATTAGCTGAGTAATCTTCAACTTTTTGCACTCGATTCAACTTCAATCTCGTGCTTTTTATAACGACTTTTAGAAATCGTAGACGAAACGCGCGTAGATTGCTCTACCCATTGGATCCTGCAAGCTACCGATTACGCCAGCAAATTCTGGCGAACGCTGAGCTTCACGGTCGAACACGTTACGAGACCCAAGGGTAAATGCAGCCTCTCCACCCATTAGATCCAGGCCTCTATATGTGTAGGAAACATCCATATCAGTCCAAGCGTCTACCTGCGTCATTCCTTGTGGACGGTTAGTACCACCGAAGAAGTCCATAAAAGTGAACTGTGGCCCATCGTAGTTATTAACCTGATCGATGTAACGGCCTATTGCAGTCACCGAGTGGTTACCCAATGTCCAACCTAGACGTAGATTCGCCTTCCACTCAGGCAGAGTAGTCGCAGCTGACGTGTTGTTGTTGTAATTACCCGCACCGTCAACAATCGGATCACCCGCTTTATTCTGATAGAAGAAGTGATCTATCATCGTGGCTTGAAGGTTCACACGAAAATCACCCCAGTCACTAAGACTGAAGCGGTAGTTAGCTTGAATGTCATAAGACTCAACTTCAACAGATTCCGCGTTAGTGGTACTAGTATTGTTAACCTGCAAGATCGTTGCAAGATCATCTGGATCACGGATTATGTCTTTGTTAGAAGCAGGGTTCGCTAGCCAAGAAACAAGCTGCGCGTTAGTAGGCTGGTCACCTAACTGGCCGCTGCCTGAAAACCCTGTTGCTGCCTTAAAGTTACGGAATTCAGCTTCCATAATATCCTGACCATTGATATTGATGATTCGATTATCGAACTTGGTATTATTCCAAGTTACAGATAAATCGAAGTCACCGAACGCTAGGTCAACACCAAACTGCCTGGATTCTGCAACCTCATTTTCAAGGGTTGGATTACCACCACCACAAGCTGTTGTAAATGCATTGAACGGAGTGAAACGGTCAGAAACTGTAGAAAGTCCGCAGGACACCGGGTTCAAGAGCTGTTGGAGAGTAGGCGCAATGAACGCGTCGCCAGTCGTTGCACGGAGCGTCAACCACTCTGTAGGCGCGTAAGTGAGTCCAAACTTGGGGTCAGTTGTTTTCTGGCCTGTACTGAACTCCTCTTGACGTACGGCAAGCTCAACTTCCAAATTCGTAAGAACTGGAACAGACAGTTCTAGAAAATAGGCGTCAACTTCACGACTACCAGAAGTTATAGTTTCTTTTTCTGTTCCACCGATCCAAGTATCGCCAGAGAGCTCCACTGCGGAAGGTGTGTTGGTGAACTTGCTAGCTCGCCACTGATAACCGACAGCTGCTGCGATTGGACCGCCTGGGAGTTCGAATCCACCTAACGGCACCGCACCATTGAGTACGAGATCAAATACGTCTAACTGGTCTGCTACCCTCTCTTTATCACGAGCCGCAATAGCTTCGAGAACAGGCACTGCCGTATGGTTAGCCGGATCTGTTACAAAGAAAGGGTTATAACAAGATTTGCGATCATTAGCTACGTCACAATTAAGGCCTTTAATCATTTCCGTGATGTCGTAATTCTGAGCAGACATAAACGTGAGCTCTCGATCATTTCGAGTCAAAGAAGCCGTTCCTTCCCAACCTTCTAAGACTGGCACTGTAAAATCTGCCTGCACGTACCAGCGAGATATCGTGTCAGAGTTAGTCTCGAGGTTGTCCAGATCACTTGTGTGACCGGCGCCCGGTAATTGGGTCTTGTTTAGAGGACGCAGTGTTCGAGCACGAACGTCTTCGTAGAGAGGCACGCCATTGCCTGCAGTACCAGATACTAGGGCATCTAGCTGACCGTCATTATTCAGATCCATTGTGCCGCGATCCGGAATCCCGTCTCCATTCGCATCTACGCCAAACAGTGGTGCACCGGCGGAGTTAACAGCGCGGAAGGGGTTGCCCGGAATTTCACCACGAATCGTTGGAAGTGAGCCGATTCGTGAGTTACCAGGGTTAGAAGTTGAGCCGTGCGCTGTCTCTGCGAGACGTGTGGTAAAAGCTTGCGCCGAGAGAGTCAAGTCATCGTTGACTTCCCAAGTTGCGTTGCTATAAAACTGACTTGTCTGAGTCGGCTCACGATAGCTTCTGTTGTCACCGAAGTCGAACCAGCAGGTGCTGCCCAATAGCATACCAAATTGGTTGGTTGCCTCGCCTGGAGTATAGCCTGTGCGCTGTGAAGCTGGTGCACAGTTCGGATCAGGGCGACGAGCCGCTGAACCACCTGTATACTGGCCATTCGCATCACGAGGTGGCACGAAGTAGTTGCCCGGTGAATTGGATGAGAAGGTCAAACCTGCGTTAGCTAGATCACTACGCTCAGCCCACTCAAGGCGAGTGTTTGATCGGAATTGACCGGCAAGTACCACGTCTACCTCACCAACCTCACCACCCCACATCATTTGAACGGAGTGCTCATCATAGTCGCCGCGCGAATCTTGCTCCGCAAACGTATCCATCTTAAAGCCGTCATACGACTTGTAAGGGACGAAGTTTACAACACCTGCTACCGCTTCGTTACCATACAATGCCGCGGCGCCATCTGCCACGATGTCCAGACGCTGAATCGCAATAGTTGGAATCAACGCATTGACGTTTTGGTTAACCAGTCGCTTTCCGTCCAGCAAAGTTAAGGTAGCACGTGAGCCCAGACCACGCAGGTCAACAGCTGAAGAGCGTGAATCCTGACCTTGAATTGTATTCGTGATCGCTGAGGAGTCTCCCTGTACGAAGGATAGGTTTTGAATGACCTCACCAATGTTTAGTGTGCCTTGGGCTTCTAGGTCATCAGCAGTCACCTGAGTGACCGAAGATGCGCCTGCAAATCCTTCTGAGCGCCTAATAAAGGAACCAGTAACCACTACTTCTTCCACTGTGTCCTGTTGAGCGATTGAATGGCTCGCCAGGGGCAACAATGAAACTGAAATTGCCGCGCACAGCAAGTTGCGCTTGTGTGGGATTCTTCGTTGCATGTGTCTCTCCATATAATTCAAATTGTTTACTTTTTATTAAAGCTTTAATTGTAGTAAAAACAACAAGTTAAGCAGAGCTTAATCTCCGGAATGCTCTGAAAAACCTATTCAGGCTGCAGTCGATTTTTCAATAAATCGATCTATTACCTGGGTGCCGGGTAACAAAAACCCGATAACTTGCGAAGTGTACCTACTTTACCAGTGCTTAAAAAGCCCTAATTTCAGGCATTTCCTCTATAAATAAAAATCGCGGGGTCATCACTGGGGTACATACATCGAAGCATTGCCCTATCTGGAGTTTAAAATGGACGATTCTTGTTAAAATCACTGGAATTAGTCCTACTATATGACTATTTCTCCGGATAAATAATAGTATCCAACGCTCCATGGCCTTACCTACAAACGATGGCTCAAAGCCCCTTGACTAAATTTGCAATTAACTGCAATTATAAAGGATGGGAATAATTTTCACGTATGAGAAAACAGGGACTCAATTTTCGATGAAAAAGTGGTTTTCGAGGTTATACGAGGCCAATGACACTGCAATGATGAGTTAACAGGAATATGCTGTTTGGGGGGGCTTGACTCTTTTAACGCCAGTCAGGCAAAGAGGACATCACAATGACTAGATTACAATCAGCAGTTCTTTTGGGCTTATGTTGCTCATTCTTAATTGCCTCCGCGGCGGCAAAATCTTTTGCTGCAGAGGGTCAGATCGTCATCGAGGACCTGTCGCCCTCGCAGCTTCGCAGGGAGATTAAGAAAATCGAGACCGAGTTTTATAGAGTGTTCAATGCCAGCATTGAAGATAAAAACTTAGCAATCCTCTGCTACGACCATCTACCTACTGGATCGAATATTAAGGAGGAGAAATGTGAGCCGCAATTCGCTATCGATAAGCGATCGAAAAACGTCAACGACGCACAGTTCGGGACTGACGTCCTATTTACCGCCAAGACCATGCAAAGAGAACTTTCAGAAGAGTTTGCGGCGCTGACGGAAGCCATGACCAACCTTGCCGTAGAGAATGAATACTTTGCCGAATTGAACAGTATTCTGGCAGCACTGAGAAATGAGTTAAACAATAGATAGGGCTGCGGCTGCAAAAAGCCAATTAACCACAACAAAAGTAATGAACTAAAAAAGGCCAAAGGGATCTTCCCTTTAGCCTTTTTAGCAAAACGTACTATCGTGAATATTTAGCGGTACAGAACTAACGGACAGAGTACTTAGTAAACGCACCTCCTGCCTGAGATAATGAGTTCGGTCCCTCTGCGGCATAGACATTACCATCGGCATCGACCGCAATCCCCTCTCCCGCGGTGCCTTGATATACTCGATCATCACGTTCGAAAGGCTGAATGAAAGCAACGATACGATCGTCATTCAGAGGGCCAATGCGCACCCCGTTTCTCCACCCTACATGCCCGGTAGGGCTGGACTCGGAGTCAATCGCATAGACCATATCATCAGCTGTAATGAACAATCCGCTGATGCGACCATAGGTATATCGTGACTCGAGATAGTTGCCGTCCTGATCGAAAAGCTCCAAACGATGATTGCCCCGATCGGCAACCCACAGGCGCCCCTGTGAATCGAATTCCATGGCATGTGGTGTGCGGAACTCACCGTGACGCACGCCGATGCTACCCCATTGTTTTATAAACCTGCCTTCTGGAGAAAACTTCATGATTCTGGCCGTATTGCCTGCCGCTCGGCCCTCTTCCATAGCCTGATTGCTGGTCATGCCCTGGCCGTTGTGTCCATCGGAGACATAGATGCTGCCATCGGGACCTACGATTACATCATTAGGCTGATTGAATTGATTCGGTCCACTGCCCGCCGACCCCGCCGTGCCCAGGCTCATTAGCAATTCGCCATCGGCACTAAATTGGTGCACCTGCTGACCCTTGGTGCCATCGGCATTGGTTGCGAAGTCTGTTACCCAGACACTGCCATCTGCCGCTGCATGAATCCCGTGCGGTGTCATCATGATCCCGCCCCCGAAGTTCGCCAATACCTCACCCGTATTGCGATCAAACTTGAATATAGGATCTACAGGATTGGTGTCGCAGTTGATTGGCGTGCCACCACCGAACGTGCCTGCGCCACAGCGCTCGTAGGCCCAGATATGCCCGTCATTGGGATCAATATCGATGCCCGCGGTAGAGCCCCAGTTCCTTCCAGCAGGGAGTTGCCCCCAGTTCTGAGTGACAGCGGGAGCGGGATTAGGCAACCCATCACCCGAAATATAGTTGCCCTCACCGACGCAGCCGGTGAGCAATGCAGATAAGCAAGCGAACAGCGTAAATTTGAAAATTGGCGATGAAGAAAGTGAATTCATAAATGCTCCTTGAAAACTTTTATTGTAGGAAAGAGTTACAACATCAGAGAATAGAAGCTATCCCGCTCCAAGTCCACAGCTTGCAACGCTATGGCAGGGCATCAGTGCCATTTTATGGGCCTTGAAGGCAATACTCTACTTTGAAAGCATATCCTGTTAGTAAGTACTAACAAAACTTGCTTGGGAGAAGGCTTTGCGCTCCCATTTAGTGCAAAAAGGTTCTGGATCAGGGTCAATTCTGCGCCTGATCCGAGCAAAGCCCACCGAGAGTCTGCCCGAATGCTGCCGAGAAAACCTTTTTAGTTCATATTTATCGGCACACTAATGCGGGTGGCGCTGTTGAAGCCCGGGGTTCATGCCACACTAGCAGGCATTATACTCGCGCTGTTTATCACACTGAAACGCGACGCGACTGGCTATTCCGTGCTCAAGAGCTTGGAGCATGATTTACATGGCACTGTAGCCCACTTCGTACTACCAGTATTTGCCTTCGCCGAAGCGGGAATCAGTCTAGCAAATGTAGGCGCAGAGGAAGCGCTGCATTCGATACCACTAGGCATCGCCCTCGGTCTATTTTTCGGAAAACAGATAGGAATCTTTGTTCTTTGCTGGATAGCTATCCGCCTTGGCCTAACTAAATTGGCCGAGAGCAAGACCTATGCGTCGTGATTTCGAACTGCCGTATGCGTCTTTGGCTTCACCCTGAGTCTGTTCATTGGTTCGTTGGCGTTCGAGGCCTCTGGCGTTGACCGGATATTTGATGAACGCCTGGGCATTATCATGGGTTCGCTAGCGTACGGGATCTTCGGCTATCTCGTCTTGCGAGCCTATTATAAAAATTCAGACCAGACTGGTTAAATCTTGGGCAACTAGTCGCTCTGCAACTGCAACCAGGCCTTCATCATATTTGTCACCTTATCTGGCACGTCATGATGAGGGAAGTGGCCTACCCCTGGGATTGTCACCAGTGTCCAATCCTGATCCAATTCGTCCCAGGTATCATTGAGTGAATCTGCCAACAAGGCTGTGTCGTCGAGTCCGTGAAACTGCAAGACAGGCATCTTGATTCTGTCCACCTCCAAAAATGCTCCCGAGGTATAAGGTTCTCTTGGGAAGTTGGCACGATAATAGTTCATCATTGCATCGGCACTAGAATTTTCAAAGGCATCTAAATAAATCGGGTAGAGCTTTTCATCGCCCCGCGACAGGCTCGTCGCCAATCTTTCAGCACTGATATTCTCATGAGATGTGGCACTTTGGAAATCTCGTGCATATTGCGAATTTCGATGCTGCTGATCAAATTTAGCGAGTTCTCGTGCCAGATTTTTTACATGGGGCAGATTGATAATGATGAGATGTGAAGTTAGATCCGGTCTTGCCGCGGCAAAGCTCCATGCAATACCTCCACCCCAATCGTGACCGATAATTACGGCACTCTCTTGGCCCTCATTCTCTATGACCGCCGCCACGTCGTTGATTAATAGCTCCATATCATAATTTTCAACACCCACCGGCTGATCGCTCTGGTTGTAACCGCGCGTATCCATTGCCGCTACGGTAAAGTTCGAAGCAAGGCCTTCCATCTGATGACGCCAGGAATACCAGAAATCTGGAAAGCCATGAATAAATACGGCCAGTGGGCCGGAACCAGTCTTTGCGTAGTGAATTTTGACCCCGTCGCTATCGGCAAATTTATGCTCAACGCTGTCGGCAAATTCTGCGGGGAAAAGTCCGCTTGTGAAAACCAAACTGCATACCGCTAAAAGTACTCTGCTTATATTTGTCATGGTATTCTTCTACTGCCTTGATTGATTAGTTTTACCGCAGCCGCTGAGCTGCTTCATATTTTTCAGAGTTCTAGGTTGGGCACAGAAAATCTCGAATCTGGGTCCACGGCCTGACGCAAAGAGAAGACGTTACCATCGATATCGTGTGCATAGACCTGCCAGAACTCTCCGAGCTGGACGGGCTCACTAACGAACTCGACCCCAAGTTCCCGCATGCGACTGTCCTCGGCCTGAATATCTCCAACCTCGATAGAGAACGAATACCCAAAATCGGTAAGACCGCGTTTGCCTATATATTCCTCGGTCAGAGGAACCCGATATTCCCACAGCTCGATAGTCTTCGAACGCTTATTCATCCTAAACCAGGAAGCCATCAAAGACATCGCGGGTTCATCGGCAATCTCCATCATGCGCGGATGATCGACATAGTCACCTTTTCTATAGGGGGCAAATGCCATTATTTTTTCGTAGAAACCCGTAAGTCTTTCGATGTCGTGGGTTACGAGAGCCACCTGGGTCATCCAGGTTTGATAGCCTTGTTCCTTCCAGGACGCTTCGTAGGCGGAGCCTTCCAGAGGCCCGCCTCTATCCAGCTGCTCCAGCTCAAACATATTGCCTTCGGGGTCATAGGCATAGGCGTAAGTCACGCCATAGCCACCGAGGTCGATGGGCTCGCTGCCTGCGCTGAGAATGTCTGCACCTGCATCGCGAAATTTATAATAGGCTGAGTCATCGGACGGAGACTGAAAACAGGTGTGCGTCATGCCAGGGCCATAGGCCGGCATCTTGCTCGTCTCTTTCATAGCATTGTGAGAAAACTCAGTGAGCTCGAACAGCATATTGGGCGCTTCAAGAATAGCCACTTCGTACTCTATGCCCGCATGACCAAACAATTTATCAGCCGCGGGATTATTGCGAATCGTCTCTCGACTTACCAGCTTAAAACCACTTACTCCCTGATAGAAGGGCAATACCGTATCCAGGTCTTTGACAGACAAGCCAATGTGATTAATCCCCAGTAAGGTTGTGGGCGAGTCGTAGATGGTAGAGTCTGGATCAATCTCAATAGCCATGCCGTGGGCAGAAAGCAACATCGCCGCGCTAGCTATGAGTGAGTTTCGATACTGAGATAATTGCTTAAGCATGAATAGTTCTCTTCAAATTTACAAAGTTAGGGCTCAAGATAAGCGGTGAGAGCGAGCACACCATAGACCGCCGACTGACCATACTAGTAGTACATTGCAGGGAGTTGAAGAAAAATTCAGCAGCAAAGCACAATTAGTCTGATTTGATAGCTAGCCAGAATAGACTATTTATACCGCAAGGTGTCACCTGGCTCCAAGAAGGAGACTGCGTCCTCTGGCGGCATCAATTTTAGTGATGTCCTACTCCTCCGGCAGCGCTGGAAATACCGCGAGCTAATTTATTCAAGGCCTTACCCGCACATATTTCTCAAAGCGCTGGCGACCTACTTGCCCAGCATAGATATTACCTTCGGCATCTGTCGCCAGAAATTCTATGCCACTGCCGTTTTGCACCTCATAGTCGGGTATGAAATCTGTAATCCAACTCGTCTTGGCATCGCCAATGCGAATGCCCCGCTGCCAGCCGGGATTCCATTGGTCTCCCGACATGCCATCGGCGACGTAGATCTTGTCCTGCCCGTCTATCCAGATACCGCTAGGCCTGCCGAACTGTGTCCATATCGAGAGAAGCTCGCCTTCGGAATCGAAGATCTGAATGCGATTATTACCACGGTCGGCCACGAACAGCCTGCCCTGTGAGTCCATCTTCAGGTCATGGGGATCATTGAACCTGGCAACTTCGCGGCTCAGCGAATCTATGCCGCCACCTAGCTGCAATAATAATTCTCCCTGGGCAGAAAATTTAAGCACGCGATTGTTGCCACCGCGATGTCCATCGGCGATCCATATAGCGCCATCGTCAGCCACCTGCACAGCCGAGGGTCCGTTGAAATGCGTCGCGTCATCACCGGCAACACCGGCCTCGCCCAAGCGCATCAACACCTCTCCGTCCTGATTGAGTTTCAACACCTGATGCCCCATGCCAAGGGCAAAACCATCCCTGCCCCTGTCATCCCCCGCTGGCGCGCCTTCTGTTATCCAGATGTTGCCCTCGCTATCGAGATCGAAGCCGTGGGGCCAGGCGAACAGCCCGGCTCCAATGCTCTTGGCGACCCGCCCCTGGCTATCGAGCTTATGAATGGGCGCAAGGTTAGAGCCAGCGCACTGATTCGTACTGCAGCGTTCTACTATCCACATATGCTCGCCATCGGGGTCCGGATGCACACCCGTCACAACACCCATTGTTCTTCCATCGGGGAGCTCACCCCAGTGATAGATGACCTGATAGGGATTGCTGGAGACAGCTTGGGCATGGGCATCGCTAGATCCCACGACTACCGATATCACGCCAGATATAACGAGAAAACTGGAATAAATACTGGAAAAAAATAAGGTAAGAAAAGGCATGTTGCTCCATAAGCTCCCTGTTGGGCTCCGCAGAATAAAATCAGGCGGGGGCGGAGTATTTTCTTCAATGTAGATCAGAATCGGCAGCAAGTCGATAGCGGTAGCTGCGATTCCATTAGGGAAAAATCGCCCTCAATCTACGAGCGAGGGTCAACAACAGCGGACCAGAGGGTTCTGGAGTGCCCAATCATGAGTGTTGAGAACCGACAGGCCTCCTGGAGCTTGCCCATGCTAAATAGCACTGCGAATGTGATCGCCGGCTAAATCAATTCATCTAAAGGTAATGGCTTGCCTCGCAGAAACCAAAACCCTGTAGGCGCCTGCCCTACCTCCATGATTAATGGTATTTTTGCCAGAACGGTTTCGAAAGCACACAGATTCACTAAGCTGACATGCTTTCTTGCCCATGGCCGGCGGTGTAGACTTAGCGCTACCAGTATCTCCTTATAGTAATGCGCAAACTCTGAGGCCAACGAGCTAGAGAAATATGTCGAGCAACGATTCCATGACAATTAAGGAGGGCCTATCGCTGGCCATGCAACATCAGGCCGCTGGCCGTTTTTCCGAGGCCGAACGAATCTACCGGCAGATACTCGAGGTGGAGCCCAATAACCCAGCTGCCCTGCACCTGCTTGGCGTGTTGGCGCATATGTCAGGCCGCAGCGATATTGCTATAGAACTCATTAGCTCTGCAGTGACGAACGCGCCAGATTATTATGGTGCGCACTGCAACCTGGGCAATGTGTTTCTCGATCTAGGACAGTATGACGATGCCATCTCCAGCTACAAGCAGGCTATCGCAGCAAAACCCGACTATGCAGAAGCCTACGCCAATCTTGGTATCGCCCTACACAGGGCAGACAGAGCGGACAAAGCAATAGACAGCTATCACAGCTCTCTTGCCATCGACCCTAATCTTTCCAATACGCACTGCAACCTCGGCAACGCCCACCTAAGCAAGAATGAACTCGATGAAGCCATTGCGAGCTATAGAAAGGCAGTGGAGATCAAACCAGACTTCGCTGAGGTCCATTGCAATCTAGGATCAGCGCTAAAAAATCAGGGAAATATCGACGAGGCTATACTTTCTTATCGAACCGCAATCGAGATAAAACCAGATTACCCCGATGCTCACAATAACCTGGGCACGGCCTATCAAACACTAGGGCAGCTTGCAGAAGCCGCCGCGTGCTACCGGAAGGCAGTGTCAATTAATCCGAATTATGCGAACGGGCACAGCAATCTGGGAAGCGCGCTATGGGGACTGCGCAGGCTCGAAGAGGCTGCCACTAGCTACCGCGCCGCCTTGGCGATCGAGCCTGAAATGGCAGAAGCTGCGGGCTCTCTTGGTTCCGTACTGCTTGCCATGGGCAAGACTAAAGAAGGTCTTGAAATGGAAGATAAAGGCTTTGGAGTCATTCACTTCAATACGGAAAAGGGCCTAACAATTAATCACGGAAACGCAGAATGAAGCGAATCGAAATAGACAAGCCAGGCGCAGACCCCCACTTCATCGGAAGCTGGACCTTAGAACATCTGGCTCTTTGCGATGAGCTAATTACTTTTTTCGAGACGCAGCTGGGAAATCACACCAAGGGACAGACCGCATCCGGATTAAACACCCAATCCAAGAACTCTACCGACCTTGCTATTCGGCCCAAAGATTTGAAATTACCAGACCATCAGCCGGTTCGAGACTACATAGAAGCACTGTTCGCCTGTCATAAAGACTACTTAGGACAGTGGCCATTCCTGAAAGACATTATCCCTACCGTCGACATCGGCTCCTTCAATCTTCAGCGCTATGATCCCGGAGGGCACTTTTCAAAGGTTCACTCGGAACGAACAACGATAGATACCTCCCACAGGATATTGGCTTGGATGACCTATCTCAATGATGTAGACGATGGGGGCTCCACTCAATTCGAACATCAGAATCTGGAAGTTCAACCGCAGAAAGGCAAAACCCTAATCTGGCCAGCGGAGTGGACGCATGCCCATAGAGGGAATGTGGTGAACTCCGGTGTTAAATACGTCATTACAGGCTGGATGCATTTTCCTCTTAACCTCTAATCTATTCTTCGGAGTCGATAATCTCTGCGTCCCAATTGCTTCATCGACGCTCATAAAAAAGGCCCTATTTATCGGCAGAGTCTTTTTTATGATTCCAGAAACTAACTGAGAAACTCTATACGAGAAAGTCTATTCGCTAAACGTTGACTCTATCTCTTGCAACATATCATTAATATAGCCATCCAGCATCTCCTCGTCTTGAGTACGCATATGCCCAAACTGGCAGCGCAGGTAAGAGATGTTGCTTTCAGCATCGTTCGTCATACCAATGAGCTGTGCTGCAGTTTGCAGGGCTTGCTCATTCGACAGGCTTATCTTACAGGCATCTAAAACCTCAGGATCACTAAGCTCTTGCCCCAGGTTTTTGTTAACTTTAAATTTAGCACCGGAGGTCGAAATATCGACTACCGTTCCCTCTAGCAGCGCACCATTCACCAGATACAGCACTACAGGCACATCCGTCACGGCCTCCAGATTAACTCGGAGCGTCTTTCGCAGCTGGGTGCAGGCGATCTTATAGGGAAGGCCGAAATGGTGCAGTGATTACCTCTTCGCTAATGGGTCATGGCCAGGCATTTCGTTTACTAGGCTCTGAAATATAATCGACACACCACCACTCTGGGCACGAAACATTAGCGGAACGCTAGAGTCTAATTGTGCAGTGAGTGGTTCATAGCTAACTAAGAATGTTCCTTCAGTAGCATTGACAGCCAATAGTTCTAGCGCCTGAGTAGTAATACGCTTTTTAACAGTGGTCACGCAGGAGAACGCCCATTTATGAGAGATTGCCATTTTTAACACCTGAACGACTTCCTTTCTATGGGTGATATCACCGTCTGTGAGGTTTACCGCATCCATTCACTTATTCCTTGTTATTAGCCCCAACCAATGGTGCTGTAATGCGACCCGAAGTCCGCAGGCCTGCCATACTAAGAAAAAAAAAGAGGTAAATGCCAATTCGATCTGTTCGCATATCTGACAATTAGTCAGATATGCACTAGAATTCGCACAAATTAACGGGCATAACCAGTTTGCCTCTATCTAGCAATACCACAGCTAGCAATACCACAACCGGAACACCAAAAATGAAAAGAATTCTCCAGCTTGCTTTCCTGACAAGCTTGTTTGCAGGAAATAGCGCCTTTGCCTTAGGCTCCACCGACTATGAAAATTGCCTCCTTACACTCATTGCAGATTCGACGAATGCCGAACTTCGAGTTCAGGACCTTAAGGGCTTATGTGAGAATACGACTGAGACGCTTGCTGTCAACGAGCAACACCAGCGCGATCCATCGAGTGTGGGTGCTAGCCCAGAACCTCTAGAGATACCTTTCGGTTCATTTCTCGGATACTTCCAACCCTACAAGAAAAATTAATTCAGCTTTGGCAGCATGAAGAATCAAGACGGCGGCGATCCATTTAGCGGCAAAACCTCCGATATACAGTTTCAGATCGAATTGAAGTTTGCGCTGTTTGAAGATTCTCCCCTATTGGACAATCTAGCCCCACTCTATTTTGGCTATTCGAAGAAATCCTAGCGGGATATTGCCGAGTCATCGGCACCGTTTAAGGAACATAATTACAATCCCGAAGTCTTCTGGGATTTTCGCGAAACCACGGCGAGTCGAGATTCCCGAGGCGATGGCATACGCCGTTTCGTTGATTTGATTGGTTACGAACACCAATCTAACGGGCTCGATCAACTCGGCTCAAGAAGCTGGGACCGAATCTATGCACAACGCGAATTCAAACTGGGCGAGAAGCTAGAGGTAAACATAAAGGCCTGGAATGTCGTCAACCTGGGAGAATACAATACAGACATTACAGACTATCTGGGTAATGTTGAACTCACTAAATCTTATCCCTTGTCTGACACAGTCTCAGCCTCACTGACTACTAGGAAGGGACGCAGAACCGAGAAAATTAGCTATCAGCTAGACCTGCAGACCAACTGGAAATGGGTGAACGGGCAGTTCTTTCTAAGCTACTATGACGGCTATGGCGAGGCGCTGATTTCCTACAATGAAAAAACTCGAAGCCTACGGGCCGGGGTACATTTCCCAATTGCGAACTAGCCCCTTCAATAAGAGCAGACACGCAAGTCCACGCTCTAGATACAGAGATACCTTACTATGACATCTATCGCAGTTATTGGCGCAGGATTAGCAGGCAGCATTGCCGCCCATAGCCTGCAGACGTCAGCCAAGGTCACCGTGTTTGAGAAATCTGGCAGGGCCGGCGGGCGCATGTCTACGCGCCGAGTCGAGTCATACAGTTTCAATCACGGCGCCCAGTTCTTCACGGCAAGAGACCCTGAATTCAAAGACTTCCTGAAGCCTTATATTGACCAAAACATCGTTACGCAGTGGAACCCCCGCATTACTACGCTAGATCCCCTCGACAGGCCTTTCAAGAGAATCTGGTACGAGCCACATTATGTTGGCACACAAGGCATGTCTGCGCTTGCCGGCTCCCTGGCAGAGAATCTCGATGTTCGTTATCGCTGCGAGATAGCGAGTCTGAAATCCATTGGCAAAAAATGGCAATTACAGGATACGGAACATAATGACTACGGGGAGTTCGACTGGGTAATCTCCGCTATCCCCTCTGCGCAGGCATTGAATATTCTAAGCTCAAAACTACAACAGCATGCAGAGATCGCCGATGTGGTTTTCTCACCCTGTTTTAGTCTGATGCTTGGCCTAAAGAACAAGCCCGCTCTAGGTTTCGATGCAGCCGTAGTAAAGAATTCCTCAATTAGCTGGCTGGCCCAGACCCATTCTGAGCAGGCGAATAGTTATGGCCTGGTCATTCACAGCAACAATGCCTGGGCCAAAACGCATATCGATGACGAGAAGGAACTGCTACAGGAACAACTATTCGCTAGCGCACAGCAATTGCTCAATAATTCTCTGCAGGATGTGCAATATGCGGCTCTGCATAGATGGCTATATGCGAAAGTGGAAACCTCTGCACAACAGGACTATCTGATTGATAGGGAAAATAGATTGGCGGTCTGCGGAGAATGGTGTCGTGGCAACCGAGTCGAAGATGCCTTTCTAAGCGGGTTCAAACTCGCAGAATTTCTCAAGACTCAACTCTAGAGCATCAGGTGTTTTAGAGTGTTAACCGGAGTTAACGCGGTAATTGCCAGTCGAAGCGATAGGAGACGTCTTCTACGCGAACGGGCTCGCCAACTACAATACGCGGGTCAAATCTCAGGCGCTGCGCTGCTCGAATTGCCTCTGCATCGAATACGCCAGAAGGTTCGCTCTGGTCGATAACGATATCGGAAATTGCCCCACTCTCGCTAACGGTGAACTTAAGCACGACGAAACCCTCTAAGCCTAGCTCCTGCGCAACCTCGGGATAGGCCGGAGTGATGAGCCGTAGCGGCAGCATCTCCCTGAACTGGATGATATCGGCAGGCGCATTCGGGCTGGGCGGATCGAGTCCCTCTAATTGATAGCGAAACACATAGCGTATATCTTCAACCAGTTCGCCCCTGATGTTTTGGAACGATAGTCTTCGCGCCGCATTCGTGGCCGACAATTCGAAATAGCCCTCGGGCTGTTCCTGGATTGTGCGGATACTATTGTTGATCACCTCGCCGTCGGCGTTCACAGAAAAACCGAGCATCACCCAGCCCTCGACGCCAAGGTTTCTAGCTCGCAAGGGATACAATGGCTCTGGCGCTCGTCGCTCGAGCAATCCCCGGGTGAAGTTTGGGGGCGGCGTCACCTCAAAATTACCAACGACTGGGGGAGTCTGAGAGATAGAGCCATCTGCGGAGCAATCTGGCAAACCCAGAAACGAGAGGGCACAGAGAAATGCTCTAGCAGTACGCGCAGTAGATAGTCTTTTATGTGAAATTATTTTTTTCATAAAATTTACCGTATTATCCGGCGAATACGTGATTCGAGATCACACACTAGAAGGTTGTTTTCATCTCCAATGCCAATTTCATACCACTGCCCGAACAGTATTTCTCGACTTCCTCTAACACACCGTCTGCAGTAGCGCCCACGTAACGAGTACGCGTTCTGCAAAACTCATTCTGATGTATATTGCTCGCCTCGAAACGAAACGTATAGCTCCTAAACGCCTGTTTCTCGATAAAAGCCGAGATTTCAGGCTGAAAGAAGCGCTCTTCCGTATCGAAGACATCGACTTGTTTCCTGCCGCTTCCGCCGTTTGAGTTCATCTCATAGCGAAAACCATAACTTATTCCATGGCTGGTAATATCATGCCGAAAACTCGACCTGGCGGTCCAACGGCCGTTGTTGCGCATCCTGCGCTTAACCTTAAGAAAAGGGTCTAACACCTCCGAGTCGCGCAGGCTTAGCCCGGTAGTTAGGAGCGCATTAGGCAGCCCCAGGAAACTGAGCCTGGCACTAAGGTCCAGATTCACACCGTAGCGTTTGCCATCTCCGATGTTACCGCGCGCCGACTGCAAGTTATCTGGACTTGTAGAGACATCGATGCGATCAATCACGTCTGTTATATCTCGGTAGTAGAACTGCGAATTAAGTACGCCTATATCGTTGGGCAGACGCAGCTCGAGGTTTAGTTCATAGCGCCAGGACTGTTCCTGAGCAATGCCCGGGTTGCCGGCCTGCGTGTTCTGATCAACATCGGAGCCATCGACGGTCGCGCTGAAATCAGAAAAGCTCAGCTGCGAGACCTGCTTCTCGATACCCGCACGCAACTGCAGTGTTGGGGTAATATCGAAGCGGTAGTCAATCTTCGGTCGCAAGAATGCAAAATCGCGCTTATTGCTGACATCGCCTGTCTGTTCAATAGTGGAGAACTCATACACCAAGGAACTTTCTAGCGACATTCTTGGGTTCAACTGCCAATTGTGCGCAGCGAATAACTCCGAGCGCTGCTCCTCAACCGTGGATTTGCTATTAGAAATTGAAACAGGCACTAGGCCACCGACGTCTGGCGAGCGCACTCCATCGATATCCAGACCCAGTCGTAAATCGCCATCACGAATTGTCTGCGACGCTTCGATACCGAGCTCTAATCCCTGTGCCTGATTTATATTGAATGTGTAGGAAGTCCGTGCGATACGTTCACGGTCTCTACTCATATTGGACAAAAATAGAATCTTATTCTCGGAATTTTCAGTGACGCTATAGCGTTCCTGCTCAAACAACTGATCGCGGTCATTCACGATAAACAGAAAACGGTATTTGCCGCCATTGCCTAGAGAGTATTCGTAGTCGCCCCCTATCTCCCAGTTATCTCTACTGCTGGGATTTTCCTCACGCTCAAACCTCGCCGTATCGGATACGACGTTATAAATCGTACGATTAATGTCAACTGGGGGCGACCGCGTCTCAAGTAAAGCGTTTAGCTGAATCACACTGTTTTCAAAGGTATAACCCAGATTCATACTAGCCTGATAGGAAGTCTGGTCACGCACCCAGTCTTCTCGTCTAGCCTCGACCAGAGTCCCGCCCGCGTCGAAGCCAAACTCTCGATTAATCCTTCCGTTATAGCCAGATTCAGCTTGGACGGCGAACAGATAGTTGAAGTCGCCCGCCTGACCGCTGTAGGAGATCTGCCCGCCCGGATCCAAAGTTCCATCACGCCAGTAATCCACATTAAGCTCTATCGAGGTGCTAGAGCGTGAAGGCAAATCCAGGAGTACTACGTTTACAATCTGCCCAGCACCACGCACATCTAGCTCTTCTGAGGTGCCACGTATAATTTCAATATAATCCACCTGGTCGGCAGATATGCGACTGAGCAGGCTCTCGCCGGTATTGCCCTTGCCGGTAGTGCGCTGCCCATTGATCAGTATCTCTCCCCCACCCGAGCCGAGCCCGCGGCCGCTACCGCCACCGCCGCGCATTGCGAGGCCGATACCGGGTATACGGCTAATCATGTCGTTAGCAGATACCGGCAGGAAGTCTGCAAAATAGGCAGCGGGATAGACTATGGTTGAGTCATCGGTGGGATTTTCGATCAGGTCATTCTGCGCAGTCGCCAATGAGGCATAGGCTATTAAGAGAGCGACTGCAGGAGCGAATAGAAAGTGGGATTTTAAGTTAGGCATTGTCATATCTAATCGGCCACATGCTACAGACTAGACAGTATTTAATCTGTGACTAAATGCAGCAAAGTGCTACAGGACCGATAAACATGCGTATTTGAAAAGGTGATGCAGCAAACTGAGGCCAACCCCCAAGCCTCAGTTTGATAAAGCGTTATCTAGTTATTTGTTCCTGATTGCTGTTCTTCCATCTCTAGGCGACGTGCCCCGGCGAGAATACCAGGCATCGCATAATTGCCCTCATGGCAGGCATATTCATACAGGCCATCGTCTGTTGCGTAGAAGCTTAGTTCTGCAGTCCAGGGCTGGCTGTAAATGTTGCTATCTTCAACCGTGAATTGATAGAAGATTTCATTCTCGGAATAGCGGCTAAAGCGCTCGATAACATGCCCTTCCTTGGTTATTGGAATCGAGCTCTGGCTCAATTGCAGCGGATTGATGTTTACCGTCTCGACCACCAGCTGGCCATCCTCATACCAGCCAACCGAGTCGCCGAACCATTGCTCAAGAATCAGCGGTCTTCTATTTGCCCGAGCTTCCTCTGCGGTATCGAAGATTGGAATGATACGCGCATCATGCACCATCTCTACGAGAATCATTACGTAGTCTTCGGTCTGTACGAATTGGTAAGTATTATTGTACAGGGCGGCCATCATGCCCGGCCCTGCCTTATTGCCGAAACCCAACAGACAGCGTTCTGCATTCGGAATCGCTTCCGGCCCGCGAGCATCACCAAAACCGGTTGCATAGCGAGAGCCAAAGTTGCGACGCTCGAAATCGTAGTTTGGCGTCTCGAGACGGGGAACGCGGCCAGTCGCCGGCTCGACTACATAAGAGCTGCGATATTCGCCCTTAACCAGGGCGAGGTTTGAGCCAGGGTCTACCCAGAAATTGTTATACGCACGAGTGCCGAAATCATCGCCCGCAGCTGCGGGCGTATCATTGACGCCGTCCCCTTCATCTAATCCACCCTCCAGGCCTGCAATCGGCGTGTTGGCGGCAATTATTTGCGCCTGCTCGGCAGACACAATTAGGGAATCCACACCACTGGGGCGAGTTAGTTTGGTTAGCGAGGCATTGGTCCAGATACCCTGAAGATCAGGCCTTTCGGCATCTTGTGCCAGCGCTGGCATCGAGACCAGTAGAGCGATCAGCAGATAAGACCCATATTGCGCGGTTTTCTTGAGCAAGACTGTCATTTTGTGGCTCCTTTATTCTTGTCTCGGCAGTTTAGCGTAATTTACCGTCTTTAGCTTCTGCCTGTATTCCTCAGGCAGAGATACTGAATTGCTCTCTATTCGGTGATCTGGAAGGATCGAGCTCCTTATTTGTCCACAACTTCTCTCAAGCGCTATACCAATTGCTCCCTGCACGGTTACCACTGTGCCCGCTGCCGAAGAAGCCTGTTATTTGTTTCCCTCGTTGCTATGTCTTCTTACTACCTGCTCTTACTACTTATTCTTACTACCTGTTCTTACTACCTGTAATGGCCCACCTCGATCAGCAAATCACTGTGCAGCTTGCCAGAGCAGAGCCTACAGCAAGGCTCCAATTCTCTTTTCCAAGACAATAAAAAAGCCGGTAATGCTCACTGTACAGTGAGCATTACCGGCCGGATTTCTATCTTCCCTTACAGGCTATCCGCTATGCCTTCCAGGGTTTCCGCAAGAGCGGCATAACGAGTACCTGACATGCCAGTATAGCCATCCGCCGCATCGGAGAAATCATCGGCTAAATTGTTCAGGTCGCGGGTCGTGCTGCGACGACTGCCATTACCACCACTGAGTAATGCCTCGGCACGGTCTAGCGCATCAACCAGTTCAGCGGCCTCTGCCGAATCTATAGTGTTCTCTCTGAGCAACTGGTCGAGATAGGCTCGTGCCACAACCGGTACCCTGGGCCACTCGACGATCTGCTGCGTCTGAGCATTAACGATGCCGTTTAGTTCGGGCAGCGAAGCCGCCGCGATCTCATTGGCGCTTAGATAGTCGCTAGGCTGCAACGCTAACACATCGAGTCCACGAGAAATTTCAGTGCCGTAGATGTGGCCGTTATACCAGTACGTAGACCAGTAGCCTCCGGTAATTAACTCCTCAGCATCGATAGGGCCACGGTCAAAGAAGGCGATCTCAGTAGGATTCATTGAGTCGGTGAAATCCACTACCGACACGCCACCCTGGTACCAGGCTTGTACGAAAAGATCACGGCCAGGCACCGGTATCAGAGACCCATTGTGCGCAACACAGTTCTCTGTATCTGTCTGCGGGGCCGACATCTTATAGTGACTGCGAAATTGCAGCTTGCCGTCGACGATGTCGTAGAACGCATCCGCGCCCCAGGTAAGAGGGTCCTGCGCCCTGCATCTAGGCCGGCCACCACCACCCCACTCGTCGGTAAAGATCACCTTGTCACCGCGATTGTTGAAAGTAGCGGAATGCCAGTAGGCAAAGCCAGGATCTATAACCTGGTCGAGACGCTCGGGATTCGCAGGGTCGGAAATATCCATGAGTATGCCATTGCCCGAACAGGCGCCGGCTGCCAAACCGATGTCTGGAAAGGTCGTGATGTCATGGCATTGGTTGGTCTGACTGGTAGTCTGTGTTCCCTCGCCGTGATCGCCACCATCCCACAGGCCCGCTAGCGTGCCCGAGTCAGTGTCCGCAAAAATAAATGGTCGGTTAACGATGCGCGCCGCGGCAGGGTTCTGCGCAGGAATTTCGATTACTTCAATGCGAAACAGCGCCGAATTTACATCCTCGAAGGGAGAGTCATCGGAACAGCCTGCCAGCTCTTCGTCATCGCGCACACCACTCGTGCCCGACACGTAGACATAGATATTGCCCGAATTCGTATTCGGATCAGACACTATAGTATGTGTGTGCGAGCCACGGCAAGTCTGTACGGCCGCAACCTGAGTTGGATTGGTGAAATCACTGACATCGAATATGCGGATACCCTTCACCCGCTCATCACTCACGGACTCCGGCACACCCTGCAATCCGCAATCCAGACGACCGCGAGTCTCCTGTACCGACATGATCAAAAGATTACCAACCAATGACACATCACCCTGCCCACCCGGGCAGACAACCGATGAGATATGTCGTGGTGACTGTGCATCGCTTATGTCGTAGGCATTGAAGCCATGGTAGTTTCCGGCAACCATGTAGTCACCTGCAAAAAGCAGGTCGGTATTAGAGAAGCTAAGCAGGGCCGGGCGCGGATCGGAGTTTTCATCCTCCTCCTCGTCTTCAGTCGGCGTCTCCGGCGCATTGCCGTTCGCAGCTTCTGCCTCCTCTTCAATCTCCAGCAGACGCCGCGCCGATATGCCGGAGGGTCGGTCCGGGTCGAAGAAGCCCGCCGGCTTAGGCAATGACGCGACTACCTCCATGTTCAATGAGGCCTCTCCGGCATCTCTGAAGCCAGCTGCCAGGCCAACCCGCGGGTCCGGATTAAAGCTCGCGAGCAAAGTATCCATGCGTTCAATTTCCGAGGTCTGATCGGAGGTTACATCGGAGGTAAATTCATACAGTAGTGGATCCTGCGCCGAGCCACGCTGGTCTAGTAGCATCTCGACCATCTCCAGAGCACCCTGATGATGGTCGATCATAGACTCTAAATAGAGACGATCGAACTCGGGGCCGGATGCGGCGGCAAGCTCCTCCATCTGCTCATCGCTAAGCATACCCTTCATACGCTCGAAGCCCGGTTGATGATGAACATCGTCGGCAGGCACTTCGAGCCCCTGATCACGCAACCACCCCTGCATCATGGAAATTTCATCGTCTTGAGACAGAGTGATGCGTTCGGCTACCGCCAGGACTGTCGGGTTATTCGTACGCTCTTCCGCCAGCGCTGACATCTCCTTAGCCTGCGCATGATGCGGAATCATGCCTCGCAGAAACTGTATGTCACCAAGTGAGTAGGAAAGGTCAGCGAGGTTTGAGGCTTCTTCTGCCGTGATGACACGACTTGCCTGCCCTGGTGCGCCGGGTTGGATAATAGGCACCTGTGCTTGAGCTACTGAAGATAATCCAAACACCGTTGTTGCTGTCACAATAGCCAGGCTTAACCGGTTCTTTTTGAGTCTCGGGCCTGGACTTAGTCTTGGGAAAGGCATGTGCAAAGCTCCCTAAGGTTTGATGATAATGGCTTATAGATAGATTGAAGAGTTAGAAGTATGCCTCAAATGGCAGGCGACACCAATACTTCGGGCCCGGTGTCGACATCAGATACCGGACTAGGCCAGGCATCCAATAAAAAACCCCATCCGACTATGCCGAATGGGGTTTCTATTTAACCTTACTGTTGAGTGTGTCTGACTATAGCGCCATAAACTCAACATGAATTTCTAATTCGATTTCGTCGCCAACGCCGAAGCTAGTGAATCGATCCAGACCATAGTCCGAACGCAAGAAACTAGTGCTAGCCGAGAAACCGAGTGTGTAGCTACGCGTAAGGAAATTACGGCCACCACCGTGAAAGTTTATTTCCAGATCAACCGGAGCCGTAACACCTAATAGAGTCAAGTCACCGACAAATACGAAAGTATCTTCATCGACAGATTCGACAAAAGACGTGGTTCTAAACACGGCCTGCGGAAACTGTTCGACATTAAACCAGGCATCACCACGAAGCTCTTCTGCGAATTCTTCGTTGTTGATATCAAGCCCAGCCGTGTTGATTACAACCTCCACTTGTGAAGCCTCGATGTTCTCCGGATCGAAATCCAGAGATGCATTGAAGTCATTGAAGCGACCAATAAACGTAGAAAAACCTAGATGATTAATTTTCCAAAGCAGCGTTGCATGGTCTGGATCCAGCGTATACGCCCCTCCTCTAAGCTCAGTTACATCAGTATTAAAATCAGGCGTCAGCAAGCGATCGCATGAAATCAGGAATGCCGAACACACCAGTAACAAAGAAAGACGACGGATATTGGAAAATATTCTAGTAAACATTGTTATAGCCTATTTGTTAGGTAACTAATTAGATTATTCTTGAACCGCGTAGACATCGACAGTAACGGTTACATCGTTTGGAACCTCTGAAGTATTTGCCCAGTAACCCTGGCCAACACCGTAGTCTAGTCGCTGAATGACTACTTCACTCGTGAGGTTAAAACAAACTTGCCCATCACAGGTCTCGATATTGAGATCGAATGGGAAAGTAAGTGGATGAGTCTGGTCGCGAATCGTTAGCGTACCGTCGGCTTCGAAAGAAGTGACGCCAGTTAAACTGCATTTCTCTGCCTTAAACGTCGCCGTTGGCCAAGAGTCTACGTCGAACAACTCATAGTCGAGCAAGTAATCAAGAACTTCTGGTGAATCGACAGCAATATCAGCGATATTAATAGTTACGTTAAATTCGCAACTAGTAGGGCGCATCGGGTCAATATCGAAAGTAGCCTGAACATTTGTAAATCGACCTTCATAGGGGTCAGTTCCATAGGCATATGTAAAGACTACCTCAGACATACCCGGATCGATGACCCAGTTTGCTGCTTGCACAGGTAGACCGATTAAAAGCAAAGGTAGTGCCAGTGCTGCTCGATTTAATAAAGTTCGCATAGTCATAATAACTCCTAGTTCAAAAATTACGGTAAGGCTAGGGCAACTAGTTGAGCTGGCCCGCCGCTACCGCTTACAAACATGGCAATATATTGCTTGCCATCGACCTCGTAGGTCATGGGTTGCCCGGATTGTGTATTGGGCAGATCTATTTCGGCAACTATCTCGCCGGTTTGCTTATCATATGCTCGGAGGATCGGGCTGGCACCTGGGCCACCACCACCTTCACCAGCAAACAGCAAAGTCTTAGTTAGTACTAGTCCCGCTCTCGTAGGCACGCCTGTTCGCGGAATGTCTACACCCTGCAGAGCCGGATGGTTCTTGATTCGATCCGGTGTATCGGCATTAGCCACCTGAAAAACGTGATCGCCACTGTTCATATCGATCGCAGTAATGCGGCCGTATGGAGGCTTTATCACGTCCAGGCCTTGCACTCGTGGCACTCGCACACCAAACGCCATCGAATACGCAAGATCAGAATCGGGATCGTTACCTACTGACAGAATCGCTAGAGCCGTTCTGGAGGGAACGTAGATAATGCCTGTTTCTGGATCCAGCGCCGCGCCTTCCCAGTTAGCTCCGCCAGTCGACGAAGGCAGGCTTAGAACGCCTCTAGTACCGTCCGCCGCGTCAGATAGAGACGGTGGCGTATACAGATTTGGCCCAAATCGAAAATCCGAAACCGCTTCCATTGCCGCTGCTCGAAGCTCCGGCGTGAAATCGATTATATCGTCTTCCGAGACACCCTGACGATCGAAAGGAGCGGGTCGAGTAGGAAATGGCTGCGTTGGCGCATACCACTCGCCTGGCACTTCACCCGCAGGAACGGGCAATTCTTCAATTGGCCATACCGGCTCACCAGTAAGTCGATCGAAAGTGTAAACCCAGTTCTGCTTCGTTACCTGCATGACAATCTTACGACCATTTGGTAGGTCGGCAACCACAGGTGCGGCCGGATTATCCCAGTCCCAAATATCGTGGTGAATCAACTGGAAGTGCCACTGGCGTTCGCCGGTCTTGATATCCACCGCAACCAGCGCATTCGCAAAAAGGTTGTCGCCTGGGCGGTCACCACCGAAGCGGTCGCCTGTGGCCGATTCTACTGGCAGGTAAAGGTGGCCCATCTCCGGGTCGCCCGACATAGTCGCCCAAACACCCGCATTACCCGTGAATTCGACGCCGCCATCCAGCCATGTTTCAAAGCCCACTTCGCCGCGCTCTGGAATGGTATGAAAAGTCCACAGATGCTCACCGGTGCGAGCATCATAGCCACGCACGTCCCCCTTAACATTGGACTTGGAGCGTGGACGCATGCCAACACGGTGAGCCGGGCCAACTACAACCACGTCGTTCATCACGAACGGAGGCATAGAAGAGCCTATATCAATGTCATCGTACCTGTCGTCTTCGGCGTTGCGCAGACCCATGAAAAGGTCTACACGGCCGTTGTCGCCAAAATCCGGATCGGGAATACCTGTCTTGGCATCTAGAGAAACCAACAGAAAGCCCGGTGTGATAGTCAGGATACGGTCTTCGCCGTTGCTACGATAGTGCGATAGTCCCCGGCCTGCGCCCTTACGCGGGGCCTTGTCGAAGCGGTCGCCTTCTTGCGGGCGCCAGAGCCATAATAATTGGCCGGTGGTAGCGTCAATAGCAGCGACGTTTCGGGTATTACCCATAGTCACATACAGCACACCACCGATCGCGATGGGTGTAGAAGGATTGTTGAATTCCGGCGAGGGCCCAATGGGCGCCGTTGCGAAAGTCCAGGCTACTTCCAGATCGTTGACGTTTTCTGCATTGATCTGATCCAGAGGAGAATAACGTTGTGCAAACTTATTGCCGTGATGATCCGGCCAGTCGCCATCGGCGACCGTAGTACCAGACTGGCCCCATGCCGCTGAGGCAAAGGCTAGGGTGCCTAGACTCAGGATGAATGATGAAATCAGACAGGTTTTTATTTTCATCTTGTTGGACTCTCCAGATAATAATTCTTTAATTTCAGCGCACCCGTCTATCGGTTCGGCCTAGCTGTCTGGCCTGCGAAGTAACACCAGATGAATAGCAAATATGGGTGCATTAGTTGCCTGCAATATGCGGGATGAGAAGGATAAGCAATCTATCCTCTACAAGCAAGTGCACGCCACTATTGTGCTTTGAAAACCATGATAAATATCAGATGCTTAACTGACTATGAATGGCCGGATTTGTAATTCTTTGTAACTGCAAAAGCCAGAAACAACCCTCTACCCACAAAAGCCCTCGCATAGCCGAATTTAGGGGCCTGAACGCGGGTCAGTGCGCTCAAGCGCAAACAACCGGCGACTATAGCTCAAGCGGTTAGTAAGAGATTGATTTTAATCTATAGTTCATCGACTATATACTCTCTCTTTACTACGATAGACTCCGTATGCTGGATCAGACGGCTCGACGAGGCGAAGAGCACCTCCGAGCAGGAGAATTCTAGATTGTCCATAATCACTGCCGACCACTTCTGGCAGCAGCTGAACCGGGACTGACGGAGCACAGTTGGCAGACGAGCTTGCCTGCGAGTAGGCTCCGCTACTATATATCGACACGACCATATATCGATACGACATGATTCAATTTACTATTCGCCTGTCTGGTTCAGATGGGTTGAAGATGCTTAGAAACTAAAGAGGACTAAATTATGTTTCGCAATTTGTTAAAACTTGCTGGTACCGCCCTACTGGTAACTACTGCAGCTAGCGTGAGTGCACAGGACGTCTATAAATCATCCAATCACGACTATCGCGTCGTAACTGTTGCTGAGGACCTGGTTCAACCTTGGTCTATGGCCTGGTTGCCCGGCGGCGACATGCTGATTACAGAAAAGCCAGGACGCCTGCGCATCATGCGCGATAGAAATCTTCTGCCAGAGGCGATCCCTGGTGTCCCGGAAGTTTTCTATGAAGGCCAAGGAGGCCTCTTTGATGTCCTGCCTCACCCCGATTTTAATGACAACCGCTGGGTCTATTTGACCTATTCCAAGAAGACCGCCGACAGCTCGGCAACAGCTATAGCCCGCGGACGCCTGGAAAATGATCGCCTAACTAACGTGGTAGAAATCTTCGAAGCGCAGGCAACAGGTTTCGGGCACTACGGCGGCAAGATCGTCTTCGATGACGATGGCTATATGTTTCTGACACTTGGTGACCGCATGGCACCTCCTGTTGGAGATGAAGCAACGCTGCGTGCACACCCGGCGCAAGACCGAAGCAATCACCAAGGTGTTGTTGTCCGTCTTAATGACGACGGAACCGTGCCTAACGACAACCCCTTCGTAGGTCAGTCCGGCATACTTCCAGAGATTTGGAGCTACGGACATCGCAGCCCACAAGGTCTGGCGGTACACCCTGAAACAGGTGATCTCTGGGAATCTGAGCACGGCCCTCAAGGCGGTGACGAGATTAACCGCATCGAGCCCGGCAACAACTATGGCTGGCCTGTAGTTGGCCGCGGCGCGAACTACGGCGCATTCGGCAGACCAATCCATATCGGTATCAGCGAAGAAGGCATGGTTCAGCCTGCTCGCTTCTGGGTCCCTTCAATCGCAACGTCAGGCCTGATGGTCTACACCGGCGATAAGTTCCCTATGTGGTACGGCAACATCTTCTCCGGCTCTCTAGCTGGGGAACAACTGGCGCGTCTGCAGTTAGATGATGAATACCGCAGCGTTGTCGTTGAGGAAACTCTCGTCTATGACATAGGCCGCATCCGTGACGTACGCCAGGGAATGGATGGATACATCTATCTGGCAGTCTCCGATCGCAATGGCGAGCCAACATCAGTTGTGCGCTTAGAGCCAGCTGATTAGTTCAGTCTCTAAACGTTTGGTTTAGGAAGGGGCTCGATTGAGCCCCTTTTTTTATGGCTGGAATTAAACTCTCTATTTCCGACGCTAAAATTCCCAAATCTATCCCTGGCACAATCACTGCGGGGAAGTCTTAAGTTGAGTCTGTAGTTGTTAGTTGCCCAGGAAAAGTGTCTGGACAATTCTTGAAGTCTCCAAGGTGTCACCGAAAGCGGGACCGGGGGAGTGAAACATCCAAGACCTGAAGAAAATGAGTCGATTGAACTTGTAGGGCACCACCAAAGTTTTTTCCCACAGCGAATCATCAACCCCCTCGGTCTTCAGCAAATGCTTAATACCCTCTCTATTGTTCCAACCGCTCTTGGCAAGATCTGCCTCGTCTCTGGGGACTTCTTCCAAGCCAGTAGGCTTGTGCCTCCGGAAAACGGTGCCATCCACCTTAGGATGATCCTTGGAAAGATACACAACGCCTGCCCATTTCGTCGCGACGAAGCCATCGAAGTGAATGTTCTGTTTGAATGAATCTCCGGGCCGGGTGAATCGGATCCTTCCATTACCATCTGTCGATGAGTTTATTGAAGGCTCCTGGGTCAGACTTTGGAATATCTCTCTCTGCTGCAGACCCAATTAGGCCTTTGGGCTCGTTAATCCCGCATAATTACCCCCAGGCTTTTGATCTTTAACAGACTCCAATGCAACTTCAACGAGCCCCTGGCGATTATCAAAGAAATTATCTATTACATAATAACGATTTAACAAAAAGGAACTCTCCTATCCCACTTACAAACTTCAAACCTTCAAGCGATTAAAGGACTACCCTATCCCTGGCGCAGATTCGGGAACTTTTCTCCACGCGCACGCAGTAATACCCACGCGAAAAACCTAACAACGAATGATGAACTATTTACCACGGGGTAATGGTTACTAAATCTTTTCATTTTGTAACAGACTATATCTGCGCCAATCGTTTTAGAAAATTGGCGCCAGACTTCACATCGGATTCCTCGAGTTAGAACGGCAATATTTTGATCGGTATCAGACCACAGTGAACTTCCCCATCATGCCATTGCCTTCGTGCTCTAAAATATGGCAGTGATACATATAGGCGGTGTCGGGGTCGCTAAAATTTTCGAAGCGCATAATGAATCGAGCTGTTTGCCCAGGTCCTACTTTTAAAGTGTCTTTAAAACCCATTTCATCTGCAGTTGGCACAACGCCGTCGCGATCCAAAATCTGAAACTGCCCGTGATGGATGTGAAAGGGGTGGGCCATCATAGAGTCATTGTAGATCTTCCAGATTTCCGTGCTGCCCATTGCTACGACTTCATTGATCGCGCCCATATCTATAGGCCAGCCGTTAATTAGAAATTCACCCCCCATGCCACCCATCCCTCCGCGCCCGCGACCGCCGCCACCGCCACCGCGCATCATTCCCATGCCCATCGGCATGCTGAGCTCAAATCTGCGAGTGCGGGTCGCTTCTGACTCTGGTATGCGCTCTATAGAGGTAAGCTGGTCAGGCAAGTCGGCACTGCGCTGCAAGGTCGATTGAGGTTCTATATTTAATATAGTGAATGACTCGATGTTTGTTGGCTGCATATTCCTCATCATGCCGATGGTCGCGAATGGTGAAGAGTCATCGATAGGCAGGGAGATCAGATCAACCGGATTGCCGTCGCTAAAATCAACTACGATCTCAGCACGCTCGGCAGGAGAAAGCATAATACTTCTCAGCATGGTGGGTTTTTCCAGAAAACCACCGTCACTTGCGATCAGGGAGAATTCACGCCCGTCAACGAAGGCAAAATTAAATGTTCTCGCGTTTGCCGCATTCAGAAGTCTAAATCTCACCTTGCTGGCAGCTGGAGCAAACAGTGGCGAGGTCGTACCATTTACCAGAATGCGATCGCCGAAAACGCCAGTCATGACATCGCTGTGCATTCCCACATAACGAAATGAGCCATCCTCGTTAAAGCGCCTGTCCTGAACAATCAGGGGAATGTCATCGACACCGTAGGTGGACGGAATCTCCAGACTTTCGCTTTCGTCGTCATCGAGAATTATCATGCCGGCCAGGCCGCGATAGCCCTGCTCGCCGGTCTTGTTAAAGAGATGAGAGTGATACCAGAAGGTACCCGCCTTCTGAATAACCTGAAAAGAAGGCCGCCACGTCTCGCCCGGCGCAATAATCTAGGCTGGCCCACCGTCCGCCTTAGCGGGAACGTGTAAGCCATGCCAGTGTATGGTGCTGGGCTCATTAAGGTTATTTAGCACTGACATGGCGACATCGCTGCCATTTCTGAGGCGAATCGTAGGGCCCAGAAAGCTGCCATTGATACCAATAGTCGGCGTGTTTAAGCCACCGAGAAACTGACGGCTACCAGCTTGTAACTGCAAGTCATAGCGTAGACTACCATTGCTCATCTCGCCGGTATGAAGCGGTGGTATACGTAGTTCATTGTTTACCCGACTCTGGGCAAAAACGGGCATGGGCAATAGAGCATTACTCGCGTCAAAACCCACACTCTGAACCAAACGCCTGCGGGATAGCTTCATGAATATCCTTTCTACTTCTTCAGCGACTTAGTAATTGAATGAGCGGAAACTTTCGACTCAAGGCATTGTATTCAATGCATGGGCCGGTCATGCTGACTTGGGTCAATAAAGCCAAGTTTCAGGCGCCCGAGGATAGCTACGACCACTAATTTAGTAAAGGATACCGATAGCTTTGCTCTCGGTCCGATTAAAAAATATACTAGCCCGGTAAAATTCAAGCGGCCTCAGTTTGTGCGCCGGGAATTTTTACACTCTCGACTAAGTGGCGGACCGCAACCCCAAAAGAAAAAGGATTCTCGATGAATGAGCTTCAAGTAGCAAAGAGCGCTATAACCCAGAGCCGGATCGTTGAATCCCAATTAGATATCGATTCGACACTAGCTCTCGGCGAAATCCTCTTGAAGGTCGACAAGTTTGGGTTCAGTGCGAACAATGTTACCTATGCCGCCGCCGGCGATCAGCTAGGCTACTGGCAATTCTTTCCCCCCTCAGACAACGCATCCGGATCCTGGGGAATCATCCCGGTATGGGGCTTCGCCGATGTTGTGGCCAGCAACGCCCAGGGAGTCGCAACCGGCGAACGAATCTTCGGTTATTTTCCAACTAGCGGTTATCTGAAAATGCAGAACATCAAAGTGCTGGATAATCGTTTAGTTGATGGAGCCGAGCACAGATCGAAATTGCCGCCAGGCTACAACACCTACCGCAGAGTGGAGACAGAGGCCCACTACGAAAGGAGCATGGACGATTCGCGCATGCTACTTTGGCCGTTATATATCACATCGTTTTGTCTGTGGGATAGCCTGCGACACAACAACTGGCAGGGTGCGCAGCAGGTTCTGGTGATTAGCGCCTCGAGCAAGACCAGTATTGGCCTAGCCTATGCGCTGGCTGCCGACACCGATGCGCCTGCTTCTATAGGTCTCACCTCGAAGAAAAACCAGCAATGGGTCAAGGGTCTTGGCCTGTATGACAACACCGTCAATTACGATGCGCTTGAAGACATCGATGCCTCGCTACCAAGCGTTATCGTCGACATGTCCGGCAATTCAAAATTATTAGCCGATATTCATGCCCACCTCGGCGACAATCTGGCCCACTGTCTGAACGTAGGCCTAACTCATTGGAGTGCGAGTGGCAGCGATACCGGCATACCCGAACAGAAGAGAGAATTCTTCTTCGCCCCCAGCCATATCCAGATGAGATTAAAAGAATGGGGGGCTGAAGAGTTTGATAAGAAATCATCACAATTTATCTATGATGCGGCAAGCAAGAGCGCTGACTGGATGACAATTGAAAGGCTGCAAGGCGTCGAAGCACTAGCCGAGATCTATACCGATGTTTGTGACGGCAAGTTAACACCCGAGCGAGCCCTGGTTATAGACCTCTCCTAGTCTCCTGCATCAGATACCCGCGCATCCCTTGAAACCGGACTCATGAAACCAGCCCGTGCCTATGACTAAGACATTCCCCAATTACCACCACAGAAGCGGCTGGAATGCCGTACTGCTGGCACGTGAAGCTTCTCCCTCTTTGCAAAAAGATCTGACAAGCGATGTCCTAATCATCGGTGCGGGTTGGACAGGCATAGCTGCCGCCAAGCGCTGGCAGGCTCTCTCGCCTGATGCGAACATAGTCTTAATCGATGCTAGCGAAATTGGCGAGGGCAACCCCGGCCGTAACTCCGGGTTCTTGTTAGAGATAGCACTCGCAGAAGAGGCCAATCCAGATCAACTGGAGAAGATGAATGTCTGTAACCGGTTAACAGCAAGTACGATGGCCGACATTCTCGCCGAGATCGAAGACACCGGCCTGCCGGTTGATATAAGCAAGGCAGGAACCTATAGAGCCGCAGCCAGCGAGGCGGGGCTTAAATCACTGAACAACTATCGAGCCTTCCTGAACGCCGCCGGCCTGCAGTTCGAGAGCCTGAATCAGGCCGCACTCAAGTCACGAATCGGTACCGGCTTCTATCAGGAGGGGCTCTTTTCGCCAGACTGTTATCTTGCCCAACCCGCCGCCGCTATTCGCGCGCTGGCTTTCAACCTGCCAGAATCGGTGAAACTGTTTGAGAACACGCCTGCCACACGGCTGACGCAACGCGCAAATGGCTGGCAGGTGCAAACGCCCCAGGGAACTATAAACACGCATAAGCTGGTGTTAGCCAACAACGCCTTTAGCAAGGAACTGGGCATTGCCAGATCTCGTCTAGTCGCCATGTATACCTATGCGGGTCTCACACCCGTGCTCGAACAATCTGTATTGGATGACCTGGGCAGTGAGTCGAACTGGGGCCTGCTTCCCACCCATCGACTTGGCAGCACCCTGCGACGAACGAAGGACGGGCGCTTAATGCTGCGCTCGATGCATGGCTACGAGAAAGAGTCGCCCAGGAGCGAGATAGAGGCCGGGCTAAAGATTCGTCTGCAGAAACGCTTCCCGCAGCTGCCGAGTTTCGAGCTTAAACATTGCTGGGGAGGCGCAGTTGGCTTCACCTATAACGGCGGCGCCGTATGGGGTGAGTTTAAGCCGGGGCTCTTCGTATCGGCGGGGTGCAACGGTGGTGGCACGGTGAAGGGGACGCTGCTTGGGAAACTCCTCGTGGAGGCCGCGCACGGCCTTAAGGTGCCTGATGTCCCAGAATTATTCGGCCGTGCCAGCTGGATGCCTCCAGAGCCAATTCGCGGACTCGGCTTCAAACTAAGCTCCACTATTGAAAGCCATCAGGGACGACACGAACTATAAGTAGCGACCAAGCCCGCGTGACTGACGGCAACAACAGCTATTGCATAACCGCCGGCTATGGGTCAAATTGCCGAGATGAACACCCAAAAAATAATAAAAAGGACTAAAACGTGGAAGCCACAGACTATATTGGCCCCCTGTCACTAGTACCAGCAAGCGTCGCCATCCTGCTCGCCTTCATAACGCGTAATACGGTCTTCTCACTCGCCGTCGCCTGCCTCGCTGGCGTTCTGGTCGCCGGAGAGGGTTTTATAGGGTTCCCCAATCTGCTCGTTGGCGCCCTAGGCAACGAAGATTTCTCCTGGATTCTGCTACTGGAATTCTTCATCGGCATACTTATCGCCTTCTTCCAGCGCACCGGCGCAATTCTTAATTTTTCGCAGTTTATCGAGAACAGACGCATGACCCGCAAGCGTGTGCAGCTCATCGCCTGGTTCATGGGTATGTTTGTCTATTTCAGCGACTACTTCAGCCCCTTGTTTGTAGGTTCTACCATGCGCGCCCTGTCCGACAGATTTAAAATCTCCCGCGAGAAACTAGCCTACATCTGTGACTCCACCTCCGCACCGGTTAGCATATTGGTTCCTATTACCGGCTGGGCCGTGCTTGTGGCTGGCCTTATCATCGGCATGGGCCCGATCGAAGATCCGAGCGATGCGATGATGGTATTCATCATCTCTATCCCCTTCAATATCTATCCGATATTAGCTGTAGTGATGGTTGGCCTGATCGCCAGCAATATTATTCCTGACTTCGGCCCGATGAAGATCGCCGAGAAACGCGCGATGGAGGAAGGCAAGCTGGTACGCGATGGTGCCCAGCCGCTAATGGGTGATGAACTCACCAGCATCGAGCCGTTTCCTGGAATCAAAACAAGCCTTCTATGGAATTTTATATTCCCCGTGCTGTTGGTAATCGTATTCGCTATTGGCTCTGTCATCATCACGGCTAGCGCCAAGCCGATGGAGGCGTTCATGCTGGCCGCGTTCATGGCCGGCATCGTGATGCGTATTCAGGGCGTACCGCTTAATGAGATCACCACCACCGCCATGTCTGGCATAAAAGGCATCATGCCGGCGGTGGTTATTCTGGCCTTCGCCTATGCATTGAACGACCTCTCTGCTGCGTTGAATACCGCCGACTATATAGTTGCGGCTACCGAGGGATGGCTAACTCCCAGCCTGCTGCCTATGCTCGCCTTCCTCATTACCGGCTTCATCGCCTTTTCAACCGGCACAAGCTGGGGCACCTACGCGATCATGATTCCAATCGCCGTGCCTTTGGCCTTTAATTTTTCAGGGGATGAACTCAACACCATGGTCTACGCTACCCTCGCCGCAGTTGCCGGTGGCGGCGTGTTTGGCGATCATTGCTCCCCCCTGTCGGACACCTCGATACTGGCCTCTACCGGCGCGGCATCAGATCATATCGACCATATAAAAACCCAGCTACCCTACGCCGCGCTCATTGGCTTGATCAGCGTCGGCCTGTATCTGGTAATAGGCTTTAGCTTCTGAGTTTGCCCTACGCTGCCGCTACGCGACGCAGGCATGAGCAAACCCAAGGCTACAGTCTTAAAAAGCACAGACTCCAGACGAGACAAAATGTTCTGTTTTGACTACACTTTGGACGTCTAAATTTCCAACAAGAACAGAAACAAGTAATGAGGCTTATTATGTCCAGGAGCAAATTCGCAGCAATAGCTGCAACCTACGCACTTCTTACGTTCAGCAGCGTCCTCAATGCCGCTGAATTAAAACTGCTGCGCTATGGACCACTGGGCGAAGAGAAGCCTGGGCTGGTCGATACTCAGGGCCGGATTCACGATCTATCGGCACATATTGATGACATAGGCCCGGCCACTCTCTCCGACGCGGCATTGGAGGAGATCGCACAGATCCCGCTTAGTGAACTGCCACTGGTGCAGGGCAATCCGCGAATTGGCGTGCCAGTCACGGATACCGGCAAGATCGTTGCCATCGGATTCAATTACGTCAATCACGCGGCGGAAATGGCGGTAGAGCTGCCCACGGAGCCTCTGGTTTTCATGAAGGCCACCTCCGCCCTAACCGGCCCCTTCGACAACGTGATTCAACCGCGCAACGGCAATAAGCTCGACTACGAATCAGAGTTAGTCATCGTCATTGGGCGCCGCGCGCAATACATCTCCGAAGATGAAGTCTTCGACTATATCGCTGGCTATACCGTGGGGCACGATGTGTCCGAGCGCGCCTTTCAGCGCGAGCGCGGCGGACAATTCACCAAAGGTAAGAGTGCCGACACATTCGCGCCCGTTGGCCCCTATCTGGTGACACGGGACAACATCGACGATGTGCAGAATCTTTCTATATGGTCTGAGGTGAACGGTGAAATGCGCCAGCAAGGTAACACCACCGACATGGTCTTCGGCGTAAAGGAGATCATCAGTCACCTGAGTCAATTTATGACACTCTACCCAGGCGATCTAATCTTCACGGGAACACCCGCGGGTGTGGGTGACGGCATGGTGCCACCGAGCTATCTGCAGCCCGGCGATGTGGTGCGTGTTGGTGTCGAAGGCCTGGATTTTCAGCGCCAGACTATAGCGGCCCCGCGCTGAGATTCAGTTATTCCAAGCCAAATACATACAGCGTCTGACCACCGATAATGGCCACACGCTGATTGCCATCCACCGAGAAGCCCATGGGATTTGTGCGCACGTGGGCACCGGTGTTGAAGAACCACAGCGGGTCTCCATCTTCGCCATCCAGCGCAAAGAAATAACCTTCGTTACTCGCCCCAAACACCAGCCCACCGGCGGTGGCCATAACCCCTGACCAGGGTGGAGTCTGCAACTCAAACTCCCACTGTTGCTCGCCGCTCATTACATCCAGCGCCACGATGGCTCCCGATGCGTCGTCACCATCTAGTGGCTGCTCGCCACCACCAAGAAAAGGCATGCCCGCCTCGTATTCCACATCGGACTTGAAATAGATGGCGCCCATTCGTCGATTGGGCACGAAGAACTGTCCTGTCTGTGGGTTATAGGAGGGAGAAAACCAGTTCGTGGCTCCTTGCAGGCTAGGCCACATCAGATTGCCCTCCCTCGTTGGGTCCGAATTCGGTATCACAATCGGCCGCCCGTTCTCGTCGATACCCTCGGCCCAGGTCTGAAATGAATACTCCTTGCCTAACAAGTATTCTCCAGTTTCGCGATCTAGTAAATAGTAGAAGGCATTACGATTTGCCAACGCCAATAGCTTGCGCTGGCGCCCCTCAAATTCGCCATTGACCAAAACCGGAATCTGATTAGCATCCCAGTCATGGGTATCGTGTGGCGTATATTGAAAGAACCACTTCATCTCACCAGTATCTGGATCCAGGGCCAACACCGCACAGGTATAGAGATTGTCGCCGGGGCGCAGGTCGCCGTTCCAGTCAGGCGCCGGGTTGCCCGTGGTCCAGTAGAGCAGATCGAGTTCAGGATCGTAGGAGCCGGTAAGCCAGGTAGAACCGCCTCCGGTACGCCATGCATCACCCTCCCAGGTTTCGCTGCCAGGTTCGCCCGGTGCAGGAACGGTATAGGTACGCCATAGTCTCTCGCCACTTTCGGAATCATAGGCATCGATGTAACCGCGCACGCCTGCCTCGGCACCGCTAACGCCTACGACAATCTTTCCATCCAGCGCCAGCGGCGCGAGAGTGAGAGAAAACCCAGACAAGTTGTCGGCAACTTTGCTTTCCCAGCGCACGGACCCAGTGCGCGCATCGAGGGCGAACAGGCGTGCATCCAGAGTAGCCACATATACCTTGTCATCTAACAGGGCCACTCCGCGATTGATTCGCGGAAAACCTATGTTCAATACATCGTTAGTGATGTCGGGCACGAAGTGCCAGAGCGTGCGACCCGTTCGTGCGTCTAATGCGGTCACGCTGCTGGGAGATTCTGTGAGGTACATGATGTCATCAGCCACCAGCGGAGTCGTTTCCTGCAGTGCCGCGCCACTTATCCCCGTCGGCCTCATCTGATAGGCCCACATCACCTTAAGCTGGTCTACATTCACCGTATTGATTTGCGATAGAGGCGAAAACCGCTCTGATTTATAGCCGCCGGAATAGGAGAGCCAATCGGCGCCATTCTGCTCGTCGGCGAGTAACGCCTCGAACGGCGTGTCTGCCAGAGCAGACTTGCTGACAAATGTTAGCGAGAGGCATAGCGCGAGTAGCGGGATAGAAAATGGTTTCTGTAATTTCATTCTAATAGGCTCCATGCTTCATTTCAGGCTCATAAGATAAGACACCACATCGTCGGTTTGCTGCGCATTCAACACCGAATTATATCCCGGCATGAGCGAGTGGCCCGGCGCCTTCTCATAGCTGATCAAATCTGCTTTCTCGAAGGAGTAGAGTTTTCCAAACAGGTCACGCATCTGCACGGTGAAGGCATCTTCGTTGACGCGTATCCCCTCATAGCTGCCGTATTCCGAGACTATGCGAACAGTTAAAAACGCATTGAGAGAACCTCTGAATCGATCAACCTGACGTGGCTGATCTGCATCCGGCGCCATTACCGAACGACGCAAGTAAGCAGCATTGCGCCGCTGGCCAACATTGCTGAGCTCTGGCCCCACGCCGTTCCCCTCGCCAAATAGAATATGACAGCTGGAACAGTTGCCAACAGTCCTATAGATCTCAGCACCCGCTAGAGGGTCGCCCGGCATTTCCTCCGGCGGCAATTCGCCCAGGCTACGAACATAGGCAGCCACATCCGGCCCGTCTTGACCACGTAACTGCCGCGACCCGGGCATACCCGTGCCCGGAATGCCGCCCACTATCAATGAAACTAACGCCTCGTCATCAGGCGCGTATACGAGATTGGGCCGCGTTAGACTTGGGCCCTCGCCTCCGCCACCGAGCATGCCGTGGCAGCGGGAGCAGAGGGTTTGAAACAGTTGCTGACCGTTCTCCAGATCCTGTGCAAAAACTGCTGGAGAACAAGATATCGCCACTGCCCATAGAATCAAGGCTAAGGAGCGGAGCAGGTAGTTCTTGGCGAGCATAGTGAACCTTACTTTTCTTTTTATGTATTCATCTGCCTAAAAATACACTAGAACGGAAGAGTGAACCATGTTTATGAATGCAAGCGCTTGGCAGCGCAGAACTTTGCTTACGCTAGCCGCCAATCAAATGTCTGCCTCACGGCCCTGGCAAACTAAGCCCGTGCAAGACAGATTGAGTCAGCTAGCAAATGAGACTGTATAAGCAACTGCAAGATCAGCCCGAGAACTGAACCTGATACTGAATTACAATAGTGACTGCATTGATAAAGACAATGCCCATGAGTCGGCGTATTCTCGCTTCAGAGAGCATTCCAGGTAAACGTTATATACATAAGCCGCCCTAATTTCAGACCATGCTTCAATCGAACCTTAAGAGAGACACATGACAAGCAGCAAGCCCATCTATATTTCCTACGCAGGCCCCGCCTTACTAGAAACGCCAATGCTGAACAAAGGCTCGGCATTCTCAGAGAAGGAGCGACGCGCTTTTAATCTGATCGGCCTGTTACCACCGCGCTACGAGAATATTGAGGAGCAGGTGAAGCGGGCTTATATGCAGTATAAAAGTTTCGATGAGCCCATCAACAAACACATCTACCTGCGCGTAGTTCAGGATAATAACGAAACACTGTTCTATCGTTTACTGAACGAACACCTGGTAGAGATGCTCCCCATCATCTATACGCCTACGGTGGGCGAAGCCTGCGAACACTTTTCCGATATCTACCGTAGCGCACGCGGCATATTTGTCTCCTATGAAGAGCGCGAATTCATGCATGACATCCTGCGCAGTGTTACCAAAGACAAGGTCAAGGTCATCGTGGTCACCGACGGCGAGCGCGTGTTGGGCCTGGGCGATCAGGGCATCGGCGGCATGGGCATCGCCATCGGCAAACTGTCTATCTATACATCCTGCGGCGGCATCAGCCCTGCCTATACACTGCCCGTGGCGATGGATGTTGGAACCAACAACCAAACGCTTTTAAATGACCCCTATTACATGGGCATGCGCCATCCGCGCATCGGCAAGGAGGAATACAATGACTTCGTCGATCAATTTATCGATGCCGCTCAGGAGCGCTGGCCCGGCGTGCTGATCCAGTTTGAGGACTTCGCACAGCCCAATGCGATGCCGATCCTGCAGCGCCACCGCGAACGCGTGTGTTGTTTCAATGATGACATTCAAGGCACCGCCGCCGTAACTCTGGGCTCACTGCTCTCTGCCTGCCGTAAGAAAGGCGAGGCCCTTAGCGATCAGAAGATCGTATTCGTCGGGTCTGGGTCCGCCGGCTGCGGTATTGCTGAACTCATTATCAGCGCGATGCTTACTGAAGGCCTAAGCGATGTCGAGGCGCGGGCCAGAGTATTCATGGTTGACCGCTTCGGCTTGCTAACCGAAGGCATGCCAAACCTACTCGACTTTCAGGAACTTCTTGTACAGCCTCAGTCGGCGCTAAAGGATTGGGATCTTGCCGAAGGCGGCGATTATCCTAGCCTGCTCGATGTCGTCGCCAATACCGGAGCCAGCATCTTGATTGGCGTTTCCGGCAAACCCGGCTTGTTCACCGAAGAGGTGATTCGCAAGGTGCATGCAAGCTGCCCGCGCCCGATCATCCTGCCACTGAGCAATCCATCCCAGCATGTAGAAGCGCACCCACGGGACGTCGTTGCCTGGACAGATGGCAAGGCTATAGTAGCGACCGGAAGTCCATTCGAGGCGGTGGAATACAATGGCGAAAAATACGAAATCTCTCAATGTAACAACAGTTATGTATTCCCTGGGGTGGGCCTAGGCATTATTGCCTGTAAGGCAAGACTGGTTAGCGACGAGATGTTGATGGTGGCGAGCACGACGCTGGCTGAGTTGTCACCCGGCCAGGAAGATCAATCCAGCTCGGTACTTCCGCCACTGACCTCGCTGCCGCAGATCAGTCGCAAGATCGCCTTCAAGGTTGCTAAGACCGCTATTGCACAGGAACTGGCACGGGACATGAGCGACGAGGAGCTGCTTGCCGCTATCGAAAGAGACTTCTGGGTCCCTGCCTATAGGGAATATCGCAGAATTGCGACTCGCGCCAGATGAGTCTGCCTAGCCCCAAAGAACTAGCAAGAGAGGTCCAACAACAAAGGGTTCATCAGATTCGCTCTACTAGCTGATGAATCCCGGTCGACCTAAGAGTCGACCTACTTGAAGCTGGCCGGCAGAATAGACACGGCGCTATTCATTCGATCACCAAGGGTTCTTTGTGACCTTTTTCCCGCAGCCAGTTCGCCGACTTATAGACAGGCTCCCGAGAAATCAACCATCGCTTCAGTTTATATTTACCCGGGAATTCGACTAACGCCAGGCCGATCAGGATCATCAACAGGCCTTGACCGGGAAGCACCAACATCGCGATTCCCAGGAGCACAATAATCACACCGATTATATTCTTGACCAGAAAAGCCAAAACTTTGAGAGAGGGAGGAATCCAATCCGAGAGCAGTGAGCCACGCCTCGATGCTGAAAAATAATCGACAGGAATCCTGATAATAAACCAGGGAATAAAAGCCAGCGTGCCCAGAAAACTGATCACAGATGCTATGCCAAGTATCAAGATCAGGCTCTCATTCTCCTGAAAAAACTCCAACATGCTCAGACCTAAATCAGTAACTATAATACGCTAACTGTATCGTACTCGCCTATCTGAACAGGGAGATTGTTAGCCTATTGATGTTATTCATCCAGCCTTATTACCCCATACTAATCAGCCTATGGCTCCTTCTAACTTTCCGGCAGATGCCTTGAATTACCTCGCCCACGGGCGAGTCTCCTATTTTTAAAATTGGTCCTGGCGCTAGGTACAGGCCTTCTGGTCCTGCAGGGTCGGTATCAGGCCGCTATCGAAGTGGCCATCATTCTGTGCATCACCTTCATTCCCCTGCTTTTAGGTCAGCGCTTTCAGGTAAAGATTCCTCATGAGTTTGAATCCCTGGCGGCAGTGTTTGTGTACATGTCACTTTTCCTTGGCGAAGTGCAAGGCTACTACGCCCGGTTCTGGTGGTGGGATATTGTTCTACACATAGGGTCGCGGTTTCTTCTGGAAATCCTTGGCTTCCTCTTGGCCTATGTGCTCAACGAGAAGGAAGATATAGAGCTAGACCTGCATCCAAAGTTCATCGCCTTCTTTGCCGTTATATTTGCAATGGGCATGGGCGCCGTCTGGGAAATATTCGAGTTTTCAATGGATCAGCTATTCGGCATGAACATGCAAAAGAGCCGAATTGTTGACACCATGTGGGATCTTATCGTTGATGGAGTAGGCGCATTAATTATCTCCATACTCGGCTGGGGGTTCTTAAAGACGAGGGAACGGCATTCCTTCCTGGAAAAATGGATAGACAGTTTTATTGAGAAGAACCCTCACCTGTTCCGATCGAACAGAAGCTAGGCGCAAAGTAGGTTGTTAGTTAATCATTGCATATAGCGATCCGTCGCAATCCACAAACGCAAAAGGCACCTACAGCACATTAACCATCAGCCTACCTCAGCATCGATAGCAAAAGCCGCCAACTGTTGCGCCGCTTAGTAAAGCGAGAGACTTAGCTGCACCCGCCATTTACTACTGGGCATTGCTACTGACCGCCTCTACAAGCTGTGTGATCTCAAGCTCAATCGCCACATTATCCACAAGCTGTGAAAAATGATCCGCTAGCGACCCGCCACTGGCCAACCCCAGCAGAGTCGCCAAGACGGCCCCGCGATGTACATTGTCGCCGCCCAGATTCGTGTTCGATATCAAACCTGCCTCCGGTGAGTCGCAATATTTATAGGCGAGATAGAGAACGCTGGGCCAGGAGTCGGTGATGTAACAGGCCGATGAGAAAAGCTTGCCCACAACATCGTTGTCGCTATAAATCTTGCCCATCAACTCTGACAACTGCAAACTTATACTGCGCTTACTCCAGGCACTGATCAACTGCTGGGCAGATTCCGACTCATCGAGAAAGAGAAGGTCGTCAAGCAGCCCCACATAGTCTGTGCATACTTTTGCTAGATATTGGTCTGGGTGGGTGAGCTTCAGATGGCCCTGACAGATTTCCTGCACGGCATCCAACGACGTTCCGCGCAGTCGTTCTGAAAAAAAAATGGGGGCAATGCAGACAAGCCCTCCAATAGACGGCGTGTCATGGGTGACGGCGCCGCATCTATGGCGAGGCTTGCCTGCTTCAAGATTTGCAAAGAAGCCACGGTGATAAGATTCGGCATAGGTATCCGGGTGCATGGGCGGGTCGGCGGTCAGTAGCTCGATATACGCATCGAGAAATGCCTCCTCGTCATAGCGCCCTGCTCTGTCGACTAACATTCTGGTAACGGCTCGAGCACAGTGGGCATTCAATGTATTTTCACCGGCACGCATGCCTTGGTGATAGTGCTGATTCGGCTGATTCCAGAATTTGCGCTTACCAATTAGAATCACATCGCCGACAATTTGCTTGGTCGGGCCCGCCGCTCCTCTCCAACCGCTTGACCCTTTCGATCCTCTGGCTCCGCGCCCTCCTTTATTGGTCGAATGCAATGACATGATAGAAGAAGGGTGAAAATCTGGCGCATCTTCAAAGTGTGCAATGCCACAGCGAAATTGTCTATAGATATCCATAGGGTTGTAGTACCAGTGCACCGGCATGGCCAGCGAATCGGCCACATATAACATTTTTAATGCGGCGACAGCTCGGTCCCGAGCAAGGGCTAGATTTTTCATGAAAGGAGGCACCCAGAAGAATTTGTTCTGACACTTTGTCTACAAACCAAATCCCCTAACAGGATTGTTACAGCAAAGCAGGTCAGCTCTAGTAACCCAAGCACTAGCGGACAGACTGCTGCGGCACAAGGCGCAGTTTATTCAGGTCATAACCCTCTTGCTCAATGATGCTAAGCAATCGCTCATAATCACCGTCAGCGATGACAGGCTGTCTGGCCATCAACCAGACATAGTCGCGCTTGGTTCTGCCAATAATTGTGAACTGATAATCTGGATCTATGTAGACGATTCTATACTCGGCCTTGATAGGCCAGACGAACTGCATTCCCCAAACCGCATTGCCAGAGTCTTCTCGTATAACGGCCGTTGGATGATAGATTTTTTGATCGCCTTCAAAGCCGCCTTTATTAAAGGTGAACGTAGTGGCGACCCTTCCATTCACCGGTTCAGCATAACTTTCAACCGCATTGTAGGCATCTGTTTCTATGAAGGTAGGAATATTGGCTATGACGAACCAGTCACCCGCGAACCTGCTGAGGTCGACAGATTCCGCCGTCCTAATAGGTGGTGGATTCGAGGCAGTCTGACAGCCACCGACCAGTATCATGCCGACCACCAGCAATGCTTTTTGGATTCCCATGTGCAACCCTCTTTGAACAATCTATCCGCCAAGTGCATAGGAAGAGCCCAATGTACGCGGTAAATTAACTGGCTCGTATCGGAGGACTTTCCCTCCCTTCACAATAGACTCTAGCGCCAGCCAGCGGTGATCGTCGGCGGCGTACCAGAGACTTATCGGTCCTGCTGCCAGGCTCAGTGAATATTTAATTGCCTGAATATCTTGCCCCTTTACCGCCAGCACTTCCTCACCCTCTATGACTACAGAAACGTTTTCATATTCACCGGTTTGGCTATTGAGGAGCTGATCCGCCCGCAGAAACTCAGGATTCCAATAGGCAAACGTCATAATGCAGGCCGGCAATTCATTATCCAAGGATCCGGATCGCATCCGAAACGTCTCTGCATCTGCCTGACCACGAACTATGAAATCTTTTCCATTTGAAGCTGTTTCTGCACTGATTGAAGTTAGGCAATTGTCTCGCCAAACTTCCGTGTTCTTATGTCTATAGCTAAAGACATTAACGAAGAGAAGTTTTACATCGAAGCGGGCTTCCGTTGTAACTGTCTGCACACCATCGACCTCACTGACATTAAAGTCATGGTAGCCAATTCTCTTTTCATCGAGTAATACCTCAAACTCCCATCGAGCTTGCTCCGCCAAATTAGCATTTGCGCTAGCGACATAGAAAAGAAATAGCATTAGGTATAATTTTTTCATTTCGTGTCTCTAGAATCCTATAATCTTAAAACCCGATTATTTGTGCTCCGTGAAAATCAGGCGCCGACTACGAGGCAAGGGCATGACGGACATGCCAAAGGGCACAGCGTCTTGGTCTCAGTCGTAAGGTACGCACAGCAAGACGACACAGATCACTATTGCTGAACCTGCGCCTGGCGCCTCTGTAAGTAAAAATCTCTGAATAGCGCATAGCGATCTGACGCCGTCGGGGGCTGGGGAGTGTTCAGCAACGAGGCTCTTAAGGTCACGATCTGCAAGGCGAACAGGCTATTTCGTGTAGGCACGTGATCTATCGTTAGAGGAATAGACGCTACCGTATCCGCGTAACCTCCCGCAAAATCGCGCAGTGTCGTTGGGCCTCTGAACGGAAACACTATATAGGGCCCAGATGGCACACCCCACAGACCCAGGGTTTGACCGAAGTCCTCGCTGTGTCTGGCCAAGCCCATGTTCTGGGCAACATCAAAAAAGCCAAGCAATCCGACAGTGCTATTGATCAAGAACCGCCCCGCATCGTTTAGAGCGAGAGCTGGCCGGCCCTGTAGCAGCTGATTGGCGGCAGTATTTGGCTCCGCCAGATTGTTGAAAAAAAGCTGTACCGCACGCTCTCCAGGGTCGGGCATGACTGCCGCGTAACCCATCGCCAGAGGCTTAATCAGCACCTTGTCTGCCCCATTATTGAACGCTTGAAGCTGCCGGTTTACAGGCTCTAGCGGGTCAGCCACCATTGTGGCGCACCCGATGAAGAAAACTAAGCAGAACAACATTGCTAGGGGTTTAACCAAGGTGTACATCTTCACTCACTTCCTTCTTCGGTTGTTATGACGGATTTTTTCTCCCCCTATGTAGTCTCGTTCTCCCTATTTGGATCAATCTACCCAATAGAGAAAACCGAATAGCCACCCAATTATCTAAATTGCATTAGCTACCGAGCAAGGCCAGCCATACAGGCCAAGAATTGAAAGGCCCAGAAAGACAGATCCAGTTATTTAGATGCACTTTGTTACAAAAACCAGAGAAAACTCGGTGAGATTTACCTATATAATCTTGAGGTGAAACAACAAACCGGGCTGCAGAGTCTCGACAATAGACTCTATTCGAGATTGAATAGCATTCAACAACGACCCAGCTCGCACTAACAATAGAAGCAATAAACCAACAAGACTAAAAGATGACAAATTTGGGAGATTACATAATGAGCAATAATACCGATAAGCTGCAGGGACGACGCCGATTCCTAACAGGTGTTGGCCTGGCGGCAACTACTGCCACCCTCGTTTCTTCAGCTCAGGCTGCGAGCGGTGATAGCGCTCATCATGGCTTTGCCCCGGCTCGCCACGAACAAGATGCCTGGATGGATGCAAACTCCGCCAGTCACAGAGTCTTCATCGACTCCTCCAGCACATCGGGCGGCATTACCGCATTGAATTACGCCAACAATATATTTGTAGGCCACGCAGAAGGTTATGACGGAGCAGAATCAGACGTCTCAATTGTGGTCTGTTTCCGCCATGGCTCAACACCTCTGGGTTATAACGATGCCATGTGGGGCAAATATGGCGCGCAGTTCAGCCAGATGATGAACCTGATGGATCGCAGTACCGATCAAGCCTTTATGGTCAATCCCATGAACCTGAATCGATCCGACTACGGAAATCGAGGCAATACCATCGACTCATTGATCGCCAGGGGTGTCAGCTACGCAATTTGCCGTAAAGCGACACGCTCTTTCGCTACCAGACTAGCCCGGGCAACCGGCGGCGATGTTGAGGCGATCAATGCGGAGCTGCTGGCGAACAATGTATCCAATAGCCGCTTCGTTCCAGCTGGGGTTGTTGCGGCAACGCGCAGTCAGGAATACGGATATAGCCTGTTGTATTCAGCTTAAGTCTGACTCTACATAAAGGGGGTCTATGCTGGGAGCGCCACTCGCGTAATCAGAAATTAAACAATGCGAAGACTGAAAACAAAACGCCAGTGACTAGGATTGGTCACTGGCGTTTTTTATTGGCTATTGATCGCCTTACAAGTTTCGATAGTACTCACGAATAGGCTCGAACGGGCCCAGCTTATGCTGCTCGTGAGGAAAATTGTCGGCATAGGGTAGATAGGGGCTATCCACCGGCTTCCTTGTAAGATCGGGATAATCAACTTCGAGGTTCGCTCGAACCGGGCGCTCATGGGAATTCATGTAGGCCGCTACGTCATAGGCCTCATCATCACTCAGATCGGGCTGACCAAGGGGCATCCGCGCCTTGATGAAACGAGCCGCAGTGAGCAGGCGCGTCATGCCCGCACCATTATTAAAACTATCAGGCCCCCATAGCGGCGGAAACAGATAACCGTCTGCCAGATCAGCCGTCTGCTTCAAGCCTGCACCATCTTCTCCGTGGCAGACCTGGCACCTTTCCTGAAATACTACCTCGCCAGCCTCAAGACTCGCCGCACGATTCGGCTCCTGAAAAGCCGGCGGCTCATCGGGGGATCGTTTGCTATCGCTCATCAATTGATATTGGCTCGCGAGCCCCTTGATATACATCTCCATGGAAACCATTTCGATACTATTACGATCCAGCTCCGTGCCATTCATGCTTCGTGTCATGCAACCGTTGATGCGGTCACGCAGGTCTCCCTCTACACCGTCTCTGCCGGAAAACCTGGGATACTTGGTGTCCGCAAGCAGTAGTGAGAGAGTGCCCGGCTCGGTGCCCGTGTCGAGGTGACAGGACGCACAGTCGAGATTGCTGCCAGAGAACCGCTTAGCTGGATCTTCATGACCCGGGCCCATCATGGCCGACGTTTCACGAATCAGACGCCTACCGAATTCGACACTGGGTTGGGCAAACATCGGCTCAGTAGAGACCTCGCCCGAATACATCGATAGCGCTAACACAATGACGGCTATGCCAAGTACCGCGCTGCTCGCCATCGCCGCAACCAGACTGAGGCCTTGCTGTTTTGATTCGACGCTGGGTTGAATCATTTGGTTTCACCACTGCTATTATTCACTTGATGTCCTAATTGGTCTTGATCGTCATTTAACTCATGCAAATCTTCGCTGGAAGACTTCGCTCCTGCCCCCGTCTGCATATCATACATCGACAGTTGCCGAAGGAAAGCAAATTTAGGCTGTTCAACACGTTCGCGCAGCCCCGGCTTGAGCAGGTACTGCAACGTAAACCAGCCTGCCATCAGTAGCGATGAGAATACGATCAAGTTACTAATCATCGCCGATTTGCTCCTGATAGAGGGACCGCACATAGTGCACTGCCGCGGTCATTTCCTGAGTGTTCAGTCGATCTCCCCAGGGAGCCATAGACGTTCCGGCGACACCCTCACGCAGCGCGCGCAGTGCCGCCGCCTCACTTAGTTTTTCTCTGGTAAAATCCGTCGGCATGATAGGAATAGGCAGGTTCTGCGCGGCAAATCCATCTCCGCCTCCGCCGTCGCCATGACATGCCGCACAGTTAGTCTCGTAGACACTCTGCCCGGCAGCCAATAGGGGACTGGTAGTGCTGGAAGCATCTACCAGGCTAAAACTGTCTACCACATTCGCCAGTGCCGCCAACTCTTCCAGCGACAGGTCTCGCCAGCCCGGCATAGAAGCGCCATGTATCCCATTCCAAAGAATCTCTGTAAGCAGGTCGCGGCGATAGCGGTGTTCTGCAAAAACGACAGGCGGCGGACTCAACAAGCTGGAAGCTGGTCCATCGCCCTCTCCGCTGTCACCATGACAACCGCTGCAGTTGTCGCGAAAAAGCTGCTCGCCCAAGCCGCTATTGTCAGAGCCCTGCAGTTCTCCAGATGGTAATACTGGAGCCGAACCCAGCGGCCGGGTTCGGCCGGGATGGGCATTCAAGGCTTCAGCCGTCAACGACATAAGCGCACGCTCATCATCGGTGAGAGCTCTCGCCCTCTCATCACCTTCCGGCCATGCCAATTCGCGTTCTCTGCCCAGGCTCTCTATATAGGCTAGAAGATCCAAGGCTTCGCGGCCAGGCCTGTCGGCAGAGCCTTCGAACAGTTCCGGGTAGCCTGGCATGACAGACGCAGGCACGACTGTTCTAGGGGCATACAGGTGGGCGAGATGCCACTGATCGGTTCTGGTCCCGGACGCTCTCGCCAGATCCGGGCCGATGCGGCGCGTGCCCAGCATGTGTGGCGTATCCTTCCTTCCCTCCCAGGCCAGACTTGGCGCGCCGAAGCGTCGCAGATCAGACTCGGTATAGCGAACCTGTTGGGTATGACAGTAGGCACAACCCTCGCGTGCGTAGATTACCCTGCCACGCTCCTGCGCCGGCGATAGGGCTAACGAGGCGGTGGGAGCAAGTAAAGCCGTCTCATCCTGCAGCGACTGAAAGGGAATGACGCCCAGTATAGAAACTGAAAGCACGAAGAATCCGATGCCACACACAAATGCCGCAACGTATGACATCCGCAGCGCCGGCGAAAAACCGACTGAGCCTATGGCGCCCTTCTGTGTCGTATCCGATCGATTCTGTTCATTGCCGCTGCTGGCTGCTTGATCGGTTGCGGACTCTGTTCGGCTGCTCAACAAGCCATAGAACAACAGACCGAAGCCAAGTGTGATTGGTATTGCCGAGAGACTGCGAACTGCCCAGTAAGGTGCCGATGCCCGTACCGAGTCGATCCAAGGCGTGGCATCCTGCCACAATGCTCCCTGAACAAAACCCGCCAGGGTAAGATCCAGCACCATTAGCCAGATACCAAACACCAGCAGGTAATAGGACCAATCGAGAATCTTCGCATCGAGACTAAAACCGGGAAGTCGCTGCCAGGCATGGATGATTCCAGCGATACCCGCAAAGGTAGCGAAGCCCAGCATGGCGAGATGGGAATGGCCAATGATAAAATCGGTAAAATGCACCAAGCTGCTAAACGACATATCCGCCTGCATGGAGCCCTGCAGGCTAACAACGAGATAGAACACAACACCCATGGAAGCGAAACGCAGCGCAATATTCTTCGGTATGAGACCGAAGCCTCGCTGCGAGAGCATGAGATTAGACACAACGATGATGACAACTAGCCCCAACAGGAACGAGGCCGCAATGGCGGTAAGCTGAGCAGCCATGGGTATAGCAGAATATATATAGTGGTGAATGCCATTTAGCGGGTAGAGGAAGAACAGGCCCCAAAAGCCAAGCATGGACAGGAAATGGCTATAGATTGGCTTGCCCGTGCTGGCAGGCACCACGTAGTACAGGATAGCTAGTGCCATGGGTGTGACGAACAGGCCCACTGCATCGTGAATCCACAGACCGCTAAAGGCAGCTCCCGCAGCTCCCGGCACTAATTCCGGCACGATATTACCCATGGGAAACGATAACAGAGTAAAAACCAGCCCGCCGATGATGTACCAACTGGACACATAGAGGTTCTCGAAGCCTTGTTTGAAGAACCCGGGTAGGAACTGCACCGCCGCCAGAATAAAGCCGACGACGATGACGACATCAACGGGCAGAGGGAATTCGGCCCATTCCAGCGGCTGACTGAAACCGCTGAGCACCAGAATCCAGCCCGGAATCATTACCGCAAAATTCCAGATCGCAAACAGGCACTGTCCCAGAGTACGACTGGTCACAGGCCTGCCACTGAGCACAGGCACCGCATGGTACATGAACGCCAGGAATGCGTTGCCCAGCCAGCCCAGCATAATCCCTTGGGTGTGGGCATAGCGCATCCGGCCCCATGAGGGAAAGGCACCCAAAGATTCAGGAAATACAAATTGCAGCGAAACCAGAATACCAAAGCACACGGCGAGCAGAAGCGTCGCGAAAGCGGCCAGGGAATGGGCTCTAACCAGCAGGCTTTCTACTTGAGGGTTAAACTCGGCGTGGGATTCCACAGAGGATTGGTTCGTATGACTATCGGTTGAATGCATGTACGCGTCTTGTCGTTTGAACCGGATCAAAGCCCTCTAGGCGCTTCGAGCCGACTACGGTGTTATTTCCAGTAATCACAGAACACTGAGATTACGGCTCACGGCCTTTATCTATTCGTTTTGATAACGGCCTTAGCCAGATCTTCTCACTACTGCTCTGCTGCAGCTGTAAGTCTACTTCTATCCAGAGTGGGGAGCAAAATACTAAATCTTGCACGAATTGCTAAGCAATAGCCCCCAAGATCCCATGCTATGTGGAAAAATACTGATCAAGATCAGTAGAATCCGAGTGTATTCTCGCCCCAATGCCATAAAATGGCCACTAGCAGAGTATCTGCGCGTTACACAGTGTTACACATTATTGCAGCGCTATTGCAGTGTTAACGTTTCACCCTGAAGAGTAACTGAGTAAACTAACAGACTTGAATTTATGAGATAAGCAATTTGCGGAAGCCTACAAGGCTTGCAGCTCTATTCGATAGAAAACGAATTGAATTAGTACAAATTAGCATAGAACGTAACCTTAGAACTTAACCAAAATAAGAGAGTTGGAGGAAGTAATGTCGAAACTAACTATTACACTGGGTCTACTAACAGCCGGACTATTGGCATCCAGTCAGGTCGCAGCACAATCTGATGCGGCCACTATCGCGAAAGCCGTATCCCCACTACCACAGGACCTACGCGCCGATGCGACCGTGTACACCTATGATGACAACGGCAATCGTGTAACTCTCAAGGTTGGCTCAAACCACGTTGAGTGCCAGCCAACAGACGAGGAAGGCTTCACTCGCTGTGCCCCTGTTTCACAACGCGCTCGTCGCGACTTGCAAGCGAAATTGTCGGCCCAGGGTCTTGAAGGCGATGAATTAGAGATGGCCATGCAGAAGGCCGAAGACGAGGGCACTATTCCTGCGCGCAAGTTTGGCATGTTGAGCTATCGCCGATTTGATACACCAGATCGTATTCAATACCTGATGGTCGTGTCCCTGCCAAATGCATCTGCCGAAGAACTCGGCATGCCAGTCGGTCCACAGCGCGACAACTCGCTGGCCGGCGTGGGTACTCCATGGATGATGCGCCCAGGCACTTCCGGTGCTCACCTGATGATTCCAATTAACGGTACCGAGTATTCCAATTCACCGCACTAGTTTGACCCTTGGAATGCCTTGAGACATTCAAGGGAATGATTAGTAAAGAGCCCACCCCCCGGTGGGCTTTTTTTTGCACAACCCTCGGCTAGCAGCTATGCGGTCTTTTCTTGCTAAGTTCGTACAGTGATCCTTTTCGCAAGCAATGTGTGTGATTTGACACTGTGCTAATATTCATTCCACATCTCCAGCCATGCAAAGCAATGACTAAGACTACACAGATCCTCGATGCGAATGACCCTAACGCGCTGAAGAAGGCGTACGCGCTGCTCAAAAGCGGAGACGTCGCTGCCTTTCCAACCGAGACAGTTTACGGCCTTGGGGCCAATGGATTAGACCCAGCTGCTGTTGCCAAGATATTCAAGGCTAAAGGCAGGCCGGGGGACAACCCGTTAATTTTGCATGTAAGTTCTATCGAGCACGCTATACCGCTGTGGCAGACCACCGACGAGCGCATCGATCTAGCCATCTTGCTAGCTGAGCATTTCTGGCCAGGGCCACTAAGCCTGGTGCTTCCTGCAGCCTCCCATGTACCCAAGGCAGTGACCGCAGGGCTTGACTCAGTCGCTGTCCGCGCGCCGGCAGGAACAGTTGCGCAAAAGCTACTGCAGATGTGTGACTTCCCCGTCGCAGCGCCTTCGGCAAATCTATCCGGCCGACCCAGCCCCACTACCGCCGCTCATGTAGCGAAGACCCTAGAAGGTAAAATAGCGGCGATACTCGATGGCGGCGCTACCCGTGTAGGCATCGAATCTACGGTGCTGGATCTAGGCAGCAAGGTGCCTCAAATATTGCGACCAGGCGACATCAGTGCCGAGGCGATTCAAGCTGTGATTGGCGCACTGGAGCTGGGTACTGCGGGTGCAGATGCCCCCTCCCCCGGCTTGCGCCATCGACACTATCAGCCCAAGGATATGCAGCTTAGCCTGGTAGATGCTGCCGCTATAGCCGCAGCTTGGCAGCAGAATATAGCGATACTGTGTTTCAAGGAAACAGCGAACTACTTAAGTGAGAATATGGGTGAGAGAGAGGCGCCTCTGCTGGTATTACCCAAGGAAGCCAGAGCCTATTCGGCGAGACTCTACTGCGCCCTCTACGAGCTAGAGCAATCCGGGCCTGATCAGTTGTTTGTTGAGGCTGTGCCACAGACCTCTGAATGGGTAGCGGTGCAGGACCGGCTGCAACGCGCATCCGCAACCTGACTGACCGCTTCGTTCGAAATAGCCGGTATTAAACGGCAGCACTGGCTTTTAGTTCTCTTTCTATTCCTATTTCTACTGCCACTGCCAAACACTGAAATAACACGGTAAGCCTGACCGCTCTTGGGCTCACTTTCACCCTCTATTTAACTCTCTACTTAACTCTCTCTTGTCTCCTTCTTGCTGTTCCTGTCCATTGAGACTATGACGGTACTGTCACGAATCTGTCTCTGTCATATAACTGTAATATTCGTGCAATATACTGCGCCCATCGACTAATTTTATATAACTTTCTATCGGTGTTCAGTCTCAAAAGCCAACACTTTTGCTGAATAATTCTAGAATCGCAAAGACCTGAAGAGAACCACATGAATATAAAGAAAGCACTCATCAGAACTAATCAAATAGCGCTACTAACCGCTTCATTGGGAATAGCAACCAGCAGCAATGCGGCAGATCAGGAGTTACTGGACATACTCCTAAGTAACGGCGCCATAGATCAGAGCCAGTACGATGCCCTGATGCAGAGAGAGACTCTCAACAGCACCGATATTTTGCCTGATCCCAGCGCCGTGGTTGTATCCAGTCCCGCCGTTGCCGCTGAAGTGAGCAGGCAGATTGAAGAGAATTTTCCGGTCAAGGCAAGCCGCGTAAGCAGTGGCTTTCGTTTTGAAACAAGTGATGAAAAATTCAGAACCGATTTGCAGTGGCGAGCCCAAACACGGTACACCACTCCCTTCCGCTCAGACCCAAGAAAGCTATCCGCGTTCGGAGAAGATCAATCGAATTTTGAGGCGCGCCGGCTGCGCATGAAAATAGGCGGTCATGGCTTTCAACCTTGGCTGCGGTACTATTTCGAAGTCGATCTGCAACCTTCACGAGACACAGACGACGGCGCGTCTAATGCAAATGCCCGCGTGATCGATTGGCGTATCGATGTCGCCAAATGGGATTGGGGCGGCATACGGCTTGGCCAGTGGAAGGTCGATATGAACCGTGAGCGCGTCGACTCATCAGGACGCCAACAGTTCGTCGAACGTTCAATCGCCAACCGTGTGTTCACCATCGACAGACAGGTCGGTGTTCAGCTTAGAGGTCACCTGTTCCAGGACACACCAGCCGACATGCGCTATTTTGCCGGCGTATTCAATGGCGAAGGCCGCGGTGTGAATAATACCGACGATAACATGATGTATATGGGTCGCCTGCAGTGGAACTTTCTGGGAAGAGACGTACCGTTTCGCCAGACCGACGTCGAATACACCGAACTCCCCATGGGTAGCCTGGCAATCGCCGGCGCCACTAACAAGGGTAGTTGTACTCGATGGTCATCATCGGGCTGTGGCAATCTCGATGGCTTCGAGTCTGCTGCCAACGCAGCTCCAGATCAATACGACATAAACCAGGTAGTGCAGGAATTTGCCTTCAAGTATCGAGGCTTTTCTGCTCAGCAAGAGCTACATAGAAAGCGAATCACCGACACCGTCAACAACACCAAGAGTGAGCTGACCGGCGGCTATGTTCAGGCGGGCTACTTCTTTCACAATATGTTCCCGGCTGTACCCGAGCCTCTAGAACTGGCTATACGCTATGCCTTCGTCGATGAACCTAACGCAGGCGCTTTGCTATTCGAGAACGAGCGCGAAGAATTAACAATCGGTGCCAATTGGTTCTTCAGTGGCCACAACAACAAGATTACGGTGGACTTCTCTCACCTAAAACTTGACGACGCTCTTGTGAATATCGGCGAGTCTGAAAACCGTCTTCGCATGCAATGGGACGTGTCTTTCTAATCTACTAGTAAATTGAAGAGTACCAAAGAACCCCGCACTCGTTTGAGCACGGGGTTTTTTATGGCCGAGAATAAAGATCCGTTTCCAGGCGAGGCTCAAGACAATCTATTCAAGTACGCTCTACGTTTTGCTGTATTGAGAACTGCGCGCTACTAATCATCATCCGTATTGTCAGGCTCAAAGAAACACCAGGCCACTGTTGGAAAACGAGCCCGAAAGTCGGCTTCCACCTTATTGATGTCGGCTATCAGCTTCATGGCGTCTTCCTGCTCCGTGAGCTCGGCCTTGATGGCGACCATCACATCTGCTCCCATATGCAGCGTACGCAGATTGTATACCTGCTTAATCGTGCTCTGCTGGTTAAGAAAATCCAACATGTCCGTGTGCGTTTCCGGCGAAACACCCTGCCCAATCAGAAGCGACTTTACTTCGACGCTAATAAAAAATGCGACGGCGATAAGCAACACCCCAATTCCAATGCTGCCCACGGCATCGTACATAGGGTCTCCCGTGAGCCAGGCCGCCAGCACTGCCAGAAATGCAAACGTCAAACCTAGCAGCGCCGCCAGATCTTCGCCGAAGATGACCAGCAGCTCTACCTCACGGGTGCTGCGAAACCATTGCCAGAGGTTCTGCTCGGCTCTTACTTTATTGATCTCTCTCAGACAGCCAGCAAATGACAGGCCCTCGACGATGATTCCAAACAGAAGCACCCCTAGGGCCAGCATAGGATAAGATAGCGGTTCTGGCTCATGCAGCTTGTGCCAGCCTTCATAGATAGAGAAGAGCCCGCCCATGCTGAATAACAGCAAGGCGACGATGAAAGACCAGAAATAGGTTTCCTTACCGTAGCCCAAAGGGAAGCGATCCGAGGCTGGCTTCTTCGACCGCTTCATTCCCAGCAGAAGCAGCAACTGATTCCCGCAGTCAGCCGTGGAGTGCACGGCCTCGGCCAACATAGACCCCGACCCGGTGATTACCGCTGCCACATATTTCGCTATTGCGATAGCACCGTTGGCAGAGAACGCATAATAAATAGCCTTGGTTGAATCGGCACCGTGAGACAATGCTGTTACCTCGATTTAATTACAATGACAGGACCTACTCTATCGCAGTTAGGCAGTAGCTCCCACGTGATTAGCTAATATTCAGGGAAAATCCGCTATTAGTACTTCCCACCCTACACACAAGCTAGTGGATTCTTACCTATGGTAGTGAGAATTAAGCTAACACTCATCATCGCCGCAGCTATCCTGGCAGCTCTTCTTATTCTCTGGGAATCCCTCAATGGAGGAATAGTAACCCGCTACCCATTGGCTGACGTCAATAATCCCGGCATCTCCAACTGGTGGGGGTTGCTTACCTTCCCCCTACTTACTTGGGGCGCGCTAATTATCGCTGAAAAGCGAAATGCCCAGACCGACGACGGAGAATCCGCTGGAGACACCTCGGCATTGCAAAAAAAAGACCTAATTGGCGGACTGGCTTTTGGCTTGTTAATGGGGGTGCTATGGGAGCTGGGGCAGCAAGAAATTTTGCAGTATCTAATTCTCCTGCCTTGGGTGACAGCACTTTTTTGCGCATTTATCTACCTGAAAAAACCTGGGCTTGGTGCTGGGCATGGCTTATACCTTTGGCGGCGTATTACCAGTCGCATTCGCGCTGATGATACAGACAGCCGGGTTCTTTATCTATTTGCTATTCAATAGAGGCGGAGGATGGCTCTATAAAAAACTCTCTTAGCTAGAAAAGCGATAAACTAACGGCATAAAGGTAGTCGGGATTTATTCTTAATCCCTGCCACCCAGTCTTAGCAGTAGGTTTTCTACCTCCTTCAAAACAACCCCTCTCAAAGACAAAAATCCTAGTAACGTACTCATCTATTTGTTCGTAATATCGACCATGCAGCTCTCTTTTCCTATGCAATAGATCCAATGTGCCGGTTTGTGCGTTTAAGTGGATGATATTAATGGATTCAAAACATAATGATATTTCTAAACACCAAGGGCCTGAGCCGGACGAGGAAAGTCTTTGCCTTTATGGGCATCGGATTGCTAGTCCTTGCCCTCCTGCTTTTTGCGAGCACGCTTCTGGGTATTTCCTCACTAGACTCGTTCGCCGTTTTAGGTAATAGCGGAGTACGATCTCTTGCGGGCGTAGCTGTAGCAGGCTGTATCCTTGCTGCCATTGGTTTTTTTGACGAGTAACTGGAGAAGCAACATGTTCAAACAATCAGATTTTTTTATACTTTTGGCCGTGGCAATTTCATTTGCCGTCTCAGGCTTCCTTTGGTTTACAGGTCAGCGTGAAGAAGGACTCTTTACCGCAGTATGGGTGCCCTCAATATTATGTTTTGGGATTTACTTTAAACTTATGGCGATAAGAGGTTCCAAGTCATGAGCTCAATGACATTGTTTTATATTGCTATCGGGATCTTTGGTCTCATGATCACCGGCCTCTTCCTGTCGGTTCGTGAATTCGTCCTAAATAGCAACGAACCTTCCCAGGTAAAAGGCTCGAAGCCCGGGAACGAGTAAATACAGTTCAGAAAAGGGCTGGTGAGGGTTTATTTTTAATCCCTATTAGCCCTTCATTCTTCTATTCTTCTCTCTATTCTCCATTCTGTTTTGCTTCTAGATCGGTAAGCGGTGATCAGGTAGTCTATTATCCATTGCAGAAACAGGCTTTCCGTCGAATTGGACAGTCATTGACAGCTAATTCCAGACTCACACAGCTATGTAGTTGCCATCCATGCATTCTCATCACCCCGAAACGAAACCATCTCCCTTCAACCTTTATGAAGTAGCCCATAGCCCTCCCGTGAGTTTCATAGGCGCCAGGACAGGCGCCACCGGCACGCTTGACGATCTGAACGCTAGCCCTCCAGCACCAAAGGCCTGGGTAAATCCTTCGCTTGTGAATGCTGTCATGGGTCGCCTAAAGTCGAGTCAGCACCTTCATTCACGACTCAATCAGCATTCAATTATTCACGAGAACCTCTTCGATCCCAAACGTGACCACTACAGGATAGTCTGGTCCAAAAACATGATCACCTCTGCCGGGATGTTCAGGGTTCAGAGAAAAGCGGCTAAGCCGGAGCTTGTTCTGCTTCTAAGAGATGGGAAGGAAGAGCGCAGAGACGGTCAACGCTATATGCGTCAGATACTTGAGGGAATCTACGCCAAGTGCGGAAGAGGACAGGAATCGGTTGAGGATTTACTGCAACTCATTCTGGTGCATGAGGCGAGCGAAATCCATCGAAGAAAGAAGGTAGAGACCCTGGCTCCCAGCATCAAGACGGAGATCCGAGCTATCATAGAAGAAGCAAAGGCTTACTTTGCGTTTCCTATGGAAAGAAGAAGAAATCTAGACCAGTTATATAAAATACTCGATAAGAGCAATGACCCACGCAGAAAGATATACAGTCGTGCGCTCGATGTGTTAGAGAGCACAGGCGAGAAAAATCGAAGGCTTTCTGGCGCTGATTGGATTTTTTCTAGACACTCCCCATTATGCCGCGGACGCAAAACGCTATCATGACTAACGAACCAGGCTCCAGCAAAGCTGACGATTAGGTGGGGGAAGTTGAAGCTAGCGGTATATTCTCGGATCGGGCCGTCACCTATAGCTACACTGATAACGCCAAAGCTCTCAGCAACCAGGCTCAGGAGATCTTTAACTCTGCAGCGAGAATTCTCGAAGCATTGAAACGAGAAGACCCGGAGCCGGACTACCTGCCTAGCAAGAGCCAGAAAAAACGTGTCGTCGAAAGTTTCAATAATAAGATCAAACAACTGGACCCAATTAAGAGCCAACTGAATCTTAATGAAGTATTGATTATACCCGCACAACTGAAGGGTGCGCTTGAGGACAACAGCCTCAACCGACACTTCTCTCACATGGATTCTTTTGGCATTTATCATTCACTCAACCTGTCACGACTGGATCTCAGGGGCTTGAACTTGCATTCTGGCTACGATGAGAGAACGGCAAGAGACAAAGACCGAGAGATCAATTCACACAAGGACGAGCGCAGCAACCTAAGAGGCGCTCACCTGGTAGGTAGTGACATCTCTGAGCGAGCAAATTTTGCCGCAGCACATATGGACTTTGCTATCGCCTCCTACTCAGATTTTCGAGAGCTCATCTTTACTCGAACCAAGGCGATTGGAATGGTATTTTACGGCGCTAACGCGAATGAAGCGCAATTCGAACACGCGAAAATGACCGCGGTAGACGCCAGAGGCATGAGCGCAAACTTTGTCCGCATTCAGGCCTAGGAAACCGACATTAACGGAAAGAAACTCTGGCAATCAGACGTGCCGAGCTGGCAACGCGCTTATGTCCATATCACTCGCCTTAAAGAATCAAGCAAGCATGACGATTCTCAAATCGCCGATCGCAAGTCTCTCAAAGCAGAGCTCGACTTCATGGAAGACTCGTTTCTGGACGAGCTGGACGCGATAGAAGAAACTGGTGCCGCTCAAGGGGAAGAAAAATGGATTGAGCTGAGAGAGGTTGACGGGCAGCTTGAGCTATTAAAGGACCGCGGCGTTGTATTCTACTCCAAGGAGAAGAAGCTAGAATACAGCAGTAGTGAACAGTCCTAAACTTAACAAAAATAAATCCCTCCGACTCTCTGATCAGTGCGCAGTCGTACTTGCTGCCGCTGTTTCACCTGCTAAGAACACCTGCTCGATGTCTATGCGGTCAAAACTATACTGCGCATTGCAAAATTCACAGGTGACGGCGACCTCTCCCTCCTGTTCGATGATGTCGATCGCCTCGGCCTTGCCCAGAGTAGGCAACATCTCGCCCGTGCGTTCCCGTGAACAACTACAGAAAAATTCTACCGCATGAGAGTCGAAAAGCAGCACCGTTTCCTGATGAAAGAGTCGGTGCAAGAGGTTCTCCAGAGCGATCTGCTGCAATTCCTTATCTGTGACCGTCGCAGCCAATAGCGATACGCGATCCCATGCATCATCGTCCGTAGATCCTCCAGGCAACCTTTGGATTAGCATACCGCTAACGTTTTGCTCATCGCAGGCTAACCAGAAACGAGTCGGCAACTGTTCGGATGTGGAGAAATAGTACTCCAGCGCTTCAGCCAGATTTGCCCCTTGCAGCGGTGCGATTCCCTGATGAGGTTCGGCACCCTCCGTCTTAATGGTAATAACAAGATAGTCGCTGCCGAAAATTTGCTGAAGATCCATTCCCTCTTCAATCTTGTCTTGCTGACGAGCAATTCCTCTTACTTTCTGATCTGAATTGGCCTCCACAACCAACAATCCCAGCGGCCCGCTGCCACGAACCTGCAGCGTAACGCTGCCGTCGATCTTAAGAGTGTCCACTAGCAGAACCACTGCAGCTAACGCCTCACCTAACAGGGTTAAGCCCCTGCCCTCTAGACCTGCTTGCTGGGAAATCGTCTGCCAGGACTCATCTAGTGATACATGTTGCCCACGTATAGGGTGATTCTCAAAGAGATAACGCTGGCTCTGATCGGGCTTCTTCATCGTGTTCCTGGGTGTAAAATTTTGGGTTGGTCTTGTGTATCCGCGTGGCTACCTGAGTAGCGTCGAGTTGAAGGCAGTATAGTAGTACTTTGGGCCTTGGAAATACATTCAGTATCGCCAAAAATGAGAAGGCTTTGGGCTATGCAATCCGCAGGAATTTTTGGCAGAAACTGACTTGAGAAAAGCCCTCCCCCCTTCTGCTGCTGCCTCAATTAATTCCTTTCTTTATAGAGTATCGGCGCTCCATCCATCACTATAACGGGCTTGGATACCCTGCCACCCGAAAGCAAGTCATAGATTGCCTGCTCTAGCCCCGCCCCCACCGGACCTCTATATTTCACGGTAAAAGTTTTGGGGTCAAACAAAAAAACTTCGCCAATCGTTGTAATGTTCAATGCTCTCGAGATCGTCTGCGAGTCATCCATTAGCACGGGGATATCGACGCCATAGCCCAGGACTTCCTGCCGAACCGCATCGCTATCATTCAGGCCCATCGGATTAATCATAAGAAACTCAAAGCCCTGTCTATCGAATCGAGCCTTGAGCGCATTGTAGGCAGACATTGATCCGGCAACCGTCCTGTCGCCATTGGCCTGCACCAGCAGCGCGACAGCAACATGGTCAACGTAGAAGCTCATTCTATGAGTGTCGCCATTTTGATCTGGCAGGGAAAAATCGCCCACGCTGTCCGCCGCATTGCAGGTCTGGGAAAGCAGCAGCAGTGACAGCATACCGATTCTAAAGAAATTGACAGGGCTCATTAGATTTCTCCTCGGCCGAAAGAACTAGGGGACACTAACAACTTAACAACTTAATGACATATCTATTCACTCATGCTGTTTCATTGCCAGCCTCCGAATTGTTCCAGCTGACAGGTGTAGAAATATGACGGAACCAACGTTAACTAAAATGAGTTGGCCCCATTGATGCAATCAGAGTCTCCAGAAAAAGGTCTCCTATGCTCTGGACTATAGAGCAGCGAATAGTCAATTTGACCTTAGTGTTCCGGCGCCCGCTTATTGTTCATTTTGTTCATTGAGAATCGACTTCATCGGTGCCAGATATTTCTCAAAACGCTTCCATGCTTCCGAACTCCCCTGGTACATGGGACGCTGCACTTGCGCCCAACTCATGGTTTCTACTTTCCTCTTATTCTTATGAAACTCCAAACAGGCGGGATCCCAATCGAGCCCACAATAACTTAGCAGTTTACGCGTTTCCTCATCCTGATTTGTAGTGAGTCGTTCGTAGTGAAGATCGTATATCTTACCCGGGAACTTGCTTCGCCAGAAATCCATCAGATCAACATAGAGATTATAGAACTCAGCAACTTCCTCTTGACTGCACGAGTATCCATTTGAACTTCCTGCGAAGGGAGATTTATAGATAGACCAACAGGTAGCCATAGGGCTGCGCATCGTGTGAATTATTTTAGCTTCGGGAAATGCTGACAGTATGAAGCCCAGCCATAGAAAGTTCACCGGCATCTTGTCAGTGACATAGCTTTTGGTTGTCAATGCCTTTAGGCCTTTAAGATAGTGATCCTGCAACCCCGCTAGATTGTCCTTTAACTCTATTTCCGCCCGGTTACGAAAATGTTTGACGTATCCGAAACACCATTGCCCCATTAACTTGAGCTCACCGCCGCCATAGACATCGGCGTGTGATGCCAGAATTTGTTCGACCAGCGAAGTTCCGGAACGAGGCATCCCAACGATAAAGATTGGCTGATATTCGCTACTTGCTTGCTGTGGCTCGATTGGCTCGGCAGAAAAGATCTGTCTAACCGTGGATATTGTAGTCCTGGCGTCATCAATCGTGTCAGTCTTACCTTTTTTGTGCTGCTCGTTACCCTGAGCAAGCATGGCAAAGCACTTATCTATTTCATTCAGGTCATCGTAAACCTTTGCCAGAGCGAAGCATAAGACTATTCCCTCCTGACTGGCAGTATCAATGCCGCTATGTAGCGCCTCCATTTCAATCAGCAACTCATTGCGAGTAGCCCATCGCTTGGAGTCGGCAAGATTACTAAAATCGAGAATAGACTGTTGCGTTGGAGTGAGTGGCATCTGAACTAGTATTTAGTAGAGCATAAGAAAAACAAAGGGTATGTCCGAAACCAGGCGTTGTCTAGCTTCATTAGGACTGGGGCTTTTATCGAGCCGCACTCCCTCCGCTTCTTTCGGATAGTCGATGATAGCTGCGCCTGAGACCGCGCAGTAAGAGGCCGATGCACGAAAACTTGCACCGGGGCTTCCCCTGTTGTTCCTGAAGCTTATGGTGGCCAAGGAAGAAATTGATCAAGAATAAATCCCTCCGACCCCTTACCCAGTCGCGTACATGAAGCTGTACCCATACTCCTGCGCGCGAGTAGCTGCCATAACGCCTGCGGGAACGAAGTGACTGGAAGGGATGGCGTTGCTAACCAGTTCCTCATATACCTCTTCCGTCGTTCTGCCGGCAGAGCGCGCCAACATGCCAGCCATACCGCGAGTAGAGAGATCGCAAACGGCAAAGCGAACACCTCGGCCGCTCATCGCGTCAATCGTATTGGAGCGATTGCCATAAGTCCGCTCTACACTGAGGGGATTAATCGCAACTGGATCGCCATTACTATTGCTTACGCCGGTGCGCCCAACGAATAGCTCACCATATTTTTCCCACATGGCATCGTTGAAGCCATAGGGAGATGAATTATGGCGAAAACAGACGATCAAACCATAGTCTTCATCACTGCCACCGTATCCCTGTGCATGCGCCAACAGAATATTAGATGCAAAATTCATTGCAGCAATGCCACCTGAGCCGGTTGAAGAGTCTACGAAGGCACGGTGCACCCCGCCCATCTCGTCCATCCAACTATCTTCGGCATGTCGCGCCGGCGTGAATCCTGAATTACCATGATGGGAATGACCAATCTCCTGCGCATTCGCTGCAGTTGCAGCACCGGCGGCGACCAGGCCAGCACCGGCAAGAAATTTCCGTCTATTGTGGGTTTGATCTGCACTCATAACTAATCGCTCCAGCTTGTTATTCTAGTATGAAGGTAACTAGATACATTGTTCTTAGTTGCCGATTCATTTGAACCACGGAATTTTCAGCGTCCCTATAAAATCCTCGACCCCACTGATTAAGACCTCAACTTCCTACCCACCGATCTTCACATAACCTTGTCGACCAAGCTCAATAAGCGTAGTAAGGGCCCAGTAGTCCACCTGAATTTCATCCAGCAGGTCATCTTCCTTAACGTTGCGCGATAGCACACCCTGACCGCAGAGATGGAACGTTACGCCCGCTGCATGCAGCTGCTTGATGAGACCTATGTTCGGATTATCCTTGCCATCGTGGCGAGTCTTGAATTCTTCATTTTTCAATCCGATCAGTCCGGAGCCCTGATGCATCACAATAGCAATCTTGCGATTTTCTTTAGGCACTCCCAGGTTGGCCAGCGTATTCACATAGCGCGCAATCAAAGGCAGCATGGGATAGGGGTCATCCAGATCGTCATCAAAAACGACCAGATCGAATAACACCTTGTATTCGGTATTCGGGTCAGGCGTCAGATGCGCACCCGGGTAGTCCCGGCTTGCGTTGTAGCCGGAAATGGGCAGTTCATCTGCGGCAAAGACAGGATTTAGCAGGAAGATTGCGGGCAGTAAAATATGCAGTAACTTTGATAGCTTCATTTTGTAACTCTCCTCTTGGATAACTTGGGATTAACTAATAGAGCGCAGAAGCCAAGGGGGTTTAAGCCTCCGATTTTACGCCTCATCAGTCGAGATCAGATCAAGACGAATTGTAACCGAAGCACTGGGTAAACGGCGAATAGAATGCATAGCGGAATTGGGACTGTCGGCTCCTGCTGACGAATGGGGCTTGTCGGCAACACCCTATCAATCAACAGAGCCGCGTATTCCAGCATCGGGCCAACACCCTAGCTTGAGCAAGAACCTCGAAGCATACTGCATGAAGGCAGCAAATTCTGCAGGTGACAGCCCTCGCAGCGATCGAAAGAAACACGGGCCAGCAATGCTTTATAGCGTATTACGTTAGGCTAGCAAGCTGCTAGTGCCCCCTAGCGCATTACGCAGCCGCAATGCACTCGATCTCTACACGGGTATCCCCACCCAAGCTTATGCCGACGGCCGTGCGGGCCGGTTTGTTTTCCGGGAAGAACTCGGCATAAACCTCGTTCATAGCGCCCCACTCGGCCATGTCCACCAGAAAAACTGTGCACTTCACAACCCGATCCATCGACGAACCGAAGCGCTCGAGTGCGTCCTTGATGGCTTCCAGTGTGCGACGTGTTTCGGGCTGCACTCCCGACTCTCCGGGCCCACCCGTTTTACCAGCTAGAAAGATCAATCCACCATGGCGGACACCCTCGGAATACGGCGCACGAGGGTTCGGATTCATGTATTCCGGCGCAGCGGACAGATAGGCTGTTTCAGCATCGGAGGCAATACGCGCCTCGATTTGGCAGCCAAACAATAGGGTGGACAGGGCAATAGCAACGATGACTCTAAACATGATGTTTCTCCAGGGGTTATCTATAAAAGAGGATATGAATTATCTTCCAGCATGTCCATGAGCTTGTCGAGATTAAGGATTGTAGATGTTTCTTTACACACGTGCCTAATACAGGTCGTTCGCAAGAAGTAATATCATTCCCGAATCGACTCGGTGGAGCAGATCTTCTTGCGGCAATAGAACTCGGCAGATTCCCAGGAGACAAAGAGATCAAAAATAAATCCCTACTACCCCATTGCGATATCGATAAGAATCTCTAGCGAACGCGGAGGAAGACTAGCCTTTGCAGGCGAATGCTAGGTAGCCCCTACTTTTGATAGCTTAAATTACTCTGAGCCTTTTGATACCCTTCTGACAGCCAGTATAGAAAATCACTTACTAACCCTTAAGCACCTTGTCGATACTTTCTCTCAAGTTAGTTTCAGCATCGCTTAACAGGCGGGAAGCCTCATAGTGCCACTGTTTATCTTGTTCAGCAGCTTCACGCTGCTCCGCCAGTGCTGACTTCGTCTCTATAGGCGATGGACCGCCATAGATTGTACGTATAGCAACAAAATTGTCTGCAGAAAGGGCATTGGAAAATTCAGATTCCGACATCTGTATATCTCGGCTGATTTCCTGTCTGGCTGCTTCCTGAAGCATGCTGTGACTAATAGTAGAATTTGATTCTGTGGCTTTTTTAACACAGACAGCCACTATTTTGTGGGCAATACTGAACGGCAGGCGCTCACGGCGAACGATGTCATCAGCAAGCTCGGTTACCGTTATGAAATTAGCCTCAGCTCTTTCTCGCAACAAATCCAAATTGAATTCAGCGGCACCGAGGGCATGCCCTAGAAGAGAAACGGCACGATCTGCATCCTTAATCGCAGAAAAGACCAGGGGCTGTAAATCGTCTTCCACATCATTGATATCACCAAACGGTGTATTGTGTACGCTGGTCAGTACGCCAAGCGTTTGACCCAAGGCCTTGCTAGCAATAGCCCGTACATGTTCGATTGCCACTGGATTACGTTTCTGCGGCATAATAGAAGAGGCCTGCACATAACCATCCGGAAGACGAATCACATCGAATTCCATCATGGCCATCAGCAGAAACTCTTGCCCAAACTTTCCGATGTTAATTAATAGAGTCGAAGTGGCGCCTAGAAGCTCTGTGAAGTAGTCAACCGAGGCGATTGAACCATAGCTGTTTCTGGTTGGCGCATCAAACCCGAGCAGCTGCGCCACTCGCTGTCGATTGATTGGAAACCCGGTAGTTGTAATTGCACAGGCTCCCAGGGGGCAGTGATTCATGTTTTCATAAGCGCGCTTCAACCGATCAATATCTCTGCTCACATTTTCAGTCATAGCCAGAAGGTAGTGAGCAAGTGTAGTAGGCTGTGCAGGCTGCGTATGTGTATAGGCCGGCATTAAGGCGTCGTGATGCTTTGCGGCTAAGTTCAGAAACACGCTGCGCAAACTCTCGCAGGCCCTTATTAGCTGTAACGCTTCTTTGCGAAGATAGAGACGGTAAATAGTAACATCAATGTCATTGCGACTTCTTGCGGTATGCAGCTTTCCTGCAACATCTGCATCGCCACAGCCAGCGGCTATTTCGCGCTGAATAAAATAAAACATATCTTCAACGCTTCCATCGTATTCAGCTGTGCGCATAGATTCAACATCGAGACCTTGAATCGCCTGCAGTATGGTTTCTAGTTCAACTTGCGTGATGATGCCCTGCTCCGCAAGCATTAGTACATGCGCACGATCTACATCGAGATAGTGATCTATAAAATAGCGCTGTGCATCGGCAAAGCAGTCACTTAGTACATTGTCCTTATAGCCCTGCGCTGGAAATTTTTCGCTCACTGGCATACCTCGTTTCCTAACTTGTTTATGTAATGTTAGTGAAGGGATCTATTGGCTCGGCGACTTTGACAGACTCAACAGATTGGCAAAGAGTCTGTAAGCACCCGGCACACCATTGGGTAACTGGCGGAACCAGGAATAAGCCGTATAAACATAGTGGCCTGTGCCTATGCGCGAATAAAGCATGGCTCCCTCGCTGGGAGGCTCGCCCTCATCATGAGCTTCGGTCAGCGGCACATATTGCTCGCGGTCAAAGCTGGTGAAGTTATAGTTGTTACGCTCCTGCACCCAGCCATCAAAATCCTCTGTAGTGATTTTATTAGGAAAATTAAACACCGGATGATTGGGCTCAAGAATTGTGATGGGCGCCGTCTCATCTACAACTCTGACATTACGGTCCATAGTGACGTTAAACGGAGCAAGATTTTTCTCTACAAAATCGGGCTGCTGATATTGCACAATAAGTGTGCCGCCATTCTTGGCGTAACTTAAGAGCCTCTGATTGTTTGCAGCATAAGCAGGTCGTGTTTGCGAGGCACGAATACCCACCACGATAACGTCAAACTGCGATAAATCTCCGGTAGTTAATTCTGAATCGGACAGTAGACTAACACTCAGCCCTAAACGCCGCAGTGACTCGGAAACCACATCGCCACTACCCATTAAATAACCAACGTTCACGTCGGCCACGCTAACATCTACTACCTCAATTTCTGTAGAAGCCTGCGCATAAGTGCGATGAGTACTGATATGGGGATAGGCGATCTCTTGCATGGATTGCCTATAGACAGTGCCATCTATCACGGCGCTTGCGCTCAGTTGATACTCTCCGGCTTGGACAATATCTGGCATTGTGACTTGAAATGATAATGTGCTGGTTGCCGGTAAAGGCTCGAGAGAGAACTCAATGAATGAGGGTTCTAGAGTCCATCCTGGGGGCAGTGAAAATTGCGCGGTACCGCGAACGCTATCAACACTGTTGTTGCTAACAGTAAGCAAAAGCTCAATAGGCTCAGACGATGTGGAGACCGGAATCACCATCAAATCAGTTGCAGGCTCTACCGAAACTTTTGGCACCACATCGATTCGTCGACGGACTTCTCCTCTTATGCGGTCTAGCTGTCGATATTCAACTTCTCTCGTAACTGAAATTTCTCTACCTGCAATCTCCAACACCGCGGTGGCGGTTAGAATGGGGGCTGCAAAAGCTAGACTTTTTTCACTACCAGCTTCACTCCAATCATACGCTGCAGCTTCCCTGGGCAGCTCTAGCCAATAGGGTTGAGTTGACCCTGCCCAAGTCGGCACCTGCACAAGAAAATAAGCCTCCGCGACAGCCGAATCCTGACGGCGATTTCCAGCTTCATTCGCAAGTTCTTTCCTTTGGACAGCAGACACTGTCCAGTTCTCCGGCTCGTTCACGCGAGCAGAAAGAACACGTACAGGAGAATCGTCAGCCATGAATGATCGCACCACGACAGTGGCCGCGCTACCGGGCACTAAAGTCTCTGTCTCTACTAGTGCATCCACTTTCACCCCGGCGGCCAACACTATCGCCGTTTCAAACTCGGTAATTTTTTCATCCAGTAAGCGCTGTGTTTCTGGTGATTGAGCAGCATTTCGCGCTCTTTCAGCCAGCTCAGAGCCTCGAACTAAAACAGGGGTCAGAGCGCTCGGATCAAAAGCATCAAATTCACCTAACAGCGCTTGAGTGACGCTCTCCAACTCCAGAAGAAGCCGTGAGAATACCGATGATGGGGATGACTCGAATCTGAAGAGACCACTTATCGTGGTATCTACTCCATCAAATACAGATTGTTGAACATTTGAATCATTAAAAGACGAACTACTAAGCTGCAACAAAGACAACTGACTACCCCGCAGCTCCAACGAACCCATCTGTTGAGTTTTTTGCTGGCTTCTTCCCTGCATGCCGATCTCAAAAAAGCTCTTCCCCGCGCTGGGATCATACTCACCAGTATTAATGCTCAACGTAGACCCGTCAGCAGCATCAGGGGCTGATCGCAACCCCACAAAAAACCTCTGCACTTGCCAAGTTCGAAGGCCTTCTGCTATTTGCATAGGAAATTGCGAAGCATCTGCCGCAGCCTCTATAGCCAGAGGAGTCAAATAACCTGCAAACTGATGATGACCATGACCATCGGTGGCCGAGCCATTCCATCTGGAAACGATTACGTCGGGACGAAATGTTCTGATGATTCGCACCATGTCATCTAACAATTCATTCTCGGGCCAAACACGGGAAGCTTCAGTTCTGTATTTGGAAAACCCGAAGTCATTTGCGCGCGTAAAGAACTGCTGAGCGCCGTCTAGCCGCCTTGCCTGAAGCAACTCTTCAGTACGGATTACTCCCAAGGCATCTGACTGCTCTGCGCCGATAATATTTTGCCCACCAGACCCCCGAGTAAGCGACAGATAAGCCGTGCGCGCATTCAAGCCTCTGGCGTGATACGCAACCAGGGCTGAATCCTCATCATCAGGATGAGCCCCTGTGTGTAGAACTGACGCGGTAGTTTGTAGCCGCTCTAGCTGCCTGATCAAGGCATTGTTGCCCTGGTCATAGATCGCACTCACTTGAGCACCAGCCGGCATCCACGCGCCTACCCACAACGCCACCAATAACAAGGTAAACTTAAAAGCACGATGCATTAAACACCCTCTTTTGAAAAAGCACTTATCAAATAGCCAGCTGCGACAGTAACCAAACAGCCCACAACATTGAACCAGAGAAACGCAATATCGGTAAAATAGCTCACGATCCAGACCGAAACCATGCCGAATAATAGCCCGTAGAATGCACCCGCAGATTTTGCCGACGGAACAACAAAAGCTAACACGAAGACCCCGAGCAAGGAACCATAAAAGAACGAACCGAAGGTGTTCACCACTTCAATTAATGAGCCCAAATTGGTAACAAAGGTAGCTACGACACAGGCAAATAGACCCCATAACAATGTAGCTACTCGGCCGAACCTGAGCAGCTCTTTCTCAGTGCTATCGGGGTTAGTATGTTGTCGATAGAGATCCATAGTAGATATAGTGGCGAGAGAATTTAGCTCCGCTGCAACACTAGACATGGCGGCAGCAAGTATTGCCGCTACTATTAAGCCCACCGCTCCCAAGGGCATGTTCTGTAAGACAAACGTGGGAAACACATAGTTCACATCATTGAACGAAGCATCATCGTTGGTTTGCCTGACAAATTCTGTAGCCTCACGCCGAGACGCTATAAATTCAGCATTCGCATCCACATAGCTTGCTCGTGCGGTGGCTTCCAGATTTGTATTTCTTGCATCTATAAAATCGAGCGCTGCTAGACGTCGTTGCTCATGAACACCCGTAAACTCACTTTGAATTTGCTGATGAACAGCTGGATTGGCATCAGCAGCTTGTTGCTGGGCAAGCTCATTGAACACCATTGGCGGCTGAGTAAATTGATAAAAAACAAATACGAGAATGCCGATAAATAGAATAAGGAACTGCAAAGGAATCTTGAGAAACGCTGACATAAGCAGCGAGGTGCGGCTTTCATCTTCAGAACGAGCCGTTAAATAGCGCTGCACCTGAGATTGATCACAGCCGAAATAGGAAAGAAATAAAAACAAAGCGGCAATTGTTCCGGACCAAAAGGTATAGCGCTCAGTCAAATCAAATGTGAAGTCGATTGTCTCCAGCTTGCCTGCAGCACTTGCGACAAAAAGGGCGTCCTTCAACGATACGTTTTCGGGCAAAGCTTGAAGTATAACAAGCACACAAATCGCCAAGCCGACCATTATGACTGCCATCAGCTTCACATCGGTCCAGGTTACGGCTTGCACTCCCCCCATCATAGTGTAGAAAGTCGTGGAGAGACCAATAGCAAAGATCGTAATCAACTCCCCCCAACCCAGCACTATGGACAGAACCAATGCGGGAGCGGCAATAATGACACCAATCCCCAATCCCCGTGAGATCAAAAAAAAGAAACTGGTTAATGTGCGCGTGCGGGAATCGAAGCGTCGTTCCAGATATTCATACGCGGTGAACACTTTAGCACGATAGAAAAATGGTACCGCCGTAACACACAGAATGATCATGGCCAGTGGTAAGCCAAAGTAGAACTGGATGAAGCGCATGCCATCTTCGTAAGCTTGCCCGGTAGTTCCTATTAAAGTAATTGCGGACATCTGTGTAGCCATGACCGATAGACCAACCGCCCACCAAGGCAAACTTCTACCCGCGAGAAAGAAGCTTTCTGAATCTAAGGAGCCGCGGCTTAACTTCAAGCCATGCCAGATTACGTAAGCAAGATAGGAAAGTACGATTAACCAGTCGAGAGGATGCATGGCTTAGCTTGAAAAGTACGCTGAGAAGAAATACAGCGTGCTTATTGCTGCGACAGCAGAAACGAGAACAAGCAGGTAGATGTACTTCCAGAGCTTTAGAGAGGCTGGCGAATTGGCTGGGCCTGGCGGGGGCGGGGGCGCGGACATGTGATCTTCTTTTATTAGAGCCCACTTGATCTTGGGCTTCATCTAGAACTGACGGAAGATGCCGAAAGATCATTCTTGTGAACAGGGTTGCCGGTAAGCGTGCAGTCTAGCGCGAATTCGTCAGGGTTGCTAAAAAAAGCGATCTCTACATGTGGGGTTACGGGGCACTAGTAATTTCGCTAAATCATTAATATTCCCCTTTCGGCTCACGGCACCATCGTGACTACGCTGACACTTGCCTGAGATCTATTCGTTTAAGAAAAGAGAAACACTGGCGGCGCAGGGTTTAGGCTAAACAGAACCCTTTACGTTTTGTAAAAAATGATGGTAAGAAGGTGCTAAGTATTGCCGCTAAACTATTAGCGCACCGAGTTCCCCGACTAAATTGATCAAAAATAAATCCCCCCGACCCCTTTATCAGTGCCCCCTACTTTCTGTTGGGATCACGTCAAATGCTAAAACTATTCGATTTTCTTCTTCAAAGGGGACAGTGTTGTGATGTAGCGAAGAGGGGAAAAAACACAAATTACCCGTCTGTACGTCGAGAGAAGTTTCTTGGCTATTCTCAACACCCGCAACAGGTTCCTGATCACTCAAGCGCAAAACAAGATTTCCACTATCCACTTCGGTCTTTCGGGGCACTTTTATATAGACACTACCAGTTATCCAGCCGGTATCGTGAATATGAGCAGTTAGACTACCACCGCTTTGCATGCTGACAAGCCAGCCGCCAAGCGTATAGGAAGCTGGCCAATTCTTAATGAAGCCTTCTTCACTGTCTTTAAACCGAATCCGGTATTTTTCGATTTCTGCATGAATGATACTTTCAATTTTAGTTTTAGACACTCTTTCCAGAGTAAAAAAGTTACCTGCTGTTTGGATTCCATTTGATAGATTTACTTGAGCCTGATGGGATACTGAGCTGTCAGACAAAATATCTCTTGCAGTATTAATGAAAATATTCTCGAAATCATACTGCTCGTTCAAGTCTATCTTTACAATATACTTTAATGGATCACTGCAAAATGGGTTGGGTTTTTTAACTCCGTACTTAATTTCTGAGCAATGACTTAACGAGCCAATGACAGCATTGACCTCACCCTGATTAATCAAAGAATCTAACTTTCCATTAAAAATAGATTCTTCATTCTGATGATATGCGCATTGAACTGCATAGAATTGACTTTGATGAATATCAACCATCTCAAATTGAGCCGCGGCGTCATCGTATCGCTTACCTTCAAATAACAGGGTTCCCAGATTGTAACGAGCTTCGCCGTAGCCCGGCTGCAATGCTATTGCATGTCGGTAGTTTTCTTCAGCCTCTTCAAATCTTCCCAGAATTTTTAACGCAACGCCTAAGTTGCTATAGGCTAAGGCAAGATCAGGTTCCAATGCTATCGCTTGTCGATAGCTCACCTCAGCATCCTCTAATCTGCCCATTTCTCGCAGCGTACTACCTAAGCTGTTATGGACCCTAGCAAGGTTGGGGTTCAACGCTAGCGCTTGCCTGTAGCTAGCTTCGGCTTCTTCTAATCTACCAAGTTCTCGCAACACTATGCCTAAATCGCTGTAGCCTAGAGCAAAGCCAGGTTCCAATGCGATAACTTGCCGGCAGCTCGTTTCTGCCTCTTCTAGCCTACCCAGCTGCCGCAGCGTACCAGCTAGGTTGCTATGGGCGTCAGTAAAGTTAGATTTCAATGCTACTGCTTGCCGATAGCTCAGTGCAGCCTCTTCTAGTCTGCCTAGCTCGTGCAGTGTGACTCCCAGGTTATAATGGGCTCCGGCAAAGTCCGGATTCAATGTTATCGCTTGATAGCAGCTCGCTAATGCCTCTTCAAATCTACCCGCTTCTCGCAGCATATTATTCAAGTTGCTACGGGAGTCTAAATCTTGCGGCGCTAACTGAACGGCCTTTTGCATGGCGTTAACAGCATCGGATTTCCTTCCTGTTTGGCTGAATATCGCTGCAAGAACTTTCCAGCTAAATTGATGCTGAGGAAATTTTTGAGTTAGAGATAATGCTGAGGCCTCTGCGGCTGCATATTGCCCTTTTTGAAAGAGCTCTAACAGGCTGTTAAGTTGTTGCTGAGACGGCCTGACACTATTAGTGTTGTTGCTCATTCACACCTGCCCTCTCGCACCCTATGCAACTTGTCTGAAATTTACTGCGACCTCGGCAAATTGAGATCGATTTTTCCCACGACGTTTTAAACATAGTCTACAAGTTATAGGGAATGACTAAAAGCCGAATTATTAAGACCTGAGCCAGAGACCTGTTGTCAGATGCCATGTAATAAAAAACCCATCCGGCGTAGCCGATTGAGGTTTGTTATTCGATGCCTGATACTTAGTGTAAGGTAGATCTGAGCAGCCATCTCGAGCACAGCATTGGAGTAATTCTTTAGCCCCAGCCTCGCCGATTCTAGCCTAGCTTGATGTCGTTCGAACGAAGCTCAAAGATATCTCTTGAATCCGTTTTCTCTTACCCTGGGCGAGCCTGTAATTACACCAATACCCTACGTTTGCTTGCCTGACCAAACGCGCAGCATATAAGACCGCGATGCGGCCCGCAGAGAATCGCTAAGTAAAGAAGGGTCGATATGAAAGCCTGCTACGGTGATTCGATCAAACACAAAACATGTACAGACGGTTCAATAGCGGGCGTTTCTCCATCTCAAAGTACAATAACTGTTTAATGCCGCATGCTAATTGCGGGTGGATATCAAATCGATCAAAAATTAACCCCTTCACCCTCGTTAATAGCCCTGCCAAACTCCTCAGCAGTACCCGCCGAATTTACAGGTTCCGCCTACGGTTCATGAAATGGGGGCGTGAAAGATTGGGCAGTGAGGGTAAATGTCACACCATCAAGCACGGTATCGTCATCTTTCCAGGTTAGAATTACTTCCCCCATCATGCACGTGAATTCCATGAGTATTAGCATCTCTGGCCTGAAAATCCTGAACGCCTAGTATGCCTTCATCATTATTCGTGAAGGCGCTATACCGACCGGCATTGGCTGCTACGACCACCGCGTTTTGATAAAGCCTCGCTGCGATCTCGGCTTCCGTGAATCTTGCTGACTGGGTGTATTGCGCATAGGCTGGAATTGCAACACTAGCCAGCACCCCAATAATAGCCGTTACGATCAGCAATTCGATTAAGGTAAAGCCTCGCTGGATTTTTTCACTATCATTCTCCTTGACCCTAACCTTCCATCACCACTTTGTGAATCACTAGTAACATACAGCTCAACTAAACCAAACTGACGAGGGTTAGGGTGCAACACAGTAACCTTGCTCCCTTGGCGTAAAATGATATTGGGAACATTTGTGCCAGGGAAACTCATTGTGCTGTCGGGTATCTCTCCCTCCGATAGCCTAATGCCAATAGCCTGGAAAACCTGGCGACATTCCTCTTGTTGTATGACGGCTTGCTCCTGTGCAATCTGCGCATCTGACTTTCTTAGATCTGGATACGCATACAGGCCAATGGATACAAAAAGCATCAACAAGGCCAGACCTACACCGCCCTTGATATATAGACCGTCCTTATTTGTCGCCTTCTGTCTGTTTTCTTCAGTAATTTGGGTCGTGGTGGTCTGTGCCATTTCCAAAGTCCGTGATTCCTCATTACGTATGCGCGATTTCTGCAAGGCATTAGCCTCAGCGAGCGGAGCGCACATATCGCAGTACTCCCCCGAATCTAGGAACTTGGTGCAGATACCACAAAGATTTGCGCTGCAGCTTTTACAAGTTGCTGCTACGGGAGCATTAGGATGGTTTACACAGCCCAAAATTTTTCACAGGTTGGTTTAGAATCATTATAAGGCTAGCAATTTAGAGCTGAGTGATGAAGGTTTCCGAGTAAAAAATTTAAATGAATTGAAGACACTCATAATATAGTGAATTGGGCGGGAATTGGGGACACCCATAAAATAGTAAATTAAGACACCGACTATTCAATTTCGATTCGCTCAATGTCACAGTATCGCTTGTCCTTTACTGTCCAGTAGGAAACCGCAGGTTGAGTAATATTCAGTTCGCTAACTATTTCTCGTGCGGTGAATCCCAGCTTATTGACCCCCAGTAACATATTAGTGCCCCTGCCGTTGATAGAGCATTGTTGCGAGCCTTTTTGTTTAAATCGTCTTTCTCGATAGCCGATAGAGTACAAACCTCACTAATCAGTTTACTCATGTCCCAGCCAGCTCGCTCTAGCCGACTCCTATAGTCAAGCTGCAACTCATCCTGAGCCAGCGCATTTTCTACAAACTCAGACCCCCTAATATTCGCTCATCGTCTATACACGTAATATGCTCTTTCCGGAACCGTGATACCGCCTCCCATCCCCCGTAGCTTCGTACCAGCCCGCCTCCAGAGAGGCTATTCGTGGGATCACCCATATCTGTTTTACCAATAAAATCTCTATAGCCTATACGGCCCTTTCGGCGAGTGGCACCAAATAGGCTTAGCACTTTGTCAATTTCATGCCAAAGCCGACTGTGCCTGCCCAGAATTCCCACATGGCCTGTCCAACGATAGCGATCAAGCGCACCGAGGTCTTCGAGCATTTCTGCTCTCACGGGATTAAGATGGATATAACGAATTAATGCTAGAAGGTAAGATTCAATATCGCATAAAATTGATTAGAACCGGTTTTGAAAGACGTACCCTGCCCGTCGATATCTTCTATTGTAGTAACCAGCGTCACCACTCAATACCGGCCCCATCAGCTTGGAAAGTGGTTTGGTGTCGACTCTAATCAGCAGATAATAGTGGTTGGACATCATCGCCCAGGCAAGGCATTGCGCCCCAGAGCGAGAAAGATTCTCACCCAGCCGAGCTAGAAATTCTTCCTTGTCCTCAGCGTGCTTAAAAATATACCGCCGCTCCAATCCGCGACCAATAACGAGATAGCGCCCTCCCGGTAGGTGTAGACGCCCTTTCCTTGGCATATCTACACTATAGTTCTACCTCTAGAAAACGCCAAACTAGGAGCAATTTATTATTTAATGAGTGTCCCCTTCTTTCCCTAACCTTAGCAGAAGCCTTGATGCGGAAGATTAGGTACGGCAAACTGATTCCCGGAAGATACCGCTCACCCGCGGTTACAAAACTAAGTAGTTACTGAGACATAAATGGCTTTAATTGTGCTGAATTCACCGACTCAACACCCTTACCTCATTGCAAGGGCCATACTCATGCTAGCAACGCTTTGGCTAACTGCATGCAGCAGTGTTGTCGAATTACCCTCGAGTAATTACGGCAGCCGCGTCAAATATCTGGTACTGCATGCAACTTCTGAGGATTTCGCGGAGTCATTGCGCTTGCTGACTCAACCCACCGCCAATCCGGTCAGCTCACATTACCTCGTCCCTGACCCTGGCGATCCAAGCTATACACGCAGCAGTCTGCGTGTGCATCGACTGGTGCCGGAACTGGAAAGAGCTTGGCATGCGGGAGTCAGCTATTGGGCAGGTGAAACCAGCTTGAATGACCGCTCTATCGGCATCGAGATTGTGAACGAGTTCAAGTGTCGCAGCACGAGTGATACCGACAATGATTCTGCGCCAGAAGATATCAGCTGCGACTTCCCCGGCTACGACGATGAACAAATTGCGCTGGTCATCGAACTAGCCTCAGACATCCTGACACGTTACCCAAGTATCAATCCAATTGATGTGGTTGGTCATTCCGACATTGCCATTCTCAGGAAATCTGATCCTGGACCGGAGTTCCCCTGGAAACGACTGTATGAAGCCGGTATAGGCGCCTGGTATGAGGAAGACGTTAAAGAAGACTATGAGCAGCGCTTTGCGCAGCGCCTCCCGGATATCACAACGGTCCAGGACGCACTCAATCGTTTGGGCTACTACGTCGAAGCCACAGGCCAGTTTGATAACGCGACTCGCTCTGTCATGCGCGCCATGCAGTTGCACTACAGGTCCGACAACTACGCCGGTGAAATTGATGCCGAATCTGTCGCCATTATCTGGGCGCTACTGGAGAAATACCGGCCGCGGGAACTGGAAGCGCTCTTGATAGCTAAGCAATGAGCGTACTGAACGCGGATTAAATCAAAGGGGTCAGAGCAGTTTGATTTTAGAATTTCGAGTGGTAGTTTACGGATCAAATTACCCTCGTATCTGACCCTCCCCTGTGAATTCAGGTTCCAGGACTGCTATGCAACCGGGCAATATGTGACCCCGGTTACATGACTCTCTGTTAAGTCTAATTTTCCTTTTTGGGCTTCTTCACCTTCACGACTGTGGAAATCTTTGCTTGCCAGTTGGCTGAATTGATCGGGATATCTTCGTCCCGGTAACTCAAGCCAGGTGTGGCATGCCGACCCAGGCACCATAGTTGCCCTTCGAGGGCCAGTCTTGACTTATCAGGAATTCACTTTCCGCACCTAATGGGCAATCGCCGCCGCCTGAAGTATCTAGCGCCGATTAAGTCGATTCTCGAAGAGCCGGAGCCTTTCCCGACGTCCCTATGCCTCGTAGGAAGTGGTAGCACCAACCACTGTTCTTACGATCTGAATGTCTTTTATGCTCTCGGGATCCACTGTATGAGGATCCTCCGCCAGCATGACATAGTCGGCCAACTTGCCTCGCGTGATAGAACCCTTAATATGCTCCTCCTTTGAGGCCCAGGCACCGTTGTAGGTACTAACGGCGATTGCCTCTGCAACACTTATGCGCTGATTTGCACCCCAAGTCTTTCCATCCCAACCCTTTCGAGTGACCATGCCTTGAATCCCCATTAGCGGCGCAAACGGGCCCGGGCTAAAGTCAGATCCAGAGGCAGCCACTATTCCCGCGTCAAGCATTGTTCGAAATGCCATCGAACGCTTCATCAGGTCTTCGCCGTAGTAGATGAATTTATCAGGGTTGTAGTAAGCGTAGGTAGTGAACATTGCAGGGACACAGCCCAAGGCTTGTATACGCCTAATCAGGTCATCATTGATCAAAGTACAGTGAGTTATCTTAGGCCTTGCGTTAGCTACGGGAAACAAAGATTGAGCACGCTCTACGGCCGTTAGAAAACTATCTATAGCAACATCACCATTCGCATGAACATTGACCTGTATGCCTGCGCGATGCACTCGCTCAACCCAGGCATTCAATACCTTCTGCGATTCGGTGACGTTCCCTCTGTATGGCGGTGAGACATTCGGATAGTCGACACTCATTGCCATAGTTCTTTCCGAGAATGAACCATCTACCGTGTGTTCCGATGTGGCGCCGAATTTAATCCACTCATCGCCAAACCCTGTCTTAATGCCAGATTCGATCATCGTTTCCAACACTGTGCCAGTTGCCTCATAACTCACTCGATGCATTAAATCGCCTCGAGCTCTTACATCTTGCAGTGCGGCCAAGTCGCCACCCTCGTGATGTACGCTAGTCAAGCCGTAACGAGCAAACTGCTTCGATATGTGCGCAAGACCATCTCTGGATCTAATTCCCAGCTCCTGCGCACTGAAGGAAGCACGCGAGCCAATACTTCGAATGGGATATCGCGCCCTATCGGTTACTCGACCGCTAAGCTGACCCTCTCGATCTTTATCAAAAGTCCCTCCCATTGGGTTTGGCGTGTCGCGGTTTACTCCAGCCATTTCAAACGCTTTACTGTTGTAGTAAGAGGTATGACCACCACGGTGCTGCACCAGAACAGGGTGATCCCGGGAGACTTGGTCCAGATCCCGCCGCGTGAGTTCACGGCCATCGGTCAGCTTCGTATCATCGAAAAAAAAACCTTCAACCCAAGTACCCGGCGGCAGTGTCTGTGCCTTCGCACGCAATTTATCGATGATGCTTTCGATCGATATAAACTCTACCTCGAATGGATTGCCAACTAATACCTCGTAGAGCAAAGTTTCACCTCGGGCATGCACATGACAATCAATGAAACCTGGCAGAACAGTCGAACCGTCGGCATCTATAATTTCAGTAGTGGGGCCAGCCAGTGCGCGTATCTCTGCGTTGCTACCAACGGCGCTGAATTTGTCTGCAGAAATAGCGAAGGCTTCGGCTCGAGGTAGGTTTGTATCGACAGTATACACATTCGCATTGACGATAATCTGATCGGGCGCCTGTGAATTCGATGCCAATTGCTGCGAGTTCTGCGCAATCGCTCTGGAGGCGACCATGGGCCCGACTAGGAGGCCTCCGAGCCCAGCACCGGTCAAGCTCACGAAATTTCGTCTACTGCGGTTGGGATTGCTCATATTTGACACCTCGACTTGTTGTTCGCTAAGGGTGCATTCTTATTGCGTGCAATCTACTACAATGAATGATCTCAATACATCTTACGAATGAATGCCCAGCGATTCAATACAAAACACTGCAGCGGGTGCTGGAGTTCCCCCAGTCGAGCTAGAAAATCTTCTTTGTCGCCAGCCAGGGGCTTGAAGGTGAAGATATTCAATGGAGGTTTAGAAAGCCGAGGATGAAGGTCGCATCGCAACACGAGTACCCGGCTCAATGGCCTACAGACGCTCCAATACTCCAGAGGGTATTCAATACCCGTTCTTAGTATCTGTGCCAAATTTCACTACCGTTTAATTAGGTTAGCCAGATTACGAATCACTATGACCGGCCATTGTCAGCCTTTCCAGTGACCCAAAAAAAATCCCCGCACTGAAACCAGTAACGGGGATTCTCTTAATATAATGCCTGACAATGACCTACTCTCACATG
>JAQWZF010000012.1 GCA_029253585.1 Gammaproteobacteria bacterium
CCCATACCAAATCCCTCATCAATCCAGAACGCATTATGCCCCCGTGCACCGAACGCCGCTTCTCCGGCTTTAGCCTCGGTTATGGGGTTGTTCTGTTGCTGTCGGTCCTGACTCATCCAAAAGGAATTCTGGGCCATTTCATAGGCTTCCTCGTCGCTTAGCACTAGCCCTTCAACTCCGGGCCTTCTTTCCATGCGGGTAATGGCTCGGTTCGACCAAATACCTTGAATATCTGGTACGCCGAATTCCGTTCGTGGGGGCGTGTAACCGGGGGCTTGTGAGTAGGCTAAAGGCGCTATGGCCAAGAGTGCGAGTACAATGCTCGCGTGTAGATTCTTAAAATTAGGCATATACAGTTCCAGTTTTATTGAGCGCATGAACCCTAGTCCTGCTTGCATCATGCTGAGAGCTAAAGCGTAATCCCCAAATAATGAGTATCGCTCATTATTAAAGAATATAGGAAGCAAGAAATCTTTACTTGGGTATAGGTTACTCACTAACCTAGCAGCATTCAATCTATAATATAAGGCCTATCTGAATTTGACGTCCGAATATCGATAATTGAACACAATTCATTATTGTGGCATATTGAATGCTATCCATAGGCATCAACACTTAGAGTACACACTTCTTGAGCATCGCTACCGTCACCAAAATACCGCGCCCTCCGAAAGAGCAGCGCATCGACACAATCGTGGAATCGGCACGAAAGGTGTTTTGTGCCTGTGGTTTCGAGAAGGGCAGCATCGAAGATATCGCCAAGGAAGCGGGAATTGCGGAAGGAACGATCTATCGCTACTTCGACAGCAAGCAAGGCTTACTCAATGAAGTGTTACGTCGTCACTACTCGGCACTCTTTGAGGGCATCCAACAAACACTGCCAAGCATTGAAGGTCCCGGAAATCGCCTACGCTATTTGATTCGCCGCACTCTCGTCACCATTTCTGAAGATCGCAGCATGTGTGGACTCCGCGCACTCTACGCAGGTCAATCAGATGACAAACTCCCATCACTTTCACATGATCAAAACCGCCGAATGGCGGTTTTGATGGCTAACGAAATTAAAGCGGGCATGAAAGACGGCACTTTTCGATCAGACACCTCGCCAAGCCTTGTCTGCTATATGATTGGCGGTGCACTTGAGTTGACTGAGCACTCCTTCATGAGAACTGGAAAGGCGATTGCTGTAGACAATGTAACGGAATCTATTTGTCGAATGATCCATTGCGGTATCGATGCTATCGATGCAACTACCGGTTCTCTAGCCAGTTTGGTCGAGCGGTTTGAGCATGCGGCTGATCGATTGGACCCCGTGTGACATTGATCAGCCGAAGTTAATTTTTGTTTCGGTATTGGTTCGGTGTTCGGTTTAGATAATTGCTTGCGAATTTACCGCTTACTGAGTTCGGTCAACTATAGCGACCCGCAAGGCTCGGAAGATGTTCGGTTTCGGTGAGATCGATGGGTACAGCAAAATTAAACCCGTTAAAAATCTTCAATTTAGTTGCGACTTAGTGCGTCGGCTCCACTGACTCCTAATCCGTTTGTTCGGGGTTCGAGTCCCTGTGGGCCCACCAAATAAAAAGCCCGTTCACTGGTGAGTGGTCGGGCTTTCCTGTTCATATGGCTTACCGCCAAATCGCAACACTCCGAACTACTGTATATATACTCTGACCCCATTTATACTCCCCATTTATAAGTCAAAATAAGACTAAAAAGCAGCTCAACTTTTTTAGTTCTTCACCGAGGATAGCTATGTTTACAGTTCAACCCATTGCCGGCGCGCTTGGTGCAGAGCTTCATGGTGTCGATTTATGCACAGATCTGTCAGACGCCGTCTTGGCCGAGATCCGCAGGCTACTACTCGAACATCAAGTGATCTTCTTCCGCGACCAAGATATCAGTCCGGCGCAGCACAAAGCCTTGGCCGAATCCTTCGGCCCCCTGCAAACCCATCCGGCCTACGGGACCATAGAAGGGTATCCGGAAATCACTATCCTGGAGAGCACCGCCGAGAATCCAAGTAAGATTGAGGCTTGGCATACAGACATGACATTCCGCAAGCACCCTCCTATAGGGGCTGTACTGCGCTCCAAAATAGTACCCGCTAGGGGCGGCGATACCCTATGGGCTAGCATGAGTGCAGCCTACGATGGGCTTTCAGGCTCAATGCAGGAATTTCTCTCGGGGCTGACGGCAGAACATGACTTTAGCTATGGCTTCAAGGAGAGCCTGGCCGAGCCCGGAGGGGCTGAGCGTTTGGCGCAGGCAGTAGCGGACAATCCGCCAGTTACTCATCCTGTAATCCGTGCTCACCCGGAAAACGGCAAGAAGGTGATCTTCGTGAACTCTCTGTTCACGACACGTATCCTCGAACTCAGCAAGACAGAAAGCGCACAGATATTAAGTTTTCTCTACGAACATGTCACCACACCCGAATACAGTTGCCGATTTCAATGGCAGCCAGACTCGATCGCCATCTGGGACAATCGTATAACCCAGCATAAACCAATCAATGATTATTTCCCTGCACACCGACACTTGGAACGCATCACCATAGATGGAGACGCGCCCTACTAAACAGCTTTAACTGCTGCATTAGTGAGAGATGAAATTCAGAATCCAGCGCCCGACCTGCAGTTGATCAGTCTCCTGCTGCAGCGAGCTCACGGCTTTCTGATACAAGGTTTCGCCGAATATTTCCCGACGCATATCCAATAGAGCCCTCGCATAAGGTTTTGCGAATTCCGGGTGGCCCTGAAAAGTTAATATGTGCTCTCCTACCGCTGTCATCGCAATTGGACAAGATTCGGTTCCTGCCAAGAGCTTGCCCCCAACAGCCATCTTCTGAACTTGGTCTTGGTGGTTAGACAGTAGCTGAAAATCGGAAGCGTCAATTCCATAGTCTGCCGCCTCGGCGGTCAGTGTAGATTTATGTACTCCTACACACCAACCGACTTCAGCCTTAGATGTTTTCCCGCCTAGTGCTTCGGCGATTAATTGGTGACCAAAACAAATTCCAACAATTTTTTTCTTTGCCCGATGCAAATCTCGCACGAAGTATTTTAACTGATTGATCCAGGGAACGTCATCGTAGACGCTCAGCTTGCTGCCGGTAATTATGTAGGCGTCCACTTCATCCAAGTCAGCAGGATATTCATTAGTCACGACTTCATAGGTAACCAGCTCAAGCTGGGGATCAACGGCTAGAAGCAATCCTGCAAACATATCGGGATATTCACCAAACTTAGCTGCGAACTCGGGCTTAACCGCATCGGTATTCAATATTCCAATTTTCATTGAGTGACGTGGTCTCTTAAGAAGTTTTCAGGTGAAATGACTTGGCCCGAGTTAATTGCTGATAGCCTAATGGGGATAGCGTGACTCCCCGCCCGGTATTCTTCACCCCAGTCCAGGCTAAGGCTGGATCGAGATAGTCACAGCGATTCATGAACACGGTTCCCGTTTGAATCCGATCGCCCAAAGATTCTGCGCGCTCCTGATCCTGAGTCCAAATCGAAGCGCTAAGCCCTAGCTCGCTATCATTCATTAGCAGTAAAGCTTCTTCATCAGTCGCAACCGGCATAATTCCTACCACGGGCCCGAAGCTCTCTTCCCTCATAACAGACATATCGTGATTAACATCGATGAGGACCTGCGGCGCCATATACGGTGTGCCTAATTTGCTATTACCGAAGAGCGATTCGTCTATGCATTTTGTAGCACCCTGCACACTGGCCTGATCGATTTGTTGTCGCACCCAATCTGCCGCGGCGGTTCTAACCACAGGGCCTAGTGTTGTCTCCGCCAGCAGCGGATTGCCCAATTTATAGCCTTTGACCTGTTCTACATAGGCCTCAACGAACTCGGCATAGCTTGCCTGCGCCACATAGATTCGCTCGATTCCACAACAGGATTGGCCCGAATTGAAAAATGCCCCATCGACTAACTGAGCAACACTGAGCTCAAGATCGGCATCGGCGAGAACATAAGCTGGATCTTTGCCACCCAACTCCAAACCAAGGCCAGTGAACGTGCCGGCCGCAGCTTGCTCGATGTTCTGACCTGCAGCAACGGAACCGGTAAAGCAAACAAAATCGACGGCAGAGCTGGATATTATTTTTGCCGTATTCTGATGACTAAGAAACAAGCATTGCAGCACACCGTCAGGAAGCCCTGCCGCCTCAAAGGCCTTAACAAAATGCTCTCCGCACAACGGCGTCTGTGCCGAAGGCTTCAACAACACCGAATTTCCGGCCATGAGGGCGGGGATAACTGAGTTCACCGTAGTGAGCAGCGGATAATTCCAAGGAGCCACAGTAAAGACTATGCCCACGGGGTCACGCCTAATGAAGCGGGTAAATCCCTCTTTGGCTGAAGGAACGTCATCCGCCAAACTGGGCCCGGCGATACTAATCATATGACGGGCACGTTCTGCCAACCCGCCAATTTCACCGGCACAGTAATTAATAGGCCTGCCCAATTGCCAACTTATCTCTTCGGCGATTTGCTCGCGATTAAATTCGAAATACTGCACGGCTTTCTCACAAACTTCTGCTCGCTGTGCCAAGCTAGTTTTCTGCCATTGTCTTTGCGCCGAGCGGGATAAGGCAATAGACTGCTTCAAGTCGGACTCACTGCACAGCGGCCGACTTGCATAGACAGAACCATCGATTGGCGAAAAGCACTGTAATTGGGTAGTTTGTGAAGACTGACTCATAGATTCGGCTTACTGTAACTCATCAACGGATAAAAGATAGATAATGGATCATTATATAGAAAACCCGGTATTTGCCGCCAGCTTAGCGCCATCTAAGAAGCTAATGGCAATACTATCTCTGATCTTAATCTCGCTGCCAAGCAATGCTGCGGGAATTGACGAGACGATCAATAGCGCGATGCAGCCTATCACTGCAGCTGTCGCCGGCTTTATATTTTTTGAAGTGAGTGTGTTTGGCACTCAATTACCACTGATCATAGTCTGGCTAATAGGCGCATCAGTATTCTTCACCTTCTACTTCAAGTTCTTAAACCTTCGCAGCTTTAAGCATGCATTCCACCTATTGCGCGGAGACTATAGCAAGCCCGGTATTAGCGGAGAGCTCACCCATTTCCAAGCATTGGCCACCGCCGTTTCCGGCACAGTAGGCATCGGCAACATCGGCAGCGTAGCCATTGCGATTACGGTGGGAGGACCGGGTGCCACTTTCTGGTTGATGATGGCGGGATTCCTAGGCATGTCGACTAAATTCGCCGAATGTGTTGTCGGTGTAAAGTATCGAAAGATCAACCCCGACGGCAGTATTTCCGGCGGGCCTATGTATTATTTGGAACAGGGGCTGAAGGAACGTAATCTCGCTTGGCTTGGCAAACCCCTCGGGTATTTTTACGCGCTGTCCATCGTGATCGGCTGCCTTGGCATCGGCAACATGTTCCAGTCCAATCAAGCGTTCGAGCAGTTCGTGTTTGTCACCGGAGGCAGTGAGAACAGTTATTTCACCGACAAAGGATGGTTATTCGGCGGGCTGTTGGCGACCATCGTTGGCGTGGTGATTATCGGCGGCATTAAGAGTATTGCTCGTGTCACTAGCAAGCTAGTGCCCTTCATGGCCGTCACCTACATCGTAGGTGCGCTGCTGATAATTTTTCTCAACGCCGACAGAATTCCCTGGGCAGCAAGCGCTATTGTCACTCAGGCATTTGATCCGAGTGCGATTAGCGGCGGCATGCTGGGCGTAATGATCATAGGCTTCCAGAGGGCGGCATTTTCCAACGAAGCAGGCATTGGCTCCGCCGCCATCGCTCACTCAGCCGTGCGCACCGGCGAACCGGTAACCGAAGGCTTTGTAGGTTTGTTAGAGCCTTTCATCGACACTGTGGTTATTTGCACCTTAACCGCGCTGGTGATCTTAACCACCGTATACGAGCCGCACATGGTAGGGAATGGGATCCAGGGAGTCGAGTTAACCTCGCAAGCCTTCGGCAGCACCGTGAGCTGGACTCCGGTGCCACTCTCATTTATCGCAATACTGTTTGCGTTCTCGACCATATTGTCTTGGTCGTATTACGGCATGAAGGGCTGGACTTATCTCGTCGGCGAATCGAAGAAAGCCGAGCTGGCCTTTAAAGCGGTGTTCTGTTTTTTTGTGGCATTGGGCTGCATGATTCAACTAGATGCAGTGTTAGAATTTTCGGATGCCTTGGTGTTTGTGATTGCGCTGCCGAATATCATCGGCTTGTATATCCTCGCCCCGATAATCAAAGCCGAGCTCAAAAGCTATCAAACGCGGCTGGCCAGTGGTGAGATTAAGAATATGCGAGAAGAAAATCGTTAGATCAGCGATGCGCACCGAACACGCTCGCTAGCGAAACCCTATCCACCCCTCGTTGTTGGCGTGTTGGGAGGTGTCGTGAATCGTGCCTGGGATCAATTCTCTATGAGCCACTCCGTAACTTGTGAGCCTATCGGTGAAAATCTTCTTCGGCTCGCCGTTATGTTTATGCAATAACCGCCTAAAGAAACGCTTTGCGGCTTCTCCATCTCGCCTAATCTGGAGAAATACTTCCACCACCTCACCGTCTTGATCAACGGCCATCCACAGATAGTGCCGCTGACCCTGAATCTTCACGAAGACTTCATAAATGAAGAAGGTATCGCCATACACTTGATGCTTTCGTCTTAATCTCTGGCAGTACCGCGGTCCGAATTTGTCGCACCACAGGCGAATGGCTTCATAGCTCTCCTCAAGACCACTTTGAGCTAGCAGGTCTTCGGTATCTCGCTGGCTTAGGTTAAAGCGGTGGTAGAGCCAGACGGCATATTGAATGATTTCAGGTGGAAAACGGTGTCTTTTATACATTCTTATTGAATTAATGCTGAGAATCATCGCAGAATGATGTCTAACTCGTCTGTTCACTTGCCAGGACCGTCGATAAGCTTCCAATTTCTTGTTTTCTACTACAATATATAGGAATAGATAATACATCATGAGAAATCGACAGTGATCACGAAAATCACTACCAGCCTACTTTCCCTAAGCCTATTTCTATTTACCAAGACGCAAATGCACGCATACGGCATATTGAATTATTTCGGGTAGGAATCGGTGGTGTCGGTACACTTTTGATTGAGTCATGGGCTGAATACTGACAGATTGGAAGTTAACTTGTCAGCAGCCTTTTTTCTGGATCTCTCGCTTAAACCCATTTATCTAGCCAACTAACAGGAACAGCCCATGAGTTTTGCAGCAGGGACACTTAAAGGAAAATCGGCAGTCGTTACCGGTGGCGCTACCGGTATTGGCGCTCATATAGTTCGCATGCTCGGCTCTCTGGGGGCGAATGTCGGAATTGTCAGCCGCAAGGAAGATAAACTGCGATCTGCCGTTGACGCCTTCAAGAGTGAAGACGGGATAGATGTTAAGTGGCACACCGGTGACGTGCGCGATTCAGAGGGCATGAAGGCTGTCATGGCGAATTTTGCAGAATCGTTAGGCGGCATCGACATTCTGATCTGTAACGCGGCGGGCAACTTTATCTGCCCTACTGAAGAACTCTCCTGGAACGGTTGGCGCACCGTCATAGAGATCGACTTGAATGGCACGTTTAATTGCTGCCAGGCTGCACTGCCCTACTTAAAAGAAGCGGTTGATGGCGGCCGCATCGTATCTATTAGCGCAACAGCCGCTAACTTCGGTTGGCCCGGCGCTGCCCACGCCGGAGCAGCCAAGTCTGGAATTCAAAACTTGATGAAAACCCTCGCCGTTGAATGGGGCGAATACGGGATTCGAGCGAACTATATCTCTCCAGGCCCGATTGAAGGGACAGAGGGAGTTGACCGGCTCATCATTGCACAAGGCAGGTCACAAGAGGCTCTTGAAAAAATTCCTCTAGGCACCTTTGGAGAGGGAAAGGACATTGCCAATGCTGTTGTATTCCTCACTTCACAGAGCGGGAAGTATGTTTCAGGAGCAGAGCTCGCCGTGGACGGTGGCAATCAGTGGTCACGGAAATGAGGCAAACTCAACTCGAATGTGGCGTCGAACTCCTGGTGTTAGCGCGGAGAAGCATCGCAGACCCCGACCCCCTTTGAATCGCCTTTTGATTCTTTGCTTTAAAAAGGAGTAGTATCAATGCTAAATGGCACAGAGCAACTCGAAGAACTCGGAGCAAAGCAATAGAATTTACCTGGGATCGCAGCAATCCATTTGTAATTGATGCCGTCGTCAGCGCCAACAATGTTGACGGCTACGGCCATGTCTCCACTCACAACTATATAAAGTGGATGATCGATTGCGCCTTTGACCATTCCACCGCCGTCGGCCTGCCTGAGTCTACCTGCAGAAAACTGGCTCGCGG
>JAQWZF010000032.1 GCA_029253585.1 Gammaproteobacteria bacterium
GTAGAGGACCCTACCCGCTATCAAGAGTGAGAATCTCCGTTTTGAGGGTAAAAAGTACCTGTCATGACTTGTCTTTTTTTACGATGATAGTACTATGACGCCCTCTCATTGGGGCGTTAGCTCAGTCGGTAGAGCAGTTGGCTTTTAACCAATTGGTCGTGCGTTCGAGTCGCACACGCCCCACCATTTTCCCTTGCGACGAGTTCACCACCTTCTAAAGTCGCAGACCCTAGCTTTCCCCCGAAGAAATTATTAAGTCATTAACCGGCCTTATCGCTATATTAGGCGCGACAATTTCAACGCATGCGGACTTCTGCCAGCGTTTCTTAGAGCCCTCGTAGTTGAGTGCAACGGGAAAGCCTGTGATAGACTGAATCTCTTTACATCGCGTAGTTGGTGGTAATAGTTAGTAGATAGCAATTAGTGGATAGGAATCAAGTGAACATCAGTGAAAATTCTGAACAGCTAGCGGCTGATACTACGCTAGTGCGTGAGTACCTCGATCGTGCTGTGCATCCTGCTGTCTTGGATGCGCAGGCGCAGGAAAGCTACAAAAGAAAAATCACGCAGCTGATGCAGCAGAGGAAGGCGCGGCTCGTTGCCCACTATTACACCGACTCGGTGTTGCAGGTCCTTGCCGAGGAGACCGGTGGTTTTGTAGGGGATAGTCTGGAGATGGCGCGCTTCGGCAGAGACTGCGATGCCGAGATTCTAATTGTCGCCGGCGTGAAGTTCATGGGCGAGTCGGCAAAGATTTTAAGCCCCGAGAAAACCGTAATAATGCCAACGCTGGAGGCAACCTGCTCTTTGGATATCGCCTGTTCAATTGACAAGTTTTCGGCCTTCTGCGACCAACAGCCCGACCGCACGGTTGTGGTCTATGCGAATACATCGGCGGCAGTGAAGGCGCGTGCGGATTGGGTAGTTACCTCCAGCATAGCGCTGGATGTGGTCGAGCACTTGATGGAGCAGGGCAAGAAAGTTCTGTGGGCGCCGGACAAGCATCTTGGCTCGTATATTCAGAAGACTACGGGCGCCGACATGCTGTTATGGGATGCTGCCTGCATTGTCCATGAGGAATTCAAGGCGCGGGGCCTGGCGGATATGCGTAAGCTGTATCCTGATGCCGCTATACTCGCGCACCCAGAATCCCCCAGCGCCGTGCTCGAAGTCGCGGACGTCATTGGCTCCACTACACAGATCATTAATGCCGCCAAGCAATCAACCAAGAAAGAAATCATCGTCGCCACCGATCAGGGCATCTTTCACAAATTACAGCAGGTGGCACCGGACAAAACATTTATCATCGCACCTACTGCTGGCAATGACGCAACCTGTAGAAGTTGTGCAAACTGCCCATGGATGGGGATGAACTCATTGGAGAGCCTGTACAGCTCTTTGCAAGACAATAGCAATCGAGTGGAAGTGGATTCGCAGCTGGCGGCTGCGGCCATGATACCGCTGAAGAGGATGTTGGACTTCGCCGCCAACAACCAACTTAAGGTTAGAGGCAAGGCCTAGGTTTGCTAATAAGCCGCGCGTGTGGGGGGTTACGCGTTGCGCTGCATGTTTTCGATCTCTCGAATCTTCTGTCTTAGGCGAGCCTCTTCTGCAGGTGCTGCCCCGTTATCGCTCTCGATCTTTAATGCCAGTTGCAACTGCTGTCGTGCGCGCTGGTAGTCGGCAATCAGTCGAAAGTATTCTGCTCTAGCCTGATGTACTTTGCTGATATTCCCGGCCTGACCCTGAGTCTCTGCTAGTTGATACCACAGTTGAACATCGTTGGGCCTGTCCAGGCTAAGACGCTCCATGATTTCCGCGGCGGCATTGTAGGAGCGTGACTCAATCAGCGCGTCCACATGGGCCATGATTAGGGCATGATTACCTGGATTTATTGCCAAGTGGCGCTGTAGGAAATTAATAGCCTGGCCTGGCTCATTCTGCTGCGTCAGTATCTCGGCCTGAGTCACCACATAGCTAATCCGGTTAGGGTCTTTATCGAGCAGGGGTGACAAGGTGGCGCTAGCCAACGCGTATTGCTCGTTCTCGTTGTAGGCGATGGCGAGCCCGTAGCGATTCGCATCTCGCGTGAAGTCGCTGCTGCTCAGCTCCAGGCGTCTTTCAAACTCGAGAACCAGGTCTGCCTTATTCTGCGCATAATAGCCCAGCACACGAGCACGAACGATCTGATACTCGAGGTTCGGCGAGTACTCCTGTCGCGCATAACGCGCGGCTCTGCCGCGGCTGCCAGAGATACGTGATTCGGTCAGGGGATGGGAGAGCAGGAACTCGGGCGGGCGGCGCCCGAACCGATTGATTGACATAAGTCTCTCGAATAGCGAGGACATGCCATCGGGGTCGAAACCCGCGTTGAACATCGTATCTTGACCTACTCTGTCGGCCTCGGTCTCGTTGCTTCTGCTGAAGCGCAGTTGATTCTCCAGCGCGCGGCCCTGAACTGCGGCTGCCGCTGCCGTGCCGTGACCCGCATCGGAGGTGGCCATGATAATTACGCTGGCCAACAGCGTCGCTAGCTGCGGTATCTTGCCCGCCTGTGCCTCATCGATGCCACGGGCGAAGTGACGCTGACTGACGTGAGCTATCTCGTGTGCCATCACCGAGGCGAACTCTGCCTCGGTTTGAGCGTTCAGGAACAGGCCGGTATTTACGCCGATAATACCGCCGGGAGCGGCGAAGGCGTTGAGTGCCTCGCTATCGATGATCACAAATGAGAGCCGGTGATCCTTAAGCTGGCTGCGTGAAGCGAGCTTATAGGTGACGTTTTCCAGATAGGTGTTCAGCAGGGGGTCTGAAATAGTAGGCGCACTGCGGCGTATACTGCTCAGGAACTGCTGGCCCATGGCGTATTCCTGCTCGAGCGAGACCGTGCCAGAGATGCGATCTCCCAAGCTTGGCAGGGCAGGCTGAGCTGACAGCAAAGTGGGAATAGTCGCCCAGAGCAGCAGCAAAAGGGATTTTTTTAACAAGCTGGTGTGCATAATGTCTATCAATAATAGTCTAAGACCAAGATTAACATAATTAATTCCCCATATTTCAGTAACTTTTAGTTCAATCCGCTAGAAATTTAGGCAATATGATTCGTGGCGTTTGGCCTGTATAGCTTGATAAAATGCAGGAATGGAGATAAATGTCGATATAGAGATAGACCTAACTGGCCTGCAGTGCCCCATGCCTCTGCTGAAGGCGAAGCTGGCTCTAAATAACATGGAATCAGCTCAGGTTCTGAAAGTCGTCGCGACGGACCCGGCATCGGAAAAGGATTTTCATATGTTTGTCGATCAGACCAAACATCAAATTCTGGATTTTCAGAAAGATGATCGTGCCTATTTTTATTGGATTAAGAAGGGCTAGTAGCTTACTGGAGACATCTGGAAATGAAGAAGTTGGTTAACGATTTCCTCGATCGTTATTTTCATGACGAAGAGTCCATCATACTGATGCTGCTGCTGATTTCGGGTCTGGCGGTACTGCTTCTGCTTGGTGGTGTTCTCGCGCCGCTGATTGCGGCGGTTATTATCGCCTACCTTATGCAGGGTCTGGTCGAGATCTTGCTGCGTTATGGACTCTCCGCCCGCATAGCCTTTGTCCTCGTCTACACCGTTTTCATCGGCGTGTTTCTGTCTATGCTCTTATTTCTGCTGCCTTCTGCGTGGAATCAGCTGCGTCGACTCATCAATGAGTTGCCGAATCTTATCAGCCAGTGGCAGTCGTCGCTGCTTCTGTTGCCAGAGAACTACCCCAATCTATTCTCCGAACAACAGATACGGGATTTTATCGCCGGTGTGCGCGGTGAGTTGGGGGGCTATGGCCAAACCGTATTGGAATATTCCCTCGCCAGCATCCCTAGCATCATTGGTTGGATCGTATTTCTCGTGCTGGTTCCGATACTGGTCTATTTTGTGATGAAAGATAAATCAGAATTGATTAACTGGGCGGGTAATTTTCTGCCCCGCAATCGGCCGCTGATGAATCGAATCTGGCTGGAGATGGATCAGCAGATTTCGAATTATATTCGAGGCAAGGTGCTGGAAATTTTTATCGTGGGCAGCGTTAGTTATCTCATGTTCGTTATTCTGGGGATCAATTACGCCTTGCTGCTTTCCGTGCTCGTTGGCCTTTCTGTCATCGTTCCGTATATCGGGGCGACGGTGGTGACTATTCCCGTCCTGGCGGTTGCCTATGTGCAATGGGGCATTGGCAGCGAGTTCTATACCGTTTTTGTGGCCTATGGTGTGTTGCAGTTGATAGACGGCAATGTCTTAGTGCCGGTGATCTTCTCTGAGGCGGTTAATCTGCACCCCGTAGCCATCATTGCCGCGGTTCTGGTCTTTGGCGGAATCTGGGGCCTGGCCGGCGTATTCTTTGCCATTCCGCTGGCTACTCTAATCAAGGCCATACTCAACGCCTGGCCGAGTAAGATGCACCCTGAAGCGAAGCCTAAAGACGAAGGCAGCAGTGCCAGCTAGCGCCGCTGTGACGACTTTGGTTGATACCCCTGTGCTGTGTTAAAATTCAGGGCTTAGATAAGTAGTAGGATTTCCATGACAGCTCATATTCGCGGCAGTATCGTCGCCATAGTTACCCCCATGCAGCCCGATGGTTCGCTGGATCTGCCGTGTCTCAATAAATTACTCGAGTGGCATATCGCCTCGGGCACCAATGCCGTAGTGATCGTGGGGACCACGGGTGAATCAGCGACTCTGAGCACAGATGAGCATTGTGATCTCGTAGCCCATTGTGTGAATGTAGTTGACGGCAGGATACCCGTCATCGCGGGGACGGGCTCGAATAATACGGCCGAGGCGCTGTATTTTACCGAATCAGCCAAGAACAATGGCGCCGATGCGGCGCTGCTGGTAACACCTTATTACAATAGACCCTCTCAGGAAGGTCTATATCAGCACTTCAAGCTGATCGCCGAAGGGGTAGATATCCCCCAGATTCTCTACAATGTGCCAGGCCGTACAGCCTGCGATCTGCAGTTGGCCTCGGTCGAGCGCCTTGCCGAGCTGGATAACATAGTCGCGATCAAGGACGCCACTGGAGACCTCGATAGAGGCCTGGAGTTGATCGAGCGCTGCGGTGAGCGACTCGCCATCTACAGTGGCGAAGATGCGCTTAGCCTGCCGCTGATATTGGCGGGAGCCGATGGAACCATCTCAGTTACGGCGAATGTTGCGCCAGAATTGATGTCACAGATGTGCGCTGCGGCTTTGGTCGGCAACGAAGATGAGGCGCGAGCAGCAGACAGCAAGCTGGAGTTGCTGCATCAGGATCTTTTTATCGAGGCGAACCCTGTCCCCGTAAAATGGGCATTGCAGGCCATGGGCCGGATTGGCAGCGGAATTCGTTTGCCTCTTGTGGAACTTGATGGGCAATATCACGTCAAAGTTAGAGAAGCCCTGGCTGCGGCCGGGATAGTTACATGATCTGTTTGATTGGCTGCAGCGATGCAAAAGGCAATACAGGAACAAAGTTGAATGTCTAAATCCCTATTACTTTCAAGCCTTCTGATTCTCTTGACGGGCTGTAATTACCTTGCCGGAGAGAGCGGACCGTTTCGTGACCGTGCCGATGACTACATGGAGGCTCCGGTACTCGCGCGCATGGCTGTACCCGACGAACTGGATAGCTACACCCTGGACGAGTTGTATGTCATACCTGGGCAATTCGCAGCAGCGGCGGAGCCGTTTGAGGAGATTCCCTTGCCCAAGCCTATCGAGGCAGGCGGCCGAGAAGGTGTGATCATTCAGAATCTCTCCGGTCGCAGCTGGATCGTGTTGGATGCTACCCCGGGTCAAGTGTGGCCCCTGGTGCGGGACTATTGGGCTCAGCTGCAGGTGATTCTCGAGTATGAGAATCCGGGCGAGGGCATCATGGAAACTTCCTGGCTGGAGGTCGACAGCAATTTAGAGACGAGGCATAAATATCGGGTATCGATAGAGCCTGGACTGCATTCGGGCTACTCGGAGATCTACGTGGTTCATGTGCAGAGCCCCAGAAGTGAACCTGCGCCGCTAATTGTAAACTGGCCCGAGATTTCTGTAGAGGAAGATCGTGAACAGCAAATTCTGAATACCCTCTCACAGTATCTGGCCGATCGAAACGATGTCTACCAGGCCTCATCGGCGAGTCTGCTTGCCGGCAGCATCGAGGCGGAAAGAAAAGCGAATATCATCGATGACGGTCAGGGCGGGCAGGTTCTAGAGCTGCGTCTGGGTTTCAACCGCGCATGGGTCCTGGTTCGTTCTGCCTTGGACGAGGCCGGTGTAAATATCATCGAGAGTGATCGCGATGCAGCCTTTCTCAATGTCAGTTTCTCCGGTCTTCGTGAAGAAGGCAATGAGCCAGGCTTTATAGGGCGTCTGTTTAATCGCAACGATGCGGATGCACAGGTCGAGGAACGCGATTTCAATGTGCGACTGGTTGAAGGCGACGGAGTGATTACTGTTATCGCGGAAGCCACGGACACGACCGATGATCTGGTCGACCTGACTGCCGAGTTGCTAATCGTGATCAACGAGAACTTGAGTTAGAGCACTGACTATAGAGCTCTCTATGGTCAGCGCTCGTCCTTTCATCACCACTTCGACTGTGCAATGCACAATAGTGCGAGAGCTATGGACTCCCTAGTAATTACAGCCGCCATTTGCCTGATCGTTATTCTGATAGCAGTGCTTATATGGACGCTGCGTCAGTCGCAGATTCTGAAGTTGGCAGAATTGTCCGCGCGAGAGAAATTAATCGCGAAGGAATCAGAGTTTGCTACTACGACGCTGTCGTTGCACAAATCTGTAAGCGAGAACGAGTCATTACAGCGTGAGTTGCAGACCCTGCGCGAACTCAAGACCAAGCTGGAAACGAGCCTGGAGCTTGAGCGCAATCAGCACGGCGAGAAACTGGCTCTGCTCAATGAGTCCAAGGAACAGCTGGGTATAGCATTCAAGAATATCGCCAACGAAATATTCGAAGACAAGAGTAAGAAGTTAGTCGACAACAACAAGGAATCGCTGTCGACGGTTTTGAATCCATTGCAGGATAAGATTCTCCAGTTCGAGAAGCGCGTCGAAGAAACCTACGACAAAGAGTCGAAAGAGAGATTCTCTCTTGCACGGGAGGTAAAGCAGCTACACGAATTGAATAGCCAGATAAGCGAGGACGCGGTCAATCTCACCAATGCGCTGAAGGGAGGCAATAAGGCTCAGGGAAATTGGGGTGAGATGGTGTTGGAGACGCTGTTGGAAAACTCCGGCCTGGTGAAGGGCAGGGAGTACGAGGTGCAGGTAAGCTTGAGCTCTACTGAGGGAGCGAAGCTGCAGCCCGACGTTGTGGTCCACCTACCGGAGTCCAGAGATATTATTATCGATTCTAAGGTGTCGCTTAAGGACTGGGACGGTTATTGCTCGACAGATGAGGCGGATGCAAAAGCCGTATTTCTAAAGCAACATATTCAGTCGGTGCGTGGCCATGTTAAGTCGCTATCTGGCAAGGACTATCAAAAATTATCGGGCATCAGTTCCCTAGACTATGTGTTTTTGTTTATGCCTATAGATGCCGCCTATTCTATAGCGATACAGAATGACCCGGGCCTCTCTCAGTTCGCGTTTGAAAAGAATATAGTCTTTGTTAGCCCTACCATGCTTCTAACTACATTGAAATTGGCACAGAACCTCTGGCGTCTGGATCAGCAGAATCAGAACGCTGTGGAGATCGCGGAGAAGGCCGGCGCGCTGTATGACAAGTTCGTCAACTTCGTCGCGGATCTGGAAGATATTGGTAGCCGCATAGACTCAACCAAGAAGAGCTATGATAACGCGCATAAGAAACTGCGTTCCGGAACTGGAAATCTCATACGCCGAGTAGAAGATCTGAAGACTCTGGGCGCGAAGACTTCGAAGAAATTAAAGCGTGATGCGCTAACGGAAGATTCCGAAGACGAGATTCCTGTAGTAAAGGAATTGGACAACGATCCAGAGGAGTCCAAGAAAGAGCTGTCCGATAAGACTCGGCACTAACTCTCTTCATAGGATTTATTTTTCCAGTGCCAAGGCCTCGCTCACTACAATTCTCATGCTCTCTGAAATAAACAACTTTCTTCCCTGTGCTACACCTGAGGCATGGCTGCAAGAGGCGCTGTTGCATCAAGATGTATTGCTCATCGATCATGCGAATTGCGAGAAGAAAGCTGCCGCTACCGCGATGAACTTGATGTACAGGCATACTGCTAAGCCCGATCTGTTAAAGAAGATGTCGCAGTTAGCACGAGAAGAGCTGCTGCACTTTCAGCAGGTGGTTGAGATATTGCAGAGCAGGGGTATCGACTACATAAGGCTCAGTCCTTCGCGGTATGCCGCTGGAATGCGCGAGTTGATCTCGAAGGAAGAGCGCGAGCAGCTAATCGACACCTTGATCGTCGGGGCCTTCATCGAGGCTCGTTCCTGCGAGCGCTTCGCGAAGCTGGCGCCGTTTCTCGATGCTCAGTTGCGGAAATTCTATCGCAGCCTGTTGAAATCCGAAGCCCGGCACTTCGAAGACTATCTGGATCTGGCGCGGCAGCATTCAGATCAGGATATACAGGCGAAGCTCGATCAGTTCTCGGCACAGGAGCTGCGACTCGTTACCGAGCCTGACAGTGAATTTCGCTTCCATAGTGGCCCGCCCTGTTAGGGCGCTAATTTTGGCAACTAGCAGGTCGGCTTAAGCTGCTTCCTAATCTATCCTCTAGTGTTTGTAGCTGCTGGCAAGGCAAATCATTGTTGCCTAGCAGATTGGCCGAGGTCAGCGTGGTCATGTTGAGTAGGGGGCTTATATCGTTAATTCTGTTATTCGCAAGATTGAGCCCGCTCAGATTTCGCAGCCCTCGCAGGGGCGAGATGTCGCGAATTCTGTTGTTGTTCACATCGAGGAAACGCAGCTCTGCCAGTTGTGGGATATTGGCAAGAGTCTCAACTGCAGAATTCGCGCAGGATAGTACCTGCAGCAGTGCGGCATTCTCTATACTCTGTTGCTGCATTGCGATATTCAGGCAGCCCTGCAGATCCGGGTCTGCCAGGTCGCCAGCATAGAGTCTTCCTGTAGGGTCGAATACTGCCTGATTATTTACGGATACGGTGAAATTTTGCGAGCAGGAGCCCAGGCTCAAAAGCGCAGCGAGAAAGTATGGCCTCAATGGGGTGCGAAAAAGGCCGTTTACAGACTTGTGATTCATGCTGTGTTTCCTGTCGATAGAGTGTGCATAGTGCCGGGTTCACCCGGCAGATACTGGCATTTGCGGGGCATCCCAGTTAATATTCGACTCATCTGTCGCTGACTGGATTGGAACCCTTTCGTAGGCATTTGTCCAATGAATCTAAGGAATTTAGTATGAACATAAGCACAGGCAAGAGTCGTATCCTAATTGGCCTATTGAGCATCGTATTGAGCGCTCAGGTATTTGCTCAGGGCAATTCAAATCTAGAGAGCGATGATGACAAAATTGCCTATTCAATAGGCGTTAACATCGGTCAGAATCTTCAAGCCCAGGGCATCTTGGATGGCATAGAGATCGATACATTTGTTGCGGGCATGTTGGATGCGGTAGCAGATAATGTACAGATGAGCGATGAAGACATGTTCGCGGCCATTCAACTATTTCAGCAGCAGATGGCCGAGCAGCAGCAATCGGCATTGGCAGCAAGCACGGCAGCTAGTGTGGATTTTCTGAATGCAAACTCTGCGAAAGAGGGTGTTGTGACTCTTGAGTCCGGGCTGCAGTACATGGTGCTGGAATCTGGTCCTGAAGGCAGCGCATCTCCTAGCCTAAGCGATTCGGTTCTAGCGCATTATCACGGGACTCTGATCGATGGCACCGTATTCGACAGTTCCGTCGATCGTGGTGAGCCGGCTCAGTTTGGTTTGTCACAGGTTATCAGTGGTTGGACTGAGGGTCTGCAGCTTATGTCAGTAGGTGACAAGTGGCGCCTGTTTATACCAGCAGCCATGGCCTATGGTGAAGCTTCACCCACACCTGCGATTCCGCCTAATTCTGCATTGATCTTCGATGTAGAGTTATTAGAAATACGCTAAATTCAGTTGCTGATACCAACTACAATCACATAGAGAAAAGTATTGGCTAACGAAAATCTGCAAGACGGATTGCTGCAGTTCTTGCAGCAATCCTCAACCCCCTTTCATGCCGTCGCCAATATGGCGCCTATACTCGATGCGGCGGGTTTCGAGCGCCTCGATGCCGGCGATAGCTGGAAGCTGCAGAAAGACGCGCGTTATTACGTGCTGCGTAACGACTCGGCAATCATCGCGTTTAAGACGGGCAAGTCAGACCTGCTGGAAACCGGTTTTAGAATTGCAGGGGCGCATACCGATAGCCCTTGTCTAAAGGTGAAGCCCCACGCCGATGTGGCCAGTCTGGGCTATGCTCAGGTCGGTGTTGAAGTCTACGGCGGGGCTCTGCTCCATCCCTGGTTCGATAGAGACCTTTCTATCGCTGGCAGGGTGAGCTATCAGAGTGCCGGCGGCGCGGTAGAATCCGTTCTCGTCGATCTTAAAGACCCTGTAGCGTTCATTCCCAGTCTGGCGATTCACCTCGATACCACGGCGAACGACCGCAGATTAATTAACAGGCAGAAAGAGCTGCCACCGATTCTGTTGCAGTTAGATACCGATGAGAAATTCAGCTTCGAAGGCTACTTGCTGGCACATCTGCAGCAGGAGCTTAAGCTTGCTGATGCCGAGGCTATTCTGTCCCATGAGTTATTGCTCTACGACACGCAGGCGCCTGCATTGGTTGGCCTGCGTAAGCAGTTTATCTGTAGTGCCAGGCTCGACAATCTATTGAGTTGTTTTATCGCACTGCATTCGTTGATCGATAGTAATGATGACTGTGCCAGCATCCTGGTTTGCAATGACCATGAAGAAGTAGGCTCGGTCTCTGCCGCCGGGGCAGACGGTCCTTTTCTGAAGTCTGTATTGCAGAGGATGTTGGAGGCTGAAGAGGGTGCGTCAAGTAAGGCAAGTGCGGCCAGTTTCGACAGGGCGATGCAGAATTCCGTCTTACTGTCGGTAGACAATGCCCATGGCGTGCATCCAAATTTCTCAGACAAACACGATGCCGCGCATTCACCCAAGCTGAATGCCGGCCCCGTTATCAAGATCAATGCAAATCAACGTTATGCCAGCAATAGTCACACCATCGCCCTGCTGAAATCTATCTGTAATAGGCTGGATATCAGTCATCAGTCTTTCGTCGTGCGTTCCGACATGGGTTGTGGGAGTACCATAGGGCCCATTACCTCGGCGCTGCTCGGTATAGCGACTGTCGATGTTGGCATAGCCAGTTTTGCGATGCACTCTATTCGCGAGAGCGCGGGTATTGCAGATGTTGAATCGATGTCTTCTTTAATTCAGGCCTTCTACGACCGCTGAGTTTCTCGTCGCTTGCAAAAGCTGCTGGCCTGTTCTGTTTACTGTCCTCGCTAACTCTCTTCTAGATCTGCTCTAACTCAGCGTTGTTTCTTTAAATCTTTTATAAGGAAGCGGCTAGGGTTGAGCGTGTTTATCATTGCCTCGCTTAGAGGCAGGTTCTCCTTTGTGATCAGGCTCGCAAGAAACTCTGCACTGAGTGGGCAACTGGCAAGTCCGTTTGATCCATGAGCTACGTTAAGGAAGAGACTGTCTGTGTATTGCTCGCAGTCGTGTCCCGTAGTGCTAAATTTTGCTCGGGCATTTCTTGTCAGCTCCCCGTAGCGAGTCCGCATTTTTGCGCTATCTGGCATCATCCCAACGAGAGGTATTCCATCGGGAGAATTGCAACGTACTGACACCCTGTCAGAGAGTGCGATATCGCTAAGGCTGTTGTCCTCTGTGAAGTTGCTTGCGGCGCCGCGCAGATTCTCACGTGTGTCATTGGCGAGTGTTCTCGCCTGGGTGCCCGTGGCATAACTTGCCGAGATAAGATGCTGTTCATCGACGGATGGAAAGACTGTCCTGGCTCCACTTACGATACTTCCGAGCCTGTTACTTTTCTCGTTGGCGGCTATCACGGTGGTTTGCCCACGAAAACTCTGCAGCGGAAGGTCGGAGCATTGCGCTAGCTTTGTCGCGTCATGACTGTTGGCGATAACGACTACGTCGGCCTCGACAATACGGGAAGCATCTCCTTCCAGAGCCCATTTGCTTTCTGTTCTTTTTATCTCTTCCGTCGTTTCTATCCTTTTCGTTGTTTTAATCCTGTGTAGATTGTCTACGGCTGTGTCGAAGATACAGTGAATATTCGGATGCGCCAGATAGCGTTGGCATAGGGCCGAGGGGTTCAGTGCGCCGCCGGCGGGGAAGTGCCAGGCAGCGTCACTGAGCGGTATTCCTGCCTCTAGCGACGCGAGCTCCTTTGAGAGCAGGCCAACTATCTGCGGCGAATAGAGCTCATCTAACTTCTGCGCTTGCAATGGGTTGCGTTTGTTCATCGCATTGCGCATCTGCAAGACACCGCTGGGCTTCCATGCAGGGTCGCCGCAGGGGAACAACTGGGCAAACTGTCGCTGCGCGAAAAGATAGGCGTGCAAGAAGAACTCGGCCTGCGCAGAGGGCGAATTGAATAGCCTACAGCGCAGAGCCAGCGGGGAGTTTCCGGATGCTTTGCTTGCGGGCTTACTCGAGGCGTCGATGAGGGTTACCTGCCAGCCCCGTCTGGCGAGACTGTATGCGGTGCTGCAGCCGGCGAGCCCCGCACCGATTATGGCCGCCGTGTTGCCTTCGAAACCGACCCCGGGCAAGTCGAACCAGGGGGTAGCCTGAGTCGTCTTATCGTCTGGTGCTATGGCTTGGCTTGCCTGAGCGGGCAGGGTGCCGGTCAGGCTGTGGCGCTTGCGCCCGAAGCCTTCGGCTTTATGTACTTTGAAACCGGCATTCTTTAGGGCTGTGCGCACCCTCCCGGCGACGCTGTATGAACTTAGTGTGGTGCTCTCGTCGCTGCTTCGCGCAAGCGCATGCATCAGGTTCTCTTCCCACAGGGCCTCGTTGTTAGCCGGGGAGAAGCCATCGAGAAACCAACAGTGAACCGGGGGGCAATTGTCGGTCATTCGTGTATTCAATTGCTGCAGAGCATCGCCGTAATAGAGGTCGAGAGTGATGTCCTGATCCAGGAGCAAGCGATGACAGCCCGCGCTATGATCGATGTAGTGTTCCAGTAACAGGGCACTCTGTGCACTAAGGGTGGGCCAGCGTTGGTGTATTCTGCGCAGTTGATCGATGGTCAGCGGGTGCTTTTCGAAGGCGATGTAATGGAGGCGTGAGGGGTGAGCTTGGCTGTTCTTCCAGAGTTTGATTACCTGAAGAAAGTTTAGGCCACTGCCAAAGCCCAATTCTCCAATTTGAAAGTTATCCAGATGCGCTTGTTGCTGCCAGCGATCACTAAGCCGATTCGCATCCAGGAAAATATACTGGCTCTCTGCCAATTCATCATCTTTGGAATAGTAGATATCCTGATACTGCGTGGAATAGGGTAGGCCTGATTCCAACCAAGTCACTTTGGCGTTCTCAACTTTCATTTTGCGGTTCGGCCATTATGTAGTTCGGCGCTAGTTGACGTGTATCTGTATTTGATTCTCGAAACTACGCAGAGCTTACACGCTTTGCTGTTAATTCGACACAGTCGCGGGCAAGCAGGCGCTAGGCACTTTTTGGAGCTGACATTTTGCGCGATTATTAAGGTAAAATGGAGTCTTTGCTAAAGCAGGACACAGGATTGCTTAAGATGCTAGAGATTAACAGTCAACTTGGGATGTTAAAGGAGTTAAGTAGTAGAACCGATAGCCTCAGGGGGTATCTTTGACTACGAGACCAAGAAGGAAAGGCTGGCTGAGGTCGAACTCGAACTAGGTGAGTCGTCAGTCTGGGACAAGCCCGAATACGCGCAGGCTCTGGGTAAGGAGCGTTCGAACCTGGAGGCGGTGGTGCAGACTATAGAAAAGATGGACTCTGGTATCCTCGAAGTTAAGGAGTTGCTGGCATTAGCGCAGGAGGAATCGGATGAGGAGCTCTTCGATGCGGCTAATAAGGATCTCGACGCACTTCAGGCCGGATTAGAGAAGCTCGAGTTTCGTCGTATGTTTTCCGGCGACATGGATGAGGCGAACGCCTATCTTGATATTCAGGCTGGCTCGGGCGGCACCGAGGCGCAGGATTGGGCCGAGATGCTGCTGAGAATGTATTTACGCTGGGGTGAGAGTAAGAGTTTCAAGGCCGAGCTTGTCGAGGTGTCAGGCGGAGATGTGGCTGGCATCAAGAGCGCAACGATTCAGATCAGTGGTGATTTTGCCTTCGGCTGGCTGCGCACAGAGACAGGCGTGCACCGACTGGTGCGCAAGTCGCCCTTCGATTCCGGTAGCAGACGTCACACATCGTTTGCGTCGGTATTTGTTTCTCCAGAGATAGACGATGACATCGAAGTGAACCTCGACATGTCGCAGGTGCGCATCGATACCTATAGGGCAAGTGGTGCGGGTGGTCAGCATGTAAACAAGACCGATTCCGCTATTCGTCTTACCCATGAGCCTAGTGGCATAGTGGTGCAGTGCCAGAGTCAACGGTCGCAGCACAAGAACAAAGACATGGCGATCAAGCAGTTAAAGGCGAAGTTGTACGAGCTGGAAGAATTAAAGCAAAAAGAAGAGATGCAGAACGTTGAGGAGTCGAAGGCCGATATCGGCTGGGGCAGCCAGATCCGCTCCTATGTTCTCGATGCGTCGCGTATCAAAGATCTGCGAACCAATGTCGAAGTCACCAATACCAGTGCCGTACTCGATGGTGATCTAGATAAGTTTATCGAAGCCAGCTTGAAGATGGGTCTATAGCAAGACCGGGCAATGAATTTAAATCGTTACATTCTTCTCAATAGAAGAGATACAGGAACTCAAGGCAAATGACTGAAGACAATCATGACGAAAACAAGCTGATCGTTCAGCGCAGGGAAAAGCTAACGGCCATTCGTGCGCAGAGGGTGGCGTTTCCTAATGGCTTCGTGAAAGAACATTCGTCGGCAGTTTTGACGCAGCAGTACGAGAGCAAGACGAAAGAAGAATTGGAAGAGCTCGCTATTGGCGCGACGCTTGCTGGAAGAATTATTCGCATGCGCGGTCCGTTTATCGTGATTCAGGACGGCAACGCGCAGATGCAAATCTATATTAATAATAAGTCGTTCACGGGTGAGCAGGCAGAACAGATCAAGTCTTTTGATCTGGGCGATATTATTGGTGTGCACGGTGAGTTATTTAAAACAGGCAAGGGCGAGCTGACGCTGCGAGCCGCCAGTTTCGAGCTGCTGACTAAGTCATTGCGTCCGCTGCCGGACAAGCACAAGGGCCTGACCGACACCGAGATGCGTTACAGGCAGCGCTATGTCGATCTCATCGTGAATGAACAGTCGCGGAACATCTTTCAGACTCGCTCCCGCATCATGCGATTCATACGGCAGTATTTCGAATCGCTGGATTTCATGGAAGTCGAAACACCTATGATGCAGGTAATACCGGGTGGCGCGACGGCCAGACCCTTCATCACCCATCACAACGCGTTGGATCAAGATATGTATCTTCGCGTAGCGCCGGAATTATTTCTTAAGCGATTGGTAGTCGGTGGCTTCGATCGCGTCTTCGAGTTGAATCGTAATTTCAGGAACGAGGGCCTGTCTACAAGACATAACCCGGAGTTTACCATGCTCGAATTCTATCAGGCCTATGCACGCTATCAGGATCTGATGGACCTGACAGAAGATCTATTTCGCAAGATAGCGATAGAGGTTGGAGGTAGCAGCAAGCTTAGCTATCAGGGGTCGGAGTATGACTTCGCACAGCCCTTCGCAAGACTCTCCGTAACTGATTTGATCAAGCAGCATTGTGCTGTCGAGGATGATAGTGCCTTCGCATCGACAGAGTCCGTTGCAGCCTTGGCGAATAGCCTCGATGTTCATTTCGACGATGCCTGGCCGAAGGGCAAGATTCTAATGGAGATATTCGATCAGAAGGTTGAGGACAAGCTCGATCAGCCAACCTTTATTACTGAGTATCCGATCGAGGTCTCACCGCTAGCCAGACGCAACGAAGAGAACCCTGAGATTACTGACAGGTTTGAGTTGATCATCGGCGGCAGAGAGCTGGCCAACGGTTTCTCTGAGTTGAATGACCCTGAAGATCAGGCCGAGCGCTTCAAGGAGCAGGTCGCACAGAAAGACTCAGGCGATAGCGAGGCCATGCATTTCGATCACGACTACGTGACGGCGCTGGAGTACGGCATGCCGCCTACGGCAGGAGAGGGCATAGGTATCGATCGTCTGGTAATGCTGTTTACAGATTCCGCCTCCATTAAGGATGTTCTATTGTTTCCACATATGCGTCTCCAGCAAGATCAGGATTAGAACTCGTTCGGCTTGCTTGCAAAGCCTGCATCAGAATGAATGGCATTCATTACCGAGAGAGGCTGTAGATTAAAATGTTCGAGGAGCGCGAGATTAAATTAGACAGCTCTTGGAGTGAACGACTAAAAGGCGACTTCGAAACTGGCTACATGGCCGAGCTGCGTGAATTTCTCCGCGAGCAGGAAAAACTTGGTAAGACCATCTATCCGGCCGGCGATGAGATATTCGCGGCTCTAAATGCTACAGCGTTTGAGGCGGTAAAAGTTGTGATTCTGGGGCAGGATCCCTATCACGGCCCCGGTCAAGCGCACGGGCTATGCTTCTCCGTACGCAAAGGGATTAGCGTGCCGCCTTCACTACAGAATATCTACAAAGAGCTGGTCGCGGATGTTGGTTTTGTCCCGCCCGATCATGGCTGTCTCAGTGAATGGGCAGAGCAGGGAGTGCTGCTGTTGAATTCAGTGCTCACGGTAGAGGCAGGTCTTGCAGGGTCCCATCAGGGCAGAGGCTGGGAGACATTTACCGACAGCATAGTGAATCATCTGAGTGTGGATGCGACTGGAATTGTGTTTATTCTCTGGGGTAACTATGCGCAGAAGAGGGGTGCGATGATCGATAGAGACATGCATCTTGTCTTGGAGTCAGTTCATCCCTCTCCGCTTTCCGCGAGTCGCGGCTTTTTTGGTAATCATCATTTCTCCAAGAGTAACGAATACCTGCTGGCGCAGAATAAAGCGGCCATCGATTGGCAGCTTTCGACATAGCTGCCACTTATCAATGCTGCAGATAATTAGGATAGGGATTAGACCATGAGTGAGAGTTGCATTATCGTAGGAGCCAGCCATGCCGGTGTGTCATTGGCGTTGCAATTGCGCCGCGAAGGCTGGGCAGGCCCGATTACGCTGATCGGTGACGAGGCCGAGCTGCCTTATCATCGCCCACCCTTGTCCAAGGAACATTTGGCCGGAGAAAAAGGCCTGGATGCGATGCAGTTGCGACCGGCAAAACTGTATGAGGATAACAATATTGAACTGTTGCTGGCGACGCGGGTGACAACTATAGATCGCGAAGCAAGAACGGTCACTCTGGAGAGCGGACGCAAGTTAGGCTATCAGAAGTTAGCCCTATGCACGGGTGCCAGTGTGCGCAAGTTTGCTCCCGCGGCGGGAGTCGAGAATGTTCACTATATCCGAACCGCAGAAGACACAGCGCAGCTTGAGTCTCAGATTGAAAAGGGCCGTCGTGCATTAATTATTGGAGGCGGTTACATAGGTCTGGAGGCGGCCGCGGTTCTGGCTCGGCGTGAAGTAAGTGTAACGGTGCTCGAGATGAGCGATAGGATCTTGCAGCGGGTTACCGGCCCGGATATGTCTGCGTACATACAGTCGCTCCATGAATCCTTTGGGGTTCAGGTTCTTACGGGGGTCGAAGTAGACAATATTAAGGCACAAGGCCAGCAGATGCTCGTATGTTGCACCGATGGGAAAAGGTTTGAAGCAGATTTTCTGATAGTTGGTATAGGTGTGCTACCTAACACAGACTTAGCTATGAGCGCGGGATTAGACGGTAAGTCAGGTATTCACGTGAACGAGTATGGTCATACCAGTGATGTGCATATCTATGCGGCGGGGGACTGTACGGTTCATCCCAGCGCTATTTATGGGCGGAATATAAGGCTGGAGTCGGTGCCTAACGCAAACGATCAGGCACGAACTGTGGCGGCTAATATTTGCGGCAAGCAGCAAGTCTACGATGCCGTGCCCTGGTTCTGGTCGGATCAGTATGCGATTAAGTTGCAGATGGCAGGGCTAAGTGCGGAATACGATGAGGTAGTCTTGCGCGGGAGCGTGACAGGTGGCCTTGAGGCAAGCTTCGCTCTGTTCTATCTCAAGCAAGGTGTCTTAATCGCGGTGGACTGCGTGGCACGTCCCAAAGAATTCATGATCAGCAAGCAGTTGATCAAAGCAAAAGCCCAGATACCTGGCTCTGTGCTCGCCAACGAAGAAATTGCGCCGATGGATTTCGCTGCGAGCTAGAGGGTCTAGTCTCCAGTGTATTCGCAGCCACTGGTGCAGGTTTCACGAATTTCGATAGATGATAGCTCGACGAGACTGGGCTTCAGTTCCTGCCAGATCCAGCGTGCGAGCACCTCGCTAGTAGGGTTCTCGAGCCCAGGAATCTCATTGAGGTAGTAGTGATCGAGCCTGTCCCATATTGGCTTGAAGGCATCGGATATTCTTGAGAAGTCCATGACCCAGCCCGACTCGGCACCAACCGGGCCTTCGACTTCTACTTTGACCAGGAATGAATGGCCATGAAGGCGGGCGCACTTGTGACCCTCCGGTACATTTGGCAGCCTGTGAGCAGCCTCGAAACGGAATTCCTTGAATATTTTCATCGCTTATTTTATCGCCCTACGGCAACTCGGTCTGATAGTGTTAGGGAAGGGCGCAACATACTATCTCGTCCGTTTTATGTATAGGCCCTTTGACATATAATCTTTGTGAACGGAGAAATCAGGGTCTACATGAATCTTTCCGAAGGGTTACTTTCGATTCGCCGCATCGTCTCAGAAGGCAAGCGATTGCCTATCTATCTGGGAATTTTTAGTACCTGTTTCGTGTTGTGGCTGCAGCTCAGTTCACCTGCGCTGGTAGCTGAGATCATTGAACGCCTTGAGTTCCTGGTCTAAGATCAACGCTTGAGTGCAATGCCCAAGCATGTGAAATCACCCGAGAATAAGATTGTCATCGTCGCCCAGGATGAGCGCTCATTATAGGCTGAGGGTCAGTATCCCTGGAATAGAATCAAGGTCGGCCAGCTTACGAAGAAGCTTCGTGACAACGGTGTACAGGTGGTTGGTTTCGATATGACCTTTCCCGAACCTGATAGAAATATCCGTGATCTCCTTCAGGCTGTTGACCTTAGTCAATTCAATTCGCAGTTTAATGAGACTCTTGCGCAGATCGAGCCGCAATTAGATGCCGATCAGTATTTCGCCAATGCGATGCGCAGCGGAATTGACGCTATTCGGGCGATCAACTTCACTACTCAGTCTAATGCCGCCTATAACGAGCTGCCTGCGTCTATCGTCAATATAGGCTCAGAACTAGCCGAGCCGGTTACGGTCTCTGATATGTCCGGCTATACCGGTAATATTAAGGTGTTACAGGATGCAGCCTTCGGCAACGGTAGCATGAATCAGGTGCCGGACCCGGATGGAGTGGTACGCCGAGTGCCCTTACTTATTCGTTACGGCTCAGATCTCTATCCGACATTGTCATTGGAGATGATACGAGTCTATAACTTCGCCGACAGTTATGAACTGATTACAGAAAATTATGACGGTCTGGAGGTGGTGCGTGGTGTTGCGGTGGGGGTTGGTGCAGGTAGATTCGAGATTCCCACCGACGGCTTCGCTAAAGTCATTGTGCCTTATATAGGCCCTTCGTCAGAATTCGACGATTCGTCCTTTCCCTATATATCCGCAATCGATGTGCTAAGAGACAATCTTAGTGATGAAGAAAGAAGTCAGTTGCAGAACGCATTGTTCTTAGTCGGCACCAGCGCACCCGGTTTTGGCGATATTCGTGCGATGCCACTTGACCTTGTTTATCCCGGGGTCGAGGTGCATGCGAATATGTTAAATGCCTTGTTAGATTCCATGACGACCTTAGAGGTCGACTCGGGTGAGGCATCGACCGAGTCGGCGTTTTCGAGCTTCACCCCGCCTGATGATATTTACTTCCCCTATAGACCAGACTGGGCGGGTAGAGCGCTGTTTGTCAGCTTTATTGCCACAGGCCTGTTCATCTCCATAGCCTTTCTTTTCATGGGTGCAGCAAGCATGGCGGCTACCGGTGCCGGTTTACTCGGTGCCGCGGTGTGGGGAAATTTTCAGTCATGGGATGTCTATAAGGTGGACTTCCCCCCTGGTGTTGCTGCTACTACTTATTTTATTCGTTACGATGACTAATCTTATCTATGGTTTTCTGAGTGAGAGCCAGACACGCAAGACTATTAAAGGAATGTTTGATCAATATGTGCCACCTGGCCACATTGCTTCGATGTTGGATGATTCGGATAACTCCAGCTTCGAAGGTGAGAGTAAGGGCCTAAGCGTGTTGTTCGCGGACATTCGAAACTTCACCACTATCTCTGAAGCCTTGAGTGCAACAGAGTTAAAGAAACTGATGAGCGATTTCTTCACTCCTATCACCAAGATCATCTTCGAGAACAGCGGCACTATCGATAAGTATGTGGGTGACATGGTTATGGCATTCTGGGGTGCGCCCCTGGAAGATCTCAACTATAGAGCGAATGCGATCAAGGCAGCGTTACTGATGCTGGACAAGGTCGAAGAGTTGCGCCCGATATTTATGGAGAGGGGCTATCCCGAAGTCGTTATCGGTATTAGTATCAATTCGGGGATGATGAATGTAGGAGACATGGGCTCGGTGTGTAGGCGCTCCTATACAGTGTTGGGGGACGCGGTGAATCTAGGCTCGAGGCTAGAGGGGTTAACCAAGTTTTACGGTGTCAAGCTGCTAGTAGGTGAGGAGGCGATAAAGAATCAGGATGGCTTTTTATTTCGCCTGATCGATAGGGTGAAGGTAAAAGGCAAGGTTAAGGCCATAGACTGCTTTGAGCCGATCTGTGAGATAGGCAAGGCGGGGGTCCAATTGCAGGAGCGGGTAGCCGATTATCACAAGGCTCTGAATTTTTACTTCGCCCGCGACTGGGATAGTGCTGAAAACATCTTTAAAACCTTGTAGCAAGACGAGCCGGATAGCGTGCTTTATGGGCTGTACCAAGAGCGAATTGGGGCCCTGAGAGAGCAAACCCTTCCCGAAGATTGGGACGGTTCCTTTACTCACACCAGTAAGTAGGCAATTAGTCAATTTTTCTGCTGTTCTCTACCGCCAACGCACCGTCTTTGTTGACATGTTGACCTAAGTCGGTAAAATGCGCGTCTCTCTGTTATATGGGTGTTTAGCTCAGTTGGGAGAGCGTCGCCCTTACAAGGCGAATGTCGGGGGTTCAAATCCCTCAACACCCACCAATTACCGCCTTGGGCTTAGTTTTAAATTAGCCTACGGCAGTAAGTAGTAAGCATCGCGGACCGGTAGTTCAGCTGGTTAGAATGCCGGCCTGTCACGCCGGAGGTCGCGGGTTCGAGTCCCGT
>JAQWZF010000029.1 GCA_029253585.1 Gammaproteobacteria bacterium
GACTGAGAATCAACTCAGCCTCTGACGATGCGGCGGGATTGGCGATAGCGTCCAGGATGCGTTCACAGGTCGACGGCCTAGAGCAGGCTGCGCGTAATGCGAATGATGGCATCTCCATGGTTCAGACCGCTGAGGGAGCAGTAGGCGAGATCAGCAATATTCTTGGACGCATGAAGGAGCTGGCTGTTCAGTCTTCCAGTGGAACTTACAGTGCTACCGATCGAACTGCCCTGAATCTTGAGTTCCAGCAGCTGATCGCTGAAGTTGATAGAATCGCGAAAAATACGCAATGGAATGGAATGACCATTCTAGATGGCGGCGGCACTTTTACTCATACAGGAGCTGCTGCTGAAAGTATTGCACTCCAAGTTGGAGCTGGATCAGGCCAAACTATGTCGGTCGAATTTAAATCTTGGGTGCCTGGCGTTGCTTGGGCAGCTGAAGATTCTGTAGTTCTTGCAAATGCCGCAGGTGATAATGACTCGACTAATGCCAAGACGGCATATGGTGATGCGATACTTGCTTACGATGCTGGCGCCGACGGTGCGAATGATGGCGATGAGGCCTTCATTGACATTACTACACAAGCCAACGCTACCGCAGTAATTGCACAGATGGACAAAGCTATTACTGCAGCTGCTGCGGAGCGAGCCACATATGGCTCCTATATTAACCGATTGGAATACGCCTCAGATAATCTTCTGAATGTAGCGCAGAACACTGATGCTTCTCGCAGTCAGATCGAGGATGCTGATTATGCCGCAGAGACAAGCGAATTGGCTCGTACGCAAATCATAGCACAAGCCTCTACTGCGATGCTGGCACAGGCCAACCAGTCTAAGCAGTCAGTGTTAGCGTTGCTGCAATAGTTGTTCCTTAAGTCAGGGTTAATGCTCGACAAAGAGAGGTAGCATGAAAACGATAAAATAATTGTCAATCAAAATTAAGGAGTAGAGGGGCTCCGATGAGTTTGTATCGTGTTGGTTGTAGATGTACCGAACGCGCTATAACAAAATTAATTAGAAATGTTCTATTTAAGAAAAGGAGTCCCTTGTGACAGTAATAAACACAAATGTAAGTGCAACTCTGGCGTCGAATGCGATCGTCCGAAATGAAAGAGCTATGAGTACAGCCATGGAAAGACTATCTACAGGAAAGCGGATCAATTCGGCAAGCGACGATGCTGCCGGGCTTGCTATTGCTTCTCGAATGTCCAGCCAGGTAAAAGGTCTAGAACAGGCTGCCCGCAATGCGAACGATGCGATCTCGATGACGCAAACAGTTGAAGGCGCCGGCAAGGAGATACTAAATATATTAACTCGCATGAAAGAGCTCGCAGTCCAAGCTGGAAGCGGCACATACAGCGATACTGATCGAGATGCCATGGACCTGGAATATCAACAACTTGAAGCTGAAATTCTGAGGATTGAGACAAATACGAAATGGAACGGTCAAGCACTTCTTGACGGCGCTGATACAGTTGCCGTCCAGATTGGAGCTGGTAGTGGCCAGACTATGTCGCTGTCCTTCGGAGACTGGACTACAACTGGAAACGGTGGTGTCTTCAGTGTGGCATTGAGCAGTTATGACCTTCAGAGCGCCAATAACGCAGCAACGGCGATGACTAATCTTGATACGGCAATCACCAAGGCGTCAGAAGAGCTTGCTAAATACGGTTCATATACGAATCGGTTGGAATATGCCGCAGACAACTTGAGTAACATAGCCGCGAACACAGATGCATCTAGAAGTCGCATTGAAGACGCTGACTACGCTAAAGAGACTTCTGAATTAGCAAAGACGCAAATAATTGCACAGGCGGGAACGGCAATGCTCGCCCAGGCGAATCAGATCAAGCAGACAGTGTTGGCGCTGTTGCAGTAAGGGTTTGGTAAGCAAGTCGGGTCAGGACCGGCGTCACCTCCCCCTCCTTCAGGGTGGCGTTGGTTCTGGCAAGACTTTAAACTTTGGATGAAATCGTGAGGGAGAGTGAGAGGTAAGATATAATGGCAGGTATAGAACAGGCTCCAGCAACGGCCCCAAGTCCGCCGCGCGGCCCGGATACTTCTTCCGCCATCAAGAAACCTGATGTGCATAGGAATGTAAAAGAAGCCTCGCTAAATGCTGAAAAGGTGCGCCAGATCAACACCGCGCTCCACAAGCGACAAGAGATGTCCGCGCAGGAGATCGGAAAGGTTCAGCAGCAGATCAATGAGGTCGTCGAGACCCTGAACAAGTACATAAAATTTTCGCCGAGCGATCTAAATTTCGCAGTCGACGATGTTTCCAACCGATTCATGGTCACTGTCAGTAACGAGGACACCGGAGAAGTGATCCGTCAGGTGCCAGCGGAGGCAGTTTTACGGGTTGCCCATAACATTGAGAAGCTGAAGGGACTCATCTTTGATAAGACGCTGTAAAACGTCTCGCGCTATTGTGCGCTTTTTACAGGAAAAGCCGCTCTCGGGAGCGGCTTTTTTTTGCATGCAGATTATCCATAACCATCTCTATTTATCACTTGTAAGCGGCATTGTGTCCACTGACCGGTTTCCGACGAATGCGATTAATTAAAGTGGGTTTCATGTTTGATTTACGACACACATTCTGTAAGTAATTGAAATTAATGTAAATATAAAGTTGGCACGCTGATTGCTCATTACTTGTCCTCAACCGGCAAAAGTGGCAATTATTGTGCTAGATAAAGATTACCCGTTCATATTTGTGGACCCGAAGAGTGTGGGGCTACTGGACCTGGCTAGAAGGGCGGCCCGTGCTGAGATCTCTATTTTGATCACAGGGGCCTCTGGTTCTGGTAAGGAGGTCCTGGCCCACGTTGTTCACGAGTCCTCTCCAAGGGCGTCCGGTCCATTTGTTGCCTTAAATTGTGCTGCTATACCAGAGTCGCTAATAGAAAGTACGTTGTTTGGGCACGTGAAGGGCTCGTTCACGGGTGCTAATTCTGCGTCAGAGGGCTACTTCGAGAAAGCTAACGGCGGGACACTTTTTCTAGATGAAATAGGTGAAATGCCTCTTCATCTGCAATCCAAGTTGTTGCGGGTCCTCCAAGAAAACGAGGTCTATCGAGTTGGCTCAACAACAGCCACTCCCCTAGATGTGAGGGTTGTATCCGCAACTAACATCGATATTAAGAAGTCTATTCTCCAAAAGACATTCCGGGAGGATCTCTACTTTCGTTTGAGCGGATTCAGGTTAGAAATCAATGGGCTTAGTGAGCGCACTCTGGATATCGAGCCCCTCGCGAGGCTTTTCTTACAGAAGCACTCTAGAGAAGCATTTGAGTTTAGTGACGGAGCCCTCAGGAAATTGCTTGCACACAGCTGGCCGGGCAACGCGAGGGAACTAGAAAACGTGGTTTCCCGAGCGATCATTCTCACTCCAGGGCTCGTCATCACCTCGGATTCACTCATGTTGGACGACTTGGTGAGCGAACAAGCGTCAGCCAATGATCTCAATGCTGCTGACTTGGAGCAGTCCTTCTCTTCGATAGATGAGCTCAGTGAGCTCCTGGACACCAACGCTTCTACTTTGCAAGGAGCAAAAATAGTGAGTGAGCTGAAAGAAATTCTTGAAGCCCTAGCGAGGAATCGCTCGAGGGCAGAGGCAGCAGAAGACTTGGGCATCAGCACCAGGACCCTGCGGCTCAAATTAAACAGGTTTCGCGAGGCGGGACTGCCAGTGCCTCGCGCCTATGCGCGAGCGTAAGGGAGCTTAATCATGGCTATTAATTCAACTGCGGAGTCGCTACTTGCACAGGTCAGGGCCTATCAGGACCAGATTGCCGTTTCGCGCCCGTCTGGGGCTGGTCAAGAACAGTCCGCCGAGGTAAAAGGCCCGAGCTTTTCGCAGCAGTTTTCTGAAGCCATGGTGGACACCCTAAGGGAGGTGTCGGATGTCCAGCAATCTGCTGCAGGACTTTCTGAAGTCTATCAAGCTGGAGGGGATGTTCCGCTGACTGACGTTGTTGTAGCGATGCAGAAATCCTCACTGGCATTCGAGACCACGCTGCAGGTAAGAAATAAGGTTCTACAAGCGTACCAAGACATAATGAATATGCCCGTCTAGTGCATTTGAGGTGTTGAAATGGCTGTAACAGCTGAAGAAGTAGATATGCAAAACCAGGTGCTCCTTGAGCAAGATCAGGGTGGTGGTTTTGATGAAGACAGCGGAGTCCCGGTGTTGGTTGAAGAAGGAAACATGCCCGCTGCCACACAGGAGCAGGGTAATACAGTTGTAGATTTCCTGAATCAACCGGCGGTGCAGAGGACACTCCCGATTATTGGTGGACTCCTAGCCATAGTTGGCGTCATCATGGCGGTAGCCCTTCTACGTGAAGATACAAATCGCGTTCTTTATCCTGACATGTCGGAAGCGGATAGGGCAGTGGCCTACGAGCAGCTGATGTCACTCGGTATCGAGGCGAGGCTTGATCAAGCGACTGGCGCACTTTTAGTCCCATCCGAACAATATTACGAGGCTCGCATGCAGCTCGCCTCTGCTGGTATACCAAGTAGTTCATCAATGAACGCCTTTGAATCATTGGGCCTGCAATCCAGTTTGACCACCAGTCAGTTTATGGAGCAGGCGCAGTACACCGCGGCCATTGAATCCGAATTAGCAAGAAGTATTTCACAGATAAATTCGGTGCAATCGGCGAGGGTCCATATTGCTGCGTCAAGACAGAGCTCATACATTAGGAATAGGGAGCCCGCGAAGGCATCAGTCGTAGTTATGCCCTATCCCGGTCGGGTCATCACGGATTCGCAAGTGCAGTCAATCGTAAACCTGGTATCGTCGAGCATTCCATACTTGTCGACTGAGGCGGTCTCTGTCGTTAATGCCCAAGGAAACTTGCTATCCGATAACTTGAGTCCTGGAATGCGGGCGGCGAATGAACAGTCTCGAGTAAGAACTAATTTAGAGGACTCTTACCAAAGCAAAATTATAGATATCCTTGCGCCTATCTTCGGTAGAGAGAACGTACAAGCCGACGTAGACGTGACCCTCGACTTTACTGAATATGAATCGACCTCGGAAATTATAGATGGTAATGGTAGCGGGGCTATGCCTATCTCAGAGGTTGTAATCACTGATACATCGCGCACTGCGGCTGCTGCGGGAGTGCCTGGAGGAGCAACCAATATAGTTCCAAATGACACGGTTTTGGAGCAAGAACAGGTGGCTGGTCAGGAAGCTCAAGAGGTGACTGAGCAGATTGTGAACAGTCAGACTACAAGAGACTACGACTACGACAGGTCAATCCGTTATCAACGCAACGCAACAGGGGTCTTAACAAGACTTTCAGCGGCAGTGGTTGTTAACGAACTTGCAGCAAATCGTTCAATTGTACAGGAAGATGGCAGCGAGACCTTTGTTCCGATCTTGTCTGAGGAGAGGTTGGAGAGTTTGATTCAAGGTGCCGTCGGTTATAGTGTCAATAGGGGAGACAGTGTCGCCGTTTCTATTTCACCATTTCTTACCGAAGAAATTATAGAAATTTTTATTCCTTGGTACGAAAATGAGGCGATACGCTATTGGGCGAGAATTGTACTAATCTTCGCAACTCTAGTGCTTTTTCTAATGATCGCGGTAAGGCCGCTTGTTGGAAGATTGGTTGGCGGTCAGGTAATGGGAGTTACGTTCGGTGTGAAGCAAACTGAGGCAAAGGGCGGTAAGACGACTGTCGTGGAGAGCCTGGATGAACTTACCGATGAACTCTCAGAGGAAGAAGCTGCTGAGGCTGAGGAGATGATGGATGCTGGCGAGTCTCTTGAAGAGATTAAGAAGAAGATCCAGACCAAGAAGTCAAGAATTTCTGCTGACATGCTCGACACAGCTAATTCTTACGACGATAAAGTGGCTGTTGTTCGGCTTCTTGTAGGCGAAGACGTGGGCCGAGTTGCCAACGTATTTAAGAAGATGATTAAGGTTTAATAGGCGGATTTAGGCCATGGCTGATTTAGACAAACTATCAGAGCAAGCAAAGAACGAAATCGCACTTCTTACGAGTATTGAGAGGGCGGCAGTGTTGTTGCTTCTCTTGGGCGAAGAACAAGCGGCAAACATAATCGCGTTTTTGTCTCCTCGAGAGGTCCAGGCAATTGGTACATCAATGGTCGCAGTGGCTGATTTATCGCAGGAAACGGTGGACTACATCCTAGATGAATTCATTATGACGATACGCGGCCAGACAAGCCTTGGTCTAGGAACCATGGAATACGTCTCCACAGTATTTAACAAGGCCCTCGGTGAAGAAAAGGCGGCAACGGTGCTTGGTCGAATTATGCCAGGCGGGGTATCAAGCAAGGGATTGGAGATGCTCCAATGGATGGACGCTAGGTCTATAGGAGAAATGATAGGAGGAGAACACCCGCAGGTGGTCGCAATCGTAATGTCTGTGCTCGAGTACGACGTTGCGGCTGACGTTTTGAATTACCTGCCGGACAAGATTCGGCCCGAGATAGTAAAGCGCGTGGCAAATCTAGAAACAATTCACCCAAATGCTATGGCACAGCTTGAGAAAATCATGAAGATGCAATTCCACAGCACAAGCGCTAAGGCATCTTCGTTTGGCGGCGTGAAGACCGCGGCTAAGATCATGAACTATACCAAGGCAGAGATGGAATCATCGATCTTTACCGGCCTCGAGGATGGTGATTCTGAACTTGCGCTAGCCATCCAGGACAACATGTTTACGTTTGAAAATCTCAGTGCGTTGGATAATAAGAGCATACAGACACTCATGCGAGCGCTAGAACAAGACGACTTGATGACTGCGGTTAAGGGTGCAGACGAGGCAGTGAAGGACAAATTTTTAGACAATATGTCGCAGAGAGCGAAAGTTATGTTCATGGATGAAATGGAAGCTAAAGGTCCTGTCCGAATTACTGACGTAGAAGACGCCCAGAAGCAAATCTTACGGTTGGCCAGACAGATGTCAGATGCTGGCGAGATCGTCTTAGCAGGCAGAGGAGACGATTTTGTCTAAGAAGGAGCATCTATTTGAAGCTTGGGAGTCACCTAACACAGCGATGCTGAGCGATTTTACGCCGATTGATTTTTCTGAACTAAGTGATTCAGTTTCTTCAGATGACTTCGAAGAGTGGGATCCAACTGCCTCCTCTGTCTTGGTCCATGAAGTTATAGGAGAGCTCGAGAATCTGGGCCAGGCAGCTGAAGCGTCAAATATTGAGAGTGAGCTAGAGTGCGATCAGGACATTGAGGAAGAAATTGACCCCAACGAGGTTGCAAAATACAGTGAAAACGAAATACGAGAATTTGGTGAACAAAAATATCTAGATGGCAAGGCTGAGAGCGAAGCTCAGTTAGCTGAGAAATATAAAGCGCAAGAACAGGAGCTATCAGAGTTGCTGGAGACTCTTGCCCTCGAAAAAATCGATACCGCAGCATTGGAGCTAGCAATCAGAAAGCTGCTGGTTAAGAGTGTCGAATTGATTACCCGCGCATCGATTAAAGAGAGTAAAACGGGACTAGAAAATATCATTCAAGAGCTCGTCAAGTTTTCTCAAAACTCGGTCTCTGACGATAAATTGATCTGCCTTTCGGAAGTGGATTTTGAAAAAATCAATTCGAAAGCCCTCAAGCTACCTAAAAGTATAAGGGTTAAGTCGGATCCAAATCTGAATGCAGGGGATGCAAAAATCGAGATTGAAGAATCGACGCTTGAAAATTTTTATGAAGATCGTCTTAGAAAAGTTTGTTTTGAGCTAGTTGGCAAATGACTTTATTCGACGCAGCAATTCAAAACCTAACTAAGTCCGAAGTGAATTTTGCCCCGCTTAAACCCATCCCCTGTGGCAAAGTGGAAAGATTAGCCGGCCTGACAGTAAGAGTGTCAGGGCTCTCCGCCGAGATTGGGTCAGTTTGTAAAATTCACGTTAATTCGGGCAGGGACCCTGTTTCGGCAGAGGTCATCGGGTTTGATTCTGATGGGTTGATGCTAATGCCGCTATCCGATACGGGTGGGATAAAACCAGGTTCGCAGGTGCGGCTTTCAGAAAAAGACCACCTATTCGGAATAGGGCCGGACGCATTGGGGCGAGTGGTTGACTCTAAGGGCAACCCTGCAGATGGGTTGGGTCCGATCATGAGGGAGAGGTATTTAGACCTGGAGCATAAGGAGTTGAACCCTCTGGATAGAGGAGCAATTAAACAGGTTCTTGATACTGGCATTAAGGCGATCAATGGCGCATTAACTTTTTGTAAAGGCCAGCGAATTGGTCTAATCGCAGGTTCGGGTGTTGGTAAAAGCGTTTTGCTAGCAATGTTGGCAAAAAATACGGCAGCTGACGTGGTGGTTATAGGTTTAATTGGTGAGCGTGGAAGGGAGGTGCAGGAATTTATTCAGGACACCTTGGGGCCGGAGGGAATGCAGAAGGCCATAGTAGTCGCCGCTCCTGTTGATGTGTCGCCAGTTAGCCGAGTCAGGGCCGCCAAGGTCACGCACGCCGTGGCCGAGTACTTTGCGGGTTTAGGTAAGGATGTTCTCATTTTATTTGATAGCCTTACTCGAGTCGCACATGCTCAGAGGGAGGTAGGACTTGCGACAGGAGAGCCACCTACAACGAAGGGTTATCCACCTTCTGTATTTAGCTTATTGCCTAGGCTCATTGAAAAGTGTGGTGTTAACAAGAATCAAAAAGGTTCTATTTCGGCGATATACACTGTTCTTGCAGAAGCAGATGATAGAAATGACCCAATCGTAGATATCGCTAGAGCCACTTTGGATGGTCAGATTATGTTGTCGCGTGAGCTGGCAGATTCGGCGCACTATCCGGCGATAGACTTAGAAGGCTCGATATCGCGGGTTGCAAGTAATGTTGTGACCAAGGGTCAAAATGAATTAGCGATGAAACTAAGAAGGTTGTGGACCACATACAACCAAAATCGAGACCTAGTGCAAGTTGGAGCCTATCAGAGTGGTACTAATTTAGAATTAGACGAGGCTATAGCAAAGAAGAGCGCTATCGATGAATTTCTTAAACAGGATCAAAATGTTTCTTATACTTTTGAGAAGTCTTTGGAAAAGCTTTCTGAAGCTTTGATGAGGTAGTTATGAGTGCTTGGAAAACACTTCTGTCCCTCCAGAGTTACAAGGCTGACGATATTCGGTCCCACATTTCAAAATTGAGGCTCGAAATGTCTAATGTGACAGACCAAATAAATAAAATAGAAGAATTAATTTTTGATTATCATGAAATTAATTCATGTAAGAAAGGCCAGCGACTAGATAGCTACAAGGTTTATCAAGTCTTCAACCTCATTTCACAGCTCGAGTCTGGAAGAAATGAGTTGTATTTCACTAAAGAAACGCTGAGCAGCCAGTTGATACAAGGCGAGGAACGACTCGCTTTGGCGGAACGAGAAAAATTGAAATACCGTAAGCTGCAAAATAAAGCTGATACTTTGGTGAAGATGCAATCTTTGTCGAAGGACCAGATGGAGATGGACGATATTGCTCTGCACAGATTCAAAAAAATGAATTGATTCCTCAAGATTGGAATAAAACTTGCTTTTATCTATTGGACAATAATATTTCCTAAGCGATACAAACGAGTTTTAAATGATAGAATTATCTAACTTTGACCTTTCCGCTATAATTAGCAAATTAAATCAGAGAGTTACAGAAGATACTGCCAGCCAGGGTTCTGATTTCGAGAGAATTTTATCTACGCATTTGGAATTAAGTGGAATTAAAAGCGGTATTGATTCGCCGCTTTTAGACAAGCTCGTTGAACAAATGGATATCTCAGACACTTCGGAGGCAACAGCTTTTAGACTTCAGCCTAAGGGAGGTTTCTTTGATATAGAATCTACTGAAAAAAACCAGATCGCTAGCGCGAGTTTACCTGAGTTTGAAGTCTTGCCATCTGGCTTAGAGAGTTTACTCTCAGAAGCCTCAAACATGAAAGAAATGCAGGAATCAACAGGTGTATTCGTGGACTCCTCCGGTGGATTTAAATCATTGAAGAACGCTTTACTTGTTAACGGTGTCAGTCCGATAACTACAGAACAGATTAAAGAATTGCCGGAAGCAACGGGTGTATTAGTAGACTTCTCCGATGGATTCAAAGCGTTGAAGAACGCTTTATTTGCCCATAATCTCGATTCGACAGCAGCAGGATACGTCGCGCCGGAAACCCCCAAAGCTGCTAACCGTCAAGAAGCCGGGCTGAGCAATTTAAGTGAGGCTCGAAGTAGCTCTGCTCCCTTTAACGTTCTTCCACTTGCTATCGAAGATCCAAATACGGCAGCCCTAAAGGGTGATAGAGAGGGCTACGCATCTAAATTTGTGCTCAATCACGCTTCTACTCCACGTGAACTGGTGCCCAGTTTTCAAAGCCCTTTCGCTTCGTCGAAGATTACTTCCGTGACTTCCGAAAGAAATCAGGGGTCTGGCCCAGGAGTTAGAACTCATTCTGATTTTGAGTTAGCGGCCCCAAAAGCTGCGGGCCAAATTATCTCGGAAATACAAAAATCAGGAAAGGGGGCGAAAGCAGAAAGATTGATTACTGGGAGCTATTCGGATCAGCCTAGCATAGTGCACGCTGGAGATGAAGGAAATGAATCTAAATCGCAGTCTGGGCGCTCCGATGCTGGCTTTGTTGGAATCAAGCGCAGTGACAATAGTTCTGATAGGCGTTTAAAAGAGAGTGCTCCTGGGGGGGGGAATAACATTGAGCAACGTTCGCGATTGCCAAATTCTTATAATGGTTCATATATAGAGACTTTGAGTGGTCAAAGACAAGTGTTGGTTGGAAGTCGGCAAAGTAAATACAATATGGCAGAGCTCGCAAGTGAGTTGGCGTTTAAAGAACAAGTCGAAATGAAATCGGGTAAAACTATCTCTAGGGAAATAACACCATCTCAGCCATCAACGATTGCACATGAATCAAACATACAATCATTCAGACATCAGGATGGGTTACTCGGACTTTCGCGCGGCGCTCAGAATAGAACAAGGGCGATGGTCGAGAAATCCCGTGTCTCCTACTCTAAGGTTGGCGAATTGAAGCGGCAAGGGCAGCTCCGAGGCATCGATGCACAACAAACTACCAATTCAACCCTCCAGGATATTTCAAAAGTGCTGTCAGCTGATGATAAAAAAACTGGTATAAAATTGGATGTTATAAATGAACTAACCGTAGGCAGAATTGGTGATCTTCCCTCTGCAGATCAGGCCACTGGAAGAAGGAATAATACTGCCTCGACTAACTTACAGCTTGCCGATCCATTAACTCCTATGATTGTCAGGGAAGATCAGGCAGCAGAAGGTATTGCGAAACGCACAGGCCCAAGTACCTTTCAGGCAGAACTCGACTTTTCGGGGTATGATGCCCGGAGAAACACACTCCGCGAAGAATTAGATCAGCGTGTGGGTCAATTAATAAGAGGGGTTCGTTCTCAGATTAATTCTGGTCAGCTCAACGAGCTACAAATTAAATTGCACCCACGGGAGCTAGGAATAATAACCTTTGGCATTGAATTGCTCGATGGTAACGAAATAAGTGTTAAAATCCTGAGCGCGCCTGATGAGGCCAGTAAACTGATGAAAGAGCACTGGCCGGCTCATTGGCAGGATGCGGGCGGGAAGGCACCCAACCTTGAGGCTGGCGAAAAGGGCTTGTTTGGCAGTAATTCGAGCCCTAGGTCCGACGGTGAAAACGACAGGAACTGGGAGAGAGCAGCAGAAGATGTGGCCGACTCTTCGGAGAGGTTCGCGGAGCAAGATTCGAACCGAGATCTTGCTGAAAACGGTCACAATATCGATATAACGATCTAGTTTATTAGAGGGATAATGGCAATGGCTGATGAAGAAGTTCAGGAAGGTAATAAATCAAAATTACCTATCAAGTTGATAGCTATCGTTGGCCTAATCGGCGTGGTATTTATAGTTGGCACTGTGATGGGAACGTTGTTCGTTACAGGGTACTTTGATCAGCCTGATTCAGAAGAAATTTTGGCGGAAGGCGATGGCAGTGGAACATCTATGGGAGATGACGAAGCAGAAGATGCTGGCCCAGCCCTTCTTGAGACACCAAACCCTTCTAGACTGGATACGCTTTATCATAGATTTGAGACACCATTCACATCGAACGTGTCCCAGTCTCGTATGGTAATGCAGCTATCTATCAGCTTAATGACCCATTATGATCAGTTAGTGATAGACAACGTCGTGAATAATGTAGATGCTGTTCGCGCGTCGATCAATGAGGCCCTGTCAGAAACCACCGAAACCGAAGTTATGATGCCCAATTTTCGACAGGTCCTCGAAGAGAGGCTTCGAATTCGTGTTAATGCAATGCTTGAGCGTTTAGAAGATTTTGGTGGGATCGAGACAGTTCTTTTTACAGAATTTTTAGTCCAATAGTTGAGAGATATACTGATGGAAAAGTCCGATGAGTCGCAGCTAACTCAAGAAGAAATTGATGCCATCGCGGAAGAATTTTCTGATAAGGGAACCTCCGTCATCAATCCGTCTTCATCTGCTGCTCAGATAAGATCACATGACCTAACAGCTCAGGACTCGTCGCTTGGATTTAGCAATAATTCAATTGACCTCTTGAACGAGAGATTTGCTAGGCAGCTGCGTATGGGTCTTAATGACGTTCTTCGCACGCACCCACGGGTTACCCCCGAGCCGGTTCAGCTTCTTCCATTTTCAGAGACGATGGTTGATATGAAGCCGCCTCTTTCAATCCATACATTTCGTATGGAGCCATTAAGAGGAATGTCTATACTAGTTGTTGATCCGAATGTTGTTTTTACCTCATTGGACGATTTTTTTGGCGGTGTTGGTGAGCCTATCGGAAATCTAACACCTACGAGAATATTCACCCCGACTGAAGATTCTATTATTGAGCTATTGTTGAATATTGTGTTTGGCTCTCTTAAGGAAGCCTATGCCCCAGTACTACCAGTCAATTTTCATAAGTCAGCTTCTGAGATTAACCCGCAATTTATCCAAATTGCAGATGAAGATGACTTGATGTTGAAAAGCACGATCAAGTTCCTCTTAAAAGACGGGTCTGAGGCTGCGCTATATTTAATCCAACCAATTTCCCTATTTAAGCCTGTTCGGGACTTACTCCGTACAAGGGTGCAAGGGTCCGAAGATACCGGCTCTGATACTCGTTGGCGCGAGCAAATAAAGGACGCGGTCCTAGATGTTCCGGTTGAATTGCGTGTAAAAATGGGATCGGCGTCTATCAGATACAGGGATATAAGGAATTTAGAAACCGATCAGATAATTTTGTTCGACATGGAGGATGAATGCACCATCTATGTGGAGGAAAATCCATTTTTTTATGGCACGTTAGGTAAAAAGGATAACCAGTCAGCTGTAAAAATCACTAAACATTATGCGGTTGATGACTAATTCATCTTTTCGAGAGATAGCCATGAGTGAAGAAAATAATACTACGGATCAGAATACTGAGCATGATGTGCTATTGTCAGCTCAACAACAGAAGTCTGATAAAAGTTCTATCATTGAAAATAGTATTGAGCTTGAATCAGATCTTATAAATAATCTACCCGTCAATATTTCGGTGGAAGTTGGTAGGACCAAATTCAAGATCGAAGAATTGATGAGGTTAACCCAGGGCTCCGTCGTGGAACTTGATAGACTCGCGGGAGAGCCTCTCGACTTGCGTGTAAATGATGTCCTGATCGCGCAAGGCGAGGTGGTTTTGGTGAATGAAAAGTATGGTATTCGATTGACTCAAGTAGTTCCTAAAACCGAACGTCTCAAACAGATGGACAAATAGTGATTGCTCAGAAAATACTCCTTCGTTCATGACGATAGATCTCTTACAAATAATGCTCTCCGGCGCAGTCGTGCTCGCATTAATTTACGCTTCTGCAAGACTGTATGAAAAATATGGGGTGAATCTTACAGAGAAGCCCAGAGGCGAGATCAAAATTGTCGATTCGATATATCTCGGGAAGCACGGAAGGCTGTTCTTGGTAGAAGCGGAAGGTCAAATTTCATTAATAGCTGCCGATAACAATACATTATCCGAGATTTGGACGAGAGACATCTCAAGCTCTCGACAACTAGCAGGAACGGAAAAATGCTTGCCAACAGAGCAGGTTCAGAAAGAGTATTAAAAGTGCTTTTTAAATTGCTGCTGCTGTTGATTTTATCGGCTTCAGCGTCACCCCTCCTTGCTCAGGGCCTCCCCGCGGTATCCGTGACGACAGATGCATCCGGAGCGTCTGAATACAGTCTTACCCTACAGATACTCGTTCTCATGACGGTTCTTACGTTATTGCCATCATTGCTGATAATGATGACTTCCTTCGTCAGAATAATCATAGTCATGTCGCTACTGCGCCAGGCGCTTGGTACAGGTCAGACTCCGCCAAACACGGTTTTGGTTGGTATTTCTTTGTTCCTTACGCTCTTCGTAATGAGTCCGGTATTTGAGTCGGTTTATAACGATGCTATGGTTCCATATTTGAACGAAGAGCTTAGTGCAGAGTCTGCCATCGAGACTGCGTCGGCACCGGTAAGGGAATTTATGATCGCTCAAACTCGAGAGACAGATCTGTCAGCATTCGCATCTATCGCTGAAATCGAAGAGCTAGATGAAGAGTCTGTGCCAATCAGCGTGCTCATCCCGGCCTTTATGACGTCAGAATTAAAGACAGCTTTTACTATCGGCTTTTTGATTTATATCCCGTTTGTAATCATCGATCTTGTAGTAGCAAGTATTTTGATGTCTATGGGTATGATGATGTTGTCGCCAATGATGATATCGATGCCGTTTAAGCTTATGTTTTTTGTCTTAGCAGATGGATGGACATTAATTATGCAGTCGCTGACTGCGAGTTTCTCAACATAATGAATATTTCCGACGTTATAGATATCGGGCAAGGTGCATTATTGACGGCGGCATTGCTTGCTGGGCCGATCCTTGGCGTCATCCTCCTGCTTGGGCTGCTAATTGGGATTTTGCAGGCAGCGACTTCAATACAAGAAATGACTTTAAGCTTTGTCCCAAAGCTTTTAGGCCTAATCCTCCTGCTATACTTTATTGGAAACTGGCAACTTGGTGTGCTTATCAATTATTTTGAGCGGCTCATGGATGCGTTGCCTATGTATTTAACTTGAACCATGAATTACGATATCGTCAACCTAATCACCTCTTCGGGATACATTTTGATTCCTTTCACAAGGTTGTCAGCATTTTTAATAGCAGCCCCAATATTTTCTCTAACCGCTTTTAACCTCCAACTAAAAATTTTGTTTGCTCTGGCAGTCACCTTACTTATCTGGGATCCTGGAATGGTGCCTGAAAGTATAGATTTGATATCGTTAGTAAGGCTGATTTTTTTTGAAGCTATTCTTGGAGCTGGGCTAGGGCTATGCCTTCAAGCGGTGACGGCGGCTGTAGCAGTAGCTGGCGCTGCGCTATCCAACTCGACCGGTCTAGGTATGGCCAACCTTGTCGATCCTAGTCTTGGAAATTCGCCTATAATTTCTCAGTTTTTGGTGATTCTTTCAAATCTGATTTTCCTTACTATCGATGGCCATTTGCTCGTCATTGATTTACTCGCGAAAAGTTTTGAGACGATTCCAATCGGATTCAATGGAGACTCATTTGAGTTCTATGAAGCCCTACTGAATGTGACAGGGCTTATATTTACCGGAGGACTTGCTATTGCGCTGCCAATTTTATTATCTATCTTGATAATTAATCTTGCACTGGGTTTGATTACTCGATCTGCACCTTCGTTGAATGTAATTTCAATTGGATTTCCCTTCATCCTCATTATGGCTTTGCTTGGTATGACAATTGCAATGCCGGCGCTAGTGAGTTCAATTTCGGGTGCTTGGGCTACACTTTTCGAATTCATAGTCTTTTAATTTCATGGCTGATCAAGAATCAAAAACAGAAGAGCCCACCCAAAGAAAACTTGAAAAAGCGCGAGAAGAGGGGCAATTCGCGAGGTCTCAGGACTTGACAGTCGCACTAATCACTATTGGAGCTGCTGTATCAATATATTCTGTGGGTAGCTATTTCTCGGGCAGTATATTGGAACTAATGCAGGGGCTTTTTTTCCTAGACCAAAACCTCATTGAAAATCCAAATAGTATGCAGGCCACCTTCCTAACAGCCTTAGTTGATTTATTGTTGCTTTTCTCACCTGTTGTAATTGTCACAATTGTAATGGCCATCGCTGCTAACTATTTATTCGGTGGAGTGGGCTTCTCAATTAAAGCTTTTATGCCGAAAGGACAAAAAATAAATCCTATAAGCGGATTAAAGAAAATATTTAGCACAAAGAGTTTATTCGAGCTGGCTAAAAGCTTAATAAAATTAATAGTGATATCTGGATTTTTGTTTTTTTGCTATGTGCTTTTTTGGGGTGAGTTGTTGACTGTCGGCACTTTGCCCACGCACCTATCGATCGTTTCTGGACTATCTATAGTTGCGCAGTCATTTATCTTGCTCTCGATAGCGTTGTTGATTATCGCCGCAATGGACGCTCCATATCAGTTTTTCCAATTCAAAGATCAGCAAAAGATGTCATTTCAAGAAATTAAGGACGAATATAAAGAAAGTGAGGGTCAGCCAGAAGTAAAGAGGAAAATACGAGAAAAACAGCGGGAAGCGGCTATGGCTTCAATGATTGAGGCGATACAGGATGCTGATGTGGTCGTGACTAATCCGAATCATTTTGCTGTCGCGCTTTCTTACCAAGTAGGTGGAACAGCAGCGCCCGTGGTGATAGCTAAGGGCATGAATCTGATTGCCGAAAGAATAAAAGAAGAAGCAAAAAAGCACGGGGTTACTATTTTTGAGCAACCTGAGTTAGCGCGTGCTTTGTACTTTACTACTGATACAAATTCTCAGATTCCAGAAAAGCTTTACAAGGTGGTCGCGGAAGTAATTGCTTACGTTTATAACCTGAATACATTTCTGGCTGATCAAAGACAAGTTCAGCGCCCAATAATTAGAGTTCCAGATGACTATAAATATGATGAATTCGGAAGAACAATTAACAAGTCAACCTGAGGAAAGGGTCAAACCTGAAGCTATCAGAGCTTTAAATCGGGCTAACGGAAATGGAGAGCTAGTTCTCTCTTTACTTCATTATGAGACTCTAAAGCGTGCAAGAAAGAGGCTTATCTCCAAAGAACCCATTTGTTTCATCAAGTCTGAGAACCCACTAATTCTCGCGCACTATAAAAAAATATTAATTGATTATATATCAACAAAGAAGGGTAGAAGCGTTGTTTACTACAAGGGGGGGTCTGTAGATGCAATGCTATCGATAATAAACATGAGTATGAAGTCCTATTCTATGGACAAAACGTTCAGTCAGAAAAACAACATCCTGGCGCGAGATAAGCTTATTCTTGTGATTGAGAGAGAGGAAGATTTAATCGATGATGAGTGGGCGCTGCTCGATTTATTTAAATCTGATCTTAGATTTGGTCCTATGGGGATTATTGCGAGCACCAGCTCAAGCGTGCGAGATGTGGATATAGAGAGAGTTCCAAGAGAGTTTCTATTTGAATTTGAAGAGTTAAACGAAGAAGAATTCGAAGTACTGGATCTGATCGAGATACCGCAGCGATTTTCTCATGGGTACGAGTATATCCAGATCAGAAATGAAGGCAGTAATGATGAAGAACCTCGAGAAGATGAAAGTGACAGGTTCGGTCAGCGAGAAGTTCTGAGCTCTGAAAGTGTAAGGTTTAAGCTGGTAAGTATATTGACAGACGGCGAGCTTTCCATGCTAGTGTTTTTCACCTTACTAGCACTCGAGATTGCATACTTTTTTGGGCGAAGCGGGATTTCGGGGTAATCGTACAATATGAACTAAAATAAACGGTACGATGCTGACTGTTCTCGTTGTTCTTCTAGACCTGCGTTGTATTCGTTGATTGATTCCCTCGCCGTTTGGAGATCGACTTCTTCACATGTGCCGAATACATAGTAGTCATATATGTTCGTGTAGGAACCGTCATAGCGAGAAATTCTCGAGCCTGCATAGTATCGGAGATTTTGGTCATAGCCTTCGTACCAAGTGTATCCACTGTAGTAATCATATATTTCGAGCCTGTCAATATAGCCAGCAAATCCGAATATGCTGGCATCTTTACGATGGAATACAGGTACTCTTTCTTCAATCATTCCGTCAGGCGCTAACTTTACCGTACTCACCAATTGATTCGTTCGTCTAAAAAAGAAAAGGTTTGTAAACTGGTACTCGTAATCAGTGCGATATAGATCGCACTGTAGTATAAGATTACGATTTAAAGGCTCCGCTATAGTGCTCCACTCTTGTGCATTGATTGGGAGATGAGTGATAGCAAAAGATGCTAGTAATGCTAGTAATGATGAACGGAGCTTCATTTTCAAAATCTCAGGATTCAAACCACTATATAGTAAAACCTCAACGTCGCCATGGTAAGAATCGACATTTACTAAAAGCTTCATTAATCAGCGCCGAATTTAGGGTCTCAGTCTCTACTGAACCGTAACACAGCGCTTTAAATTTAAGATAGATATGTTGTTTGGCTTGAGGTTTGTTGGGTTCGAGTATATAACAGCAATGATCGACTCGAGCTAGCGATACAGGTGAGATATGAAAATAACTAAAACTATTTTGGCTTTTATTTCAATTTTAGCAGTGTCTGCGTCGGTTCTGGCGCAGGACGCACCCTTGCCTCCAGACAGTCCAGGCGGTCCACCTCCGGGCGGTCCAGGCGG
>JAQWZF010000023.1 GCA_029253585.1 Gammaproteobacteria bacterium
CTGATATCGCTCAGGGGATATTCGCCGATTCGCAGCCTCACTAGTTCCGTCAAGTCCCGCAATGGGCTGATATCAGAGATCCAGTTTGTATGTAGATTCAGGTTTATCAAATCGGTAAGCCCGGCTAGCGGGCGAATATCGGACAGACCGCGATTCCTGAGCGCAAGGTCGGTTAGGCCTGTGAGGTTCTGTATACCGGAGAGGTCATGAAACAGATGTTCAGGGTCATTCCATTCAGGCGAGCCTGAGACCGATCTTTTCGCTCCTACACCGGAGGCATCCAGTGTTGTTAATTGCGCAGCTAGCTCGCAAGTCAGGGCATCTTGTGGCCCGATAGACAAAGCCTCGCGCACTTCCTTGTCCAGCACTGCATCTGCAAAGCTCACTATGCTAGACGCAGAGTGATCACGGCAGCTTTCAGTAGGCTGCAGCAATCGCTGAGCCCAAGCCCCAGAGCAAACAACAAGCGACAGTGCAATTAAAGACATTTGCTTGAAACAATGTTTCATATCGAGCTTCCTTTTTTAGACATAAACATAGTCAAAACTAGTTCCTGTCTCTATTTCATCTTCTAGCTATTCAAGGGTAATGTGCCAATCTCAAAAAATATCACTCACTCATTCTTGAAATCACATCTATCCTGGTCTCAGGATTGGCATCATCACCCGGATCATGAAAGAAGCCCGCCGTTACGCTAACCGAAACTGCTGGACTGGTCTCGGAGATACAGGCAATGACATGATTGTCCGGATCATCATCGGCGAGAAAAAGTGGGTGTACAGCATCTCCATTCTCAAGAAGTACCAATATGGCTGTTCGCTGGGCCTCGCCAAGATCAGCGCCCGCCGGCCCGGTAACCCCGCCTTCCCAAGTTAGTTGGACTGCTTGTGCGGTATCGGCCGGGCATTCCCCTTCAAGCCCTGAAGTATCAGGAGCGAAGCGCTCGGCAAATACTAGGCTGGGCCCAGCTGCGAGGAGCGTCACCTTTTCAATTTTCAAGCCGACCAGCGAATTCCCATCGACATCCTCGAGCTGTTCCACAATCTCAACACTTTTCGGCAGTGAGTCGCCAACACTAAAAGGCCCGATAAGAAGCACCGTGCGCTTCTCGAGCGTCTCTATCGCAGGTCGCAAAGTTGCACACAGTGGAGTAATAATTTCACCCGAGCTGGTTTCAACTGCAAAGGCAGCCGCAGAAATTGATGCGCTATCTATCTGCACAGAAAAGGTAACGGGCATTCCATCCTGACCCCTAGCCGGAGGCAACCCACATAATCGAGTTGCTAGCGGTGGCAAGGGATCAAGCCCGTGATACGCAGACAGAATGCGAATCTCTTTCTCACTTTCCCTTACATTGTCCTGTGCACTCGCCGCAACAAAAAAAAAGAGAAAGGGTATTGCTGTAAATAGTTTCATTATCTATCTCAATACATTGTGTGACAGTGCAGCCACTCAAAAAATCAGTGAATCAGGGCTCGTAGCTGTAAACCCTCAACCGCCCCGGCACATCTGAACCCGCGATCGCCACCGCAAGATACTGTACTCCATCGATCGCATAAGTCATTGGGCTGCCAGTCTGTTGCGCCGGCATTGCCAGGCTACCTAGTTGCTCTCCGGTAAGTTTGTCATAGGCTCGCAGCAAGGCTTCCTGCTTGCCATCCGCGTTTGTATAGCTGCCGCCGTCGCCGGCTATAACCAGTGTTTTGGTAACCAGAACACCTACACGCCCAGCTTGCCCGGTACGGGGAATATCCAGGCCGGCCAGAGCAGGGTGATTGCGAATAGAATCCGGCGTCTCACCATGCACAGCATCCCAAAGTTTTTCACCCTCGTTCAAGTCCAATGCCACGACCTGTCCATAAGGTGGTTTGATCAGGGGCAAACCGTCCACAGTCAATCGCGGCGCCGTTCTCAATTGCAGATTAATATAGTCCATGTCGGAGCGGTCCGGACGATTACTCATAGACATTCGGCCCACATCAGACTTGCTAAAAATATACATGATGCCGGTTTCAGGATCGACCGCGCCTCCAGGCCAGTTGGCCCCACCGGTTTGTGAGGGCATGAACAGTGTGCCGAACGTACCGTCGTCGGCCTCCGCCAGAGATGGAGGCATATATATGTCCCCATAGCGGTACTGAGACAGTATCTCTCGTGCCTTGGCTTTCAGCTGCGGCGTGAAATTGATTAACTCATCTTCGCTAAGCCCCTGGCGGGCGAATGGTGGAGGTTTCACAGGAATGGGCTGAGTAGGGGAAAGTCGTTCACCGGGAATATCAGATGCAGGCACCGGCACTTCCTCGATGTCAAACAGAGGCTCTCCGGTGACGCGGTCGAACACGAAGGTGTAACCCTGTTTCACCGTTTGCACCACAGCGGCGCTGGTTTTTCCATTGATAGTCAGGTCCAGAAGCATTGGCGCAGAGGGAATATCCCAATCCCACACATCATGATGGGTAGTCTGAAAATGCCATTTCCTCTCGCCGCTTGTGAGATCGAGTGCAACTATACTGTTGGTGAACAGATTGTCGCCTTGCCGATGGCCACCATAGGAATCGCCGGTAGCAGTTTCGGTAGGCAGGTAAACCGTATTCAGCTCAGCATCGATTGTCATCTGCGCCCAGGAACCGCCATAGCCGGTATAGGACCAGGAGTTATTCAGCCAGGTGTCATTCCCGTACTCACCGGCCTGGGGAATAGCATGAAAAATCCAGAGTCGATTGCCGGTTCGCGCATCGTAGCCGCGAACATGGCCTTTTGGTTTCTCTCGGCTAGTTGGCATTCTTCCGGCACGAAACGCCGAGCCGATAACGACAACGCCATTGGCAACAATAGGCGCGGCATGGAGCCCTACTTCACCTGTTATGAGATCCAAATCCTGATCAAATTCCTGTTTAAGGTCTACAATGCCATTGAGTCCAAAATCCTCGATGCGCTCTCCACTCTCCGCATCTAATGCAAGCATTTGATAGCCAGGCGTCACATAAATGATTCGCCCCTTGTCGCTGCCATCATCCCACCATGTTAACCCTCTTCCTGAAAATCGTCGGGGGGCGTTCGCTGCACGCTCACCCTCATCAAGCCGAAACATCCAGAGAATTTCACCGGTGCGCGCATCCAGAGCAACAATATCTCGCCTGCTTCCTGCCGTTGTATAGATCGTTCGATTAACCATCAAGGGTGTTGATTGAAAGTTAAACTCCGGGCCAGGGCCAAAGCTAGTTGTATCAAATTCCCAAGCTACTTCTAACTCACTGAAATTTTCACCACTAATCGCCTCCAGCGGTGAATAACGGGTACTGGCGAGGTCGCCGCCATAAGTACGCCATTCCTGATCCTGGGCTTGAGACTGATTAAGCGTGGCTATTGATAAGGGGATGAACGAGAAGGCTATTAGCTGCGTGCGCATGTTTTGATAGGTGCTGCGAGCGATTGGCATGAATTATTCTCTCACTATTCTTAACAAAAGTTTCGAGCAGCTTGCAGCTGCTCGAAACTTAACGCGATAGCGCAACAATTTATCGCGTGTTTGCGCCTCTGCATTGGCGCTGTCAATCCTTTTTAACGAACAAGGAAGATTGCATGTTATTCAATCATTTCCTGCCAGGGAGCGTTTCTGCTTGGCTTCTCTCTCGGCCACCAGTTTGTCATAGCCTTCATCGTCCAGATGCGTAACGGCGATCCAGGCGTGAGTCATCTCATCGCCGGTGCGGCTACCACCAACAACCCACATATCAGGATCTGGGTTGTTGGGGTTGTTCGCTGTGTTGTCATACCACTGTTTCAACACCAGAACTGCGCCTGCTGGTAGCAGCGGTGCCACATCGGGTTCGTAGATATGATTGTGATGCCAGGTTGCACTCCACTTGGAGATTTGGCTGACTGGCACAGTGCGGCCGGTTTCCGGATAGAAGACCTCCAAACTGGCGGCATTCATGCGCAGATGACCGTGGGGCTGGAAGCTATCGATACGCACCGGATGGTCAAAGGTGTGGAAGCCCTGAGTCATCTGATAGCCGTTGGGTGGAATCACAAGATCGCCCTGTTGCTCGATCCGGTAGTTATTCAGGTCCTGCCGGTAGACGCCTTCCTGTTCACCGAAACCTTCGTCGTGGAACCACAGGCCGATTTCAACCACAATGTCTTCAATCATTTCGCCCCGAGCAGTCGCGCCAACGCCACCTGGGAAATTATGAATATTCCATTGAACCTGTGCGCCGGGAGGCAGGGTCCTACAGACGTCGTCAGGCACTTTCTCGCCCCATTTACCCATGGCATATTCCGTGAGCATGCCATTACGGCGAAGCTCACCGTATTCATCTTCCACAAAGATGATTGAATTTGCGTGATGGACTACCGCCGCTGAATCGCCGCGGGGCTTTACCTGAACTGCCTTAATGCAGCGCTCTGCAACTGCCGCGGTTAATCTGGGGTCAACAATCTCTCTTACCCACAGATCATTGCCATTGGCGGGGACATCATAGGAAGATGAAGGCACGATCAGGTCCGGCGCGCCCAGTTCGGCTTCAAAATTCCATTGGCTTGGAGTTTTCACCTGAGCGACAGGTGCAGTTATGTCGATATCACCTCGGGGGGAGCCCGCATTCACCCAGGCCACGATGGTATCTATATCATCCTGCTGCATGCGCCAGTCGCCAACCAGATCCTGGATGCCGATGCCGTGATCATAGGCATAGGGCGGCATTTCCCGATTGGCTACCTTTAGCTGAATCAGCGGAGCCCAGGGGCGTACCTGTTCGAAATTGGTCAGCTGCATAGGGCCGATGCCGCCTTCTTGGTGACAGACCACGCAATTGTCATTGATGATTTGCGCCACGTGCTCGTTGTAAGTGAACGGCTCTTGGGCGAATACGCCCTGAAGCCCAGACAGTGCGGCAACCGCGACCAGTAATTTGCTAAGTTTCATCTTCATTACCTCTCCAATGTGCTTGTAGCTGTGCTCAGGTTACAGTTGCCTAGCATAACCTATTTTTAGCTGGTATCGGCAAGACAAGTCCGGGACATTTCGGCACTATTTTGATCACAATACTGGATAATTCACGGCTTCTAAGCTAGTTTTTCGATTCCACTACCACGATGCTCACTCATGCAGACAACAAAAATACTCGCTCTATTCTCGGTATCGCTATTCATCGCAGTTGGGGGGATACAAGTCCATGCCCAAACCTCATCGGCGCCCGAAACAGCCCACGGCGTGCGCAATGACCTGCCGCAACCCTATGAGACAGGGCGGAATTGGGGCGAACTACCAGAAGGGTCAGAATGGGCCGCAGTGACTGCCGTGGAGCCTTCCCCGGACGGTCAATTCATCTATGTCATCCATCGCTGCATTGATAACTCCTGTGAAGGTCGCAGCGAAGCGCCAATTCTAAAATATGACTATGACGGCAATTTGCTGGATTCTTTTGGCGCAGGGCTTTTTGTTTTTCCCCATGGCGCCACTGTGGACTATGAGGGGAATCTTTGGGTCACCGATGCTCGCAGCAACGGTAGCATTGGCCATCAGGTTTTCAAATTCAGTTCCGACGGTGAGATTCTGATGACAATCGGGCAACGGGGGCAAGGCGGCTCAACACCGGGGCTACTCTTCAATCCGAATGACGTTGTTGTTGACCCTGACGACGGCGACGTCTTTATAGCAGAAAGCCATCGAGGCGGTAGAAATAATCGAATTGTGCATTATTCGTCTGAGGGAAGATTCATTAAACAATGGGGAACTGAAGGGTCGGGGCAAGGGGAACTCAGCGAACCGCATACCATAGCGATGGATTCCGGCGGACGCTTGTTTGTTGGCGATAGAAACAACAATCGCATTCAAATTTTTGGTCAGGATGGAGGTTTTATCGACGAATGGAGACAGTTCGGCCGCCCTAGCGGTATCTTCATTACTCCTGATGACACGATTTATGTAGCCGACTCGGAATCCGGACCCGACACCGGTGCAGGTGAGTTAACGGGAATAAGAAAGGGTATTCGCATCGGTTCAGCCATTGACGGCATAGTGACTGCATTCATCGAAGACATGGAACCCCTGCGGGACGATCATTCAGGCGCCGAAGGTGTTGGTGTGGATGCCAATGGAAATGTTTACGGTGCGGTGGTCAGGCGACAGATGTTAGAGCGACATGTGCTGCGATAAAATTCAGACCTGGTTTCTGACACCGATTGCTCAAGCACGACACGATCTAGCTTTTATTTTTATTTTTATTTTTATTTTTATTTTAAAGAAGGCATTCGAATTCCGAATGCGAGAGATTATGGAACTACTTTGATTATTCTATTCCCAATGAATGGTAAATTAAGACGTTACGAGAGGGCATTGCAAGCAGCAACACACATCAAATCGGCTCTTTTTAAATTCCACCGCTAGGGTATTTCTACATGAAAACAAAAAAAGCACTAGCTCTACTGCTGTATTCATTGTCTGTCTTGTTCTCAACTGCGCAGGCGGCAGAGCCAGCCAACGTTACTGCCACCCGTCTTGGCGATGGCCCTATCGTCACGCCTAAGATGGATGCGCGAATGGGCGGCAATATCCAGGGGCCCTCGTTGATCAAGGTGCCTGAATGGGTAGAGAATCCGCTGGGCAACTATTACCTGTATTTTGCCGATCATCGCGGCACCTACATTCGCATGGCCTATGCCGATGAAGTTACTGGCCCGTGGACTGTGCATTCACCAGGCTCCTTAAGGCTCGAAGACTCCTTCTTTCCCACTACCTGTCCGCCCTGCTCACTCGCGCCAGGACGCACGGCTCCGCTGTATGCACACATCGCTTCACCCGACGTGCACGTACGCGAAGATCTCCAGCAAATTGTGATGTACTACCATGGCCGGGGTGAAGGCCGTCAACTCACACGAGCGGCTGTGTCTAAAGACGGTATTCATTTCGAAGGCAGAGAAGACGAGTTAGGGCCGCACTACTTTCGCGTGATTAAACACGATGATTACTTCTATGCCATGAGCATGCCTGGATTACTCCTTCGCTCGAATGATGGCTTATCGAAATTTGAAGCTGGCCCTCGGTTTTTCAACGCCGACATGCGACACTCGGCCCTGCTGATCCGTGACAATCGCCTCTATGTGTTTTACTCCCAGGCTGGAGAACAACCGGAAAGAATTCTACTTTCCACCATTGAATTAACCGACAATTGGCTGGAGTGGACGGCGACTGAACCGGTAGAGGTGCTGCGCCCCGAATTCGACTACGAGGGTGCCGACCTGCCAAACGAACCCTCCAGAAGAGGTTATATCGATGTGCGGGTCAACCAACTTCGTGACCCGACCATCTATCAGGAAGATGATAAAACCTATTTGCTTTATTCAGTTGCGGGTGAGAGCGGCATCGCCATCAGTAAAATTAGTTTCACTGATTAACAACTGATACCAACTGAAATACTTTCTTAACCGTGGCTTTCTTTTCATCGCTCTATAAAATTTTAACAATAAAAATGGAGACCCCATGAACTCTCGGCGCTACCTTTCGACTCTGCTTACGCTGGTGTTGCTGTGTTTTCCCTTCATAAACACTTACGCGCAAACCACGCTATCGCCCACGGATCATTGTCGGGATTTTTCGGCGGATGCGATCGTCAGCTTTGCCGATCAAGACCTGGCCGAAGTGGTGAACGATGCACTGGGATTGGATTCGCACGCACCACTGACCTGTGGGCAGGCAGCCGAGCTAGAGCAACTGATTGTGGGCACTACGATTGAGCGCGTAGTTTATGGTGGCACCTTGCGACCCTCGCCAGAAAAACCTTTTGAGAGCCTGGAGGGAATCCAAAATCTTACAGGCTTAACCAGACTCAACCTAATCAACCGCCTCATTACTGACATCAGTCCAATCCGCAGCTTGACCAATCTCGTTAATTTGAACTTACATACCAATTGGTTCAGCGATCTTAGCCCTGTGAGTGGATTAACCAATCTCGAGCAGCTTGTCGTTAGTGAGAACCCAATCTTCGATATTAGCCCGCTGGCGGGGCTCACCAAGCTGAGAAGACTCCATGTCCATGGTCTTTACCCCCACCAACTTCAACATTATCTCGACATGGATGACGGACGCGACCCCAACGTAGTGTTCAATGGCATTACTGAAATTAGCGCGCTTGCAGGGATGACCGAAATGCGCCTGTTGCGCATTCACCTCAACGCCATATCCGATATTGGCCCTCTTGCCAATCTCACCAAACTCACTCACCTTCGAATCTATGAAAGTGAAATTAAAGACATCAGTGCACTAGAGAACATGAATGAACTGACCCTGCTATGGGCCAATAACAACCAGATAGAAGACATAAGTGCACTACGTGGTAAACCTGCCTTGGTGCAACTTAGCCTGAATGACAACGCCATCTCCGACGTTAGCGCCCTGCAAGACTCGATCAACTTGCGGTATCTGTTTCTCAGTAATAACAACATTGAAGACATCGCGCCTCTGAGAAGACTCCACACACTGCAAGTCCTGCGACTAGAAAATAACGACATTACCGATGTGAGTGCGCTAGCGGGGATGAATCGGCTTGAAGAATTGAGCCTGGCCCAGAACTGGTCTCTGTATAATGTGCAACCACTGCTGCTGAATGAGGGTATCGGTGAGGGCGACGAACTCGACCTGCGCTTCACCTATGTGCCCTGCTCCGACATGGACGCTTTTGCCAACTTGGGAGTCAGTCTACTCAGGGTCACTTCGATAAATGGCTCAGCCTGCGATGGTCGAAGACTGGAAGACGATCAAAACTTCTGATCAGATGAACGCTTTACTACAAGCATGGAAACTGACCAATCGCTGCATTAAGTGGTGGAGTATTTTTCTTGTGTGTCTATTATTCATTGCCGCAGTAGCAATGATGTTTGGCGCATTGACCCTCGAAGTGAATCTCGATCTTGTTATTGTCGATAATCTAACAAACCCGATACTGGCCTTGCTATTTTTTGCCTTGGTCTTGCTTGGCGTTGCTTATCCAATTTTTTTTGCTATCGCTCTTCCAATTGTATTCTTACTAAGATTCAGGGCCAACAAGCGCATAGACGCTATTGACGACTAAAGAGAATCGAGGCTGATTCGACTATTTACTTACGCATCTATGTCCAAGGACAGCACTCACATTTCAAGCGATAACCCCACCCTCTCGCAGCTCATCAATCTCTGCAGCACTCAACTTCAAATCTTCTCTCAACACCTCATCGGTATGCTCTCCCAACTTCGCTACCCAGCTGGAAGGAGTGTTATCAGAATGGCTAAATTTAGCTGGCATATTCTGAATAAGAAATTCACCCAGCTGATCGTCGGATACAGACGTGAATGAATTTCTTTCCAGCACTTGCGGATGAACAAACAGATCTTCTACTTGCTGATAGTTGCTGCAAGGAACGCCGGCGAGATTTAGCGCCTCTTCACACTCGGCGGCCGTAAGCTTCGCAGACCAATGCTCGACTTCCATTGCCAGTTCTTTGTAGTTCGCCGTTCGTGGCCCTCGCACAAAGCGTGGGTCCGTTAACAGGTCTGGTCTGTTCAGCGCCTTGGACAAACTCTCCAGGTTCTTGTCGGACACCGCGCAGACCATGACAAAACCATCTTTCACCTTTACCGGATGAAAGCGGCCTATCACCGCCGGTTCTTCCATCTGCGCACCCTGGATATGCGCCGGAATCAGGCTCATCATCGATTCCATCATGCTTACATCGATATATTCCCCGACCCCATGACGCTCCAAGCCCAACAGGGCGGTTTGTATAGCTGAGAAGGCATAAGTACCGGTCAGGATATCGGCGACCATAATATCCCAGCTGGGAGGGCAAAGATTTTCCTCTGACTGGGCCCTGGCTTGAACACTGTCAAAACCACTGGCGGCATGGACGATGGGGGCGAAGGCGGCGCGGTTCACGTAGGGCCCTGACTGGCCAAAGCCCGAAATAGAACAATAGATTAATTCAGGGTTTTCTTTCTTGAGGCTTTCATAGTCCAGACCAAATTTGGCCATGATGCCAGGGCGAAAGTTTTCAATGACGATATCAGCGTCACTGATGAGCCGCTTCACCAGCATCTGGCCGGCCGCACTTTTAAGGTTAACGGCGATACTTCGTTTGCCCGCATTAAAGTGGCTGAACACGCGGCTTGTTCCATCCACACCCCGAATTAGATCGCCAACACCGGGAGTTTCCACCTTGATTACCTCGGCGCCACAGTCCAATAAATAGCGGGAACAGAGTGGCCCTGCAAATACAGCGGAGAAGTCTACAACCTTATATCCTTCGAGAGGTTTCTTAGTGTTCATTAACAGCCTTGCCTGTAGTTGAATGAATCAGCACATTTAACAATCAAAGTATTCGAGATTCAATCCTAGCAAGAAATGTTAGGAAATTAAGCTAACGATTTACCCTGAGGATAGAAGCGTTGATTTGGTCTAGCATGAAGCATTAGCTACAGGAATGACAGTTAATAGCCCTCATTCAGCCTCACTTAATAGAGTGTCCCTTTATCACAAGTTGCGAGTACCCCTAGCCCATTTCAGGAAGAAAAGCCTGTTCAATAGCGCGAAGGAAGCCTATCAGCTAGGCTTGATTACGCGTGTCGTACCCTCTACAGAACTCGCCACTGCGACAGAAGAATTAGCATTGAAACTCTGTCAGATGTCGCCCCTGGCATTAAAACGTACACGGGATCTGATGTACCAGATGGAAGATATGCCCTTCAAAGACGTTCCGGAGGCGGCATTACAGGCACTCTTCGCCGCCTTTGACAGCGAAGACGGCAAAGAGGCAAGGGCTGCGTTTATCGAGAAACGAAAGCCGCAATGGACGGGTCGCTAGAGTCAGTGGGAACACCGCCGCAGGGCACTTTGATCAACACTAGTACTGCGGGATATTCCGCTGAAAAACCTGCCAGTAATACCATTTCGCAACGACCTGCTCAGTACCGTCGTCAGCTACAGTTCTAGTAATCGGGTCTCTACCAAGAATCTCAGCGAGCTCGGCAGGGTCGCTAACCAATGCCGCCGTCATCTCATAGATCTTGCCGTCTATCTTCAGGCGCACCCGTGGATCACGCTCAACGTTAGCCCACCACTGCTTGTAATCGGGAAATTCTCTTTCCAGCCTGGCATCTCTTGCACTGCCACCTATATAGAGTTTATCGCCGCGGGGAGTGGGCAGGATCGTTACAGAATAGGGTATACCGTACCAGGTACGCGTCTCGAGCATGATGGTGTTGCCCCGCTGCGGATGACTGACGTCTGAGACCCAACTCCAGTCGGTCACGGGCTCGCGCACAAGCTCTCCCGATAGCCACAGGCCGGGCAAGGTCATCCGGCCCCTTTGATTGTATTCCTCTGTGGTGTAATCCATGTATTCGGGGTCGAGACCGGTTACGCGCAGAATTAGCAGAGCGCCAAACAGAAGGAACCCAACGCCCAGCAGAGCTTTCCCGAGTTTTCCCATGACTTCTTGCCTCCCCTTGTGTGTAGGAATTAATAGATGGGGCTAGAGTAAAAATAGCGTAGTTTTCGACTATCGGAATCTGAAAACCATAGCACACTTCTGCGCACACTCGAATCTCTAGCTTTCTACAGATTGATCCATCTAAAAAGTCTGTCACCCAGTCTACCGATAATCCCCGTGTCTGAGGCTAGGTCCGATTCAAAACACACTGGAAGTGGCGACATGTAGATGCTGTTTATGCAGCAGTAACATTGCCTAAAGTGGAATGACTAGATAGTATCTTTGATCTTATTCAAGGCATCCCTATTTAAAACCCATGCCAGTGAGTATTGGCCCCTATTACGGGCCCGCACTGACACCTATGATGGCTAGTAATTGGAAAGAAAAGAGTCGCTGCAGCATCCAAAAATAATAGTGAATCGCACAGAGGTTTACCCATGAACAGTTCAATCGTCAGATCATCTATCTTTACAACATTGCTTGGCACCGTTGTCTTCATCTCTTCGCTGGCCAGCGCGCAATCATCTCCACCCGAAGGCTGGGTGACACCCTATCCGGCATTTCGAGTCATCGGCCCTCTATACGGAGTTGGTATGCTGGATCTCAGTGTATTTCTCATTACATCCGAGGAAGGCCATATCCTCATCAATACAGGGTTGGCGGACTCCACGGAACATATACGCAACAACATCGAGTCTTTGGGTTTTCGCCTGGAAGATGTGCGCATCTTGCTCACCATGCAAGCGCACTGGGATCACACCGCCGCAATGGCCGAGATCAAACAGCTTACCGGGGCCGAAGTATGGGCCACACCTGCCGATGCTAGGGTGTTGCAAGATGGCGGATTTAGTGACGCCCATTTCGGCGGCCGGGAATCTTTTGATCCGGTATCGGTCGATCGCATTATTGAGCAGGATGATGTTATAACCCTGGGCGATCTGAGCATCACCGTGCATGAGCATCCGGGCCACACCGAGGGCAGTTCCAGCTACAGTTTTCAGGTGAGTGAGAATGGCCAAACCTATGATGTCGCCATCGCCAACATGGGCACCATCAACCCCGGCAAACATATCGTTATTGATCCGACCTATGAAGGCGTCGCGGTAGATTTCGCCACCACCTATAACAAACAGAAACAGATGGACGTGGATGTCTGGGTGTCCGCTCATGCCAGCCAGTACAACATGCATGAGAAATACACGCCGGGCCGTCCCTATAGCCCGGACACCTTCGTCGACCCGATGGGGTTTATCAAGGCCGTCGAAAGATTGGAGACAGCCTATCTAAGCGTCATAGCTCAGGAGCTGGATCAATAATTAAAGCGAAAGACGGAGCGTAATTGAGTACTGGGGAGGGTTGTGAATTTTTATTTCCAAGCTGCTCCAATTCCCCCACACCTTCGCTTGGGCTGGCGCTAGATGAAATTCTGCCTAGCCTCTCGAACGGGCGCCGAGTACAAATAAAAAAGCCTCGACCGACAGGCCGAGGCTTTTTCTAATCTAAAGTAGATCTCTCTAGCGCTTATCCAACCGCACCCGTCTCCTCAACCTGATAATTAAGGTCGAAACGACTCAGTGGCAATTGACGTACGCGAGTGCCGGTAGCATTGAACACGGCATTCATCAGTGCTGGCGCAATACCGGGCGTGCCTGGCTCACCAGCCCCACCGATATCGTGCCCGCTATTGATAATATGCGTCTCAATATTGGGCGCTTCGTTCATCCGCACCGCCTTGTAGTCATGGAAGTTGCTCTGCACCACCGCACCTTTCTCGATGGTGATCTCGCCATGCAGCGCCGCGGTCAAGCCATAGATGATGCCGGATTCGAGTTGTGCAGCGATGCCGTCTGGAGCTACCGCGGTACCCGCATCGATTACTGCGACTACCCTTTCCACGGAAACCTCACCCGCAACCACCGCCACTTCAACAACCTGTGCGACGATGGAGCCGAATGACTCCTGCAGCGAGATGCCTCGGCCGCTCCCCTCAGGCAATGGCCTGCTCCATTGTGCTTCCTCTGCGGCTTTATTTAGAACTGCCAAATGCCGCGGGCAATCTTTAAGTAGTTCTGCACGAAACTCGAAGGAATCTTTGCCAGCCGCGTTAGCCACTTCATCGATAAACGATTCGGTAAAGAAACCATGCTGAGAGTGATCGACGCTGCGCCATGCTCCAAAAGGTATATGCACGGGGCTGCTCACATAACCGATATCCTGCGCCGGAATAGCGTAAGGAATCAATGGCGCCTCGATCGGCTCATTCTTGTTAGTGTAGGTGTTCTCCCAAGCCAGGAGATTGTCCTGCGCATCGAAAGCGGCTCGAAAGCGACTCTGCACAGCAGGTCTGTAGAAATCCTGACGCACGTCTTCCTCTCGTGACCAGATGAGCTGCACCGGCCTACCCACTTCTCTAGCTAGGTGCGCCACCTGAAGCGCCCAGTCAGGACGCGCCTTGCGTCCAAAACCGCCACCCATGGAATGGTTATGAAGAGTGACTTTCTCAGGGTCCATGCCTAGCGAGTTGGCAATATCTCTGCGAAAACCCAAGGGGTTCTGACAGCCTACCCAAATTTCGGCGCTATCCGCTCTAACATCGGCGGTTGCATTCAATGGCTCCATGCAGGTGTGCGCCAGAAATGGCACGTGATAGTCAGCATCAACAACTTTTGCGGCACCGACAAAAACAGAACCGGCTTCGCCCTGGACATGATCAGTCTGACGTTCAGCACTGGCTGAAATATCGCGATTGAATTGTTCAAAAATTCCATCGCTGGAGACCGTCTCAAAACCCACCTCACTCCATTGCACTTTCAGTTCTTTAAGCCCTTTACTAGCGGACCAATAACTATCGGCGACAATAGCCACTGTCTCAGCGGAGACGGTATCTCCAAGCATGCTGCTAACTGTTGTAGCAGGAATAACAATAACGTCTACCACACCCTCTACGGAGCGCGCCGCGCTATCGTCAAGCTCTACTACACTGCCACCGGGCACCGGCGAGCGAACCACGGTCGCATACAGCATATTGGGCAGCTGTACATCCATGGCGAATTTAACCGAGCCATCTACCTTTGCCGGGATATCCCGTCGCGGTTTATGGGTGCCAACAATTTTATAATCTGCCGGGTCTTTAAAAGTAGGCGTATAGGAAGGCGTCATTTCAGCGACGTCTGCGGCGAAGAAGGCATAAGGCTCTCTTCGATTGCTTGCCACATGGATAAGATGACTCTTCTCGGTAGTGACTTCCTCTACCGGGACATCCCAGGCTTCTGCAGCCGCCTGTTGCAGCATTTGTCGCGTGGCTGCGCCGGCTGTTCGCATGGCCAAGATACCCGTTGTGCGGACACTCATACTGCCGCCAGTGATCTGCATATTCAGCGTATCGGCAACTCGCATCATCATACCGTCGACTGTTGGTATAACCAGATTAGGAAAGTCTATTCCTGTCAGTAGATAGCGCCGCCCCGCTGCATACATCGCATACTCGCCGATGGCAGGTGCTTCCTCCAGCTTTAGCTGATCCCAATCGGCATCAAGCTCTTCTGCAAGCATCTGGCCTAGGGCCGTATGCACGCCCTGGCCCATTTCGGCATGAGGAATAATAGCTGTGATTGTATTATCACTATCGATCTTGACGTAGGTGTGCACCAGGTTGGCACCATCGTCGCCCAACTTAGCCGCGAGGCCCTTAACCTGATTGCCGGGCCGCATGGCTATACCAACGACGACTCCACCGCCGGCTACGATGCCGCTTGTAATAAATGCGCGTCTGGTCCATTTAGACATGGTTCACCTCCGCTCCGTTGTAAAACAACGTCTCGTCCGTGTTGGACGCGATGCCCACCGAATCGACAGATTTGATAGCGCTGCGTATACGCCCGTACATGCCACAGCGGCAGATGTTGCCCTGCATAGCCGTATCTATATCGGCATCAGTTGGATTGGGATTGTTGGAGAGCAATGCCGAGGCAGACATCAGCTGGCCCGATTGGCAGTAACCACATTGCGGAACCTGATGATCAACCCAGGCCTGCTGCAGGGGATGTAGATCACCCGATGCCGAGCGCAGCCCTTCAATAGTCGTCAGCTGCTTGCCTTCGATAGCTGATATAGGCGTGACACACGAGCGGATCGCTGCTCCATCGATATGGACGGTACAGGCTCCACACTGCGATATGCCGCAACCAAATTTTGTTCCAGTGAGTCCGAGTTGCTCACGAATTACCCACAGCAGTGGCTTAGATGGATCTACATCTACCGTCTGCTGAACACCATTCACCCAAAAGGACGTACTCATTACTTTCTCCAACAATTAATTTGCAAGGAATCGATCACCGGCCCACCTACGTGTTTTATCTCGATCTCAACGATAGAAGTCCGCATTGTGAGATCGTTTTTACTACGGGCGGCCAAATTACTTTGTAATTCCTGACATATTATGCAGTAATTGTCAGATTGTCTATAAAAACCGGCCCACGCCACCTGACCAAACATGCTATTCGAGATAGAATGCAGACCATGACGAATTCGAAAACAACTTCAACACGGGCAAGCGTGAAGAAGAAAAAGGTATTAGATACCACTTCTGATGTGTTCGCCCAGTATGGCTTCAAACGCACGACGATGAACGACATAGCCCAGGCAGCCGGAATATCCAGGCCCGCACTCTATCTGATGTTCGACAACAAAGAACAGCTATTCAAAGAACTCGCAGCCTACCGTCTGGATCTGTCATTAAAAGAAGCCAAAACTGTTCTAGAAGGAGATGGAAGTGTGAGCAGCCGCTTCATTGACGCGATAATGGTTTTTGAGAAAACCTACACCGAGCCGGTTGCCAACTCGCCCCATGGCGCTGAGTTGGTAGATGTAAATATGAATCTGGCGACAGATGTCATGACCAAAGGCTATGCAAAGCTTATTGCGGCCCTCGCAAAACTCCTCAAAGATGCAGATAAATCCGGAGAAGTCAGCTTTGAGAATACGCCTATGACCTACAAGGCATTCGTCGAATTGTTGTTGTCATCCATCGGCGGGCTTAAAAAGAAAGCCAGCTCGAAGGCGGAATACCGCAAGCAAACTCAACAGGTCGCACACGTTTTCCTAGGCTCTATCATCAAATAAGCTGACGACTAGATTTGCACTCAGTTTTGCCTGGGTAGAATACGGCAGTTTCGGACAGGCGCCATCTGCGACTCCATGACACATTTCGAATTCACCGATCCAACACAGTGATTCAACTGCAGAATCGATCATGCGTACCACCAACAATTCTCACACCGATGGCTAAACCAATTGCGAAGCACACCTAATGAGCGCATCGTTACAATGCCCAGCAGGGAAGAGAAGAGAGAGAAAGAGTTAATTGCTTATCCGCCCAGGGATCAAAACCAATCTAGCTGAAACTAGGTATAGAGATGGCAAGCGACTTTCCTTTCTATATCCTTTAGCGGAATAAGTTGGGGGGTTATGCTCTTGCAGACATCCATAACTTTTGGACAACGATTGGCAAATCGACACCCGGCAGGAACATTTACAGGCGACGGAATCTCTCCCTGAATAGCTGTGGATGGCCTCGATCTTTCCAACTCCGGGTCAGGCTCAGGGTTTGAACCGATCAGCACCTGGGTATAGGGATGCTTAGGATCGAAATAGACTTCATCTGCCTTCCCGACTTCGACAAGAGAACCAAGATACATAACCGCCATACGATCGCTGACATAGCGGACCATAGAGAGATCGTGAGCAATAAATAGCAGAGTCAGGCCCATAGACTCCTTAAGCTCACCCAACAAGTTGATCACCTGCGCCTGCACCGAAACATCCAGCGCCGAAATAGGTTCATCGCATACCACAAACTCCGGCTCCAGAATCATCGCCCTCGCGATACCGATACGCTGCCGCTGACCGCCCGAGAACTCATGGGGGTAGCGGGACATATGATCGGCGTGCAGCCCTACCTTCTCTAACCAGACAGCCACCTTGTCTCTAACAATCGATGGATCATGGTTTTGGTGAAGCTTCAGACCTTCCCCCACGATTTCACCAATAGTCATTCTCGGGTTAAGAGAGGAATAGGGATCCTGAAATATCATCTGCATGTTTGTCGCAAAACGACGAAAATCCTTTGCCTGGTATTTCTGAGGGAGCACCTCTCCCCTGAATTTAACCTGCCCCGATGTCTTATCATGAAGACCGAGCACGGTCTTTCCCAATGTAGACTTACCGGAACCAGACTCTCCCACCAGACCGACAATTTCTTTTTCCGCAATGCTTAAGGAAACGTTTTCTACGGCATGAACGCGATGCTTTCGACCCATATCGAAAAACTTGGTCAGCTCGATAACTTCAAGTAAGTTGCTCATTTCGCCTCTTCCTTGAAATACAGTTGATCGGGCTTATTGGAAGAGGAAACGTGATGCAGCCAGCAGCGACTGAAGTGGTCTTTAGCCAGAAACGTATCGTCGGGTTGTTGCCGGTTACAGATCTGCATCGCATAAGGACAGCGGGCGCAATAACCACAGCCCTGCGGCGGAGAAAACAGATCGGGTGGACTACCCTCGATAGGTTTCAGCTCATGCTGCAGAGAAGGATCATTTGTTGGCATGGCCTCTTTAAGTCCCAGGGTATAAGGATGTGCAGAGCGATAGAAAACATCATCGACCATGCCATGCTCAACTATCTTACCGGCGTACATAACCGCTACTTCGTCGGCCATTCTCGCAACCACACCGAGATCGTGTGTTATGAGAATTACTGCCATACCCGTCTCTTTCTGCAGATCTTGCAACAGATCAAGAATCTGTGCCTGAATCGTTACATCCAGAGCGGTTGTTGGTTCGTCGGCTATCAGGATTGAAGGCTTGCAGGCAATCGCCATTGCGATCATCGCGCGCTGCAACATTCCCCCAGAAAATTCAAAGGGATATTGTCGCGCCCTCTTCGCCGCTTCCGGGATTTTGCTCATCTCCAGCAGTCGAATAGCCTCATTGAATGCCTTCTTGTAGCTGTATCCGCGATGCACCTGAAGAGGTTCCGCTATCTGATCACCGATGGTCATAGTAGGGTTCAGGGAGGTCATCGGGTCCTGAAAGATCATTCCGATTTCCGAACCCCGAATCTCCTTGCCATTGACTATGGTGCGCCCCAGAATTTCATGCCCCTTGAGCCTCGCCGAACCCGAAGTAATTCGACCAGGAGGCATGGGAATAAGCCCCATCATACTCTGTACCGTCACGGACTTGCCGCAACCAGACTCGCCTACGATGGCAAGCGTCTTGCCTTCTTCTACAGAAAAAGAAACACCGCGAACAGCCTGCACGATTCCGCCGTAGGTATCGAATTCGACAGCGAGGTCTTCAACCTCAAGCAGAGATGCGCTGTTAGCTGCTGTAACCGAACTCATTCCTGATTCCTCATTCGCGCATCCAGCGCATCGCGCAGGCCATCACCTAGAAGATTGAAGGCGAGAACGGTGATGCTGATAAACAAAGCCGGAAAGATCAGTTCATGTGGCGTCGTTAACATAGTCTTAATGCCTTCGTTGGACATCGAACCCCATGAAGGTGTCGGCGGAGCTACTCCCATTCCTATGAATGAAAGAAAAGCCTCGGTGAAAATAGCGCTTGGGATAGCGAAGGTGATTGTCACTAATACGACGCCCAAGGTATTAGGAATCATGTGGCGCAGAATCAGGTACCGCCTTGGAGCGCCCAGCAATTGCGAGGCATGTATATATCCCTGCTCTCTTATCTGAAGAATCTGGCCACGCACCAGACGTGAGGTGGCTGGCCACATCAGAACCACCATTGCCACCAGCATGGGAAAGACCCCACTCTCCCCCGGACCGATACCGAAAGAAATCTTGAATAGAATCATGAACAACAGAAAAGGTAGCGCTACAACGAAATCGGCAAAACGCATCATCAACTGATCTACGCGGCCGCCAACGAAGCCGGCAATAGATCCATAAATCACGCCAAATAAAACGAAGAGAAAGGGAGCACCAATTCCGATAAACAGCGACACCCTAGCACCTGCCATAAGTCGTGCGAGCATGTCGCGCCCGAGATAGTCTGTGCCCAGTGGATGCAAGTCCAGGTTTAGCGCATCGCCTATCTGCAGATTTGACGATTCTTCGATCAAGCCCTTGTCGATAGCCTCGAGTACTGTAGTAACTCGGTGCACATCGACTTCGATCACTTCGTAGTTGTCGAGAAGTTCACCCTGCGGCCCGAGGGGAACCAATACGTAATAGTAGGTCAGCACCTTGAGATCCAGCCGGTCTTCAAAGGTTACGACACTGTTATCGAAAAACTCTGCCCGGGGTATGCCGTATGATCGCTCAGGGCCTACGGGAAAAATATTTCGATAGATACGATGACCGTTAGATCCGGGAAGAGCATCCCATTTCAGTCTTACCGATTGTGTCGTTGCCTCCCCCACCAGGGTAAGGCCTTCACCGAAGCTTAGGCCCTCGGTATCCCAAGGTGCATAGTCCGCAATGATGAGAGCGCTTCTTTCCGACCCCGGCGGCCTACTTATTTGATCCAAATCCTGCTGCGCCGGGTCTATGCTCCAGACCCAGGGGCCCGCTACGGTAAAAAGGATCAGACCTATTACCAGATAGAGAGAGACCAAGGCTCGCTTATTGGTTTTTAGTCGCGCCCAGGCATCTTGCCAGTAGGACTGTGATGGCCGGGAAATTCCATGTATTTCCTGACCCGCCTCGAGAGGCAGAAAATCGGCGGATGAAAGTTCAGCCACTATTCCATCCTCACGCGTGGGTCGATGAAACCGTAGAGCACATCAACCACGATAACCATGAACACCAGAAAGGCACCGTAGAAGACGGTAGTTCCCATGATCACGGTGTAATCCAATTGTTGCACGGCCTGCACGAAGTAACGACCGAGACCCGGTATCGCGAAGACCAGCTCCACCACAAAACCACCCGTGGTGATGGCGGCGATCGAGGGACCCAATACCGTGATCACGGGGAGAATGGCGTTGCGCAATTGATGTTTCGCAAAGATTCGAGCCGGCGGTACACCCTTGGCCTTCGCGGTTCTGACAAAGTCCGAGCTGATGATCTCTAACATGGAAGAGCGCATCAATCGGGTGAGATAGGCCATGGTTCCTAGCCCCAGCACCATCGCTGGAACCAGCATATGCAGCACCGTACCCCAGCCGGCTACGGGCAGCACAGTGGTTCCAATTAATCCGTTTACATTTACCAGAAATAACTGAGATATCGCAGCTACTACGAAACTGGGCACCGATATCCCCAGTATTACCAGAAACATGATTACATAGTCCGGCCAGCGATTTCGATAAATTGCTGTCAACGCCCCCCAAAGAACACCACCGGCTGCGGCAAACAACACCGCCAGAATACCCAGAATAGCGGACACCGGGAAATGGTCTCTGATGATGTCGTTTACCTCTCGGTTTTCCTGCGTGAAGGAAATGCCGAGATCACCCTGCAGCAAATTGCCCAGATAGATTCCGTACTGAGTCATTACCGGCTTATCCAAACCATACTTTGCTTCGAGATTAGCTCGAATCACATCGGTAGTGGCGCGGTCATTTAGAAGAGGGTCACCTGGCACATTATGCATGGCGAAGAAGGTAGCGGTCGCAATAAACCACACGGTGAAGATACCCTGAACCAGGCGCTTAAGAATGAATATCCACATAGTACTGCGCGTCACCAGGCCCTGAAGCAGGCTCTTGTTATCCGATCCTTAGGGGAGTTAATCTTCAGAACCCTCTATATACGCGAAGTTGAAATCCACTTCGGGGCCGATCGAGCGTCTCTTGAATCCCTTCAGCCGGGGATCGACAACAAAGGACCAACCTCTCTCGTACATAGGAATCAGGGTCACATCTTCATAGACGATACGCTGAATTTCACCAAAGGCATCCAGTCGTTTTTTCGGATCCAACTCAGCCTGAGCGATGCGTACCTGAGCATCCATCTCGGAGCTACTATAGCGACCGCGATTATTAAGATTCCATGAGGCAAAGAAGTCTCCGAATGTCAGCGGGTCATCATAGTCCGGCCCCCAGCCTGCGACGACGATATCGAAATCACCGGAAGTCATTTTCGCTAGTCGCTGCTTAAAATTCTGCACATCGATTCGGATCTCCAAGCCAAGATTCTGCTTATAGAGCTCCTGATAATATTCTGCTGAGAGTATGGAGATCGGCGTGTCACCAGTCAGAAACACGATTGGTGGAAACTCTTCGATGCCAAGCTCGGCTTTGGCCATCTCCAGATGTTCCCGCGCCAGCTCAAGATTCATCTTGTGCTCTACCGGCGGATATTCTGAGCGGAAAGCCCCATTGAGCCCCTGAATCCACACCGGGAACAGACTCACCGCGGGCAGATAGGCGGCTTCTTTTAGTACCTTGTAGACCAGCTCATCTGAATTCTGCGCTAATTGCATAGCACGGCGGAAATTCCAATTGTCTGTGACTCGGTCTTCGCGATGATTAAACTCCAGAAAGAAAACCGTACCATCCATGACACGATCGATCTGCCAGCGCTGCTCCATCGCTTCCGGCAGCATCGGTGCCAGCAATTGCGTCTCTACAATTTGGCCGTCCTTGAACAGATTCAGCTTGGCATTTACATCAGTGGTTATATAGGCGGTGACTATCTCGTCGAGGAAACCCTTATGGTCTCCCCAGTAGCTTGGATTCTTGTGCCACAACATGCTGGCCCCGTGAACCCATTCGTCAAGCACATAGGGTCCATTATAGAGCATCTCATCGGCATCGGCGCCATAGCGACCATTGGTGCTTTCGTAAAATTCTTGCTGTAGAGGCAGAAAGGTAACGAAGGCGACCAACTTGGCGAAGTACGGAGTGGGCTGGGCAAACTGAACTTCCAGAGTGCGAGCGTCTAGGGCTTGAACGCCCAACATCTCCTTGGGCAGCTCACCCTGAGTAACGGCTTCCGCATTCAAGATCGGATAAAGTATGAACGCATATTCGGAGGCCGTATCAGGATCGACAACTCGCTTCCAGGCAAACTCAAAGTCATGTGCAGTTACCGGATCACCGTTGCTCCATCTGGCCTCTTCCCGGATCCAGAACGTAGCGCCATCCTCGCGAATTTCCCAGCGCTCCGCCATGCCAGGTATGAGCTGCATATTGTCATCGTAGGCCAATAAGCCTTCCATGACATGGGCCAGAACCACGAAGCTTGAGGCGTCGGTGGCTCTGCCAGCATCTAGCTGCGGGGGTTCTTGTCGCAAGGTGATGGTGATGCTGTTATTCGCAACATCGACGGCTCCACCACTCGCCCCGCCACCTGTCCTGCCGGCGACGATAGAAAAAACGTAGATGAGTACTGCAAGAAAAACGAGCGTATAGAGAGCATAGATTGCCAACTGTTTGCCAGCCGATTTGGCAAAGCTTTCATCGCTGTCTATTGTGGATCCTGTAGTAGCCATAGCGCCCTCTGTAAGCCCTCAAAGAATACTCCAGCGCTCTGGCTATCACAAGCTGAAGCGGGCTGGGCTAGCGTCTCGGGGAGTGTAGAGAGTACAAGGAAAACATTTATTCTAGATAGGAATGGATGTGATTCAATTGACTCGAACCAAGAGAGAGTTAGGATGACGGTGCTGTTTACTGAAGCCTCTCTCGTCTATGGCTCATACTATAATGCTGGCCTGCCTCTATCGTCGTATTATTTATTCACATGTCATCTCTACCACAGCCATGAAAGGCCCTTTCTCACTGTTTTGCCCCATGTAGAAAGTCTCACCGACTGTCATCGACTCACTGCCTACAAAATTCGACAATGTTTCTTCATACTCCGTGGTGAAGTCGAGACTAAAATCTACGCCCTCATTCGTATAATCCATTGTCTTCTTACCGGCCCCTTTTCTGACCATCAGCAGAAAACGATCGGCATAGATATCAGCAAGCAGAACACTGCCCTTTGCTACATTGGCCCGAATTGCCTGCATCGATCTGCGCACATCGGCTTCGGACAGATAGAATGTAACCCCTTCCCAGAGGAACAGGGTCTCCTTATCAGGGTCAAAACCTGCCTCGACCAACTTATCGATTATCTTCTCGCTGGAAAAATCAATACTCACAAAACTCACGTGCTCACATGGGATGCCTGCCGATTCCAGGGCTGCTCTTTTTTGTTGCTGCACATTCGCCTGATCGAGCTCGAAGAACTTCATATTCTTTTGCATTAGTTTTCCAGAGGTCGGAGGGATTTAAATTAAATCCCTCCGACCCCTTTTCTTTTACCAGCGCCTATCAATTCGATAGGGCTCGCAGTCAACCGGGGTCTCCTTGCCATCCGCCAGCGCAACCAGCAGCGCGCCTGTTATCGCCGACTGGGTAAGGCCCAGATGGCCGTGGCCGAATCCGAAGTAGGCATTCTCAAAATGGGGCGAGGCTGAAATTACAGGGATCGAATCGGGAACGCTGGGGCGATAGCCCATCCAACACTCACCACCCTCGGTTTGAAGACCGGATAATACCTTAGCGGCGCGTTTTGCCAGATGCCAGGCTCTGGAATAATCTGGCGGGGCATCGAGTCCGGCAAACTCAATCGTACCCGCCAGACGCAGCCCACCCTCCATCGAGGTTGCTGCGAAGCCAAGATCTGGGAAGAGCAAGTTGTGATGTAATTCGATTCCCGGACGGGGCAGCATCAGGTGATAACCGCGCTCCGTATCGAGAGGAACATTACTACCCAGCTGTTTCGCCAAACTCTTCGAGTAGGCGCCTGCGGTAATAAACACCTCGTCGGTCTCAATCGGCTGCTCGGCCTGAATCTCAGTGACCCTGTTCCCATCACAGGAGAATCCTTGCACTTGGGTTTGAATGAAACTTCCACCGCGCTGTTGAAATACCTCAAACAGTTTTCGCGACAACGCCAAGGGTGAAATCGTATGAGCCGAGTTCGGGGTAAGAATAGCACCAGCCAGATCAGCACTGAGGCTGGGTTCCAGCTTCAGTAGTTCTGGACCATCGAGCAATTGATAACTAACACCCCTTCGATCTCTATACGCGCACTCTTCTTTCGCCTTGGCAAACTGCACCTGAGTCTCATAGATATAGAGCGTGCCGTGCTGGCGAATGAGATGTTCAGCACCAGCCTTACGCAGAAGCGGTTCGAAGTGTAATAACGCCGGGTGGGACAGCGCAGAGATAGCAATCGAAGCTCTCTCAGCGGTTTCGGTATTGGCATTGCGCAGGAAACGAAAAAGCCAGGGCAGGAACTGCAAAAGATAACCAGGGCGCAGCCGCAGCGGAGCCATCCGATTCAGAGTCATCCCGGGAATTTCTTTCCAGATACCCGGCATCGACTCGGGGTGCACCGCTCCGGTAGAAATGATCCCAGCATTGCCTGAACTGGTGCCTTCACCGGACGGCAGTCGGTCTATCAGTACTACCTGACGACCACTATCCTGGAGAGCCAGGGCCGTCGCCAAGCCAACGATGCCGGCCCCGATAACACTGCTTTGTTTCATTGGCCAAGTAATCCAAGACGAGATGGCAAATTTAATTAAGAGGACTAGAGTGAAAGCATACTAGTCTAGGGAAGAGTTTTGCCGAAGTCGTACCCTGTCTTTAGATCTTTACTATAGTTCCAACTGCGGCACCGAGTAAGGCGAATTTGGGTCTACAGCCTGGCGCAAGGAAAACACATTGCCATCAATGTCGTTCGCATACACCTGCCAAAACTCACCCAGTAGTACCGGCTCACTAACAAAATCCACGCCCAGATCCGCCATGCGTGCATACTCCGCCTGAATATCTCCAACCTCAATGGAATAGGAATATCCAAGCGCTGTACTTAGTCGATTGCCAACAAACTCAGTCGTTTTCGGATTGTCATATTGCCAAAACTCCATGCTTTTAGAGCGCGGATCCATTCTAAACCAAGTAACTTTTAGAGCCACATTGTCAATATCGGTAGTGTCGTCAAAGGTTACGCGATCCGCGATAGCGGCCTCGCGATACGGATCAAAGTCCATTATTTTTGCGTAGTAATCGGTCAGTCGCTCGACGTCATTAGTTACCAGAGCAACCTGTGTCATCCACATAGTAAGGCCTTGATCTAGCCAGGCCGGCTTTTCTGCGTTCTCGCCCAAGCGCTCGAAGTCAAGCTGCTCCAGCTCGATCATGTTTCCTTCAGGATCATAGGCGTAGGCATAGGTGACGCCCTGGCCTAACAAATCTACTGGACCATCACCGCGACTGAGTATCTCGGCACCAGCTTGTTTGAATCTCTCATACCCGGAGAACTCGTCCGGCGTCTGAAAACAAGTGTGCGTCATGCCAGGGCCCTGCACTAACATCTTGCTGATTGGTATGCCACGGTTATGACTAAACTCAATCAGTTCGAAAAGCATATTTGGTGCCTCGAGCACTGCTATCTCAAACTCAACGTTCGAACGGCCAAACAATTTATCCGCATTACTGTTATTACGCACCACTTCCCTTCGAATCAACTTAAAACCCGAAGCCTTCTGATAGAAATCCAGAGACGCATCCAGATCTCTCACAGACAAGCCGATGTGATTGACACCCAATAGGCTAGTCGGGGAATCATAGATTGTTGCATTTGGATCTATTTCATAAGCGAGCACCGAAGAGAAACATACGCACAAAGCCATAAGGCCCAAGCATTGGAGCCTGCGTCTCAATTTAGTATAACGATAGAAACTTATATTCATTCCAATCCCTAGCTAATTCATCATGAATCCATTGATTTGCGCGAATAATAGACCATCGCTTTGCCGAATACCATGCATGCCCGAGGCAGAGTCACAGTCGAAGTGCCGCGGTTTCTATGAGCCCCGAACACTATCGATATAAAACCAGGCAGGGGTCTATTTCTGGCCAAGCCCTTAACCGAGCAAAGAGAATTCCTCCGCCGTCTTTATTCACTTTATTCACCCTCTTCATTAACCCTCTCGATTCACCCTTGAGAGATTCACGAATCTGGACAAGGTTTTCGATTGGGGATAGCCTTGAGACTTCTTTTTATCAGCAGAGTAGAAGTGATGCAGGGGATTTGCCTGGAATGTGGCATGAGCTTTAGCGAGGATACGCGTTACTGCCCTAAGTGCGATAACGCACTGGACCTTCAGCACGACGGCTCCACAATCACCGTTGATATAGCCCACGATGGTGAGCGAGTCAGCGAGGCGCTGCGCAAGATGCACAGTGAAATTGATTTAGCCCACAAAGCTGCCGCCATGTGCATTCGCCTTATTGTGGGCTCAGGCCTGATTCGTGACGAAGTCGTACTCGCCCTGCGCGACTTAAAATTTCGCGAAGACATTAAGGATTTCGATCTCGAATCTGATAATAGAGGAGCCGTGTTAGTAAGGCTTAAGAACTGATTAAACTCGGCATAGAAGAAAATAGTTTTGCCTAGCCTTAGAACTAGTAAACACTGTGACTCAAACTACTCAGACCACATAAAAATAGACCGCAATAAAATGGCAGCCACTACCTAGCAACACGAACAGGTGGAAGATTGCATGATTGAATCGAATTCTCTTAACGCTATAGAGTGCCGCACCCAGGGTATAGGCGAGCCCGCCTGCAACTAACCAATTCAATCCTGCCGAAGGCAATCTATCGACCAGAGGGCCAATGGCAAACAAAACCAGCCAGCCCATGAATACATACATGAGTGTTGATAACAGTCGGTATTTTCCCGTGAAGAAGAGTTTTAGGATAATGCCCGTTAGCGCCATCATCCAACTTACGCCGAATATCATCCAGCCGGTCGGGCCTTGAAGGGTGATCAAGCTAAACGGTGTATAAGTTCCCGCAATCAAGACATAGATACTGGCATGATCGAGAATACGAAGCTTTCCACGCCGCAGCGCATTCTTAGTGCTGTGATAAATAGATGAACAGCCGTAGAGAAATGCGAGACTAAAACCAAAGATGCCGAAGCTTATTAGATAGAGCGTACTGCCCAGCGCAAGTGTACGCTCCAGCAACGCTACGATAGCAATAATGCTCAGCACAAAGCCGATGACATGGGATGCCACGTTGAGCAACTCTTCAGCTGGAGAATAGTGTGGTATCGACGCTGTCTTGCCCATAGTTGTCAACACGTCGCTGGTAGCTAGATCTATCTAAAGATCAAAATGTGGGGAAAGAAAGAATCACGCCAGCTTGAACGCTGCCGCACTCTAGATCTATATCACGAAATTCATATCGCAAGAACCATGGCCCGCTTCTTAGCAGTTTCTGATGCTTCTATTCCCAATCATCGATATCCCAAAGACATCAGGAGCTAGCCCTGCGCAAACCTCATACCGATGAATAGATTGAACCGCCCATCTGTGGGCCATGGGGAGTCTGTCTTAATCTTGCACAGACGGATGCTCATACCCTATAGGCAGCACCTGATCTGGATCTACGCGAATACTGATATAGGTAATCTGATCCTGAATATTGCGAAAACCATGAGGCACGCCTGCGGGTATGACTACAATATCTCCAACAGAGATGGTCTTGGTTTCGCCGTTAGTCACTACGCGACTCCCACTTGGCCCAATCAGCTCCAGAACCGACACATTGTTCGCTGGAAACTCTCGGCTTGCCGACTGTTTCTGATCTCCCCCGGTGACTAGTGTGCCTGAGCCGGATAGTACATAGTATATTTCCGCTACGCGGTGATGCACGATCGCATTCACCTCTTCGCCTTCTGTGCGATTTCCCTTGCGCTGCAAGATGCCTACACCAATGTTCACTTCATCGCCTATATCGACTACTCTGATCTGCTGATCGATAGTTTCTCCCATGTGCTCAAATACCGTCATGATATCTGCACGCGGAACGTGAGTCGCCGTCGTTGGCGCCTGCGCTAGCAAGCCAGGTGAGAGAGTGCAAAAAAGGGCCGCACTTAGTAGGCGCTTTATGGTTTTATTCATCATTTGTCTTTTTCCTTTTTCTTGTTGATCAAATTTTTACGTTACTTGCTACCCACACATACCGTCTATTCGTTAATACTACTAAATGGGGCAAAATAAAAATACAGTATTCTAAACTGGCAACTCTTGAAAAATACGCCGCGCGCTTGGATTCTAACACACTGATAATAATTATGAATCGGGGGCACGACCTGCTAAGAACCATCACGGAGGTTCGGCTGTGGAGAAAATAGCCCTATTCGCGATTCGGAAAATTCGACCAGCTTTAGGAGTGTGTAACTATCGAGCCCCTGGGCATATGAACGCTCGCAACGCATCCGTGTTACCGAGGCAAATCTTCGCAATCGCCTATGTAATGCACTTAGGCTTAATATGAAGTACAGTTAACTTAATTATTCTTTCGATACCCCTAATTCAAACCCTCAAATATTTATACCCAATGAATCAATCCCCGCAAGCCGACTACGACGTAATCATCCTCGGTGCTGGGGCTGCCGGTTTATTCTGCGCATCAACGGCAGCTAAGCGTGGCCGGCGCGTGCTGGTCCTAGAAAAAGCCAACAAGATTGGCAAGAAAATTCTGATGTCCGGCGGGGGTCGCTGCAATTTCACCAACCAGTTTGTCGAAGCGGATAATTTTATTTCCGACAATCCGCATTTTTGCAAATCAGCATTGAGCACTTACACCCAATGGGATTTCATTGATCTGGTTGAGCGGCACCATATCGAATACGAAGAGCGTAAACACGGGCAACTGTTCTGCGTGCATTCTGCTAAAGATATCGTAGCCATGCTGAAGACGGAATGTGAACTATCAGGCGTGGAAATAAAAACCCATTGTGAAGTCAACAACGTGGCCAGTTCAGATTCTGATGCACACGGCAATAGCTATCGGTTAGAAATAGCACAGGGCGGGAGTGAGCCAAGAGCAACACTCACGATCAGCTGCCATTCTCTGGTGATTGCCAGCGGCGCATTGTCGGTTCCCACACTGGGCGGCAGCGGTATCGGATACGAGATTGCTAAACAGTTTAAGCTTGAGGTAACCGAACTGCGCAGTGGATTAGTTCCCTTTATGTTCTCCGATTTTATGAAACCACTGTGCGAGCGCCTGTCTGGCTCTTCACTTGAAGTCGAGATTCGCTGCAACGAGCGAGCCTTTATCGAACAGCTACTGTTTACACATCGTGGCATCAGCGGACCGGCAGTACTTCAGATATCCAACTACTGGCGTGAGGGCAATGAAATCGAGGTAGATCTGCTGCCTGCCTTCGATGCAAGTGAATGGCTATTGCAAGCCAAGCGAGACAAGATAAAAACCCAACTTAAAACCTTTATCAGCCAGAAAATCGTAAAGTCACTGACCGTCGAATTGCAGAGTTTGTGGTGGCCGCAGATGGCAGAAACACCCCTACTTGAATTCTCTGGCAAACAACTGCGATCCGTTGGAGAGAAGATTAACTGCTGGCAGCTAAAGCCGTCTGGAACAGAAGGCTATCGAACCGCCGAGGTTACTCTGGGCGGGGTAGACACAAACGGCATTAGCTCCAAGACCATGGAGGCAAAGAATCAAAACGGTCTGTATTTTATCGGCGAGGTACTGGACGTCAGCGGCCATCTTGGCGGTTTCAATTTCCAGTGGGCCTGGTCTTCTGCCTATGTTGCAGCTCAGGTTGTATAGACTCCAGCTATCTGGGTAGCAGACCCCACATCAAATCTGCTGAGACTAACCGCGTCTATAACTAGAAATCTCTTGCGCTTGCACTTGCACCCACCCTTCTCAATCGCGATAAGGAGATAGACGGATAGACCAAGCACCCTATTTATCTCTTCCGAGAACTCGGCGTGGGAGGTTAATAGTACGTCCCTATTTGTTCGACCATGGCTAATAGAAATGATCATCCTCGGAGTTGGTAATGCCTCCAACGGGATATCTGCTCGCATTGTCACGGCAAAAGATATTTTTTACACCGGCGACCCCATGGCGATCAGCTTGAAATTTAATCGTGGAGCAGGTTTGGTCAGCGGCGGCGAGGTTGATGCCTACGTGGTGATCTTCGCTCCAGTACAGGAGAGTTCTGACGCTAACACCGACTCCGATGAGAACACTAGCGACACCACCGGCGACATTACTACCACAGATACTCAGTCTGCGCTGGAAGCATTGAGCGACACCGTGGTTCTCCTTGTTAGTGATCAAGCCAATAGCAAAGAGCAGAAACTCTTCGAGATCGAGAATGTTGACGTTAGCACTCTGCCTGCTGGCACCTATTAGCTAGGCCTCATCCTGACCAACCCCGGGGGAGATCCACTCAACATTAACGACTGGTTCAGAGGTTTGTTAGGACTGATCGATATAGTGGGGCTGACTATCAGCGATGAAGCCTTGTCTATAGATGCAGACGGTGACGGAGAAGTCGATAATGATCTCGACGACGATGGTTTTTCAGATGATGTTGATGATGACTCGAGCACATCAACTGACAAAAGCGGCAGCACTTAAGATATTAACCATGCTAGAGGCAGGCCATGATGATCGTGGCCTGTCTCTAGAGATCACTCTCTCACTCACTCTTCAAGCAAACAGTCTAATGGTTATAATTCTTCCAAGCTGATCAGAACGTGCCGCGAATTTTGATAGCCAAAACCGGGCCGGCGTCGGAACAAGAATCTTCGATCTCATCGATAACGCCACTGGCGATAGTGCCATTGGTATAACGCGTACGAATGCGGCAGCGGTCACGTGAATCTCTTGTTTCAAAGCGATAGACCAAACCACCCCAGGCTTGCACTTCGATCCAGGTGGAGATAGAGCCAACCTTTGGATATTCCTCAATCTTGTCTACATCATACACAAGGAAGTCATTGTAGAACTCACGGCGATAATTAAACCCCCAGTTCATATTGTTGCGAGAGGGTATATCATGACGAAAACCAAAACTGTAACGACTGGCACCGCCGCGAATAGAACGTTCGCGTTCAACTTTCATAAATGGATCGGTAAGACTGGATTCCTCCAGATTAAGACCCGCCGTAAAAAGCATGTTTGGCTGATTAATTATCGAAAGGCGGATGCTGCTATTTAGATTAATACCATACTGCTCACCAGTGCCGATGTTGCCGCGAGCGCCAAGCACTTGCGTAGCCGTAGACACGTCGACGTTGTCGATCAGGTCATCGAAATCGTTGTAGAAGAAGTTACCACTAAGCACACCCGCATCATTAGGCAAACGGTATTCGAGGTTGGCTAGATAACGCCAAGACTGTGTTTGACGCAGATCGGCATTGCCTTCGAAAGCGTTCTGCTCATCATCGGATCCATCGATACTGGCAGTAAAATCGGAGAAGCTTAGCTGGGCGACGTCTTTCTCAACGGTTGCTCGAAACTGAATAGCGGGGGTGATATCAAAACGGTAGTCGACCTTGGGCCGGAAGAAGGTAAAGCTTCTCGATTTGTCGACATCGCCGGATTGGATGATTTCGCTGTCTTCAAACAAAAGCGTAGTTTCCAGGCTCATGCGATCATTCATCTGCCAGTTGTGAATGGCAAAGTATTCATAACGCAATTCTTCTACCGTGCCATTGGCATCGGTAATGGGCGACAAGCCGCCGAAGCGAGGGCCGCCTTGAACAGCATCTGCAGCCGTCCTTAACAGGCCAAGTTGCAACGAGGTATCTAGTATTGTCTGTGCGCGCTCAACACCCGCCTCCAATGACTGCGTTTCGGTAAGATCAAACACATACGACGAGCGCAGGATACGTTCTTGCGTCTTGGCATAGTTCGCCAGAAATAGATCCTTAGTGATAACACTGCCGTCAATCTGCAGGCGGTCACGCACTGTATCGTTCTCGGCTTCGTTTACGATGAACAGCGTACGCCAGCGACTGCCATCTGCAAAAACATGCATATAGTCGCCACCAATCTCCCAAGAACCATCCTCAGTGGGGGTCTGATCACGCTCCACCCTGACAGTAGCTGGGTCGACGCGAAAGTTGGTGATGGTCCGGTCAGCATAGGCGTCGAAATCATTGTTGGTCAGCTGTAAGTTAAGATTGGCGATATTGCGCTCGTCAAACTCATAACCCAGATTTGCCGCGAAGGACGTCGGCCACGCGTCTGAACCCTGGTCGCGGTCGATAGTCTCATTGAGACTGCCATCCACGTTGAAGCTTTCCTCGAAGCCATCTCGAAATTCCCAGCGCGGCTCTAACTCGGCACTCAAGAAATAGGTGAAGCCACCGTTTTGGCCAGTGATCGCGAATTTACCGCCTGGCTGGTATTTGCCATCGTGGTAGTTGTCCAAATTAACCTCATAGGCATAGGAGGTGCTGGACTCGGCCTCTAACAGGACGATATTGATTACCTGGGTTCCACCGCGCACATCCAGATCGCCGGAGGTACCGCGGATAATCTCGATATATTGAACATCGGTTGCCGGAATGCGAGAAAGCTGCTGATTACCCTCATTGCCCTTACCCGCTATGCGGCGTCCATTGATCAGCACCTGATCGCCTCCGGCTCCCAGTCCGCGGCGGTTGCCGTCAGACCCGCCAGCACCTCCACCCCCGCCTCGAGCAAGGTTGATGCCCGGTATGCGAACCAACATATCGTTAACCGAATAGGGCTGGTATTGCTCGAAGAATCTTGCGGGATAAGTAACCGTCGCGTTTTCGTCAGTTGTAGGCTGATCCTGCGCCACGGCCAATTGAATGTGACTAGCCAGCAGCAGACTGCTAACACACGCCACTAGAGAGAATTTACGCAGCAAAAAGAGCACTTTATTCAATTTCGGACTCCATTTTTCAATTCTGTCGAACCCCGGGCCCGCAGCCTCCTGACTCGCACCGGATAGGCAGGTCAGAGAAGCAGAACAGGGCAAAAAATCTGCGCGTAGTATGAGGCGAAGAGCAAGCAAGACAAAGGCCGAAAGGGGTTTAATTTATAACATTTTGTAATAGAAAAATGACTTATGAAATTAAGGCTAGACGGCAGGACGCGGAAATATAGAGCAGAATCTTGCTGAAACAAGCCGCAAATGGGCCAAATCAAATGGAAATTCACTCGACCTAATCCCAACAAATCCCTATAGTAGCGCTCCTCAATGCAAGCCTGCTAAAAATCGCTTTTCATTCATTTTTACCCTTTAGGACGTCCTTTGTGATCTCTACTGCAAACATCACTATGCAATTTGGTGCCAAACCCCTATTTGAAAATATTTCGGTCAAATTTGGTGACGGCAATCGTTATGGATTAATCGGCGCCAATGGCTGCGGCAAGTCCACCTTCATGAAAATCCTGGAGGGCAGCCTAACTCCCACATCAGGCAATGTGTCCCTAACGCCTAACGAGCGACTGGGAACCTTGAGCCAGAACCAATTCGCCTTCGAAGAATTCAATGTAATCGATACGGTCATCATGGGGCATGCAGAACTGTGGGAGATCAAGGAGGAACGGGATCGTATCTATTCTATGCCGGAAATGTCTGAAGAAGACGGCATGAAGGTAGCCGAGCTAGAGATTCAGTTTGCCGAACTAGACGGCTACAGCGCCGAAAGCCGCGCCGGTGAATTGCTGATGGGCGCGGGTATCGCACAAGAATTACATCTAGGCCCCATGAGCGAAGTTGCCCCGGGCTGGAAGCTAAGAGTGCTACTGGCGCAAGCCTTGTTCTCAGACCCCGACATTCTGCTGCTCGATGAACCTACCAACAATCTGGACATCAATGCTATTCGTTGGCTAGAGGGCGTATTGGCGGATCGTAAATGCACGATGATAATCATCTCTCACGATAGACACTTCCTGAACTCTGTATGCACGCATATGGCCGACATCGACTTCGGTGAGTTACGCCTGTATCCAGGAAACTACGATGATTTCATGATCGCCTCTACCCAGGCCAGAGAACGGCTACAGTCGCTCAACGCTAAAAAATCAGCTCAGATCAGCGAACTTAAACACTTCGTGAGTCGTTTCTCTGCTAACGCATCAAAGGCCAAACAGGCTACTTCGCGAGCTAAGCAGATAGAGAAAATTGAACTGGAAGACATCAAGCCTTCTAGCCGAGTGAGCCCCTATATTCGATTCAAGCAGGATAAGAAGCTGCATCGTCAGGCTCTTACCCTCGAAGACTTAGGGCATGGATTCGAAGATGAGCCCCTCTTCGAAGGCGGCAATATGATAATGGAAGCAGGAACTCGCCTGGCAGTCATCGGTGAAAACGGCGTGGGGAAAACTACCTTTCTACGCTGTCTGCTAAATGAGCTCTCGGTAAATCATGGAACCGTGCAATGGGCCGAGGCCGCCACTCTTGGATACTGTCCTCAGGACAGCAACAAGGATTTCGACAGCGAGCAGAACCTATTCGACTGGATGAGCCAGTGGCGCAAACCAAGCCATGGCGATCAGATCGTGCGCGCCACTCTAGGCAGGCTCTTGTTCTCCTCGGAAGATTTCGAGAAATCAGTGAAGGTCTGTTCCGGAGGCGAGAAGAATAGGCTGCTCTTCGGCAAGCTGATGATGATGGACCCGAATGTGCTGATCATGGACGAACCCACCAACCACCTGGACATGGAATCCATCGAGGCCTTGAACCTGGCCCTGACTCACTATGAGGGGACACTGATTTTTGTGAGTCACGACCGAGAATTCGTTTCCTCACTGGCTACCCGAGTCATCGAGATTCGAGATCACAAGTTGATAGATTTTCAGGGCGACTACGAAGAATTTCTAGCGAGCCAGCAAGAAGCGGCCAATATCGCGAATATCAGATAGAAAAATTAAAGGGGTCGGAGGGATTAAAATTAAATCCCTCCGACCCCTTTATCTCGAATCATTAGTGCGGAAATATGCTGGTGCCTCTCGCTGATTGCATTACTCGGAGCAGCATCAAACTTGGAAACAAGAATTGCAGCGGTAGTCGCTACAATAAAGCCGGGGACTATCTCGTAGATGACAGCAGATAAGGCCTCGCCACCAATGGTAAAAGGGCTGTAGATCCAAAACAGTACCGTCGCAGCGCCGCAGAGCATAGAAACCAGAGCACCATTTCGTGTCAATCCCACCCAGAACAGGCTGAGCAAAATTACCGGCCCAAATGCAGCACCAAAGCCTGCCCAGGCATTGCTAACAAGATCTAGAATCGAACTATTACTATCGCGGGCAAGAATTGTAGCCACTACCGCAACAGCGAGAACAGAACCCCGGCCAACGGCCACTAGCTCAGATTGCGTCGCGCTTTTCCGCAAAAAATTCTTATAGAAGTCTTCGGTGAGAGAACTCGAAGACACCAAAAGCTGCGACGAGATTGTGCTCATAATAGCGGCAAGAATCGCCGCTAGCAGAAATCCGGAAATATAGGGATTAAATAGCAACTGTGATAACAGAATAAAGACAGTTTCAGCGTCGTCCAAAACGGAAACGCTCTGGCTGACATAGAGAAATCCCAACAGCCCGGTCAACACAGCTCCAATGACCGCGGTCACCATCCAGGTCATACCGATTCGACGCGCCGTCTTCATCTCAGTCAAAGATCGAATTGCCATGAAGCGAACGATTATATGGGGTTGACCAAAGTAACCAAGCCCCCAGGATAGACTACTAACAAGCCCCAGAACTGTTATCCCGGAAAACCATGACAGGTAATCTGGGTTCAATTCTGTCAACGTTTGCACCGATGCGCCTAGATTGCCTAACTCTTGCCAAGTGACAATCGGCACTAAGATTAGAGCGACAAACATGATGCAGCCTTGCACGAAATCGGTCAGGCTGACGGCGAGAAAACCACCAAACATGGTATAGGCAACAACGACACCTGCTGTGATCACAAGGCCGATCTGATAGTTGAGCCCAAAAGAAGCTTCAAATAGTTTGCCGCCAGCGACTATGCCCGCCGACGTATAGAGCGTGAAAAAAATGACGATGACCAGAGAGGAAAAAACTCTCAGTGCACGGGAGTCATCATGAAAACGCTTCTCAAAATAGTCAGGAATAGTAATCGCATCATCGGCCTCTTCGGTATAGACACGAAGTCGAGGAGCCACCAAAAGATAGTTACAGTAAGCGCCTATTACAAGACCAACGGCGATCCAGGCAGCTCCAAGCCCAGACAGATAGATGGCTCCCGGCAAGCCCATCAACATCCAGCCGCTCATATCCGATGCGCCGGCAGACAAAGCAACCACTGCCGGGTGCAGCTTGCGCCCACCAATCATGTACTCAGAAACATTGGAAGTAGACTTAAAGTAACCATACACACCGATTGCTATCATCAGCAAGAAATAGGCAAGCAAAGAAACTATTGTCGGTGTATTCATTAACTCATTCTTCCTTTCTTATAATCGAAGCGCTTCGCTTTCGTGACCTTATACATCGATTGACGCTGGTCACTCAACTATATTAACTCAATGACTCGCGCCAAAGCAGCTTCGAGCTGAGCTAAAACACACATTGCCTTCTGGCCTGTTAGCTGCGCAATCTAGCTTACTATCAACTGCACACGTCTACAGGCAGTCTCTTCTTTTCTCTTATCTGTTTCTCAGCTTACTCGCGATAATTAAAGCCTGTAGACATTAATGAAGATAGATTCTATGCTGACTCAATCCCCCGGCTCCCAAAAATTGTAGCTATTCAATGACTAGAATCCTGACCCTACTATCCATGAGCCTCTTGCTGTTTGGTTGTCAAACAAGCGTGCCTGCCGAGTCTGGGATGGTGAATTGGTATATTTCAAACGGGACATCAAACAGAATGAGTCTGGACCTGTATGACAAGGTTTGCCAAAAAAGTCACTATCGCATACGCATAGCCGCCTCTACGGAAACGCCTATTTCAACCTGTGCGAACAGTGATGGCCAGGCTGAGGTAAGGTTCAGACGAACAGGCGGCATTAGCGTCAGCCAAAATCCCTTGCGCAACGAAGTCGTAAACGCTAACGACTATCTTTTCGTTCAATAGTTATCCGATCTAGCCTCTCTATACGCCACTTCGCAACCTAGAGTCAGGATCAAATTCTAGCGCTTTTCAAAGATTACTTTTCTCGGCTTCATAAACGCCCAGCCCAGTAGCAGAAATGCTGCAAACAAGAATAGGAAGTACACCGGAAAACCGCGCAAGGCATCGATAAAAATGCCATCGCGTAGCACTTCCTCCGAGTACGCGCCTTCCGCTTGAGCCCGCAGAAAAACCACATAGCTAGTATATAAAAAGCTGGCAAACCCCAATCCCAAATTAAGGGCTAGGCCCTTGAAGCTTAATACGGTCGCCCGATGCGCAGAGTCGACTTCCTTATTGATATAGTAGCTCGATTGAAACTGCACCATACCCATCATCGCAAAGGCACCAATAGCGAAGAGCACGCCATAATAGGGAATAGCGAAGCAGAGCCCAACTAATCCCGTGATCAAGATCGAAGACAGCGTAAAAAAGTTAAACATCGGCGAATGGTTTCCAACCAAGTAGCGTGAAAACCTTGCATTGACCATACCCACCAGGGACATGCCTGCTCCAATGAAGCCAAACCAGCTAACCGGAATATCTATGAGCCGGTAATATTCACTGGCGAGCACCGCGAACTGCCTGCCCACACTATCCAAAGCCAATGCAGCCAAAATAACGAACAACACGAACCGATGGTTGAACGTCCATCTTCCGGCGGCGAGGATCTGTCTGAATGGATCTAGCAATGAGGTTCCTACTGATTCGTGCTCATCCAAAGCGCTTTCGCTTTGCGCATCGATATCATGAAAACCCAGGGTAGTGATCAACAAGATTATCGATGTGAACAAGGTGAGAATTACCGGCAACCTGATGATCATATCTCCCGACAAGCCCCAGTCTGGATTCAACCAAGCCAAAAACCCATTAACTAGATTCGGTTCATAGACAAACGCACCAAGAATCATTGTTATAAAAAACCCAACCGAAACTACCTGCGTTGTTCGCTCAAGAACCTTAGACCAATCCCCCTCTCTACCCAGAGCACTCAGCGAGTCATAGGCCAACGCCTCGTCCGCCCCGCTAGCTGCCGCCTCTGACAAGCCAGAGCAAACTCTGTTGCCCAGAAAAAGGAGAAAGAGTAGCGAGGAGGCACCGATGGGAGCGAACACTATCAGGCTCATCTCGATAACCATAAGAGCTGCAGCGAAAACTACTAAACGTTTTCTTCCGACGATATCTGCCATCGCGCCCGAAGGAACCTCGGCGAGGACTATTGTCAACGCCCACACAATATTAAGTATGGCAAATTGCTCTAGGGTGAGGCCGTAATCGAGAAATAGAACGGTAAAGACAGGATAGTAGAAGCGTGCCGAATAGAGTAGCCGAAAGACAATGAACCTACGCACATTGGCCTCTAGATGCTCAGTCCTTAGATTCGATAGGGCCATTTTCTAGTTTCGTTATTCAGTGGTGTGTTGCATTGCCGGAGTTTCACAACTATTAAATCATTAACTGGATTCAAGTATAGAATAAAAAAGCCTCGACTCTTTACGAATCGAGGCTTTTTTAGTTCTGTGTAGACTATAAGTCGAACAACTCGGTAAGTTTGGCCTTATCGTCTGCACTCGCCATGTGATTGAAGTTTCCGATTACGCCCGCCAAGGCTCTGGCACGATCCGGAGCCTGATCATTAGCGGCCAGTGTTGCCATCGCCGCTTTGCCTTCCGCATTGGCCGCATGGGCAATATTCGTCACGGCAGTAGCCATCGCTCGAACTGCACCAGCAAGACTATCGTCGGCCGCGATAGCCATCAACTTGGCTTTGTCCGCATCAGAAGCAAAATGGTTCATGGAAGCTACAATTCCGGCTATTTCAGTAGCGGAAGAGACATTGTCGGCCATGGAAAACTGGGAAAAAGCGCCCAGCAGGATAACCCCTATTATTTTTCTTATGAGAGTTGATTTCATCGTAGATACCTTTTGAATCGATCAGAAAATTAGTATTGCCCTAGGAGTATAGTCCGATGCACGCGAAAGGCAATGCCTTAGGGCCTTCTTCCTAGGCTAAGGCGGGGTTAGAACGTCGACTTTTTGTTGCCCTCAATAGGATTCGCACCAACCGACGATGTCGAAAAAAGAGACGCGCTGCCGCAAATCACTTACTATTCGAGCCTATTGACGCTTTGGAGGCTCGCTGGTGAAAATTCTTAAGATCGTGCTGCAGATGCTTGGATTCGTTGTGCTGCTTGGTGCAGTAACGATAGGCACGCTTCGCGTCCAGCGCAGTAGTGGTGATGGTGCCACGGTAGTTTTCCCTGGTGGCGAGATGATTGCAGGAGAGCTACACACCGGGCCCGAGCCAGACTGGAGCTTCACCGATGACATCTTTACTATCGAGTTACAGCTAAACGACCCGATGGCCACACGCCGCATTTTTATACTCGAGAGCGAGGGCAAGATTTACGTGGTCTCAGGCTACATGAAGTCCTTTCTCGGTAAGGTTTGGAAGGAATGGGCGTTTGACGCGGACGCAGGCAATGATGAAGGCGTGTTGCGCGTCAACAATGTACGCTACCCCAGAAAGCTTGTTCGGATTGAGGAAGGTGATGTGCTGAATGGAGTGGCTGCTAAATTGTTAGCCAAGTACAGCGGCGTGCCCACGCCAGTGGCGGCCGAAGCAATCGCCACCGCCAGAGCAGACATCGAAGACGGTAGCAGCTGGATATTCGAGCTCGCCCCTCGCTAGACTAAAGGAAGCCATCATGACACTAAGAAACTATCTTATTCTTTGCGCCGCCGGATCAGTACTAACTGTTCTGATTCTTTTGCTTGTTCCCAGCGTGGGCGAATCTATCGAGGCCTTTCTAATCGCCTTTCTCTCCACGAATGCGAACTAAGCTGGCCCATTAACATATGGGCTTTACTCTTTTTGCTAGAACTCTGCGAGCCTAGACGTGTTTACGAAAAAAGGACGTTGCTCACCACTGACTCTCTTTTTGCCAACCTCACTATCGTCTAGAGAATACTGCACTTCTTGGCTGGCCCGATATTTCTGATTCATTGTATTGACAGGATATAGCCACTAGATGCTGTAATGGACATCGCTTCGCTCTTTACTCTAAGTTCTCAAAGGAACTCTCTATGTCTCGCTTAACTTCTAACGCCGCTATTTTATTTATTGCAATAAGCTGGCAAATTCCAACTTTTGCCCAGCTTGATAGTACTGAACAAGCAATGGTCGAGTTTATCGATAACAGCAACACCGCCGCTGAAGAACTACTTATCGAAAGCGTAAACATCAACAGTGGCACCATGAACTTTGCTGGTGTACGCAGGGTCGGCGAGCTGCTTATGCCCCACTTCGATGCGATTGGGTTTGAGACACGCTGGGAAGATGGCGCGGGCTTCGATCGTGCCGGCCACCTGATCGCCGAGATACGTGGCGAAGGTGACGGGCCCAAGCTTCTATTGATAGGACATCTAGATACCGTATTTGAACCCAGCAATCCCTTTCAGCGCTTCGAGCGCATCGATACTGAGCGAGCCACCGGCCCAGGTATCACCGACATGAAGGGTGGCAACCTCATCATGCTGCAGGCGCTGCGCGCTCTCAACGCATCCGGCCAGTTACAAGATATGGACATTACTGTGGTGCTTACCGGTGATGAAGAACTGAGCGGTAGCCCACTTTCATTGAGCAAGAAGGCACTCATCGATGCCGCCGAATACGCTGATATTGCTATCGGTTTTGAAGATGGCGATGGCAATCCGGCAACGGCAAACATCTCACGGCGCGGTTCTTCAGACTGGACTCTCCAAGTTAAGGGCACACCCGCGCATTCTTCACAGGTATTCCGCGAAGACATCGGCCCGGGCGCAATTTATGAAACGGCGAGGATATTGCTGTTGTTTATGGAGAACCTGCAACAGGAAGAGAACCTCACCTTTAATCCAGGTCGCATCCTGGGTGGCAGCGAGATCACTCATGACACTCAGTCCAGCAGCGGCACTGCGTTTGGCAAAAATAATGTAGTTGCTGAAAGTGCGCTGGTAACTGGTGACCTGCGCGCGGTCTCTCTGGAGCAATTGGAGAGAGCACGCAGTACCATGCGCGAAATAGTCGCCGCCAACTTCCCCCAAACCAGCGCAGAGATTGAATTCGATGATGGCTATCCACCCCTGGCACCTACCGAAGGCAATGCTGAATTATTGCGTGTTTACAGTGGGGCGAGCCTCGACCTTGGCTTTGGTAGTGTCGCTCCCGTCAATCCTCGCCTGGCAGGTGCAGCCGATGTCTCATTTACATCGGGGCTTGTAGACATGGCTATCGATGGTCTGGGCTTGAGCGGGTCTGGCGGACATACTATAAACGAAACTGCGCGAATGTCCGCGTTGCCCAGTCAGAGCAAACGTGCGGCGCTGCTGATGTACCGTCTTTACAAATAGTTAATGGAAGCCACCTGAATCTAGAATATTTTTGGGTGCTTCTTTTCAATAACCCCATAGCACGCTTGAATGTTGTAATTGTAGAGATTGCCTCGCCATCAATTAGTCTGATGACTACGAAGGGTGTGGCGAGAAGTCATAACAAGCGCTAAGCGATAGAGCGAAGATGCATTCATCGCGTAGAACATTGAAATTTATTGCATAATAAATTCACCGATCTAGAGACAGGAACAACACAAGTGAAGCTAACAGGAATACATAAAGCACTCGCAGTCCGCTTGCAAAAACCCTTGATAGTGATTGTTGTATCGCTAGAGCTCGCTGCCTGTCAATCGGGGCAGCCGTTGGATGTAGTGGAGACCACTATCGGTGACATTCAAGATGCACTAGTCGCGGGTGAAACTTCCTGCCATGCCGTGGTCTCAAGCTACCTGCAGCGTATAGAAACCTACGATCAGTCCAGCGGGATTAATGCAATCATCGTGACTAATCCCACAGCCTTAGCCAAGGCAGACGAAGTCGATCGGGCTCTGGCATCCAATGAGTCGCTTCCAGAATTATTCTGCACTCCCATAGTAGTGAAAGATAATTTCGATACCCATGACATGATAACCACGGGAGGCTCCATTACTCTCCTGGAAAGCTATCCACCGGATGACGCCTTTATGGTGCGAAAGCTTCGTGAAGCCGGGGCAATAATAATAGCGAAGACCAATATGGCTGAATGGGCATTCAGTCCTAGAGAGACCGTTTCTTCATCCTTCGGCCGAACCGCGAACGCCTACGACACTAATTTTGTTCCTGCCGGTTCTTCTGGCGGCACTGCTTCGGCAGTCGCTGCCAACTTCGCCGTCGCCGGCATGGGTAGTGATACCGGGAACTCCATAAGGGGGCCGTCTTCACATCTGGCCTTGTTTGGTATTCGCTCGACGTTAGGCTTGACCAGTAGAGATGGTGTAATACCGTTAATATTTGATCGAGATGTCGCTGGACCGATGACACGGTCTGTAGAAGACGGTGTAAAACTTTTTAATGTCGTCGCCGGCTATGATCCAAACGACAGCCTGTCGGTTCCGAATAGAAGGGAGGCTGACTATCGTGAATTTCTTAAACAAGATGGCTTGAACAGAAAGCGTATCGGCGTGTTCAGAAGGCTGATTGATCACGACACCGCCGATGCCGAGATTAAACAGCTCTTCTTCGATGCGCTCGATGACATGCGCTCGGCTGGAGCGACGGTAGTAGATTTTGTCGCTATCGAAAATTTCGATACGCTCAATGACACCATACAATCCTGCGGCAGTTTTCGTTATGACCTCAAACAATACTTAAGTTCTCTGGATGAGCCGCCCCTGTTGGATGTGTCTACAGTGCTAGAGTCGGGTCAGTTCGCCATTGAATCCAAAGGATCTCTCGAGTTCTTCTCCCAGTTTCCACTGGATACGGCGCCAGATGAAAGGCAAGACCCCTGCCTTATCTGGCCCAATCATCCACTACGCAACCAGCTTCTTGAAAACACAGTAAGGGCCATGGATGCCGCCAATCTAGATGCGCTCATCTATCCTACCTGGTCGAATCCTCCAGCACATATTGATAACGCTAACGAAGAGTACCTGGGGGATAACAGTCAGTTATTGGTTCCTGCTGCGGGCTTACCCGCCGTTACAGTGCCAATGGGATTCTGGCAGGACAGGCTGCCGGCGGGTATTCAGGTGGTAGGACGTCCCTATGCGGAAGGCACACTGATCGAAATAGCGTATAGCTATGAGCAGCTTACGAAACACAGAAAGCCGCCTCAGGGATTCCCTGCGCTAATCGACTGAGCCCCTGACCATACAGGCAAGTCTTACTAAAAACTGCGCAGCCCGAATCAGAACCGATCTTTGAATATTGAGAAGGCCTATTTCATACTGACACCGCATCAATTCGCAGCACAACGGCGGCGTTCGCAGGGCGAGGGCTTGTCTGCTATGATCGGCGCCCCTCAATAGTTGGCACTAGAATGGATTCCATAGCGTTTACAGTACTGACACTTCGCCCCGAGCTGCTTACCAGCATAGCGGCGCTTGCCTATGCAGAGATGACTCCCGTGCAGGCGCAGACGCTGCCGCATCTATTGCAAGGCAAAGACCTTATCGCGCAGGCGAAGACCGGTAGCGGCAAAACGGCGGCGTTTGCAATCGGGCTACTCAATAAGCTCGACTCTCAATCCTTTAGCACCCAGGCGCTGGTGTTGTGTCCCACGCGCGAATTAGCCGAGCAGGTAGCCGCGGAGATTCGTCGGCTTGCCAACGCGATTCCTAATATTAAACTGCTCATTCTTTGTGGCGGCAAACCCATGGGGCCACAACTAGCCTCCCTGCGCCGCGACCCGCATATCGTGGTAGGAACCCCGGGGCGTGTTCTGAAGCATCTAGAGAAGAGCACCTTGCACCTCGACGCTACCCAGACGCTAGTGCTGGATGAGGCCGACCGCATGTTAGACATGGGCTTTCATGACGACATTATGCAGATTATCGCCAAGACTCCCGTCTCCAGACAAACACTCTTATTCTCGGCAACCTATCCTGATGGCATCGAGAAGGTCAGCCGCGCCGTGCAGCGCGATCCTGTTGATATTCGAGTCGAGAGCAAGCAAGACACCCCTGACATCGAACAGCTATTCTTCGAAGTTACCAAGCATGAGCGCGTCGAGGTGCTACTACAAGTCATTGTCCATTATCAGCCAGAATCGAGTCTGATTTTCTGCAACACCAAGTTGCAGTGCGATCAGCTATTGAAAGAACTGCGTCAACATGATCTGCAAGCGCTCGCTCTGCATGGCGACCTGGAACAATTCGAGCGCGACCAGGTGCTCGCCCAATTTTCCGGAAAAAGCAGTTCGATTCTTATCGCCACCGACGTCGCCGCTCGCGGTCTCGATGTGAAGGAGTTGGCCGCCGTTATCAATTTCGAACTCAGTCGTGACCCAGAAGTACATATTCATCGCATAGGTCGTACGGCTAGGGCGGGAAAAAAGGGACTGGCGGTAAGCTTGTTCACAGAGTCGGAAAAACGCCGGCTGAAAGAAATCGAAAAGTACCAGGGCAGCGCTGCAGCTATAGGTAATACCGCAATTCTAAAAGTACCCAAGAATTTTAAGCTCTATCCACCCATGGTGACAATCTTTATAAACGGTGGACGCAAGGATAAGGTCAGAGCGGGAGACTTACTGGGTGCATTGACCGCGAACGCTGGCATTAGTGGCGAACAGATAGGCAAGATCACTCTTTTCGACAAGGTCGCCTATGTCGCCGTCGATCAGAGCATCGCCAAGCTGGCCGTTGCGACTCTTGCCGACGGTAAGATAAAGGGAAGAAAATTCCGGGCTCGATTATTACGCTAGTAGACATTAAAGGGGTCGGAGGGATCTAAATCAAATCTCTCCGACCCCTTTAATACCCGAACCCCTTTAACTTTTTACCAGGGTACTGGCTGCCCATCCCAGTCGAAGAATTCTTGCTCAGTGTCCGGCTCCAGTGTCCTCAGCAATCCCAGCAGCGCCTTCGCAACAAACTCGGGTGTAAATAACTTTCCTTCGGGCACTGATCTCTGGAAGGGCTTCGATAGCCTCGTGTCTGTAGTTCCTGGATGGAAGGCGATGAGTTTTACATTGGTTGCACGCCGGCGCAGCTCAATTGACGCCGTCTTGATCAGCATGTTCAACGCCGCCTTGGAGGCGCGATAGGAATACCAGCCACCAGTCCTGTTGTCTTCGATGCTACCTACTCTCGCGCTGAGTATGGCAACCCTACAAGTATTTTTACTCTTCAAAAGCGGCGCGAGGTTGGCCAGCCAGAGAAGAGGAATAACAGTGTTCACATCCAGTATCTCTCGCATCGACGAGGCTGAAATATCTTCCAGTCGTTTCTCTGGCGAAATTTCGTCAGTGTGCAATATGCCGTTGCATATGATTAGTCGAGTAATCGAGCCCTTACTGGGCACTAACTCTGTGCAGACTTCCTCGATAGATTCTTCAGAATGGTCGCTGCGCAGATAGCTGACCTTGTCGCTGTGATCTGCGTGCCTCGAGGAAGCAGCCCTGCCTACCGCTACTATTCGATCGACAGACTCGTCCCTGGCAAGTTCATTGATTAAGCTGCCTCCGATCGAGCTTCCTGCGCCGATAACTATCGCAATATTTACCACACTATTACCTCGAGAAGGACTGTCGTTTAGCGATCAAAAGCAATTACAGGGGTCGGAGGGATTAAAATTAAATCCCTCCGACCCCTTTACTTGGCTTCAACTTTCCAACTGACAACTGCTGCAACGCCGCTTGCCTGTAACAAGATAGGATATCAGCGAACGATTCTTAGCAAAGAACAGATAGCCGAGATCGGCGAACCAGCGAACCACCGGCCAACGAAGAATCCTTAGCCAGCGCTTTTCGCCCACCAGTTCCCATACTTTACAATTAGCATCGAGACCGTAGAGCATAGATCCATCGTCTTGCTGACCCTGCAGAATACTATTGGCTTGTACCTTGTCTACATGGGGGTACAGGTTATCGAAATCGGCGCGATGGATATTTACCAATTCTAATAGATTAGAGCGATCTAGCTCGTGCAGCTGCTGCATCTCAGCTGAGCACAGCGGGCAGTGACCGTCGTAAAAGAGCGTAAACTTCATTCTGAGTCCATCATCTGAGGCTGCGATAGCGCCTCAATCGTGAATGAGAAACAATCTGTAAAGCATAGGTAAAAATTTATCATGGGCTTTACTGAGTATAAACACTACGCCGTATTTGAATACTTTAGATCACAGCTATAGCCTTATGCGACTCACAACGTTCTTGAACTGCATGTAATGTGATTAGCAAATCGCCCCGGCACTACCCCAGATTCATTAGCTACGGGCACGCGTATTCGCCCTCATATTGTGGGCACTGAACCAGTTGCCGATATCTAACGTAAATTCGTTATAAGCAAACCCACCGGAAGAGCTTCGGCCTTCTTACCTACGATTAGCCTTGATTGCCCTAAATCGGGCATCAGTGTTAGAAGAATAACACTGAAACAGGAAACAAAGAGATTGACTGCAGATCAAGGTCGAAACATTTTGGTCGAAACATTTTGGTCACAGGCGCCTCCGGCATGATTGGGAGCGCTCTGCGCGATAGACTGACTGCCGATGGCTATCACGTATACAGTTTAGAGAGGGATTCTCTGGACGCGCCGTTTCGTTATCTAAAAGACCTAGATCGCGTGATTCTCGATCCCGCGCTACCGCTTTTTGCGGTCATCAATCTTGCAGGACCAAGTATTGCCGACCAACGTTGGAGCCCGGCGCGCAAGGAATACATTCTGCAAAGCAGGATGCGTTTGACTGCCGCTCTAGCTGACGCCCTATCCAAGGCAAAGAGAAAGCCGGAATTATTCCTGTCCGCGTCTGCCGTAGGCTTCTATGGTGAGGGAGGCGACAACATCGCCGACGAAGACAGCCCCGCAGGCACTGACTTTCTTGCAGAAGTCGGCCAGCAATGGGAGGACGCAACCGCAGCAGCCGAGCAAGCAGGCATCAATACTATACACCTTCGCTTCGGCGTCGTGCTTAGCCCTCAGGGCGGCATGTTGAAACAACTTCTACTGCCCTTCAAATTAGGCCTGGGCGGACCCGTTGGAAACGGCTCACAATATATGAGCTGGATTAGCATTGTCGATGTGTTAGAAATAATCTGTTTCTTGCTCGATAAGAAGCCATCGGTTAACGCCTTGAATCTCGTCGCCGAAGAACCGATCACGAATGCACAGTTCGGCGCAGAACTGGCCAAGAAGCTGCATCGACCAAACTTCCTCCCGCTTCCCACGGCTGTAGTAAAGATACTCTTCGGGGAAATGGGAAAGGTTCTATTGCTTGGGAACTCCAAAGTAAAGTCTTCCAGGCTATCGCAGCTTGGAATTGAACTGCGCAATCCGACGCTAGCCTCGGCACTCGATTCGATTCTAGACTAGGCGCCTCGCACCTATAAAATTCGCCCAGCAGACCAGACCACAGGTCAATCTCTTATCGAAAGCCTTAGAGAGCTGAACATCGCTTAAGCATATTCTCCAAAAGAATAAGAACGTGTAATTGAGATTTTTTTTAGTTTTGTGATCCACTGTGTAACGAGCGCCGTATAAGTCAGTGAATTTGATTTTAACTTTTCATTCTATCTTATCGCCTTATTTCTACTGAGCTTCATTACACAATTTTTTCCCTTTTTTCTATCTAACTTTAATTGGAGTCTTTCATGATCAATCTTAAAAGTTTTACCGTTGCCTTGCTTGCTGTATTACCATTGGCCTTCGCTAGCGTAAGCGCCAAGGCACAAGACATCGTAGACACCGCGATCGCTGCTGGCCAGTTCGGAACGCTGGTTGCCGCAGTTCAAGCCGCCGAACTGGTAGACGTACTCAAAGGCGACGGCCCTTTTACTGTTTTTGCCCCTTCAGATGAAGCATTTGCTGCCTTACCTGCGGGTACGGTAGAGAATCTACTGAAGCCGGAAAACAAAGACCAGCTCGTCGCTATTCTGACTTATCATGTGGTGCCAGGAAAAATCATGTCAGCCGATATTGCTGGCAAGACTGCCGAAGTGACCACTGTGCAGGGAAGCGATATTTCCGTTAATGCCATGAATGGCGTCATGGTAGACAGTGCCACAGTAGTCGCAGCAGATATTGAAGCTGACAACGGTGTGATACACGTTATCGATCAGGTGGTAATGCCTAACTAAGGTTTCCCTTAGCTAACATCGCAACATAGAAAAGGCCGATAATTGTCGGCCTTTTTTGCGCCTGAGTTTTACTATTTTCAAGTTTAGATTATTCGCCGTTAAGCGAGTAAACCAATAATACATTGCCCGGTGACTCAGCCCACTTCTCGTAGCCGGATGTGATAAAGACCTGACCGTTCACAACAACCGGGCCGTCTGATTCGATAGAGCCTCCCTTAGCTTCGATGCCGTTGCGAAGGCCAAAGCTTTGCCGGGTATTTGTCTCCCAGAGGATGTCACCATTATCTGTATCGAGTGCACGCAAGATGCCATCGAGACCTCCGGCAAAGACAAGATCGGAGGTGCTGCTAACCGCAGCGGAAATACCCGGCCAGCACAGAAAAGGACCCTCTTCACAGTTGTTCGGTAAATCGTTGCGCCAGAGTATTTCGCCAGTACTAACATCCAAGGCGTGCACACCAGGGTGAGCCGCTCCCACGTTATAAGGATTGTTCGTAGGTAGATCTGAAACACCAACGAAGAGTTTCTCACCATTGGTGCTCATGCCGTAATGAATCCCGCCCATAGTGCCTCCGCTGCCGGCGCGTTGCTCCCAGATCAGCTCTCCACCATTGGCTGGATCTAGCGCATAGACCATGCCTGATTTTTGACCTACCAGAATAATTTCGCGGCCATCGCCATCTCGAGTCAATATGGGAGCGGCACCGATATCATAATCGGGACCGTCTTCCTCCGGGCAGTTTGGAGTGCCTCTAGAGCAGGCACCATTCCAGGCATCATCTTTAGTTAGCTGAGCAGCCCAGACAATCTCGCCACTCGCCATATCCATGGCCAGCACCGCATCGCTGTAGCCATTAGCTGGCGAGGAATAGTTTTCGCCAGTACCCACATAAACCAGATTTCTATCCGCATCGACTGTGGGGCTAGACCAGATAGGCGCACCAGATGGACCAAACTGTTGCGTGCCAGCCGTACTTAGAATAGTTGGGCGCGGCTCATCGGTGGTATAGGTACGCCAGAGTTCTTCGCCACTACTAATACTCAGGGCAACAACGGCGCCTCGAAACGAACAACAGGGATAACCGACTCTAGCGGCCAGCAGAACCTCCAAGGAAGAGACAGGCACCAACAGCGAATCTTCGTGGGCGATAACTGACCCTGTAATTGTCGCCTGAGGATGCTCATGCACTTCTCGCTTCCAGATCAACTCACCTGTCTGCGCACTAATCGCGTAGGCGCTGCCGGCGAAATCCCCAAACAGGAGCGTCTCAGGCGTACCCTGATCATCCGTGTCGACGAAGATTGCACCACGCACTTCTGCATCCGCACTAAAGGTCCACCAGGGACAACCATTCGTGTTGTCGAGGGCAAAAATAGTTCCTTCCTGACTTCCTATGAAGGTCACTTCTTCTGTGACTACCGGCTGTGATCTTGCGCGAGTAGCATCGGGATAGGCAAATGCCCACTTTAATTCGAGTTGGTCAACATTGCCCTTTGTGAGAATCGATTCGCCAGCTCGATGACGCGTATTGCCAACTCCGCCACCCCAACCGTTCCAGGCCACAGGCTGAGTTAATCTCGCACCTGAACCCAAACTTGAATCGCAGCTAAAACTTACGGCTTGTGCGGGCGAATCATCAAACTGCTCACCGGTAAGAAAGTAGGCGACATTTCTTTTCTGTTGCCGAGTCAGCGCCATGCCCGAGGTAGCCATAGAGCCAAATTCGAGTGCGTCTACGATACGATTCGGCGTGTAGAAATCGAATGCCGCTCGTTGCGGAGCTTCCAGCAAAGCGCCGTCATGGCATTCGGCGCAGAATAATTGGTATTGAGACTCCCCATCTGCCAAATCTGCACCATTCTGGCCTCCCTGGGAAAATGCCAGAATAGGCGTGGCCAGAAGCAGAGAGGCCGCAATCAAAAATTTGGGAGATCTGAATAGCATATCGGTTCCTATATTCGAACAATTCTCATGATGTTATTGTAGTGTTAAAATTGTAGATTGGTAAAGGCATTGGAATTGCTAGCTTTGATCCGATGACAATTTTCTGCACAGCAGCGAAGATTACCATCAAAACTAGTAAAATTGGCGCTATATCAATAATTGGCTGCGGAGTTTTTCTCGTGAAAATTTTTCTAGAATTGTTCATCCCTCAAGCTCCGGCTGACATTTGGCGGCCTAATTTTCTCCCTCAACTTCAACAAAGGTAGACATCTCCTTGGCCAAAGTAAGCAAAGCTGAAATGATGGATTTTTTATCTCAGCAGTTCCCTCAGGTAAATTTCGAACTCGAAGCCTTCGAAAAAGATTCGGTGACCATTAGGCGACGGGTTGTCTCCGAAGACTTGCGGCCCGGTGGAACTGTATCGGGCCCGACCATGATGGCTCTTGCAGACTGTGCTATCTACATTGCCATTCTTAGAGAGATTGGGTTGGTTGGCCTGGCAGTCACCACTAGTTTGAACATTAATTTCTTACGCAAACCGGTAGCGAACAAAGATATTCTGGGCGTGTGCAAATTATTGAAATTGGGAAAATCACTGGCAATTGCCGAGGTGTCTATTTTTTCTGAAGGAAATGATCAGGTAGTCGCTCATTCCGTCGGAACTTATTCGATTCCACCCAAGCGCTAATTAGTAGACTCGTTCTAGGAATGATGGCGCGCCCCCTAATAGTCGATCCTAACGAGGTGCAGCCCCCTGGATTTGGCCTTCGAGCTAAGCTTGCCTTGCCCAGGTTTTGCGAATGTCTCTTCTATTACCGCACTAGTAATCTTCCCCCTACCCACCTCAAACAAAGCAGCAACGATATAGCGAACCATATGTCTTAAGAACCCGTTTCCTGTGATTTCAACATAGTAAATCTCACCACCAAACTCTGAGCTATCTGATTTCTGTAGATCGAGATTGAGCACTGTGCGAACAGTAGATTTTTCGGTTCCATCGCTGGCAGAAAAATTACAGAAGTCGTGCTCGCCAATGAAAGACACGCAGGCCACTCGCATTCTCTCAATACTTTGTTGGGCTTCATCGAGGTTTGTGTTCTCTTTAGCACTTACCAAGGGCACGTGGGCGACTATATCCCTCAGTAGAGGATTGCCAATCTCATCTATGGAAAAATAGTAGCGATAGGTTTTGCTGACACACTGTTTATTAGGATTGAAATCAGGCAGGCAGGTAACGCATTCTCGAATGCGGATAGTATCGGGCAGCAGGGAATTCATGCCTAGCTGAAGTGTGCACGGATCGATCTGCAGAGGAGTAGAGAATTTGGCGACCTGGCCTAGAGCATGAGCGCCGGCATCGGTGCGACTCGCTCCTGCAACCGAGCATTGGGCATATTTACTGATTTTTCGTAGCGCCCGTAGGATCTCAAATTGAACCGTGGATTTTTCGCCACCGTCACCCAGATCCTGCCAGCCGAAATAATCACTCCCGTTATACGAAATCACTACTCGATAGTGTTGCTGGTTCATCTAGTTGATTCAACTGGCGGCGCTTTCAGAGTGTCTAGCGTAAACCCCATATGGCCGCACAAACAAGCTCTCAATGCCCTCGAACAGACCTAATAGCGCAGAAGACCCACCTACTTTGATATCATGCCAATTCGGGCATTGAACTAAGCCAACTATCTGTGGTTACATCGGCTGAAGATACGTAGTTTACGAACAAGATCACACAGTATCAGGAGAGCTCCAAATGATAATAAGAAGAAAACTGATCTCACTACTCATTATTGCTGCAGGTGCCTTAAGCTGCGCCCCACTCGCCATGAGCCAAGCCGGCACCAGCGTGAATGAGGGAGATTGGCCAAACATCCATGGCGACGCAGCGGCGCGGCGCTATTCACCGCTGGATCAGATTAACCCGGACAATGTGGCCGATCTCGAGATCGCCTGGAATTTTTCCACGCTACACTTTGGCATCGGCACCGACTACGTTAACCCTTCGACTCCGCTGGAAGTGGATGGAGTGCTATACGCGAACATAGGTAGCACGCGCAATGTCGTGGCGCTAGATGCCACAAACGGTCAGGTATTATGGCTTTGGCGCTATCAGGAAGGCGACCGCTTTGACGAGGCCCCGCGTAAGGGTGCCGGACGCGGCGTCTCCTACTGGAGCGATGGCGAGTCGGCTCGAATCATCGATGTCTCTCCGGGCTATCAGTTGGTTTCTCTGGATGCTGAAACCGGCATCCCCGACCCAAATTTTGGTAATAACGGCCTCGTAGATTTATATGTAGGCGTGCGCAATGGCGAAGATGAGAGATTCGCCTACCCCGATATCGGCTTGTCTGCACCACCTTTCGTGATGAACGACGTCATTGTGGTTGGCGCCGCACACCGCACCGGCGGACGACCGCGGTCAAAGTTCAACACCAAGGGAGATGTGCGCGGCTTCGACGTGCACACAGGCGAGTTGCTTTGGACCTTCCATACCATTCCCGAGCGCGGAGAGATAGGCTATGAGTCCTGGCTCACCGGCAACGATATTACTGGTAACTCAGGAGTCTGGGCTGCCATCTCTGGAGACCCGGAACTGGGTCATGTCTATCTACCCATAGAAGACCCTACAGGTGACTATTACGGCGGAGATCGACACGGCGACAACCTGTTCTCCAGCGGCCTTGTTGCCGTGGACGTCAGAACCGGCGAACGCCAGTGGCACTATCAGTTTATCCATCATGACATCTGGGACTGGGACGTTCCATCCCCGCCCATCGTCACCGACTTACCAAATGGCCGCAAGGTAGTCATGTCTGTCACCAAACAGTCCTGGGTCTATACCTTCGACAGAATAACCGGCGAGCCAATCTGGCCTATCGTCGAAAGACCGGTTCCCGCTGGCGATGTGCCGGGAGAGTGGTATTCCCCCACGCAACCCTTCCCTACCCGTCCAGCTGCCTTCGATCGACAGGGTTTTGGCGAAGATGATTTGATAGATTTCACTCCGGAGCTTCGCGCTCTGGCGCTGGAGTCCATCCAAGGTTTTCGCCTTAGCGATAGCATCTTTACACCTCCCTCTGTGACGGATGCTGCCGATGGTACGCGCGGGCTGCTTTCATTACCTTCTTCTACCGGTGGTTCCAACTGGGAAAGCTCTGCTCTGGATCCAGAGACAGGCATTCTCTATGTGCCCTCTAGAACCCAGCTACAGGTTTTGTCATTGGCGAAGAACCCGGAATCGGACATCGATCTCAGTCAGGGCTTTGGTGTTCGCGCACCTCGAGTCCAGGGGCTCGATATCGTCAAGCCGCCCTATGGTCGCATAACCGCGATCGATATGAATTCGGGCGACCACCTATGGATGATTGCAAACGCCGATACTCCAGAGCGCATTACCAATCACCCCCTACTGCAAGGTGTCGATCTTCCGCGTACGGGCGTACCAACGCGAGCGGGCGTCTTGCTGACTAAGACGCTGTTGTTTGTCGCTGAAGGTACCGGTGCCGCTGGAGCCAGCCCGATTTTTCGAGCCGTCGACAAGCAAACCGGCGACATACTTGCCGAAATAGATTTACCGGCAAATCAAACCGGCCTGCCATTTACCTATGAGCACGACGGCAAGCAATATGTAGCCATGTTCACCGGTGGTGGTGGCCAGGCTGCCGAGCTAGTGGTTCTTGCCTTACCGTAACCGACTAGTATTCGTTTAACATCAATTAGGGGCAGACATATTTTCATTCAGAGAATAAGTCTGCCCCTTTCGATGCACTAACAGTCGCGTCTAAGCACCTACCCCAACACCCCTATTTGAAAAAACACTTTAGGGCCGACCGAGCAAATTTATTCAGGCCTTTTGATTTTACTCAATTCAAAGTAGTCTGACGTTTGCCCATCAACCGCTTACTATTTATTACAACTGACGGTAATGGCCTTCGTTAACTTTTATTAACTTTCATTAACTCTCGTTCACTTCCGTTAATCAGGAATTCCCCTATGTGGAACTTATTCAGAAGCTGCCTGCTACTTATCCCCGGCTTATTATTGCTCTCCTGCAGTGACACAGAACCAGACCAGGGCCCCAGCTATGACACGCTGATTTCCAACGCGCGGATGATAGACGGCTTAGGCGGCCCTGCCGTAGACGCCGATGTCTATATTAGAAACGGTGAAGTAGCACTAATCGCCGCCACCGGACAGTCCACCCTTGATGCCGCCCAAACTATCGATGCGAGAGGTCGCGTACTCGCTCCAGGGTTCATCGACGTCCACTCCCATGGCGATCCCTTGCAGACACCCGAGTTTGAAAATTTTCTCGCTCAGGGAGTTACCACTATTACATTAGGTCAGGATGGAGATAGCCCAGAGAACGAAAATTTAGGCCAGTGGGTCTCACAGGTAAGAGACAATGGAATAGGCGTAAACATAGCGCCATTCGTCGGTCATGGAACTCTGAGAAACCTCGCTGGCATTGGTCAGAAGCCGGTTCCCAGCACGGAAGAATTACAGCGTATGCTGGAACTTCTGAACAACGCCCTCGACTACTCTTTCGGTCTAAGCACCGGTCTGGAGTACAACCCGGGTTTGCACGCCAAGGAAGCGGAATTGGTAGAGCTAGCCAGGGTAGTAGGAAGTCGCGACCGTATAGTCATGAGTCATATGCGCAATGAAGATGACGATCAGCTAGAGGCCTCTCTCGACGAATTAATGAGCCAAGGGCGAGTAGCCAGAGTCCACGTGTCTCATCTAAAATCAGTTTATGGAAAGGGCGCGGATCGCGCTGAAGAAATATTGGCGGTATTGGCGAACGCCAGAGAAGCAGGCATAGAAATTACCGCCGACGTATATCCCTATAACGCTAGTTACGCCGGAATCGCATTATTATTCCCTGTCTGGTCCAAGACCCCCCAAGAATTTGAGATTGCAAAACAGAGTCGAAGAGCCGAGCTGGAAGAGTATCTTATCAATCGAATCAATCGGCGCAATGGGCCGGCGGCTACGCTTCTCGGCACCGATCCCTATACGGGAAAGACCCTCGCCGACCTTGAGCTAGAACTGGGCATGCCATTTGAGAAAATACTTATCGATGTTATAGGCCCGCAAGGGGCCGGCGGCGCCTACTTCATCATGGACGATGCGCTGCAATCTCGATTACTGGAAGATGAAATGATCACCGCCTCATCCGATGGCAGCCCTACCGGATTTCATCCTCGCGGCCATGGAACATTCGCCAAAATAATAGAAGAATATGTAGTCAATCGAGGCGCTGTCTCTCTGGAGGAGATGGTAAGGAAGATGACTTCATTCTCAGCCTCTATTCTTGGCCTGCAAGACAGAGGCAGCATAGAGCTTGGAAAGGTGGCCGACCTGGTGTTGTTCGATCCGGAAACTATTAGAGCCAATGCAACTTACCCGAACCCCCTGCAACTCTCGAGCGGATTTGATATAGTCTTTATCGCCGGCGAAGTCGCATTTGAAAATGGCGCATCAACTCAAGAGAGCCTGGGAGATGTGCTAAGCCCCAACCAGTGAGCCGGTGAGTAGTATTGCAAAAAAGACAGGTGACAATATGTTCGAAAGAATTTTTCCCAAACAGGTAGATAACATCTATTCCGGCAGCAATCTGGCACTGTATTTTTTCTTTCTTATAACACTGATTACGATCGGCCGAAGCTGTGTGCATATCTTCAGCGCCGATGGTGGCGCTCAATCTATTGCGACTATTCCTCTGGATAGTTTCACCCAAGGTGGCGCCGAGACGGTGGTCTATATCTTCGCACAGTGGGGCATAGCGCAGCTTATGGTTGGCCTGATCTATCTGTTGGTAGCCCTGCGTTATCGCAGTCTTATACCGCTGATGTATGGGTTTATCTTCTTGGAATGGGGTTCCAGAATGGGGCTGACTTTTCTCAAGAACATAGAAACCGCGGGAACCGCACCTGCCGCGATTGGACAGCTGGTTTTAGTGATCTTGATACCGCTAATGTTTTACCTTTCGCTGAGGCAATCTCCCCGCAGGACTCCATCGGATTAACTACAATATGGAAACGAAGATAAGATGCACTGGGGGTAGCGAAAAAGACACTCAGCTTTGTTAAAGACTGCGGTTGAAGACTGCTACAACACTAATTCGTTTCTAACGAACCAGAGCGCTGCTAAATGCCATCTCGACTCTCTCTAAACTCCCTGATTGAGAACCTCAACAGGGAGTTTGATTACTGAGGTTTCTGACTAGGACTTAGGTGTCCAGAAGAACACTTTCCAATCACGAAGCGGTTCTGAACCTGGATAGGCTGGCTCATCAAGTGTTCTACCGCCAGATTTGGCTGCCCACTGTCTCATCATCGCAATGCGGTCTTCGCCGTGAATCTCTGTAGCAGTCATCTCGTAGGTAGCGTCACCTATGCGTAGCAAGCCATCACCACCTCTTGCACGCACACGTCGAGCCCAGTATCCATTGTCAGGACGGGTCGCCGTGATTACACCATCTGGAGTGCCTACCCACGACAGGTAATTTACGAATGGTGGAAAGCCGTCTAGCTTAAACATCAAAGGACCGCGTACACTCTCGTTAAGCGGCGTGAAATCGGCTAGCGGTGCCGTCATGGTTCCACCAATAATTATGCCAGGTGTGCGGCCAAGGCCCTGATTGCTCAGGTAGGGAGCCGTAGATGCCCATCCCACGATTACGACCGCTAGTACCACAGCTATCGCGATTCCCACGATTTTACCCTTACCCATTGCGTGTTCTCCATATTCTTATAAGTAAAGTACGGACAATATATCCAATCTGAGCTCGTGTCCAACTCACCAACTCCTGATAGCGATCAACCGCACAGCTAATGCGCTGCGAGGAAATTTAAGTGCCATAACTTCACCGTCATCCACAGTTACCCCACTGGCTACTGACACACAGGCTACTTAGCGAAGAGCTGCGACTCGATATCTCGAAATGCCTTGAATTCGAGTGCGTTTCCTGAGGGATCGGAAAAGAACATTGTGCCCTGCTCTCCAGGCTGACCCTTGAAGCGTATATAGGGCTCAATAATAAAATCATCTACGAATTCGGTGACGGTTTCAGCTAGCGCTTCCCAATCATCGAAATTTAGCACGACGCCGAAATGGGGTACCGGCACACCCTGGCCGTCGACACCATTCGCTATGCTGGCGATCTTGCCTTCTTTTCCAAGCTGCGGATTCACATGGGTCACCAGCTGATGACCAAACAGATTGAAATCGATCCAATCCGTGGAGCTACGACCCTCGGGCAGGCCCATCTTATTGCCGTAGAAGTCTCGCGCCTCATTGATATCGCGAACCTGAATTGCCAAATGAAAAGGGGTTAGTTGCATCTTGCCTCCGAATTCCCAAATCATAAGGGTGCTGACTACTGTTGTCTAAGCAAATTGCTACTTTCTCGCTCCGTCTTAAGGGCCGAGCCACCGTCAATCTCCATGATTAACAACACTGGGGCACCGCGACGCGCCAGCTAGAAATGATCGGCTCGAAGGAACAATCCATTCTCTGGCAGGTTTTCCGGCGTGATAGTCCTGCCCTGCTTTCGAGCGGCCCGGCGCCATCGCACCAAAACCGACGAAGACCAGGTCTGCGTTCTCAATCTCAATACTCTCTGCCGATCTGGTAGTGCTCATCTCAATGTCGCGAACCTGCTCCAGCAATTGCATGTCGGTGGGAGTTTCGAGCTGAACAGCAGCAGGCGTGAGAACCTGGGTATGAATCAATGGCACTGCCTGCGTCCATCCGCCATTCTCTTCGCCCGGTTGCAGGCCCAGAGATTGAAATCGCTCAATCAGGTAGGCAACCGTTTTCTCTTCGCCGCGACCGCCTGGAGCACGCCCCTCGAACTCATCAGAAGCTAGAATTTTAACTATGTTAGAGAGTTCGTTTAGATCTATGTCGCTGCGACTGTCGAATTCAGTTGCACAATTGATTAGCGTGGCACAGGAGAAAAGGACGCACAGGGGTCTAAATGTCACAAAGAAGCCGCTATCGCGGATTATTCACGACTTGGGTCTATACATTTGCTCTGACAGCATTGCTGTTTGAAAAATGGCAGAGCGAATCCAGCTAGTGAGGCTAAATAGAAAAGTCCCATGGAGAGGCCAGATAGATAGACCAGATGGAAAGGCCAGATAGAAAAAGTAAAACTATCCGGCCTGCTAGAATCTTTGAACTCTAGATTGGGTCACCAGGGGGCAACTGAAGAGCAGCCCCTGGTATCGAATCATCTGGCCGTTGCTGCCAGCGCCGAATATCTGCTGCAACAGTTGTCTGATGTGCACTGGCATTTCTGCGCCTTTCCAATCGGTTCGCTAGCGTGCCAAGCCGGTCGGACAGTACCGCTTTTACTTCGCCGGAGATATCGCCACTGCTTGCCTGATTCATCATCTCATCGACGGTAACGCGTTGCACCACATGCACCAGCTGTTGCTGATAGTCGCTATCCGCAGCACCGCCCTCCCAGGTTACATCTAATAGTCTATCGATAACTTCCTCGAGATCCGGATAATCACCCATGCTGCCATAGGCAACGAGTCTGGCCATTCGCGCCGGGTGAAGAATCTGTTTGACTGAAAGGCTAGCCGAGCCTTCTGCCGCACCCAGGGCGTCGAAAAGCAAGCCAGTGCGGCCCGGGAAAGGCTCGCCCTGGGTATAGCGATAGGCGGGCGGCGGAATCAGCTCCAGTATATTCTGCGGCAGCGTTAGAAAATCTACGGACAGCGTTGAAAGCACCGTCTCTAATGCATCTCTTTGTTCTTCGGCATCGATTATCGTAAACGGCACCTGGCCGTCTCCTCTGACAACGTAGCGATAGTCCGCACCGCCTATGCTCTGAGCTGCCGAGTTCAGCTGGAAGCGATGATGCATATACAGCGGCAGGAGAACGTATTCTAGCGTAGACAGTGGCTCACCATTGCGAATCAGGGATGGACCGAAGTTCTCCAAACCAATGCGGCGCACCTCGATCTCATGTTTCAGATGATCAACCAGGTTGGCGCCGTTATCCCAAACGCCTGCGAACTGATGGCCTGCACCAACAAAATTATTGTTGTTGTGCGCCATGAACAACAAGCCTCTGTCCTGGCTCTCCTGCACTATCTTGGCTAACTCTTCCTCCTCATCGGCACCGGGGGGAAACTGTTCGTAAGAATATCTAATAGCAAGCTTGTCATACTCACCAATTCGCTGCACATAGGCATTCGCCAGGTCAATTCTTCCATCGGCTGTGATTTCAACCAAAGGTGCGGGGTAGTCCATGACACTCTCGCGATCATAGGAACTACTTAAGTAGTTGTGAGGAAAGCCAAGGGTATGACCTACCTCGTGGGCAGACAATTGCCGAACTCTATCCAGAGCCATATTCACCGAGGCAGAGTTATTATCGGCAACCACGGATAAGTAATCGAAACCGGGGATGAGCCCCTGACCATGCAGATAGTCTTGCCTTAGGCGCAGGCTGCCTAGGTTTACATTGCCCTTGATAATCTCACCCGTACGCGGGTCTTGCACCGAGCCGCCGTAGGAGTAACCCCTGGTGCGCCTATGAGTCCAGTGAATCATGTTATAGCGCACATCCTGCGCATCGGCACCTGCCGGCAATTCCATAACCTGAAAGGCATCGATAAAGCCGGCCGCCTCATAAGCCTGATTCCACCAGCTAGCCCCCTCAATCAACGCTGACTTGATGGGCTCGGGTGTACCCGAATCAACATAGTAAATAATCGGCTCAACAGCCTCGGACCGAGACGCATTGGGATTCTTCTTCTCTAGTCTGTGCTTGGCCACCAGACGAACCTGTAAGTCTTCACCGATCGCGGTGCTGTAATCTTGAATAGTTGGCCCATTAGTACCAATTCTCGGATCAGATATTCTGGTTTTAAAATTATCATCTGGTAGCTTTACTATAGAGTGATGCAGTCGCAGGGTAATCGCACTGCCCGTTGCCGCCACACTGTTCACAAGACTTCCCGGGTTGCTGCTAGTGAAGGTTAGCATCGACTCGATCTCTACATTCTCGGGAAAGCTTTTGGTGTTATCTAGATAGAAGGCACTGCGAGTCTTATCCAGGGAATAATTTCCTTGGTTCCTGTTGGCGATAGCGCCCGTAACGTTTCGCGCATCACGCAGGAAGAAGTCTGTCGCATCGACCAACACACTGTCTTCTCCGACTGCCACGATATCGAACCCCCAGTGCACCGAAGGCGCAAAGGAATCTTCTACCGACTGTCTCTCCAGAATATTGTCACTGGAGGCACGATACCGGTAATTAGGTTGTACTAATAATATTCTGGGGCCAACCCGCTTGGCCGCGAGCACATAAGTCCCTCGCAGTTGACCGCGATCGATGCCAACCGGATTGGACCCCAACCCCGACCCCATTGAGATCTGATAAAGAAACTCGGTATCAAGCTTATCGATCTCCCAATACATCTTGCCGCTCGATTCTTCCCAATAGAGATTGAAGTAGCCTTCCATACGACTCGCATTGGCAACGGTGTCATCAACTGAAGGCAGATCTTGTGCTTGCAAAAAAGCTGGCAACATAAAAAAAGAAAATAGGAATGCCCACCGCCCACAAATTTGTTTGAGGGAGAGCAAAGACTTTACAGTTAGATTTATTGCTGCCATTTCAAATACCTCAGCCTCGTTAAAGGCTCTTAATAATATTCTGAACTATGAAATTATTTCGCGAATATGACGTAGAGACTAACATTGTCACTGTGTGTTTTGTATAGAGAAAACGCAGATAGAGAGACCAAGCTTGAATTAAGTTTTACCCTAGAAAATAGCTATCATCTCGCGCCCCTTCTTAGTATAGAAAAATCAGTGGGCACGGCCCTTCTAGATTTAGAATGTCATTGCTTGTACAGTTAACAAGAACCCCAGGCAGTGACCCAAATACAAATTCAGCTAACCATTATCGAGTTAGTACTGGCGATATACATCTATCTGACGAGCTGCCTCCATCATGTCGAATTTCGCTTCCATTCCCTTATTACCTGTTTCACCCTTAAAGCTCCGTACTGTTTTTTTATTGATACTATTTCTCACAAACTGCGCGAGCCGCATCGATCCCGATCCTGAACTAATCGAAGCCATTCGCTGGTATACCGGCGAGGCGGGAACGGTTGATGACGTTCGCGCGCGCAGCCTATTGGAAAGCGCTGCAGCTGATGGCGATGCACTTTCGATGATGTGGCTAGCACGGGTCTACTCCACCGGACGAATGACCTATCCGGCAGATAAGGCCACGGCTGTCGAGATAGCAAGCAGTGTCATCATCGAGATCGAACGATTGGCCTTCGCTGGGGTAGGCGAAGCCAGTTTTCTGATGGGCACAGCTTATGCCGAAGGCCTCGCCGTTCCAGCTGATCCAGTTGCAGCTGTAGCCTGGTATCGTAGAGCGGCAGCTGCAAATATTACGCTAGCCCAACACAATTTGGGCAACGTGCATGCGGCAGGCACCGGAGTTGAGCAAAGCGACTTCGAAGCGGTTCGGTGGTGGCTGCTTGCCGCCCAGAAAGGCGATGCTATCCCGCAGTTTCGACTTGCGCAGATGTACGAGCAGGGCAAGGGCGTGCAGCAAGATCTAGAATTGGCAGAACAGTGGTACCGAGAATCTGCAAGCCGCGGATATCGAAATGCCGTGATTGCTCTGCAACGATTACAGAGTCATTAGCCTCCTCTTGCTGAGGGGTAATCTACACCAAGCTGATCCAGCTGAACTTAGTAGCTGCTTGGGGCATAGTAACACCCCTGCAGTATCGGCCTATAAGTCGTCATAGTGCCTTCCTCAATAGGCCCACCTTGACTTATCAAGAAGAACCATCCTAAATCTGAATCATCATTGTCAGAGTCCCCTCAGGCATTAGATTGACCCCGAGGATCTGCAGAGGTATCCGTCTGCACTGACGTAATCTCGATCTCCGGAGAAGTGACTCTGAATGTACCGGGGGATCATTGTGAGCTTACCAAGCGATCAGCCAGAACAACGACGACTAATCTCACTCAACTACCAAACAGCAGAAATATTTCAAGAAAATGCTTGCTACGGCCGTCAATAGTTCTTCATAGTTATCTATTTACCGCTAGCAAGAACACCCGCTTTGGCGGCAAATTGGTCTCACCGCGATAGTAGTGAAATACATCGCATCTAGCATCAATCGAGCAGGTTTAGAATGTTAGTCGAATTGCCAAAACAGAAAATTTTCATCATTTTCGAACCAGTAGCCGAGACCATAGCTGTCAAATGAAAAACGTTCTCGTGCTTTGTACTGGTAACTCCTGCCGTTCCATCATGGCCGAAGGCTTAATTAATCACTTCGGTAAAGGCAGGTACTGCGCCAGTAGCGCGGGAAGTTTTCCCACGGGCTATGTGCATCCTAAATCCCTAGCTACACTGAAACGTCATGGGATTGTGGTGGACAAGCCCCGCAGCAAATCCTGGAACGAGCTGGAGCATCAAAATTTCGACCTGCTGATTAGCGTATGTGACGAGGCTGCAGGTGAGGCCTGCCCGAGCTATCTGCAGAATATTAAGAGACTGCACTGGAGCACTCCGGATCCGGCGAAGGCCGAAGGTAGCGATACTGAGATTGACGCCGCATTCGAGGCTGTCTATCAGATGCTTAAACAGAGACTAGAGAAAGAATTATTATGAACGCAGAGACTACTTCTCCTATGGGACTATTCGAGCGATACCTATCTCTGTGGGTTGCGCTTTGCATTGCAACGGGCGTTTTATTCGGCGCTATCGTACCCGATTTCTTCGGACTCATAGCCTCTATAGAATATGCCAGCGTTAACCTGGTAGTTGCCGTTTTTATCTGGGTGATGATCTATCCGATGATGGTAAACGTCGATTTCGAATCCCTAAAAGATGTCGGCAAGAAGCCGAAAGGAATCTGCATCACGCTCGTCGTTAACTGGCTGATAAAACCATTTACCATGGCCGCGCTAGGCATCCTCTTCTTCGAGCACCTGCTCGCGGGGCTTGTAGACCCGCAGTCCGCTAAAGAATATATTGCCGGCATGATTCTGCTAGGCGTTGCGCCGTGCACCGCCATGGTCTTTGTCTGGAGCCAACTCGTTCGTGGCGATGCCAACTACACACTGGTGCAAGTTTCCATCAATGACATCATCATGGTGTTTGCCTTCGCGCCACTAACCGCGTTGCTACTCGGCATCACGGATATAGTTGTGCCCTGGGAAACACTGATTCTTTCCGTGATTCTTTATGTTGTCATCCCACTGGCAGCTGGCTATGTAACCAGAAAGCTTCTGGATAGATCCGGCAGTGATGAAGGCATAGCAGACTTCACTTCACAGCTAAAACCATTCTCCATCATGGGCCTTCTTGCGACTGTAGTGCTTCTGTTTGGTTTTCAGGCACAGACTATTCTCGACAAACCCTTAGTGATAGTCCTAATTGCGATCCCGCTGCTCATTCAGAGTTATGGAATATTTGCCATCGCCTATGGTTGGGGATACTTGTGGCGCGTGCCATTTAGCACTGCCGCGCCAGCGGCCATGATTGGCACGTCAAATTTCTTCGAGTTAGCCGTAGCGATGGCGATCAGTCTGTTCGGATTAAATTCGGGGGCAGCGCTAGCCACGGTTGTTGGCGTGCTCGTCGAAGTGCCAGTAATGCTGTCTCTGGTTGCCTTCGCCAATCGAACCCGGGAGCATTTCGATCACTGAAATTGAGAATAGATTTTTGCCGACTCTAGAACGAATCCCCGGAAATTCTCACCCAGCCCTCCATTAACACCCTAGCACTTCGACTCATAAGCGCCTTCTTGGCCTGCCACTGGCCATCAACCTCAACCACCTCGGCGCCTACCTTCAAGGTGCCGGAGGGATGCCCGAAAACTACCGAACTCGGGCTGCCACCACCCGCTGCCAGATTAACCAGAGTGCCAGGAATGGCCGCCGCGGTGCCGATAGCAACGGCAGCCGTGCCCATCATCGCATGGTGCAACTTACCCATGGACAGTGCGCGCACAGAAAGGTCAGTATCCCCTGCGGCAATGGATTTCCCGCTGGAAGAAGTATAGGCACTGGGCTTCGCTACAAAGGCTACCTTGGGCGTGTGTTGCCGCCCTGCCGCCTCCTTGATATCTGCTATCAAACCCATCTTAACGGCGCCGTGTGCACGAAGAATTTCAAACATGGCCAGTGAACCCTGATCACCATTGATCGCATCCTGAAGTTCGCAACCGGTATAGGACACATCTTCGGCGTTGACAAAAATAGTAGGTATGCCCGCATTAATCAGCGTTGCCTTTAGGCTGCCAAGGCCTGGCACATCGAGGTCGTCTACCAGATTACCCGTTGGAAACATCGAACCCTCACCATCTGCCGGATCCATAAACTCAACTTGCATCTCGGCTGCGGGAAAGGTCACGCCGTCTAATTCGAAGTCGCCGGTCTCCTGGACCTCACCGTCACGCATGGGTACATTAACGATAATGCTCTTGCGAATATTCGCCTGCCATATGCGCACTGCGACGCTACCATTCTCAGGCACCCTGGCCGCCTCGACCAGCTCATTGCTGATTGCGAAGGCACCGACTGCCGCCGTTAGATTGCCGCAGTTACCACTCCAGTCGACGAAGGCCTTGTCGATCGCTACCTGCCCGAACAAATAGTCTACATCGTGGTCGGGCACCTCACTCTTTGAGACGATTACTGTCTTGCTAGTACTGGAGGTTGCGCCGCCCATGCCATCGGTTTGTTTACCGTACGGATCTGGACTGCCGATGACACGCAACAGCAACTTATCTCGCGCCTCACCGGCAAGCTGCGCCACGTCCGGAAGATCTGTCAATTTAAAGAAGACACCCTTACTCGTTCCTCCACGCATATAGGTAGCCGGGATTCTAATCTGAGGAACTTGAGACATAGTCATACCCATTTGTTTTTTAGAAGAGTGAAGTTGTAAACACTACGCGACATTTCGCTCGAGGAATTCCTGTGCGAAACGCTGCAGCACGCCTCCCGCCGCATACACGGTTACTTCCTCGGCGGTATCCAGGCGGCATTTCATCGGCACCTCTATCGACTCTCCATTGGCGCGCCTAATTATCAGAGTCAACATGGCACCCGGAGAAATGCTTCCCTGAATGTCATAGGTCTCTGTGCCATCGAGCACAAGGCTGATTCGGCTCGTGCCCGATTCGAACTGCACCGGCAACACACCCATACCTATCAAATTCTGCCTGTGGATACGCTCGAACCCTTCCGCAGCAATGACTTCAACGCCCGCCAGTCGGACACCCTTGGCAGCCCAATCGCGGGAAGACCCCTGGCCATAGTCTGCCCCTGCCACAATAATCAATGGCTGACTGCGCTTCATGTAGGTCTCGATTGCCTCCCACATACGCATCACCTCACCTTCCGGTTCAACTCGTGCTAATGAGCCCTGCACTACCTCCCCATTTTCGCGCACCATCTCGTTGAGCAATTTTGGGTTTGCAAAAGTAGCGCGCTGCGCCGTTAGATGATCGCCACGGTGTGTCGCATAGGAATTGAAATCAGCCTCGGGCAAGCCCATCTTTTCCAGATAGGCGCCAGCAGCACTATTAAGCTGAATAGCATTCGAGGGTGACAGATGATCGGTAGTGATATTGTCACCCAGTATTGCAAGGGGGCGCATGTCTTTCATTGTGCGCTCACCCGCGAGCGCTCCCTCCCAATAAGGAGGTCGACGAATATAGGTGCTAGTTGGATTCCAATCGTACAGCGGGCTTTCGGAACGCTCGATGGTTCCCAGGTCGAACATGGGAATATAGATCTGCTTAAATTGCTCCGGTTTAACCGATGCCGCCACGATCGCATCGATCTCTTCATCGCTGGGCCAGATATCTTTTAATGTGACTGGCTTGCCATCTTTATCGGTACCGAGGGCATCCTGCTCTATATCGAAACGCATCGTGCCGGCAATCGCGTAAGCTACTACTAACGGAGGTGATGCCAGAAATGCCTGTTTCGCATAGGGGTGGATACGGCCGTCGAAGTTTCGATTGCCTGAGAGCACGGCGGTGGCATAGAGATCTCTATCTATGACTTCCTTCTGTATCACCGGGTCCAGAGCACCGCTCATGCCGTTGCAGGTAGTACAGGCAAAGCCAACGATACCGAAACCCAGTTTTTCCAACTCTCGAAGCAGCCCTGCATCTTCGAGATAGAGCTGCGCAACCTTCGATCCCGGCGCGAAAGAAGTCTTCACCCAGGATTTACGAACCAGGCCGAGCTCATTCGCCTTCTTCGCTATGAGACCCGCTGCAACCACGTTCCGTGGATTGCTGGTATTCGTGCACGAAGTAATCGCCGCAATAATCACAGCCCCTTCTGGCATCAGGCCGGCTTCTTCCTCTGCCAAGGCCTTATCCATATCAACCGCAATACCGCGCTTGCTCAAGTCAGACGTTGGCAAGCGCCTGTGGGGGTTAGACGGGCCGGCCATGTTACGGCCGACACTGGACAGATCGAAGCTAAGCACTCGCTCGTATTCGGCCTCCGTCAGGGTGTCAGCCCATAGTCCGGCTTGCTTCGCGTATTGCTCGACGAGCGCTACCTGCTCTGGCTCGCGGCCGGTAAGTTTTAGGTAATCGATGGTCTGCTCGTCGATATAGAACATGGCGGCGGTAGCACCAAACTCTGGCGTCATATTGGAGATAGTTGCACGATCGCCAATCGTCAGCTTGGAGGCACCCTCGCCGAAGAACTCTAAATAGGCAGACACGACCTTCTCGTTACGCAGAAACTCAGTAATTGCCAGCACGATATCCGTAGCCGTAATGCCTGGCTGACGCTTGCCGGTTAATTCGACGCCGATAATATCGGGCAGACGCATCATCGAAGGCCGACCCAGCATAACAGTTTCAGCCTCCAGGCCGCCAACGCCGATTGCGATAACGCCCAGGGAATCGATATGCGGCGTATGACTGTCGGTGCCCACACAGGTATCGGGGAAGGCAACGCCATCTCGCGATTGCACAACGGGCGACATTTTCTCCAGATTGATCTGATGCATGATGCCGTTACCGGCGGGAATCACGTCAACATTTTCGAAAGCTGTCTTTGTCCATTCAATAAAATGAAAACGCTGTTCGTTGCGACGATCCTCGATTGCACGATTCTTATCAAATGCATCAGCCTCGACACCACTGTGCTCCACTGCAAGCGAATGATCTACAATCAATTGTGTTGGAACAACCGGGTTTACCTTGGAAGGATCGCCACCCTGCTCGGCGATTGCATCGCGCAGACCTGCCAGATCGACCAGCGCCGTCTGACCCAGGATGTCATGACAAACCACCCTGGCCGGATACCAGGGAAAATCCAGATCCTGTAGGCGCTCGATTATCTGCCTCAGGGAATCCGTAAGCGCCTCGGGGTCGCAGCGCCTAACTAGCTGCTCTGCCAATACTCTAGAGGTATAGGGCAGCCTTGCATAAGATCCGGGCGAGATCGCTTCGACCGCCTCCCGCGTATCAAAAAAATCCAGGCTAGTACCCTGCAGTGGTTTGCGATTTGCGCTATTCATAAATTAACTCTTCGAGCGATTAACTGACTTTGATTTACCTACGCTAGTAACTACTCTCGCTGATCGACGGGCTAGCGTTCGCCGATGTCTACCCACGAACGCGCATCAGGACCCGTATAGTCGGCGCTAGGACGGATGATGCGATTATTGGAACGCTGCTCCATAATGTGAGCAGTCCAACCGCTAACGCGCGAGCAAACGAAGATCGGCGTAAACAGCTTGGTAGGGATTCCCATAAAGTTGTAGGCCGATGCATGAAAGAAGTCGGCGTTACAGAAAAGCTTCTTCTCTTCCCACATCACTTTTTCTACCTCTACGGAAACCGGGTAGAGTGTAGTGTCGCCCACTTCCTGCGCAAGTTTCTCCGACCATTGCTTGATGATCGCATTACGCGGATCGCTCTCGCGATAGATAGCGTGACCAAAGCCCATGATCTTGTCTTTACGCTCCAGCATAGCCAGAATATTCTCACGCGCCTCTAGCGGAGACTTCCAATCTTCGATCATGTCCATCGCCGCCTCGTTTGCACCACCGTGCAGAGGACCGCGCAGTGTTCCGATTGCTCCAGTTACGCAAGAATGCATATCAGACAAAGTTGAAGCACAGACTCTAGCGGCGAATGTCGACGCATTGAACTCATGCTCTGCATACAGAATAAGGGAAACATCCATCACTCGCTGATGCATGGCATTCGGTTTCTCGCCGCGCAACATATGCAGAAAATGCCCGGCGATAGAGTCGTCATCGGTTGCAGTTTCAATACGCTCACCGTCATGACTGAACTTGTACCAATAGCAAACAATCGATGGCAGCAGGGCCAGCAGGCGATCAGCTGCATCTTGCTGTTCGGCAAAGCTCATCTCTGTTTCGAGATTGCCCAACATAGACGCGCCGGTGCGCATTACGTCCATTGGATGTGCTGTCGCTGGAATATTCTCAAGCACCGTCTTTAAAGCATCTGGGAGTGAACGGAAGCCTTTAAGCCTGGTGGTGTATTGATCCAACTGAGATTGCGTAGGTAGTTCGCCGTTGTAGAGCAGATAGGCTACCTCTTCGAATTTCGCGTTCTCGGCAAGCTCGGCAATATCGTAACCACAGTAGGTCAGACCACTGCCGGTCTTTCCGACTGTACATAGCGTTGTTTCACCGGCGGATTGACCGCGCAAACCCGCACCACTTAATTTTTTATCAGCCACTTTACTTCTCCGTTTATAAATTTGTATTAGTATTCTTATGTACGCTTAACCGTTTCTTATCGAGCCAGTCTAGAAGCACAATAGTTTTTTATTTGTTCTTGCCTTGTGCGAAAAGCGAATCCAGTTTTTCTTCGTAGTCGTGATAACCAAGATAGTCATACAACTCCATGCGCGTCTGCATTAGATCGATGACTTTCTTCTGATCCCCCTCTTCCAACAGTGAGCGGTAAACTGTTTCTGCTGCCTTATTCATAGCGCGAGAGGCAGAAAGGGGATATAGCACCATAGCGGCTCCCCACTCACCTAGCTGCTTCTTGTTCCAGAGCTCGGTCTGACCAAATTCTGTAATATTGGCGAGAACCGGCACATCCAAGGCTTCGGAGAAAGCTCGATAGTGCTCTTCGGTTTTTATCGCTTCAGCGAATATTCCATCGGCGCCGGCTGCGGCGTAAGCCTTGGCTCGCTCTATCGCAGCCTCTAATCCTTCTTGCGCAAATGAATCGGTACGCGCCATGATGAAAAATTCGGGGTCGCTGCGCGCATCTACAGCCGCAATAATTCGATCCACCATCTCCTCAGTCGAAACGATTTCTTTATTGGGGCGATGGCCGCAACGCTTCTGCGCTACCTGATCTTCCATGTGCACAGCCGCCGCACCCGCCTTCTCCATATCACGAATGGTCTTGGCTATATTGAACGCACCACCCCAGCCGGTATCGATATCTACCAATAGAGGCACCGTTGTCGCAGCCGTAATTCGCTGTACATCTACAGTCACATCGTTGAGCGAGGTCATGCCCAAATCCGGCAGGCCATAAGAAATATTCGCTACACCACCACCGGAAAGATAGATCGCCTGATGACCGATCTGCTCAGCCATCATGGCGGTAAAGGCATTTACTGTGCCCACGACCTGCAGTGGGTTGCCTGCCTCAATTGCGGCTCTAAATTTTGCGCCTGGGGATAATTTCGTTTCACTCATAAGTCACCGTTTCTATTCTAAGGTTCAATCTAAGGTCTAATATTACTAGTTGTTTAATTGGGTCTTATTTCTTTGAGGCCTCATTGATTAAATCGAAGTCTTGCTGATTGTATTGTGCAGAGATATTTTCTCGGGCCTTTCTAATGTGCTTGCGCATAAGCAACTCGGCCAGATCACCATCTCGATCGGCTATCGCATCGAGAATCGACCGGTGCTCCCTCAGTGCTAGCTGAGGGCGCCCTTCGGACAAACTGCATTGATAGCGGTACATTCTTAACAGGTGATACATATCACCTAAGATCTGTTTCACAAGATGGTCATTCTTTGCGCCTTTGACGATCTGATAATGAAAATCCAGATCGCCCTCTTTTTGAAAATAGGCATGACCAGATTGCAGCTGGGTGTCTGCGGCGTGTTTATCCAGTAGCTGGCCCAGCAGAGCGATCTCTTGGTCAGTCATATTTGCTGCGGCAAGACGACAGGCAAGCCCTTCCAGAGCCTCGCGAACCTGGTAGATTTCTAATAGCTCATTCAGATTAAGAGAAACAACCCGCGCCCCGACATGGGCAATGCGCTCTATAAGGCCGCGACTTTCGAGTCTCTGCATCGCTTCACGCAGGGGGCCTCGGCTGATGCCATATTGGCTCGCCAGCTCTACCTCACTAATCTTACTGCCGGGCTTAATATCGCCCTTCGTTATATCACTCTGCAGGGTTTGAAAGGCGCGATCGGCATGGGTTAAGGTTTCTAGCTCAATCACTGTTTCCGAAGCTGTTTCCACTGAATGTGCCATTATTGTCAACAATATCTATAAATAGAGCAGGAAAATTACAGCATTATGGATTTTTAATCAATTACTCGTCTATATTGTTAACAATACTTCGAGATTACCAGGTATTCATACTTTCCGATCGTTTTTTCCAATACGGATGATCGAAATTAATCATTTTATCTATTACTGCTCGTCGCGTATCTTCACGTCATACCAATCACTGTTCGAGAGAAGAGACCATAATGATTCAAGAGTCAGGAAAGTTAATTAGTACTCACGTACCCAAAATAACCTTTAAAACAAGGATTAGAGATGAATCAGTAGGAGGCGAGAACCCTTTCGTCTGGAAAGATGTCACCAGTGCCGAGATTTTCGATGGCAAGCGCATAATCATAGTCGCTCTGCCTGGCGCGTTCACCCCAACCTGCAGCAGCACCCATCTGCCCGGTTATGAGAAGCACTATGCCGAGTTGAAAGAGCTTGGGGTTGATGAGGTTTACTGCATCAGCGTGAACGACGCGTTCTCGATGTTTCAATGGGCGAAACAACTGCATGTAGAACACGTGAAGATGCTGCCCGATGGCAACGCCGACTTCACCCGCGAGATGGGCATGTTGGTAAAGAAGGAAAACCTAGGCTTCGGCTCTCGCTCCTGGCGCTATTCGATGCTAGTTGAAGATGGTCGGATCACTGCGTTATTCGAAGAGGACGGCAAGACGGACAACTGCCCGACAGATCCTTTCGAATGCAGCGATGTGGAAACTATGCTCGCGCATCTAAAATCGCTGTGAACGACTTACGCCCGGCTCAGACCCGAGCTTAACCAAGGCTAAAAAAGGCGTCATCATTGTTATTAATGAAGACGCCTTCTCTGTACTACTACTTCTGCTTTCCGAGCTTGCGCTCAGACCGACTAGTTACGGTAAGATCTTACCGGCGGCAATTGCGATCCAGACAAATCATCAGGAACACTGGTCTCTAGTCTAACCGTGTGGTGCAGCGAACCGATTCCCTCGATGTTCGCCTCAATCGTCTCTCCATCAATAAGATAGCCAGAACCGGTTGCGCGCTCGACTCGGCCCGCTCCCGTACCACCGGACGTACCGCTTTGCAGCACATCGCCTGGGAAAATTGTGATCAGCGATGAAGCATACTCGATCAGTTCAGGAATGTTGTGAATCATGTCGCCAGCTCGGGCTTCCTGGACGGTCACGCCGTCGATAACCAAAGTCTGATGCAGACGCTCCATAGGATCGCCGTAGAATTCCTTTGGCACGATCCAGGGACCATGTGGAGCAAAGGTGTCATGACCCTTGCCGACAAACCAGTCCGAACCAGAACCATAGCCACCGGGTGGACGCCCGCCGCGATCGGAAATGTCCATCGCTACCATGTAACCGAATACATGATCGTAGGCGCGGTCTGCGGAAACATACTTACCCGAGCGACCAAATACGATAGCCATCTCGACTTCCCACTCTATGCGATCACGACCGTAAGGCATGATGATGTCGTCACCGTCGCCAATGATTGCACCACGGGTAGGCTTCAGAAACAGGTAGGGAACGCCGCGGTTCACTTGACGCTCGCGAGTCTGAGCGGCTCGCTCGTCGTCATTGCAACCTTCACAGGCGTGAGTGTAGAAATTCACAGCCGCATTCATGAGCTTGCTGGGGTATTGAATCGGCGCCATGATATCCACCGAAGCAACAGGGTGTACATAGTTTGGCAAATCACCATTCAACATGTCATGTTCTACGAGATGATTAACAATCTCGTAGACCCGGTACTTCAAACCATATTCATAGGCTGAAATTAGACCAATGATATCGTCAGGTATCGCAACCGTGGCGTAACGAGGTATAAGCTCCAAAGCGCGGTTCGCAGCAGCCAGTTCAACGATCAGCTCATCGTTCTGCACGACCAGACCGACTGTTGGGATGCCATCAATGGCGAACGTTCCAACCTTGAACGGCATGACCGATTCCTGGTCTTGGGCAAAGACGCTGGCTGAGCTGGCAAAAAATGCTAGCGCTGCTGTAAGCGTTAAATTAAAAAGGGACTTTCTTATCATTTTTCTCTCCCGTGCTGGGGCACTGATTAATTGTAGATAAAACTTTTTCGAGCCTAAAGAAGGTATATCCCCCGCAAGCTCTTGTCCAGCGTTTTGAAGGGGAAAAGGCGTCCATCAGATCGGCTACCAACAGGCGCCCGACGCCGTATTATTCTGTCTTAATCTTAAAATCGCTACCCAGTGCTGGGTTGATGTAGCTATCCGACAGGACGCGATCCGGGTCAGGACGCACCGAAAGATAGTCCACATGCACAGGCACCTCTAACCAGCCATGTGGAGTGCCCGCCGGGATGATTATGATGTCGCCCTCCTTGACGTGCTTCGCTATCCAATCGCCCACGATCACACCGCTGCAGGACGGCCCATTCAAGACATCGGTAACATTGCTGCCGGGCACAGATTCATTGCCGTTGAGGATGGTACCGCCGGTAACCAAGGTCCCGGAGCCTGAGGCGATGTAATAGGTTTCAGTCTGAGCATAGTGCATGATGCCTCGCGCATTGCTGTTGCGCGAGCTACTGCTTACTCCGCAGGGCCGCTCTGGATTGGGTGTGGACTGGCCGCTAGCGCGCTCCACCGCGCCCCTATGGATGATTCCAACCGAGAGATTCAACTTGCCGATATCACGGCTGACGATCTGCCGATCTACACCGGGCAGCTCGTTTACCATCTGCCACTGCTCCTCGGTAATATAAGTCGCGTAGGTTTCCTCATCCTGTGCCACTGCGACTGCAGCAACTAGTGCGATCTGCACGGCGAGAAGGGATTTAGTAACATTGTTCATGAAAATCTCCTTATTCTTATTTTCTTAGTAAAGATTTGTGTCTATCGATTACAGCTTAGCCCAGACTGTTTTGGCCCGCCAGAGGGTCATTCATCGAAACGAGAATCGAGCTCATCGATGACAATTTCCAGAAAGTGATACAAGTCGATCCGCGGCGCACAAAGTTGAAACTTTGTGTGTCAGCTTCTTATCTGAAGACCCCGTAGTTGCTAGAATCCGCCGCTTATTTTGGTTCCCCCAGCTGTATGAGGTTACTTTCTTTGCCACGCCACTTGTCTTCGCCCAAGAACACCTTCTTTTTTATCCCCGTAATCCTCATCCTGAGCTTCACTGCCAACACCGTTTGGGCGCAGGCGACTGGGCAGGAACAACAGGTCGAAGCGAAGAGCCTGCGTGCCGCCCGAGTTAACTCGGCACCGATTCTCGATGGCAAGCTAGACGATGCTGTGTGGCAGGAGGCCGAACGCATTACTGACTTTCACCAAAGCCGTCCGGGCGATCATGTAGAGCCCTCAGAGCTAACAGAACTTTATGTGATCTATACAACGGACGCGCTCTATGTCGGCGCTCGCATGTTCGACAGCGAGCCCGATCAGATAGCGGCACCTACGCTGCGCCATGGCCAGGGCATGCCATTCGACGATCGTCTGGTTATCATTCTCGATCCGTTTAATCAGGGCCGAGCAGGCTATCGTTTCGAAACCAACCTCAATGCCGCGCGCCATGACTCTCTGTATACAACCCCGTTTCGATTCACCCTGGACTGGAACACGATCTGGGAGGCGGCGACCAGTGTCGATGGCAACAGCTGGATTGCAGAAGTCGAAATTCCCTTCAAATCTCTTCCCTTCGACCCGAACCTGGACACCTGGGGCTTTAACTTCGGCCGCGGCATTCGTCGCCGCAACGAAGAGATGTCATGGGTCTCCCTGGACCGCACCTACAACCCCACCATCATGGGTGAGATGAGTGGAATGCAAGGCATGGACCAGGGTGTTGGCCTCGACATAGTGCCAAGCTTCGCAGCGATTCGTCAGCGGGAATTCAATCCGTCGGGAAGCGCGCAGAATTATGAACCGTCGCTAGATGCCTTCTACCGACTCACGCCTTCACTAAATGCGGCACTGACCATCAACACCGATTTTTCAGCAGCCGAGGTTGATAATCGCCAGGTAAACCTTGGTCGTTTCAATCTGTTCTTTCCCGAGAGGCGAGATTTCTTTAACAACGATTCCGATCTATTCCAGTTTGGCGGCATCAGTAACATGGCCGGTGGCAATAGCGCATCTAGTGGAGGCTCTCGCGAAAATGCGCGACCGTATTTCTCTCGCAAGCTAGGCCTAGCCGCAGATGGCAGCCCGGTCGATATCAACTATGGCGGCCGCATCAGTGGGCGTGTTGGGCGATTCAACATCGGTGCCCTCGCTATCAAACAGGACCAAAACGCTGGGGTTGATGCGTCGGAGTTACTGATCACTCGCGTCTCCGCGAACGTTTTCGATGATTCGCGCATTGGCTTTATCTATACCGATGGCGACCCTACCTCAGATTTAGATAACAGCGTTGCCGGAGTCGACTTTCAATACATCAACAACCAACTCAGCAATGGTCGCAGACTACAGGGCAATGTGTTCTTTCAGCAGTCCGACACAACCGGTCTCGATGGCGACGATGCTTCCTATGGTTTCGGTCTGGCCTATCCTTCCAGCGATGGTTTCCGCGCGCGGGTCGGCTATAAAGTTGTGGAAGACAATTTCAATCCGGCTATGGGTTTTGTGAACAGATCGAATATCGAAGACCTGACTGCCGATGTAGGCTATACCCACTTCTTCGAGAGCGGTCTCTTTCAGACCGCGTTCGCTGGTATCGACACGCAGCGTATCGAGCTCATAGATGGCGGCCTGCAAACCGAAGTAGTTAACTACCGGCTACTTGAGCTGGAAACCACATCCCGTGATGGAATAACGCTAAACCATTTCGAAAGCAAAGAAGTAGTGCGCAACACATTTGCCATCTTTCGCCAGACTGGTAATGAGGTCTATATTCAGCCTGGGAGTTATGACTTCGGTGAAACCCAGATTGGATTCAACACCGCTGGGCAGAGAGAATTTTCCGGGAGCGTGAACTATCGAACCGGGGATTTCTTCAATGGCGAGCGCGTCAACATTAACTCCAGCTTCACCTGGAATCAGTCGCGTTACTTCTCCATGTCGCTGCGTTACGACTGGAACGACATCGAGCTTCCACAGGGCGATTTCACCACGCGTCTGAGCAGCGTCAATTCCCAGGTAGCATTCTCGCCAAATCTCTACTGGATCAGCCTGCTACAGTACGACAACGTCTCTGAAGAGATTGGCATCAATACGCGACTGCAGTGGGTTCCCAAGGCGGGTCAGGAGGCATTCGTGGTATTGAATTACAATCTTCAGGATTGGGACCAAGACAATACCTTCAATACAGCGTTCTCGGATCTGAGCGTTAAGCTTCGCTATACTTTCAGGTTCTAAGCCCAACAAGAAACCAGCACTGATTAGGCCGCTGCATTGCGGGACAGGAATCCCAACATCCAGGTCTCAATAGATTCTGCCAACCCGGGGATGAAGAGAATCGCCAGACTGACCAGCAATGAAATCGAAATCAGCAAAGCAAGATAGGTTTTGGTTTTCATGACACTATACTCCTGTACGCGGAGCTAGTTCGAACACCCAGGTCTCTCCAGACTCGATAGCTTGCCTGGTTATTCTCGATCGATACTTCGCTATTTTCTTTTCGATGACGCCGTCGAGTAAGGGGCTATAGAAAACTCTCTCTAGCTTGCGTTCGTAACGAACGCCGTTAATGCGCACGACAGCGAGACCATCACCCTCGTACGCTTGCACCGCCCACTTTTTCCAGCGCCGACCTAGCCACGTTCCCATATAGTCTGATGTTATATAGATCTTACCGTCGCTCTCTTCTATCCAGATGAGTCGAGAACTTAGAGGGTCATCAAGTTGAAGATGAATAGTCCCCACATCATCGGTAAAGCTCCAGTCTGGCTCAGGACCCGAATAGAGCTCACCCGAAACAAGCTCACCGCCGGGAAAGATAATCGATGGCCCATCATTGTTGCGATTCTCAAAACTCATAGTTGCCAACGCCACGGCTGGAATTGTCACCAGGGCAATGAGCAGTTGAACAATGACTGTAAAAATTTTTCTCGCCAAAATATATCCACTATCCCTACTGGTATAGAGAAACTATTTACTCTTCTGTCACAACTTATTCCGCCATTGCGATCAAACGACGCTCTCGCAACAACATGAACAGGGGGACGGTCATAGCAGCCGCGATGACAAAGGTAAGAACGAAGATCGCTGCCCATAGACCATAAGACATCTTGAGCCGCCCCGTCTCAACAAACGAAAAGACAAGAAACGCAGTTACGACGACGATCAAATCATTAGTGAAAGAAGATGCTGCCGGGTTGTCATAGAGGCCTTCTATGTAACTCATCTCCATTGGCTGCAAATTGAAATACCAGGTAACACACACCCCAATAACAGCAAGCATACCATATAATATTTGTAGTATTGTTATTTTCATTATTCTTACCCGTCTAGTCGAATTGAGAAATCGTAGTTCGATGCAGCAAGCGATCATGACCATCATATCCGCCTGTCGCTTTGTGCAGGACGCTGCGGTTATCCCACATTACTAACATATTAGGCTGCCACTTGTGACGATACACAAATTGTGGCGAGCCTTGATATTGGTAAAGCTCCTGCAATAACTCCTTGCTCTCTTCCTCATCCATGCCAACAAAGCCTTGGATATATCCCGCCGTAGAATACAAAGCCAATGCCCCTGTTTCTGAGTGCGCTCGAATAAATAGGTGATTGTGTGTACGCCTGGCCTCATCTGATACAACTATACTCATGCTGCGACCAGTATTTTTTTTGTGCCTGTCACTATAGACGCCGTCAGGCGAATAGGCAGACTCCGCAGAATGAATTGCGGTTAAGTGCTCAATCTTATTCTTTAGCGTACAAGGCAATTCGTTGTAGGCTTTGTGTTGATTCGCAAATAGCGTGTCACCGCCAAGGAGAGGAATTTTTATACCGTAGAGACAGGTGGCGATCGGCGGCTTGGCCTGAAAGCTCCAATCTGTATGCCAGTTCTCTGCAAACAGAGGAGTAGTCTCATTGGCGTCGCGGGATATGGCCGCTATGTGACTACTTCCCTCTATTGGATCGAAGAAGGGATCGTCGCCAAAATTACCAAAGTGCAGAGTAAAGCGCTCAAGATCTTCGGGGCTTAGTATCTGATCGGGAAACACCAGCACATGGTATTGCAGCCAGGCCTGACGCAGTTCCGTCACAGCCTCCTCAGAAAGGTCTGTTGAGAGGTCGATATTTCTAACTACGGCTCCACAAGGAGCATCTATAGGCTCGACTACTATCATCACGTCGTTCTCAAAGTAGAATCTAAGATTCCGTAGTTAAGGCTGTCGGAGCATCCCTATCGGCAGCCTCGCTAAGGCTCATCAGCACGCCCGCAATCGCCATCACTCCACCGCTAATAATCAGCGCCGCATCACCAACATTGATGCCAATAACTTCGGTTGTCGGCAAGGCAATTAAGCCGCCACCGATTATCACCAGGGCGCGACCGACAACACCGAGTGGCCCGGCACGATCCAGAAAACCCACCCCAAGCACATAGCGCTGCAGGGTACCTGCAATCAAAATTATCCCCACTATTACTTTAATAGTGGCAAAGAGCGTCTCCCGTGATGTGCCAGACAGAATTAGCGCAGGCTCCAGGACAAAGAAGAAGGGAATAAAATAGATGACGCTGCCCAGCCGCATCGCCTTGAACCCAGTAGCCAATGCCGACGCACCGGCGATGCTTGCCGCTGCGAACGCACCCAAGGCCACGGGCGGTGTAATAAAGGACAGCATTCCCCAGTAGAGGATAAACAGATGCACGCTCATCGGATCCAGCCCACCCTGAATCAAGGCAGGCGCCAGAATGATGGCGAGGAAAACATAGGCAGCGGTCACCGTCATACCTATGCCCAGGAAGAAGCTGGTGAACGCACCCATTAGCAATAGCAACAAAGTCGAATCACCAGCGAGATACAACAGGTCATTAACCAGGGTTCCCGACAAGCCGGTTACCGATAGTGCTCCTACTATAAGCCCAACCCCTGCCATTATCGTCAACAGCTCCATCAGCAACTTACCCGTCGCCACAAGAAACGCGCCTCCAGCTTTTAGGTTCCAGCGGTGACTAGGCGAAAGCTGATTCAATACCAGCAACATACCCGTCGCATAGAAAGGCGCGACCGCTTCGCGCTGCAGATAGACCAGAAGAAAGATCAACACCATGAACGCGGCTATATAAAACCAGCCCTGCTTCATAGTCTCGGTCAAACTAGGCAGTTCATCCCTAGGCGTGCCCACCAGTCCCTTACGGGCCGCGTAGGCGTCTACTTGAATGAACAATCCAAAAAAGTACAGGAAAGCCGGAATCGCTGCGGCCAGTGCGACGGTGGTATATGCCACGTTGAGAAAGGTCGCCATCACGAAGGCCGTCGAGCCCATGATGGGCGGTAGTAGTACACCGCCAGTGGACGCGCAAGCCTCGACGCCCGCAGCATATTCTTTCTCCATGCCATTCTTCTGCATGGCGGGAATGGTCATCTGCCCCGTAGTCAGCACATTGGTGATCACGCTGCCACTCATGGAGCCCATCAGTCCACTGGAAACGATTGCCACCTTGGCAGAACCGCCTCGGACATGACCGAACATGGCGAAGGCAAGATTAATGAAGAAACGGCCGCCACCGGTATGCTGCAGCGCGATACCAAAAATCAGAAAACCGATAACCAGTTGCGCGAATGCGCGGAAGGGCAAACCCAGGATGCTCTCTATGCTCATCACATGATAAGACGCTGTCTCTGAAGCCGTTGACGACATGCCTGAAATAGGCCCGGGGAGCATATCTGCCACAATCGGATAGAGTGAAAATACCAAGACGAGGAAGAATAGTACCCAGCCCCCGCTGCGGCGCACTCCCTCCATGATAAGCGCCCAGAGCAGGTAGCTTACCCACACCGCATAGGCTGGCGCCGAAAATTCCCAGCCATAGTCCAACATGGTTTCTGCGTTAATAAAGAAGAACACACAGGCACAACATGCCGCAAGGCTTAGCACGCCATCGAGCCATAAGCTCTTGGGACTGCGAAATGAGGGATAGATCAAAAAACACAGTGGCAGCAACAAACCCATTAGGGCGTAGTAATAATGGTTCTGCACGGTAATGACAAAATCAAGCAGCGGACTTTCGGAAAACAGGCGCAGGGAGTCCATCGCAAGAAAGGCACTTGCGACAGCGGCGACGCCTATCAGCCAACGCAGTGGCATGGGTATTTCAGTTCGAATAATTGCCACTAGCGCCAGACCGGATCGAAACCGGCTTCCTCCAGACGCTCGGCACGCAACAGTGTCCAGGCCTCAACAAACTGGTCTTGATCACGGATGCCTCTGGCTGTCATCTCACCCCAGGCCGAAATAAGTACTTCCTGCCGGCGTATCAGTGACTGATTGTGAGCCTCAATGGCATCCGTCCAGACGCCGATCTCACGCCAATAGTTAACCGCTCCCTCATGGTAGGGAACAACCCAATTAAACACCTGTGATTCCAATGCCCAGCCTATAGCACCAGGATCGGAGTCTTTGAACTCATCGTAGTTCTCATTGATTACGCGGGTTAGGGAATACACGAAGTCGCTATCCTGAGAGGCAAGCGTAGTTAGCAGTGGGTAGGGATAGGTTCCTGCTTCGTGAGGCTCTTCATCACTAATAGATGCGCCACGGGTGGCCATATGTTTCGTGAAATAGGGGCCAACCGCCAACATGCGCTCCCAACATCCCGCATCTTCATGGGGTGCGGGCAACCAATTGATTCCCCTGGGCGAAGCCTCTAGACGAAACGGCGGGCCTGAGACTGTAGTGCCAAATGCGACATCGACATCACCATTAATCACGCCATTCCATTTAGCGTCATAGCCCGGAAAGTCCACGCGAACCACGTCATCCCAGGTTAGACCACCACAAGCCAGATAGGCCTCCATGGACACATTCAGGGCTGGCGCCGCTCTCACATAGGGCACCCTGCGGCCACGCAATTCTGCAAAACTGGTAATACCCGTGTCGGCGGCCACCGCCACGGCCTGGTTACTCAAACCGTTGGAGGTCATCAGTAGCCGCAGTGGCTGTGGCCCCCACTCCGGATTCGCAAACTGAAACATGCCTTCCTGAGCGAAATACGTCGCCACGCCATTGGCGGTAAAATCGACCCGGCCACTCTTAAGAGGCAGAAGACGGGACACATCGTTCTGACCCGGGATAACGCGCAGGGTGACGTTGTACTTGTCACGCAACATGGCGCCTATGGCCACCGCCTGGTTATAACCTGTTGAACCCAGATTGTACGCCGTCCATGCCATCTGCCGCGGCAGTTCAGGCTCACTGGACTGGGCTTGGGACAGGCTTGTCAGGGAAAGCGAGGCGAATAGCGAAAGCAGAAGAGTAGCGGACTGAAAAGGTTTGGATCCGTACAAGACTAGTGATTTTGGGGACTGAGACAACACGCTAATTCTCCTGAAGATTTTCTATTATTAGCCCGAAGACTAGCAGGGGCGGCAGGCAAGTGGAAGGAATATGCACCCCCGCAAAATCAATTCGGGAATACTGGGCAGCCAATGATTCATGAAGTTGGACAACGCCTATGAAGCGAGATACCTTCTACCCTCTATTTGCTTACTCACTAAGGGTTCTGTGGACAGTCTGAGCTTCAATTTCTCCTTGGCAGCGCACCCTATCCTCCCGAGCCCACAATCATAAAACATGTACTCGATACTTAGTGTAGCCACCACCATTACTCTGCTTAGCTCCCTGTTTGTTTGCATCAGGTGGGGCAACGTGGTGTGCCGTGGCACTATTCCAACTTCGCTGCTAACGTTCTGCGCAATCCTCTTCACTTCTGGATTGGATGTAGGCTTGATCATGTTCCCGCTGGTCGAATTTCCTGTCTATGCTCTAGAGGCCGAGTACAGTTTCGCCAATCCGCTCGCTATAGAGTTTGGCTTCTGGGGTTTTCTGGTTTGGGCTTTCTATTTCCTAACAACTTTCTACTTTTGCATTGTTGAGCCCAAGGTAAAATTGTTCGAGATTAAAGCCTTAAAGATCGTGAACAATCTCATCATTATTGCTACCTGCGCCTTTACCGGCTTTCTCTTCCTGGATTCCGTCCCCGATTACATCGAAGGAATTAGTGCAGTTGAAAAATTCGGTTTGCTTGGAGTTCTCGTCCTTTTTGCCACCTACTCCAGCTCCCATATCCGCTACGTTAAACTGTTAAGCGTCGCATCCGCATCGTTATTCCTGTTGCTAGGCTTCATTCTGGCCTTTGTTTCTGGCGCATCTTTGAGTGAATTTCTACAAACCGCCACGGGGATAGGCGAATACTTCGGCAATATTCATTACTTCTTCACACCCTTGAGTGACTATCATGGCTGGTACTTATTCTGGTGGTTTTCCTGGAGCATTATGATTGGACAGTTTGTCGCCCGGTTTGTCTCGCCTATGCCGACCTGGCAATTATTTTTAGCTTTACTAACAATTCCCTCGATCGCCCTGGCACTGTGGTTTACAACGCTCTACTACTATTTCATCAACGAGATAACAATTGGACCAATCTTAAATATGGCTATGGTGGGGCTAGGTATTATCTTCGTCGCTAATTCCCTCGACTCTCTGATCCGACTCTACACCGACAATCTAGGCTTCGGTGTCAGGCGGCTAGGCCTGGGAGTGTACTTAGTCGCGAACTGGGCGCTAATCTACTCACTGATATTACTCTACCAATTTACTCCCTTTCAGATCGAATGGGTCGGCTTGGCGGTAATCGGTCTCTATGCGGTTATCTATTTCTTATTATTTAAAAGGCGCAAGCGATTTTTCCGCGGCAGCCTCTCAACAAACCCTCTATGAGAAGTTCATGAAAGAAGCGAATACAGCTAACGACTCCTTTGACTATGTAATCGTCGGCGCCGGATCTGCAGGCGCTATTCTCGCCAGTCGCCTATCGGAAGACAAGAATGTAACCGTGTTATTACTCGAATATGGCGGCAGCGACTCCAGTATTTTTGTTCGTATGCCTTCGGCTCTCTCGATCCCAATGAACTCACCCACATACAACTGGGGGTTCGAGTCCCAGCCAGAGCCATTCCTTAATAATCGGCGGATGAATTGCCCCAGAGGAAAAGTGTTAGGAGGGACATCGTCGATCAACGGCATGGTTTATGTGCGGGGCCATGCCTCGGATATAGATGACTGGGAAGAGAGCGGCGCCAAGGGCTGGAACTACGCGAACTGTCTGCCCTATTTCAAAAAGCTGGAAACTCACGAGGTCGTCGAAAGCGAATATGCCGGCGACGCAGGGCCTATAAAAATTAGCGGCGGCAATCGAATGAAGAACCCGCTCTACAGAGCTTTCGTTCAGGCCGGTGTCGATGCCGGGTACAGCGAGACAGCTGATTATAATGGCTATCAACAAGAAGGCTTCGGTCCCAAGTATATGAACATTGCAGATGGTATTCGTGCCTCTACCGGATATTCCTATCTAAAACCGGCAAGACAGCGGGGCAATCTTCACATAGTGAAGCATGCCCTCGTACATCGCGTCTTGCTAGAGGAGAAAAAAGCAATCGGGGTCGAATGTGAGATTAAGGGACGGACACATTACTACCATGCACGCCGCGAAGTAATCATTGCAGCGGGCGCGATAGGCTCACCACATCTTTTACAGACCTCTGGTATCGGGGCGCCTGCGGCTATGGCAGAAGCCGGCATAGAACCTCTACACGAACTTACGGGCGTTGGAGAAAATCTACAGGATCATCTGGAGTTTAATTTCCAGTATCGCTGCAAGCAACCCATTACCCTGAACAGCAAGCTAGGCCTTATCAGCAAGGGCAAAATCGGACTGCGCTGGCTACTGTTTCGCAGCGGCCTGGGCAGCACAAATCATTTCGAAGCCTGCGCGTTTATCCGTTCGCGAGCCGGCGTGAAGTGGCCGGATATTCAATACCATTTCCTTCCTGGCGCTATTGCCTATGATGGTAGCTCCGCCTTCAAGGGGCATGGCTTTCAAGTTCATGTGGGTCACAACAAACCCACGAGTCGAGGCTTTGTCCACACAGTCGACGCAAATATTAGGAATGCGCCCAAGATACAGTTCAATTACCTGCAGACAGAAGCTGACCGACAAGGCTTCAGAGACGCACTGCGCCTAACTCGAGAGATTATGAGCCAGCCGGCTATGGACGCCTATAGAGATGAGGTGATCGCCCCCTCTAATGATGTTGAGAGCGACGAAGAAATCGACAGTTTCATCGCGGACGCTGTAGATAGTGCCTACCACCCTTGCGGTACTTGCAAGATGGGGTCTGATGCCCTCGCGGTAGTCGATGCGGACCTCAGGGTAAGAGGCATCGCTAATTTACGAGTCGTCGATGCCTCGGTATTCCCCAGTATCACTAACGGCAACATCAATGCGCCGACTATGATGTTGGCCGAGCGCGCGGCCGATCTGATTAAAAACAGGGGCACACTACCCCCTATCAAACTGCCTTGGTATACCGATCCGGACTGGGAAACTCAGCAGCGCCGAACCCCAATGCCGACCAGAGCCTCTAAATAGCACTCTATTGTAGCGAGCAGGACTCTGACAGGCCCCTAGAATCAGCTGCTGCAGCTTTATCACACTTTATTACAGTCCGGCTTATCACTACCTATATACCCTATGGTATCCTCCACTAGATTCTGTACTTTAAAGAGGCTAAAACAATGAAATCACGCTCCTCAACAATGGGCTCACTAGCCAAGAAAGTCAGCACTTTAGGCCTTCTGGCGGCTGCTTTGGGCTTAAGCCCTCAGATAGCTCTGAGTCAAAACCTGGTTACCGATGACACCGCGGAGTGGTTCACACTCGGCGGCGACTACGCCCATACGCGCTACACCCCTGCCGATGAAATTACGGCGGAGAACTTCAATGAACTCGAAGTTGCCTGGGAATGGGATGGCGCCAGCTTCGGCGGCCGCTCAGGCCGCTCAACACCTACTTATGTAGATGGCAAGTTATTCACTGTATCTGGTGCTCGCCGCAACGTGGTTGCGATCGATCCCAAGACTGGCGAGACCCTCTGGTCGTATCGCCTACCAAACACAGGCCGCTGGGAATATTCCATGCGCGCCTCATACGGCAAGGGTATCGGCTATTCACGTATTGATGGAAAGGGTGTGGTCTATATCTCCACTCCTGGCTTCTTCCTGGTCGCGCTCGATGCCGAGACCGGCGCCCCACTTGAAGGCTTCGGCGGACAAGTACCTGTGGATGGCTTCCCATCAACTGGTGTAGTGGACATGCTTGCCGATCTGGGCCATCCCTATGACCCTTATGAAGGCATTCCGCTAGAGACTGGCTACATCACGACTTCCTCTCCTCCGATTGTAGTTAACGACACTATCGTCGTGGGCAACTCTGCTGAGCAGGGTTATTTGCAGGCGAGAGTCGAGAACGTACCTGGCGATATCCTGGCTTATGACAAGACAACCGGCGAGTTCAAATGGAAGTTCAACGTCATTCCACGTCCGGGTGAGTACGGTCACGAGACTTGGGAAAACGATGCCTGGCAGTGGACGGGAGACGTATCTTCCTGGGCACCACTAACAGCCGATCCTGAGAACAACATCGTCTATGTTCCAACTAACCCGCCAACGATTGATTACTACGGCGGCTTCCGTCCCGGTGATGGTCTGTTTGGTACCAGCCTGATAGCACTGGACACAGAAACTGGCGAACGTCGCTGGCACTTCCAGACGGTGCATCACGATGTATGGAACTATGACAACCCGGCTGCGCCTATTCAGCTAGACCTGAATATCCCAGGCCGAGGAGTCGTTTCTTCGGTTCACCAGATCACCAAGCAGGGCTTTGTCTACTCTTTCGACCGCATGACTGGCGAGCCAATCTGGCCAATCGAAGAGCGCGCAGTTCCAGCCTCACTGGTGCCTGGCGAGAAGCTGTCTGCAACACAGCCTTTCCCAACTAAGCCGGCGGCCTACGAAATGCAGGGCCTGACTGAAGACGATCTAATCGACTTCACTCCCCAGCTGCGTAGAGAAGCGCTTGAAGTGATGGCCAATTACGATATGGGCCCTCTGTTTAATCCGCCTATCCATGATACGGATCCATCTGGCAAGATAGCCTCGGCCATGTGCCCGGGTGACGGTGGTGGTGCAAATATCAACAACCCACCGGTAGCAGATCCTACAACAGGCTTCCTCTACGTTACGTCTAGAAAGGCTTGCAGCTGGCAGCGAATTATTCCTGGCGAAGAGGCGGATGCTCGCATCGACCTCCCAACAGGAGCTACTTTCGCAGCCTATGCCAATGGCGCCCGCCCAAGACCACCGCGTCTTGCTTCCGGCCTGCCTTACTTTAAGCCACCGTACAGCACGATTACTGCCTACGATATGAATTCAGGTGATATTGCGTTCCAGATTCCTACTGGCGAAACCCCTGATCGTATCCGCAACAACCCTGCTCTGGATGGCATTGATGTGGGTGATACTGGTACTGGCAACGCGATTACCATGGTAACTACGGCAAATATGCTGATTTATTCAGACATGGATCACGACGGCGAGACCGCCCTTCTTTACGGTATCGACAAGATGACCGGCGAAGAAGTTGGTCGAATCGAAGTGCCAGCTCAGAGTCGCTATGGCATGAGCTCTTGGATGCACGATGGACATCAGTACATCATCCTGCAGACAGGTTCCAAGCTTACCGCAATGGCAATGCCAGGCGCGCAAGCTACTGGTGGCGCTGCACACTAGAGCGTAATTGGATCGAGTAAAATCGAAAACTAATAGCTCGAAACAAAAAGGGCGGAAGGATTAATAATCCTTCCGCCCTTTTTTTTCTCTAATTTATTCCCTGCTTATTTCCAATTAGATAGCTTTATGTGGCGGCACTTAGCCCGGACTAGCAACTCTGCCAACATTTCAATCCCACAGGTTTACTCAGAGACACAATCTGTCGCACAAATTGAGTGTTTCCAGTTTTATCTAAGGCCCTTCAAGCTGTAAAATCGGTAGCAATTATAAAGAGTAGAGGCAATACAATGACTAACCCGCTATCCAGACGAGAGTTCCTTAATTTACTGGGCGCCTATGGCGGCACATCAGCGGTGCTCCAGGCAGGTGCCGCTCTGGGATTTATGCCCAGTAGCAGCCAGGCTGCCGAGATATCGCTGCGCGCCAATAATGGCAAGAAGGTAGCCATTCTCGGCACCGGCATATCTGCTCTCACTACAGCCTGGGAACTCACCAAAGCCGGATACGACTGCACTCTACTTGAGGCCTCTCACCGCCCCGGCGGGCGCATGTTCACGGTTAGGGCAGGCACAGTCATCGACGAGATCGGAAACTATCAGCGCTGTGAATGGGATGACGACCCCCATCTGTATTTTAATGCTGGCGCCGCCCGCATCCCCAGCATTCACAGCAGTGTGCTGAAATACTGCAAAGAGCTGGAAGTTGAACTACAAGTATTTGTTAACGAAAGCAAGACAGCCTGGGTTCAAGATGATGCGCTAAATGGCGGCAAACCGGTTCGTAACACGGATTATTCATCGAGCATGCAGGGATTCGTTTCAGAGATGCTTGCCAAGTCCCTGGGCAACTCAGAAGTAGATTCCTCTCTGACCGAATCCGAATCAGAAACATTGCTAGGCATGTTACGCAGCTTCGGCGACCTCAATGAAGACATGCTCTACAAAGGCTCAGTCAGAGCCGGTTATGGTTCAGGCGGATTCCTCGATCACGGTACCAAGAAAGATGTCATCGCACTGCGTGACCTTTTAAAGACACGACTGGCACGCAACGTAATGGTCACCACGCAAGAAGGAACAGGCAGTGGCCCGCTTCTTATGCAACCAGTAGGCGGCATGGATCGCATTATTTATGCATTCGCGAATCGACTTGGCAATCGAATTAAATTCCGCGCCCCGGTAACAGAAGTCATGGTCAAAGATAACGGCGTTGAAGTAGCCTATGAAAAAAACGGCGTTACCGAAGTATTGAAGGCTGACTATTGTTTCAACTGTATTCCCAGCCATCTAATGAGTGGCATACCTAATAACTTCCCAACTGAGTATACCGAGGCTCTGAATTACATACGCCGCGGCAAAGCCTATAAGGCTGCTTTTCAGGCCAAGGAACGTTTCTGGGAGAAGGAAAATATTTACGGAGGCATTACCTGGGTTAATGCGCCTATTCAACAGATTTGGTACCCACCGCATAATATTCACGGCAAGAAGGGTGTGGTACTCGCGGCCTATAATTTTGGCGGCGCTAACTACACCGAGATGTCACAAGAGGATAGGATCGAAGACCTGCTTAAGCATGGCGAGAAAGTTCATCCTAACTATCGTAAGATGGCAGAGAAGCCTATGACTATCGCCTGGCATCGAATGAATCATATGCTAGGCTGCGCTCCCAGATGGGCTCGAGTTAGAGGCGGCTGGTCTGACAAAGAAGAGCAGATGTATGAAACTCTTCGGCAGCCAGTGAATGGTCGTCACTACCTGATTGGCGACCAGAGCACGCAGCACTCGGCCTGGATGGAAAGTGCTATTCAATCTGCCCATTACGCATTGGCAGATCTAGATCAACGAGTGAGATCAGAACCCGCATGAGAAATTTACTAACAGCAACAACACTAATCCTTTCCGCTTTTTCCATATCGGCAGTACAGGCAGCTGAAGGTGATGTAGGAGTTGAGGCCGCGATGGATGATCGCTACTGCACGACCTGTCACGGCGTCGAGGGCATAGGCAACATCGCCGTTGAAGCTCCTCGACTAGCAGGCATGGAATCTTGGTATCTAAAACGTCAGCTGGAAAATTTCCGCGCAGGAATTCGTGGAACACACGAGCAAGATACCCAGGGCATCGCCATGCGACCTATGGCGACAAAACTCAGCGATGAAAGTATAGAAGATATCGTCGCATGGGTAGGCAGTTGGGAGTACGTGCCCGCACAGGCCACCATCGAAGGCGATATAAATCAGGGGCGTAGCGCCTTCCAAAGCTGCGCGGCTTGTCATGGAGCGAATGCCGAAGGCAACGAAGCTCTGGGAGCACCCGCTCTAGCCGGTCAAAATGATTGGTACATGGTCACCCAGCTGAAGAATTTTCGCGCAGGGTTTCGAGGGGCACACCCAGAAGATACCTACGGCAGCCAGATGCTGATCATGTCGAAAGCCCTGAGAGACGATCAAGCAATCATTAACGTGGTGAGCTACATCAACACGCTGGTGAAATAGTCTTGGTGTAATTCTTTAGCTGCGCTTCCTTACGCTAAAGAATTAGACAGTTGAAGTGAAAGAGTCGGCATAGAACGCCAATATTGTACTTAGAAGCTGGCTCTATCGGTGCGCTCTATTTATCCTGAGAGCCCCTGGAATCATACCCCTGGGCTCAAAGCCGTTTTATTTCAGCCCCACTTATCGCTAGCTATATTCCCTATGGTATCCTTCGCTGGATTTTGTATCTAACGAGGCTATACCAATGAAACCATGTTCTTTAATAAATTCGGGCTCAAAGCCTAAGAAGCTCGCACGTTTAAGCTTTTTAGCGGCCGCTCTGTGCATATTGCCGCAGATTGGCATGAGCCAGAATCTGGTCACAGACGACACCGTGGAGTGGTACACACTAGGCGGCGATTACGCACACACCCGTTACACTCCTGCCGATGAGATTACTGCAGAAAATTTCAGCGAACTCGAAGTGGCCTGGGAATGGGACGGCGCTAGTTTCAATGGTCGCGCCGGCCGCTCCACACCTACTTATGTAGATGGCAAACTAATCACCGTGTCTGGACCACGCCGCAACGTCGTTGCCATCGATCCAAAGACTGGCGAAACACTCTGGGCCTACCGCCTGCCAAACACAGGTCGCTGGGAATATTCCATGCGTGCCTCTTACGGCAAAGGTATTGGCTATTCACGCATCGATGGAAAGGGCGTGGTCTACATCTCCACACCTGGATTCTTTCTAGTCGCGCTAGATGCCGAGACCGGCGCCCCACTTGAGGGCTTCGGTGGACAGGTGCCTGTAGACGGCTTCCCTGCGACTGGCGTCGTGGACATGCTTGCCGATCTTGGCCATCCCTATGATCCCTATGAAGGCATCCCACTGGCGACCGGTTACATCACAGCCTCTTCTCCACCAATCGTAGTTAACGACACGATTGTCGTAGGCAACTCCGCCGAGCAGGGTTACCTGCAGGCGCGAATTGAAAACGTCCCCGGCGATATTCTGGCCTATGACAAAATTACCGGCGAATTTAAGTGGAAGTTTAATGTGATTCCCAAGCCAGGTGAGTACGGTCATGAGACATGGGAAAACGATGCGTGGCAGTGGACCGGAGATGTATCTTCCTGGGCACCGCTAACAGCAGACCCTGAGAACAATATCGTCTACGTCCCAACTAACCCGCCAACGATCGATTACTACGGCGGATTCCGCCCTGGTGACAATCTGTTCGGCACTAGCGTAATCGCGCTGGACACCGAGACCGGTGAGCGCCGCTGGCACTATCAGACGGTAAAACACGATGTATGGAACTACGACAACCCCGCCGCTCCGATTCAGTTAGATCTGAATATTCCCGGCAGAGGCATAGTGCCTGCAGTCGCTCAGGTAACCAAGCAAGGCTATGTCTATACCTTCGATCGCATGACTGGCGAGCCAATCTGGCCGATGGAAGATCGTGCTGTTCCAGCTTCTGAAGTTCCTGGCGAGAAGTTGTCGACTACACAGCCCATCCCAACTAAGCCAGCACCCTTCGAAATGCAAGGCATTAGCGAAGAAGATCTTATCAACTTCACTCCGCAGCTGCGCAGAGAAGCACTAGAAGTAATGGCAAACTACGACATGGGCCCTCTGTTCAATCCACCAATCCACGCGGCAAACGAAGCAGGCAAGGTCAGCTCGGCCATGTGCCCGGGTGATGGCGGCGGTGCAAATATTTATGCGCCACCGGTCGCGGATCCAACTTCCGGCTTCCTGTATGTGCCCTCGATGAGAGCCTGTAGCTGGCAGCGTGTGATTCCTGGCGAAGAAGCGGATGCCCGCATCCCTAACCCAACTGGAACTACTTTCGCGATGTATGCCAATGGCCCTGGCGGCAGACCCCCTCGTCTAGCTTCTGGCCTGCCCTACTTCAAGCCACCGTATAGCAGCATCACCGCATACGATATGAATACTGGCGAGATTGCGTTTCAGATTCCAACAGGTGAGACACCTGACCGCATCCGTAACAACCCTGCGCTGGAAGGAATAGATGTTGGCGATACTGGAACTGGAAATCCTGTTTCCATGGTGACCACGAAGAACCTGCTGATCTACTCAGACATGGATCACGACGGCCAGACTGCGCTTCTGTATGCCATCGATAAGAAGACTGGTGAAGAAGTAGGACGTGTTGAAGTTCCAGCACAGAGCCGTTATGGCATGAGCTCCTGGAAGCACGATGGTCATCAGTACATCATCTTGCAGACAGGATCCAAGATAACTGCGATGGCATTACCTGGCGCGCAAGCGACCGGGGGTGCAGCGCACTAGTACGCGGCGCAATCAAGCTATAGCCGCAGTAAAAAAGGGCGGAAGGATTAATAACCCTCCCGCCCTTTTAATTTAAAGCAAGCGATTAGAATCTGAACTCTACTCTGTTTCTTTTGCACGCCCTGCACTTAAAATATTAGATATAGCATAGTTACCTTCGTGGCAGGCATACTCATACATAACGTACTCATCGTCGCGAGTTAATGGCATAGAAATTGTAAAGGGTTCGGTAAAGTTTACCGGATCGGTAACTGTTGCCTCCCACATGATGGTGGCTTCGCTAACTCGAGTAAATCTTTCAAGCACATGTAATTCCTCTGAAACAGGCACACCTTTTAAACGACCGCCTGCAGCACTGCTGGCGATCATGCCACGGTCATTGAAATTACGCGTCTCTACCACCAGCGAATCGCCTTCCCAGTGCGCAATTGAATCTCCCATCCACAACTTCACGTTGGAGTCGACATGTACGTCCTTGTTCAAGGAAATAATTCGCACGTCATGGATCATTTCGTGAACTATTGTGAAGCTGTCTGCTGTTTGGATAAAACGGTATGCATTGTTGTAGCCTGCTGGCAACATTGACCCCGGCACCCCGCGAGTAATACAACGATCCCATACGGTGTGATTTACCCAATGATCTTCTACATGCGCGAAGCCATAGTCTCTTTTTGCTGCGGCCTCAGGTCGAATCGGGGCCCGACCATTGGGCGGATCGACGATCATGGAAGTTTGTCCCGTCGACAATACTGTATCCCCCGAATCCAGCCATATCTGGTTGTAGCCTCCAATGCTGCCGCCGGTTTCGACAACGATATTGTCGTCTGCTAATTCCCTTCTCTCGGCAGTTCGCGCCTCCAAGGCTGCAACTTCGTCAGTACTGAGGAAGGCCTGACCAGCTAGTGCTTCAGGTCGTTCGATAGGAGTGATGGTGTCGTTTGTCCATAAGCCTTGTAAATCGGGCTGGCCATGGACTGTGCGGCCAACAATATAGTCTTGTGGAGCCGCGTTTATTGCAGTTGTGAAAGAGAGAAATCCCAGCAAAGTCGCAGGCATATACATTGAAGCAAGATTCATAATTTCACCCAATAGACTATGTCAAGTAGAGGAAAAGACTAGAGCTTATTGAACGATTTGTCTATTACTTGCTGGAGGCTCCATATTACGGGCCTTCTTATTCTCCTGTGAAGAAATAGCACTGATATAGAAAGGCGCGCCCGTGGAGAAAATCCGATTCCATCTAAAAATCTAGTGCTCACCGCGTTTATATGATAAACCTATGTCATTGGCTCGGCGTCACAGTCTGAAGTCGGACGTCATTCTGACACTTCACCTTAACTTATTGGCTTGCAAAGATGAGCTAGAGGAGGAACAAAGATGGATCGACGCAAATTTCTCAGCAATATGAGTGCGGCCACGGTGGCTTCCATAGCCGGCGGCGCCACTCTATCCGAAAAAGCCGACGCTCTCGAAGAGGCTATGAGCGTTGAGCTTGATAAGCGCATTGCCACTCCCTGGATGTGCAATATCGAACCCACACCGGAAGAGGTCGTCGGCGATACTCGTCCCTGGTATCAGCACGAAGATCCGCGACTGCCAGAGATGCCTGAAGCACCCACCCTAATCGACTTTTTTAAGTTACGCTTTGCGCCGGCTAATCACGTGTTACAAAGTGCTCGCCTTGCCAGGAACAACGGCATGGAAGAAAAAGTGGTTCTAGCCTGCCTACTTCATGATATCTGTGTGTCTAACCTGATTCGTACCGACCATGGCTACTGGTGTGCGCAGATGATTCGTCCCTATGTCGATGAAGAGATTGCATGGGCAATCGAGGCCCACCAGGCTCTGCGATTTTTTCCCGATGAGTCAGTTGGCTATGCGTATCCAGAAGCCTACATCCGTTTCTTTGGCGCCGACTACAGACCAGAACCCTATATCTATCAAGCCTATGAGAAAGCAAAAAATCATAAGTGGTATATGACTTCTCGACTTATTACTCTGAATGATCTCTATTCTTTCGAGGAAGGCGTGACGGTAGACGTTGATGACTTTACCGACATCATCGGACGTCATTTCCGCCAACCGAAAGAAGGCCTAGGTTTCGACAACAGTCCTGTTGCTCATATGTGGCGCAGTATGATTTGGCCTAATAATTTTCTATAGCACTTATAGTACTGACCATTTGTAGATCAACGTTGCAAAAAAGGCGGAGAGACCGGAACGTCTACTCCGCCTTTTTTAATCACCACGAAATCTAGCTCACATTCACCGTAAGAATATTGGTTGCAATCGCATCCAATATTTTCTCAGCCGTATTGCCAATCATTGCTGCTTTTATTCCATCACGTGCTGCCGTTCCAACAATAACGATGTCGGCTCCTATCTGCTCAGCAATTTCAGGAATAACTTTCGCCGGTGGCCCTTCGATCGTATACGCATTTGCAGAGTCTATACCGGCTTTGGCAGCAAGTTCGTCCTTATAGATATACTTGTCAGCACTTGGATAGGCATTGATGGCATAGATACTGGAACCCTCGGCTCCCACCAGCAAAGCCTTGCCGTAGCCAATTACCAGATCATTAAGCTGCGTATGTAAGTCATCATCCCGAGACATATCGATCGCCATCAGCACCTTTATATTAGTTGATATCTCATCCTTCTTTATCTGGTAAACCGGACAGGGCGCATTACGCAGCAAGGTCCAGTCCGCTGTCTTAAGTAGTCGTCTCTGTGCTCCGGTTCTGGCATTTGCCGCCTTAATGATAAGGCTGGCGCCAGCCCTTAGCGCGGCCGGGGCAATTGCATCCCGCCATAGAGGAGTCCATTCAACCTCTACAACTACCTTAAGGCCAGCCTCGCGAAGGGGGGCTACCAGAGTATCCAGCCACGCCTGATGGCGCGCAGTCTCAACCCGCTCCATGGCATCGGCATCTGCCGTATCTCCACTAAAATGAATAGCCTCGTAGACTTGGATCGCAATATCGTCATTGCGCCCTGCGATTTTTTCAGCTCGAGTAAGAGCTATCTGATTGTCAGTTGTCGGATCTATTACTGCAAAAATTTTGTTTAGAGTTGGCATCTAGTTTCTCCTTGATTCGCCAGGCTTATAAAGCCGTTCTGAGATTAATTCCCTAACTACGCAAGAACCTTAAGGCTCTACAGCCTGCTCCCCAGCCTGATAGACGGTGTACACATAGGTCGGAATATCGAGATCCCCGAGCTGAGATTCGATCAGCGGTTTGACCTGCTCCCAATCTAGTCCACCTACACGGTGGCCAGTCTTGGCAATGCTAGTGAGTTAAACCCTTCTTTCTCGACTATCTTCTTCAGCGCCCGTAAAGCGTGATTGACTATGGACTCGGAGGCTTTACCCGGTCGGTTCCCTCCCCCATATCCACCCTCTTGAGTTATCAAGTTCACGACTCGCGCGCCTTCCGCCCCACCCCAAACCCAAGCCTCACCAGGCTTGGGATGATTCTGATGGCACCAATAGTGAAAATCTTTATGCATCGCCGGATATTGCTCATGTAGAGACAGCGCCAAGCCTTGGTTCATTGGATCGTTGGCCGCTATCGCCTGCGCCTTGGTTAATAAAATATCTCCCGTTAATTCGTGAATCATTCACAATCTCCTTCTAAAAATCAGACAAAATATATAGACGAAGCACTCTTCATCCTCTGCATAAGACGATGTTTTCCAGTAGATGACCGCGCAGATTGATTGGCATCAAGACTTAGTGAATGAGCGCTGAAAACCACGCCTTTATGTAGTATCTTCAAATAATTCGTACAGGACCGACCATGCAAGATCTCTATCTACCGATTAAACACTTACATATGTCACTCGCCCTGATTAGCCTCACCGGCTTGCTATTCATCGACTGCATTAACTTTCGGCTAAACCGACCTGAACCCGGGCCTCGCTTGCCAACAAAAAGGCTCAGCATTTGGAATTAGAGGCCGAATACAGTCTTTCTGGAGCTATTTAGCGTGTTCTGTGGTTATTTAGCTTCAACTTGTGCCTAATCTCTCACTCGAACTTGAGATATCTGATAATATGCGTCGTTTTGGCTAGGGCATTCCGAATCGTGAGCAGAATAATGCATATATCGCGTCTGCTATACCTGAGTCTCTCTCTGCTGTTGCTGACTGCACAGAGTAGCTTCGCACAGGAGAACTCCTCTGCCGCGCAACCGGCTGAAGTTACTGCCGTTGCAAATCCAGAAAACGCAGATGAGAGCGCAAACTCCACCGTCGTCTATAGCTCTGATTTCTTCTCACAATATAACCCTGTAACAGCCAACGACATGCTAGACCGTATTCCCGGCATCTCGCTCGGTGGCGGCGGACCAGGTGGTCGCGGCGGAGGTCGCGGACTGGGCACCGGCGGCAACCTATTAATCAATGGCCAGCGCATAGCGGGTAAGGGAAATTCCGCGAGAGATCAACTCGATCGCATCACCGCTGCGGAAGTCGAGCGCATCGAAATCATTCGAGACACCACCGGCGCATTGAATGTGCGTGGCGCCAGCGAAGTAATCAATGTGATCTTGCTTGCCTCACAGTCGCGCTCTAGCACCACGGTGGAACTTGTTAACCGGCTCAATCACGATGACACCCTCGAGACTGGAGGCTCGGTTGCATGGTCACAGCAAGTTGGTAATTTTCAAGCACTGGTGAATCTAGAGGCTAGACCTAATTATGAGAATCGTGACAATCGGGAAGTTCGACTAGGCCCGAACAACGAGCTAGTGGGCACTCTGTTCGAGACTAATATCCGCGATCAACAAGAACAGACTCTCTCTACTAATATGAGCTACAGCCTAGGCGCTCACCGCATGCAGCTTAATGCACTGATTAGCGAGGGCGATCATCCACGCCCTGTTCGTCGAGACTTTGTCGATTTTACTGATGCCGGTCTGGTCAATCGTATTGAGGAAGAAGATGTCAACAGAGAAGAAAGTAATTGGGAAGTTGGGGGCGATTATGAGTTCAGCTTCGAAGATGGTTCACGTCTGTCCGTATTATTCGTTGCCAACGATGAAATCCGCAATAGTGTAAGAGAGCGGTATTCAGCCAACCCTGCGGAAGCGGGCTTGAGCAAGAACCTATTCATCGATTCCAGGCAAGAGCGCAAGGAATTCATCGTTCAGGGCAATTACAACTTCTCACTAACTGATGCGCAATCTTTGCGCGTTGGCATCGAGAGCGCCGATACACAGCTCGAATCTAGCTTGCTCATAGGCAGCAGTTTTGGATCGGAACCACCCTCTGCCAGCGTTGGCGGCCTGTCACCCCTTCTTTCGGTCTCCAACCCAGGAACCAAGGTTCAGGAAATTCGCTATGAAGGTTTCGCCTTTCATAACTGGACGCTTAGCGATCGCAGCTCACTAGAAAGCAGTTTGGTCTATGAGACTTCCGAGATCTCCCAGACGGGCGCAGTTAGCAAGACCCGCGACTTTCAGTTCTGGCGCCCTTCCTTCGACTACCGCTTCAATATCAGAGAAAATTTCCGCTTTCGCGGCACAATTAAACGTAGCGTCTCACAACTGAGCTTCTCAAGCTTCGCCGCGACGACGAACGAAGAGGACCGAGACCTCAATGCGCTTGCCGGCAATCCCGAGCTGGAGCCACAAACAAGCTGGGACTATGAAGGACAACTCGAATATCGCCTGCCCAACGATGGCGGGGTGATCTCCAGCAGCATTTCCTATTCGGATATCGACAACTACATTGGCAGAATCAATGCCACCATCGACCCTAACGAGCCACTATCGGCGACAGGTAACGTGGCACCTGCCAAGCGCTGGGCAATGTTTAATCGGGCGAGTATACGACTAAACAAACTGAACTTACCGAATGCCATATTCGGAATGACTGTAGGCCTATTCGACTCCGAGATCATCGATCCGTTTCTAAAGACAAAGCAACGCATCGGTGGCCGCGGCTTCGTCGGTATCAATTTTCGTCATGACATTACCTCGCTTGGCCTAAGCTACGGTATCGATTACAGCCACTCTATCTGGGGCGGCAACTATGACATCGATATCAAGACGATCACCCGCAACGACCGAGAGCGATCGCTGGATCTATTCGTCTCCAAAGTCTGGTTCGAAGACTGGACCTTCCGCCTAGAATCCGACAACACACTGGATGCTTCCCGTTGCCGATATAGACAGCGCTTCAATGGCACCACGATCGATGGCGATATATCACTGATACAGGATTCCTGTAGCAGTCGCTATCGCCGCCTGAACTTAAGCATCCAAACTACTTTTTAATTACCCTACAAGAAAGCCAGATTTCTTATTCGCTGCTAACGAATGAAAAATCTGGCTCTGATTACTATCTATTAGCCCACTTGCGAACAACTAGATTAGGCTAACGCGTCGTCCAGTAAAAAACTTCCCAGGTATGCAGCGGCTCATTCTGACCCGTAATAATCTCACCCTCGAAATCATAGCGCATGGACATTCCGTTGTTGCTTCCATAGGCCTCCAGCATCGGCAGGCGTGCATCGCCAAAGATCTCGGTTGCTTTCAACGCATAGGTTGCTTCACCAAAGCGAATCCAGCCGTTTGGATTGCTTCTAACTCGTTTCGCCCAATAACCATTGTCAGGACGCGTCGCAGTGATGATGCCGCCCTCATCTGTAGCGTAGAAGACCTTCACTACAACCGGAGGAAAGCCCTCCATCTTAAGATAGACGACTCCATCTACATCGATTGTGTTCCAGTTCTGAGGATGCTGAGTGAGCTGACCACCAATTCTTACGCCTGGCAGCCTCTGGTAATTAAATGGAGCGGTATAGACATAAAAAACCACAGCCGAGGCAAGCAGGAGGCCCACTACCCAGCCGGTGATTTGCAGTTTGCTAAGCATAACGAAACCTATCAGCGTTTTGATTCGGGCACTTATTCTCGCATAGATCGCAAACGTGAGGCTGTCCGGTTTGTAAGTTTTAGCGACACACGACAGAGTAGCAACTAGCCAATTTCGATCAGCAGCTCGCCCGGAGTAATTCGATCGCCTTTACTGACATTGACACTGAGAACTTTGCCGTCGATATTGGCGTGAATTTCAGTTTCCATCTTCATGGCTTCGGTGACTAGAACGGCCTGACCGGAACTGACTGAATCCCCCTGGGCCACGAGCACCTCAACCACATTACCTGGCATAGCCGCAGTGACATGACCAGGTTCGGTAGCCTTCTTTCTCTTGTCGCCCTTCTGGGCCACATATTCATTGAGCGGCTCAAAGATTACCTCTTCGGGCATGCCGTCCATAGAAAGATAAATCTTGCGACGGCCAGCTCCTGACTCTCCGACACCGGTAATAGCTACCTCATAGGATTCACCGTGAACATCGAGTTTGAACTCTGTCGCCATCGATGCCTTAGGGCGCTCTCCGCTAGTTGGAGGCAATAGCGCTTCCGGCTCTAGGGTGCCATCGGCACGCTGCTGCAAGTACTCTCGTCCGAGATCGGGAAACATCGCAAACGTCAGAACATCTTCATCATTCTTCGCAAGCTTGGCAATTTCGGCTCGCAAATTTTCTAGCTCAGGCTTAAGTGAGTCCGCTGGACGCTCATCACTGTAGGCTTCCTTACCGATGGCCTTATTGCGTAGCTGTTCATTTACGGCAGCCGGTGGACGTCCATAGCCACCAAGAAGATAACGCTTAACTTCATTCGTAATCGTCTTGTAACGCTCACCAGAAAGCACATTATAAACTGCCTGCGTGCCCACGATCTGTGAGGTTGGAGTCACCAATGGCGGAAAGCCCAGATCCTCACGGACTCTGGGAATTTCATCGAACACTTCGCGAATGCGATCAAGCGCATTCTGCTCTTTCAACTGATTCGCCAGATTCGACATCATACCACCCGGTACTTGATTGATCTGTACCGAGATATCTTCTCGCGTAAATTCACTTTCGAACTGCTGATACTTTTTCCTCACCTCACGAAAGTAGTCATCGATGGCGGTAAGTTTTGTAAGATCCAAGCCCGTGTCATAGGCGCTATCTTTAAGAGCTGCGACTTGAGCCTCGGTTGAAGGATGCGAGGTGCCGCCGGCAAAAGCAGAGATAGAGGTATCGATTCGATCCGCACCTGCCTCCACCGCCTTGAGCTGACACAGGGGAGCAAGACCAGAAGTAGAATGGCTATGAATCGCGAGATCTAGAGGCACAGCATCTTTAATAGCCTTAACCAATTCATAAGTTCCGTAAGGGGTCAGGAGTCCCGCCATATCTTTTATAACGATAGAGTCGGCGCCCATATTCTGTAGCTGCCTGGCTTGCTCCACATAGAGCTCGGCGGTATGCACCGGGCTAGTAGTAAAACAGATAGTTCCCTGCGCGTGCTTTCCCGCGTCTTTAACAGCCTTCATCGCCGTTTCGACATTACGCAAATCATTCAAGGCATCGAACACGCGAAACACATCGATACCATTGTCCGCAGACTTCTGCACAAAGGCTGTTACTACATCATCGGCGTAGTGTCTATAGCCCAGCAGATTTTGACCTCTGAGCAGCATCTGTAAACGCGTATTCGGAAGTGCCTCCCTAAGCTTCTGCAGCCGCTCCCAAGGGTCTTCCTTGAGAAATCGAATACAGGCATCGAAGGTTGCACCACCCCAAACTTCAAGCGACCAGTAACCGATCTCATCGAGTTGCTGACAGATAGGCAGCATATCTTCGGTACGCATGCGTGTGGCGATTAATGATTGATGCGCATCACGCAAAATAACATCGGTCACCTGAATGGATCTAGCCTTACTCATGCTTTATTCTCCTGCCAATACTGTGCTGATTACCAGCCTGAATAGGCTGCAACAGCAGCGGCCAGGGCCAGAGCAACTTCGCTAGGATGGCGCTTATCAGAATAGTTTAATAGTTCCGGATGCTCAGGCACGAAACTCGTATCGAATTCCCGCTGCCGAAATGATTCATGGGCGAGTATCTGCTTGTAGTAAGCCGCCGTCGTACGAATACCGTGCAGGCGCATATCATCTATTGCCCGCTGCCCCCTAGCGATGACTTCCTCCCAGGAAAGGGCCCAGACAACGAGCTTGAGACACATGGAATCATAATAAGGAGGAATCTCATAGCCAGTATAGATAGCGGTATCGACCCGAACTCCGGGACCACCGGGAGCATAGTAGTGTGTTATGCGCCCAAAAGAAGGAAGGAAGTCGTTCTTCGGATCCTCCGCATTAATACGGAATTGCATGGCGTAGCCACGAAAGCTGATGTCTCCCTGTTTATAGCTGAGCTCTTTGCCCTCGGCGACCCGAATCTGCTCGCGCACAATATCGACACCTGTAATCTGCTCGGTGATCGTATGCTCTACCTGAATTCGGGTATTCATCTCCATGAAATAGATGTCTTCGCCACTCAGCAAAAACTCCACAGTCCCTGCGCTTTCATAGCCGACATAACGAGCGGCGGCAACCGCCATCTCGCCAAGATAGCTACGCTGCTCCTCTGATATCTGCGGGCTGGGAGCGATCTCAATCAGTTTCTGATTGCGGCGCTGAATCGAACAATCGCGCTCATACAGATGAACGACATTACCCTGCGAATCACCTAGAACCTGAACTTCAATATGCTTAGGATTGATTATGCATTTTTCGAGAAAGACCTCGGCCGACCCGAAGGCCTTGGTTGCCTCGGAGATCACACGCGGGTATTGGCTCTTCAAGTCTTCTGCATCGTCACAGCGGCGAATACCGCGGCCACCACCCCCGGATGTTGCCTTAATCATCACCGGGTAGCCTACCCGCTCCGCTTGACAAAGAGCCTCCTCTATATTGGCAAGGTTGCCATCGGAACCCGGCGTCACCGGAACGCCCGCTTGCGTCATGGCGGTGCGCGCCTCGGTCTTATCGCCCATGCGATGAATAACCTCCGAGGATGGCCCAACATAGGCAATATTCTTTTCTTCGCACAGTCGCGCAAGTTCGGGATTTTCGGAAAGAAAACCATAGCCGGGATGCAACGCATCGCAGCCAGTCTCAACCGCCAGATTCACAATTCGCGCTGGGTTTAGATAGCCTGCCAGGGGATCGTCCCCAAGAGAATAAGACTCATCGGCGCGTTTAACGAATAGCCCATAGCGGTCTGGCTCTGTATAGATGGCAACCGAGCGAATACCCATCTCGGCACAGGCACGGACTATGCGCACGGCGATTTCGCCGCGGTTGGCTATTAGCAATTTCTTGATCTGCCGATTACTCATGTCTTTCGGGTCCGTAATTTCAGCGCCCAGTCTTTAGTGCCCGCACTTTGTCGGGTAGCGCTTTTCTATCTCGGGGGAAAAGATTCTACCTAAAATCAGCCAGTTAGGCGACAAGGGAGGTCATTTAATACGATTTAGCGTTGGCGATGCTTAGCCAGACACTCTAGGCGGCTGAGACGCTACCGACTCGCCGCCTCATCCATTTCTCCGCGCCTGGCACCAGCCAGAATTGCCGGCAGTGAATAATTACCCTCATGACAGGCATATTCATACATCTGCTCATTCAGGCTGGTCATGGGCATTTCTGCAGTCCATGGCTGGCTGTAGAGCTCGGGATCATCGATAGTGAAGGAGTAATTGATTCTGTCGTCTGCGATACGGGTGAAGCGCTCGGTTAAGGTCACATTCTCCGAGATTAGATATTCCTTTATCTGCCAGGGGTTGAAGTCCTTGGTGACAACGATCAGGGTATCGCCCTCGTAGTAGCCGATTGAGTCTCCCAACCATTGCTTGAAGGGCAGGTTACGGAAATCTTGATCGATACGCACCACGCGAACGTTGTGCACCATCTCTGCCAATAACATGACGTGAGTAGGAGACTGCACAATCTGCATATTATTGTTGTAGAAGCTGCTTACGAAGGGCATGGTCGATGCATAACTGACCAGGCAACGATCAGCAAGCCCTCTTCCCTCGGGGCCATCGCTTCTATCCCTGCCCATTAGCAGGCTCTCACGCTGCACCTGTCGAATCTCCTGGCCGCCGTCCTTCCAGGGAATCTGGCCATCGGCGGGATCGATGATGAGGGATGTCCTGTACATGCCATCCATGAATGCCAAGGCATTGCCGGGTGCGAACCAAAAGTCGTTGTAGGCACCCACGGCTCCACCAGTGGGGCCCTCGGCACCAGTCTCCGCGAGAAATTCGTTGTATTCCTCTGTGGAGATCATCGTAGCCAGCATCGTCTCTTCGTCTATCTCCAATTGGTCCCCATAGACTTCCGGTCTTTGCAGAGAAGTCCTGGTCTCATAGGTCCAGATGCCCTGCACATCCGGCACTCCGAATGAGGTTTTTGGCGGCACGTAGTTCTCTGCCCCATTGGCATAGCTCGCCGATAGAACTATGACAAGCAAGGCGAGTAGATTGGTCTTATTTTTCATGTAAGCCTCGATGTTTCCATACTTGATCGCGCAGCAATCTGGACTGAGAGCTACACAGTTGCTCAAACTTTATTGATAACCTTCGGGTGTGTAAATAATGGAGCTTGGAAATTCCATTTTTCTTACCTCGGAATGCCCGACAAAGACCCCATCCTCCGCTTCTCGCCGACTGCCATAACTGCGCATGAAATCACTCTCCCCGGCGCGATCGGGCACCTCGCCATTTAATGCAGCGCGAACAATCTTTGCAACCTCGACCGGCTTCTCACGCTGCGGGTAATGCCCCGCGGTAGGCAGTATCCAGAAAGAGCTTTCAACATCTCGATCGTTTAGATATGTCAGCCAGACATAGTTAGGTATTCGTATTGGATTAATGTCATCTAACAATCCCCACATGTAGGCAACCGGTATTGGACTTCGACTTAAATTTTCCAGCCAACGAAATTCATTCTCCGCGCGCTCTAGCAGGTATCTGCCAACGTGCAGTAGTGCGCTGTCGCCATCGTTAAATTTAAAAATATCCGAATAGGCTAGTGACTCCGGGTTCCCCTCAGTCATTCGCGGCGCCGCCTTGCGAGACGCTATTAATGCAGGCCCTCTTTGGGCGTCTAGTAAAGCAAACTGAAACGGCACCAAATTCGCCAGAGGGAGAAACATCCCACTATTGGAAAGGAAATGGTAGTTGATGTTGTATTCCGGGTTCGGCTCGTCCAAATAATTACCAAGAAACGCCAGGCCAATGCTGACACCTCGGTCATGTGTGAAAAGCGCAAAATCATAGAACTCAACAACCTCGCGCACGAAATAGTCTAGCAACATGGCGTTATCTTCGAGCATATAGCTGAAACCATCGAGTGGCTTGTCGGAGAATCCCGAGCCCGGGAAATCCAGCGCGGCAATATAGTAGTCGTCTTGCAGCAGCGGGATTAACTTGTAGAAGTCGAAACTGGAATTTGGAAAGCCATGAACGATTAGCAGCTGTGGATTACTACTTTCGCCGAAGGTTTGATAGAACACATTGAGCTTTGCTCCATTATTGTTCTCGGTAGTCGAAGTCCATTCGAAATAATCGCCACCCTCGTACCAGTTCTGCGCTAGATCGGAGTAGAAGGTAAAGTCATCAGCCTGGGCTAGCAGTGAGCTTGTTGCTACCGAGAGAAGGGCAGCGAGGATAATAGCGAGTTTACTTGGCATTGGCGTCCCTTCTAAGAAATATTCTATTCATAGGAATTGCTGCATTAGCAATCAAAGGCGATCTATAACGATAACAATTAATTCTAGATAAGACCAAATATTAACCCAATCGCTATCAGTGCCAACATGGTGCTGACCAGTAGCTGAACCGAACGCAAGGTAATCTTCTTAAGTAAGCGCCTACCAAGAAACGCCCCAACAAATGCTGAAAGGCTTGCGGCGGCTACTACGGCCCAATCGATTTCCTGACGCTCGCTGGATAGATCGATACCGTAGACTAGCAATCGAGTCATATCCACGAGGACGGCGATAAGTACGCCGGTCGCTATGAATGCCTCCTTGCTGAGATTTGCCTTTATCAGAAACGTACTTCGGAACGCCCCCTGATGACCCGAGAGGCCACCAAAGAAGCCACTTAGGACCCCACCTAGCGGCAAATATTTCGAATCGAAGGATATTCGGCCCATCACTGGCAGCAGTTCCAACACAACAAAGAGTAGTATTAGGAAACCGAGAACGAGATTAAGGCCAGAAGTGCTCATAGTGTGGCCTAACAGGGAATACTCTATTGCGGCATTCTCTACAGACAGATCGACGAGCAAGGCCGCCCCTATCCAGGCGAACAGCACCGCCGGGATACCGAAGCGCAACAATACCCGGGCGTCTGCTCTGCGGCCGAGCAGAAGCAACTTGAAAAGATTGTTTGCAAGATGTACCACCGCCGTCATCGCTATGGCTACTTCCAGAGGAAAGAATACAGCGACAACAGGCATTAACAGAGTTCCCAGACCGAAGCCAGAGAACAAGGTTAAGCCGGAAGCGATGAAAGCAGCCAGGCAAATTATTGCCAGTTCCATAAAGCCCTACACCAGTATTGTTAGCACTGCATTATAGCCACTATCAACGACCACACTACAGTGAAACCCGGGGCAAGGGCCTAAGCCAGCCCCGCTCAATCACCTCAACTGTTGAAAATCAGCAAGTAAATTACCCACCTCTACCACTAGACAATCGCGCCGGACAACTATAGCTTTATCCAATCATTACACAGAAGAATAATCGCAAAAAAGATGAGCCCTGATTGGAGAGCAGAATGACCCAGCGCCGAGAATTTCTTAAGTTTCTAGCAGCCAGCCCCCTACTTACAAACTATTCCGCTTTTGCACAAGAGGTAGAAGAAACGCTGGGCCAACGGCTCACTGACCCCTCCGAGGTAATCAATGTCTTTGAGATGGAGGCAATAGCGCGAGAAAGAATTCCCCCTGCCCACTTAGGCTATCTTTCTACGGGTGTCGACAGCGATCTTACCCTGAGAGCGAACCGAGCTGGCTTTTCGCGTTTTCAAATACGACCAAGAAGGCTGGTAGATGTCAGCCAAACAGACACATCGGTTAATGTACTAGGCAGCGAAGCCAGCTCTCCTATCTTCCTATGCCCGGTCGGGAGTCAGGGCGCCTATCACGCGGACGCGGAATTAGGCACAGCCAGGGCGGCTGCAGCCAAAGGCCATCACATGGTCTTATCTACACAATCATCAACTTCAGTGGAGCAGGTTTCCGAGGCAAGGGGCGCGCCTATCTGGCATCAACTCTATTCTACCAATCGCTGGGAATACACGGTCTCAATGCTGCAACGCGCCGAGGCGGCTGGTTGCACCTCGGTCTGTCTTACCATCGACTTACCGGGTGGGCGCAACACGGAAACCCAATCCGTGCTAATGAGAGAAGATACGCGCAACTGTGCCTCCTGCCATACCGGGCAGAGCAAGCCCATGTTCGATGGCTTAAACATGCGTGGTGTCGGGCTAACGGATGCGGCTATGACCTGGAGTGTCATCCCACGCATGAAAGAAGTAACCAATATGAACATAGTTATAAAAGGTGTTGAGGTAGGCGCGGATGCGGCGCTAGCGGCTCAGTACGGTGCTGATGCTATTTGGGTTTCCAACCACGGGGGTCGCGCCACAGAAACCGGCCTTGGCACAATCGAATGCCTACCGGAAATCGTGAGTGCTGTGAACGGGCGAATACCTATTATCGTCGATGGCGGTTTTCGTCGTGGCACCGATATCTATAAGGCGCTGGCGATGGGCGCTTCGGCTGTGGGTATCGGACGACCCTATTGCTTTGGCCTAGGCGCATTCGGCCAGGCTGGCGTTGAACGAGTATTGGATCTGCTCAACAGAGAGCTGCTTATCACTATGCGCGGCAGCGGTACCCCGACTATCGCCTCTATCGGCCCTGACTATGTTCAGGATGCCGGCTATAGAGTACCCCGCGGCAGTCTCGGTCGAGAACTACTGTAGACCAGCGAGTTCCCTAGCTTCCTCCTCTGTCCAGAGGTTTTTAGCACGCAAGGAACAGGCCTGATAAAGGGTCTGTCCCTAGTCCGCCTTGTCTTATTCGCGGGCACACCGATAGATAGAACCCGCAGACTGAATCTAGAGCAAATATCGAAAGTATGTATCTAGGTCTATCCAGCCCCCTCCCCTAAGAAGCTATTAACCAAGAAACAATTTGAACGCGAACCCTTTGCGCCCCTGACCCCTATCGCCCCATTTGGAGGCAGCGCACCATTATGACGCACCAATGTAGCGCGATTCCGGGCAAAAAAGTGCCGCTTTGACGCACTAACGCCAAGAATAAGAGGCCTCCAATCATTGGCACAGCTCTTGCAAAACATCCTGTAGCGGGTGGAACTGATCACCTCTTACCACTACCAACAAAGGGATAATACAAGACATGAACTCACGAATTCTTTCACTCGCCGCGGCGGGACTATTGCTTTCAGCTGGCACAGTACAAGCGGACGAATGGACAGCTAACTTCGCCGCTTCCAACAATTACATCTGGCGCGGTCTGACTCAGTCCATAAACGAAGGTGCTATCTCTGGTGGTATCGACTACGCCAGTGATAGTGGTTTTTATCTTGGTACTTGGGCGTCCAATGTTTCGTATGACGCAGACGACGCCTATTCATATGAGCATGATATATATTTTGGTTTCAGTGGGGAAGCCAGTGGTTTCAGTTATGACATAGGATACCTCTACTATAACTACGATGAGAATGCAGGGTATGATTTTGGAGAAATTTATGGATCGATTGCTGTTGGAAATTTCAGTCTTGGCCTCTCACTTCTTGCTAATGCTGAGCCAGACGAAGGCCCAGGCGAAGATTTTGGGTTCGCTCAAGCTTCCTATACATCGCTTGATTATGTAATTCCGTTAGCCAGTGGAGCAGAAATCGGTTTGCATGCCGGCTTCCACGAGGGCGACTTCATGTATTCATTTAATGGCGCGACTGACGATTATTGGGATTTCAATGTCAGTATTGCGAAGGACGGCTTCTCCGCAATGATTACGACGACGACCTTAGGTGATGATGATAATGGAGACGGTGTTGAAGACTATGCCAGTATGCCTGCGAGAGACAATGATGAAATAAAGTTTGTTGTTGGTTACTCTATGGACTTCGAGCTTTAAAAAATTTAGTTGCAGGTCTCACCGATTCTAGGGAGACTTATCTAAGCAGACTAAAAAGGGTGGCGGAACATTTTGTTCTTCCACCCTTTTCTACATTCTCTATCTGGTAATTTATTCTTGGCATTTGCCTCTAAGGAAATGTTCGCCTAATTAACAAGATTTTTTCTTAGCTGCTTAATAAGAAGAAAAAATCCTGAAACGTCAACTGGCTTCGAGCAAGATAAATTCTGGTTCAATCATCTTCTCAGTGAGAAGTGTACTACCTATCTGCAACTCACTTTCCACGATGCTCAGAATGTCTTCATTGTGCCAAGGTTTAGATACAAATCTATTAATATGGTCGTTCTCAAGAGCTGCAGCGGCATCTTTCTCACCGATGTAGCCGCTAATGAGTAAGGTACACACATTGGGTTGTCTATCTTTCGCTATAGCGGCGAACTCAGTGCCAGTCATAACCGGCATCTTCTGATCAGTAATAATTAGGTCAAACTGTCGTTTATCGCACAACTCAAGCGCCTTCTTGGGGTCTGGACATATACTGACATCGTATTTTTTAAGTCGCAGCATTCTCGCCAAAGAACTCGCAACGAGCGAGTCATCTTCAACCAGAAGCACAGATACCAGGAGTACAGAATTTCTAATAGCCTTAGTAGTCATCGGCTAGTTCCATTGATTATAGTTTACTTGCTCTATTACTGTGCATAAGCAGTGCCAATTAAGATGCAGAGCTACTCGACTGTGACCGACTTCAAAATTTCAGTCCCCTATCGCCGCTGAGGCCCGAACTATAAGGGGTTGAAATGCTGCTATTCTCTACCCCCCGTTTCTCGAGCCTATGATCTCACTTGGTAAATAGTCAAATATATAACAAATACGTATCAATAGAGATTTTTCAGGTTACGTTCTGCATGAAAGAGCAATATAGAAGTGGCGGGTATCGGCGAGGAAGAAGACATAAAAAAACCGGCGTCTGAGACCAGGCGCCGGTTTTTAGATCGTTACTTCGACTTCGGTTTTCTACATCAGATCGAATCGATCCAGAGTCATTACCTTCGTCCAGGCACTTACAAAGTCTTGTACAAACTGCCCCTCGGCATCGTCGGCTGCATAGAACTCAGCTATTGCACGAAGCTCTGAGTTAGATCCGAAGATGAGATCGGCAGGTGTCGCTGTCCATTTCAACATATTTGTAGCTCTGTCTCTGCCTTCGTAAACAGCTTCATCGGAAGTCGATCGACTCCATACAACAGATAGATCGATCAGATTGACGAAGAAGTCATTGCTCAGAGTGCCAGGCTGGTCGGTAAACACACCGTGCTTACTTTGACCTGCGTTTGCATCTAGAGCACGCATCCCGCCCACCAGCGCAGTCATTTCTGGGACTGTAAGATTCAGCAACACCGCCTTCTCGATCAACATCTCGGCTGGCGAACGCGAATTTCCCATCGCGAAGTAATTACGAAAGCCATCGGCCGTCGGCTCTAGAGCTGCGAATGAAGCTGCGTCGGTATGATCTTGAGTTGCATCAGCGCGTCCGGGCACGAAGGCTACATCGATATCGTGTCCGCCTTGCTGCGCCGCACTTTCGATTGCAGCCACCCCACCCAGAACAATGAGATCGGCAAGAGAAACCTGCCTGCGTGAGCTTCTCTCATTGAACTCATTCTGAATACCCTCGAGAACTCCTATCACTCGAGTTAACTCCTGAGGATTATTCGCTGCCCAGCTGCTCTGAGGCGCCAGACGCACGCGCGCACCGTTAGCTCCACCGCGCATATCAGTACCGCGAAAAGTTGAAGCCGAAGCCCAGGCAGTTCGAACCAGCTCTGCGGTAGTCAATCCGGAATCCAGAATCTCAGCCTTCAGGCGATTCACATCACGGTTATTGATAGGACCATAGCCAGCCTCAGGAATCGGATCCTGCCATACATATTCGGCACTAGGAGTCAGGTTGCCCAGATAACGAGAGCTGGGGCCCATGTCGCGATGCGTTAGTTTGAACCATGCGCGAGCGAATGCGTCTTCGAATTGCTCAGGGTTCTCCAACCAGCGCATTGTGATCTCGCGGTAGGCGGGATCGACTTTAAGCGCAAGGTCAGTTGTTAGCATCATCGGAGCATGACGCTTCGATGGATCATGCGCATCGGGCACCAAGTTTGAGGCTGCGCCTTCCGCAGGTTCCCATTGAGTTGCGCCCGCTGGGCTGCGCGTCTGCACCCATTCATAACCATATAAGTTTTGTAAAAAATTATTGGTCCATGCGGCAGGATCGATCGTCCATGCGCCTTCCAAGCCACTAGTAATTGTGTCGCCTGCATTGCCGCTGCCGTAGCTATTCTTCCAGCCCAGACCCTGCTGCTCTATGCTCGCAGCTTCAGGCTCAACGTCTACGTAGTCGGCTGGGCGTGCAGCGCCGTGCGCCTTGCCGAAGGTATGCCCGCCGGCAATCAGGGCGACTGTTTCCTCGTCATTCATTGCCATGCGGCCGAATGCTTCGCGAATCGCATCAGCAGCGGACTGGGGATCGGCATTGCCGCCAGGTCCTTCTGGGTTTACATAGATTAGACCCATCTGTGTGGCGCCAAGCGCCCCCTCTAGTTCGCCGCGCTCATTGCGACGATCGGATGCCAGCCATTCACCCTCTGGGCCCCAATTTACTTCTTCAGCCTCCCAGGCATCGACACGCCCACCGGCGAATCCCAGTGTCTCGAATCCCATGGAATCCATTGCCACCGTGCCGGCAAGAATCATCAGGTCGGCCCAGGAAATATTACGGCCGTATTTTTGCTTGATAGGCAGCAGCAACAGCCGCGCCTTATCGAGGTTGGCATTGTCTGGCCAGCTATTCAGGGGAGCGAAACGCTGCATGCCGCCATCAGCACCGCCACGTCCATCGATGCTGCGATAGGTTCCCGCACTGTGCCAGGCCATACGAATAAAGAACGGCCCGTAGTGACCGAAATCAGCCGGCCACCAGTCCTGTGATGTCGTCATCAGGGTTTCCAGGTCTGCCGTTAGCGCCTGTAGATCGAGATTAGAGAATGCCTCTGCATAGTCGAACTCTCCGCCCATGGGGTCGGAGGCCAGGGAATTCTGCCGCAGGGGCTCGAGACTTAGCCGATTAGGCCACCAGTAATCATTGTTTGCGACTTGCTCTTGCGCGCTGGCCACATTGATCGGGGCAAGCGTTGAGAGCCCCAGTGCCGCAATAAGTATAGGTAGTGTACGTTTAAGCATTTGAAATGCCTCCGTTGATACTTGTTAAACATCTAATAGAATTAGGGTGACTCGTGAATGTACTGCCAAGGAGGTGATCGGTAAAACGATATATACCGATAGATGTGATCGTAATTTTCGATAGATTGGAGCCGGCGTAGGCCCCCGCCCCAAATAGGTCTAAGTGAATAGGCACGCAGCTATTTGAAAATTCTTCCAGAGATAGGGCTTTAGCCGCCCTCAGAAGCAAAGGTGAGGGAGACGCACATCCGAAGAACTGTGCGTCTCATTGTGCGCGTCTAATTACCGCCCTGGTCTACATACTTCCAGTCTGCGGCACCAAAGAACATCTCGTCCCAACTCTGCAGCCCCCAAGGCACCGAGCGGAAAGGATCGGGGTTCATCTTGTTCTGCTGGGAATTGTCGAAGGCTCCGGTAGCCGTGATCACAGTACCCGCAGGGACGAACTTTGGCTCTTCATAGGTGTAGGCCAGCTGCCAGTTATAATTGTAGTTCGCTATGTTGATCAGCTCTTCGCTGCTTCCATCTGGATAGTCCGCGAAGAAGCGCATGCGCTTGCCACGAAAGTGCATATGTGGCGTAAAGGCAAACAACTTCGCGTCCTTCTCGATTGTGAAAGATTGCGTCATCTCGTAATCAGGATCCTGCGGCGGAATATTTACCCATGTAGGCGTAAAATGACAGGCACACTGCCCCGACATTCTCTCTTCGGGCACGAAGCCCTCTGGGTAGAACCACAGCCCTATGCGACTGGCGTCGACGGATTCCTTACCCGTAGTCGTGTAATGCATCTGCATGGCAATTCTTGTACCGGCCTTCAACAAGCCGCCTGTGTTCGGCGGTTCCATACGGGGGGCCTGCCCAGGAATATAAGGAGCAATATTGGGACGATCAGGCTCGCCGCCTAACAGCGAACCGCCGCGGGTGGCTCCGGGCGCGATCAAGCTATGCAGGGTATGGTGCAATACGGTGTGATCCCCTGGGATATATTGACTCGCCCTCACCCAACGATCTTCCTCAAGGTCCAATTCCACCATCACGTTGTAGTAATCCAAAACCCCAGTGGCGGGAATGCTCTGTTCTGGAATATCGATAATGTAATCCGGCTCACCGAAGGCCCACTCGGTCTCAGGCCAAACCAACTCTGCCAAAGGATCGCTCCCGCCATCCTTTGGTGACCCGGCCTCAATCCAGTGAACAATTTTCTGAGCGTCTGCGTCGGCCAATACCATGTCATTAATAAAATGACCTATTTGGGGATCGATCTGCCCCGGCGGCATGCGCTTGGTCATCAATACCTCACGAATCATCTGCGACCACCCCATTACCATAGTGTGGCTGTCGAGAGCGAAAGGCGCTATGCCACCGGCTCTATGACAGCTAGCACAGTTCTCGGCAATGATAGGGCCTATCTCTTTCTCGTAGGAAGGCGCCTGTTGTTGGTGAGCCGTTTTTATCGGATAGTTGACGGCCGTGCCTGTGCTCGCCACTTCTATAGTCTGCACGTCCCTACCTGCCGCAATGTCTGTCAATGCCGTAGTTAATTCTTCGCCCACAGGGCCCCGGAACATAATCGTAAAAGACTTCGGGTTATAAACCAAAACCTCACCGATCTTATCTATACCCAGTGCCTCGGATATCAACCTTGCGTCATCCATCAACACCGGCACATCGATATGCCGTGCTGTGAGCTCCGCCTTCACCGCATCGCGATCTTTCAATCCCAGTGGATTGATCATGAAGAACTCGATGTCCTGTGCTTCGAAACTGGACTTGAGCGAATCGAAGTCAGTCAACACATCCCGCGCTGCGGCATCGCCGGCGGCCTGCACTAGCAAGACGATCGCCTGATTGTCGTCATACCAGCTCATCTGATGGAAATAGCCATCCTGATCCAATAGCGAGAAATCCCCCACTCGCTCGGCCCCCAGGGCTAGCGTCGGTAAGAGTGACAGGGCAAGTAGCGATTTTTGTAAAAGTGATCTTAGATTCACCGTTTTTCTCCATCAAATAGGGCAGATTTATTCTCGAATAGGCATTATTCACAATACCCGCCCAATTTACAAAAGGAATCAGGCTTCGAATTAGCTATATTTTTGACTTTAGCCCGATTATTCTCAACGACTTCCCAGTCCACAAGCAAAAATAACAAAGGCCTGCTATGACCGATCACACCGAAAGTGGCGCTGAAAAAGCCAAAATCCCCCCCGTGCCACCGTTAGAAAATCCCTATGCAAGCCCGAGTGCTCGAAAATATGCGTTGGTAGTTCTGACCCTCGTCTACACCTTCAATTTCATCGACAGACAGCTACTCTCCATATTGCAGGAATCGATTAAGGTGGACCTCTCGCTTTCCGATAGCCAGCTTGGCTTGCTAACGGGTTTCGCCTTCGCGATGTTCTATGTAACTGCCGGCATTCCCATCGCGCGTTTTGCAGATCGCAGCAATCGAAGGAATATTGTCGCTGTGTCTGTCGGCCTATGGAGCGCGATGACGGCGGTAAGTGGTCTCGTGCAGAATTATGGGCAATTGCTTGCGGCCAGAATAGGTGTCGGCGTAGGTGAGGCTGGCGGAAGCCCGCCATCTCACTCCATCGTTTCGGATATCTTTCCGCCTGAAAAACGGGCGAGTGCTCTCGCGTTCTATTCCACCGGTGTAAACCTCGGCATACTGTTCGGTTTTCTTTTCGGCGGCTGGCTTAACGAATTTTTTGGGTGGCGGGTCGCGTTCATGGTCGTTGGTATTCCAGGTGTATTACTCGCTATCCTCGTGCGAACAACGGTTCGCGAGCCTGTTCGAGGCTTGATGGAGAATAGGGCAGCATCGGAGACGCAAGTCCCCTTCACGGAAGTTATCACGCTCTTGTGGAAACGTAAGACGTTTCGGCACATGGCATTTGCCTGCGGACTTAATGCCTTTGCCGGATACGGTACCGTAAACTGGATTGCTTCCTTCTTCATCCGCAGTCATGAGATGAGTACCGGAGAACTGGGAACCTGGCTTGCTCTATCTACAGGATTGTTTGGGGCTATCGGTGTACTGCTTGGCGGTATGCTCGGTGACAAACTAGGAAAGAAAGACAAGCGCTGGTATCAATGGATACCTGGTATAGCAACCTTGCTTTGCGTGCCGGCAATGCTTGTAGCCTTCCTAACAGATAATCAATATGTTGCCCTCATGCTTATATTTATTCCAGGCACACTTCAGAATGTGTACTTAGGAAATTCCATAGCTACTACCCATGCACTTGTGGGACTGCGCTGGCGCGCAACCGCCTCCGCCATTTTATTTCTCATCATCAACATTATCGGCTTAGGTCTGGGCCCTTTCGGTATCGGTTATTTGAGTGATTTGCTGACACCTTCATTGGGAGTTGAATCCTTGCGCTATGCAATGGTGATCCTTCTACCTACTGTAAATATCTGGTCGGCCCTTCACTTCTATCTTGCATCGCGAACATTACGAAAAGAACTAGAAATGGCACCTGAATAGAGATTCTGTGTCTACGAAACTATTGGAGTTAGAAAATGCTACACCTAAACACTGCCGGACTAGTTCGCAGAAGTTTTTTGCTGTCCTGCGTTCTCGCAGGCATAACAGCATGCTCAGATAACGAGCCCAGCTCAGCAGAAACTGAATCGGCAGCCATAAATGCCGCCACCTCAGTTGCCGAAGTCCATGCAGCGAGCCTGGTCTTAGATGCCCATGCGGATATCGTGATTCCTTCAACGTCCAGAGCCTACATGAGTGCCGATGGCTCATCGAAGGTAGATCTCGCAAAGATGCGTGCCGGCGGCGTCGATGCCGTTGTCATGTCGGTGGCCGTTGGCCCCGGGCCCAGAACTGCGGAAGGTGATGCCGCTGCAAGAGCAGAGGCCGATGAAAAAATAGCCGCCGTGCACACACTAGTAGAAGAAAGCCAGGGGCAGCTTGTCATGGCGACTACTTCCGCTGAAATCCTTGCCGCCCACGAGGCGGGTCAGTCTGCACTTATTCTCGGCTTTCAAAATGCTCGCTCTCTACAGAGAAATGTTTCTGCAATCGATGAGTTCTATGCTGAAGGGGTGAGAATATTTGGCCTCAATCATCTAGGGCACAATGCTTTTTCTGATTCATCGCGACCAGAGTTTAGCGGAGAAACTGGCGCCTTTGAGGTGACCGAAGAGCATGGTGGCTTATCCGCCTTAGGCGTAGCTGCCGTGGAAAGAATCAATTCTCTAGGCGCACTGGTAGATGTCTCACAATTATCCAAAGCAGCAACGCTACAAGTACTAGAGTTAAGCAGCTCTCCAATAATTGCCAGCCACTCAAATGCCAAGACTGTTTCAGACGTGACTCGCAATCTGAGTGATGAAGAGATCGATCGCATTGGCGAGAACGGCGGTGTTATCCATGTCGCTGCGTTTAAAGGTTATCTGATTAATATCTCTGAACCCGATTTTGTAGAAGAACTTATAGCCCTGCGGGTAGCTGCAGGAATATCCGAAGAATACAATTACCCTTTCGAGCTCTATTGGGAGATCGATGATCTTGCCCAGAGGTCAGTGTTCACAGCCGCCGTTAGCGAGCTGCTCGGGCCAGCGACGACGGACCATATGATCGAGCACATCGACTACATCGTTGGCCGCATTGGCATCGATCATGTGGGCATTGGCAATGACTTCAATCATGGTAGCGGCATAGATGACTATAACGACGCCAGCGAAGCGATGAATCTCACCGAGGGTTTGCTAGAGCGCGGCTATTCCCAAGAAGACATTCACAAAATCTGGAGCGGAAATTTCCTACGTGTTCTGGATGCTGCTGCCGGGGTTTAGAACTACGTTTCTGCGCTTTTTAAAGCATGGACTTGGACACAGTTAACTTTTATTCTTACTTTCAACGTCATTAGATTACTAAGAAGAAAGGAACAATCAATGAAAACCCTATTCACTCTTTTTACAGCTGTAGTTGTGACATGTAGCTCTCTTGCCGCCTCCGCCGAGACAAGCCTCTTGTTCATAGGCAACAGCTTCACCTACGCCTATGGCTCTGCGGCAAAATTCTATCGCGCAGACTCTGTGACCGATCTTAACAACGAAGGTATTGGCGGTGTCCCCGCACTGTTTAAATCTTTTGCCGATCAGGCTGGTCTGGACTACGACGTCTATCTCGAGACTAGAGGTGGCAGCGGATTGGACTTTCATCTCGAGAACAAGTTAGGCGTCATAGGACGACGCCCCTGGGATAGGGCTGTGATGCACGGCTTCAGCACTCTGGACAGCAGCAATCCGAATGATCCGGCCGTACTCATCGACACCACGGCGCAGATGTCTGATTTTCTACAGGGTCTTAATCCCGATGTTGAAGTGTTTCTCACCGCGACCTGGTCACGTGCAGACCTTGTGTATAGATCCAACAGCCCCTGGAATGGAACCCCCATAGAACAGATGGCGATAGACGTGCGTGCCGGATACGATGCAGCCGCCGCCGGTGCTGATGCGGTAAAATCGGTAAACGGTGTTGGTCAGGCCTGGACGCGAGCCATGGAAAGCGGCATCGCAGATCCCAACCCTTATGACGGAATCGACACAGACCTAATGGACCTTTGGACTTGGGATCACTATCACGCGAGCGACTATGGGTACTATCTCGAGGCATTAGTCGTCTTCGGCAACCTCACCGGTTTGGATCCGCGCTCGCTGGGAGAGAACGAATGCTCCGGCTTTGAATTAGGTATGTCTCGGGCTCAAGTTAAAGGGCTGCAACAAGCTGCCTACGATCAACTCGCAAGTGAGGAGCGCGTAACGGCAGCGCCTCTTATACAGCCAAGACCAGTGCAAGCTGAGCGCTGCGTAGCAGCACGATAGCAGCGATTCTACAAGAGAATGTAAAGAAGAAAAGAGCAGGATTGTCCTTGCTTCACCTGTATGAAACGAAGAACTAACAGAGAACAACTATGCTTTCGAGATCACGAATTATAACTGCGGCGCTACTGGTTTTAACTACATCTACTATTGCAGTGGCGCAACAGGATACGCGTCCCAATATCGTACTCATACTCGCTGACGACCTTGGCTTCACCGACATCTCTACCTTTGGTAGCGAAATTAACACGCCCAATATTGCCGAGCTCGCAGCTTCAGGAGTCTCTTTTACTAACTATCATACTGCGGGGAGCTGTGCGCCAGCGCGAGCCATGCTGCTAACCGGTGTCGACAGCCATAGAAACGGCGTACCCAATATTCCAGAGGCGTTACCAGCTGAGCAGCAGCAGTATGAAAACTATCAAGGCGTACTAAATAATAAAGTAGTAACGCTATCCACAATTCTGCAGGACGCGGGCTATCACACTTACATGACCGGAAAATGGCACCTAGGTCATACCCCTGAATTATTACCCTCCTCAAGAGGCTTCGATCGCACCATTGCCATGGCGGATACCGGTGCTGACAACTGGGATCAGCGTCCCTACCTGCCAATCTATGAGCAGGCCAATTGGTATGCCGACGGTGAGCGACACACACTCCCAGACGATTTCTATTCATCAAAGTATTTCATCGACAAAACAATCGAGTTTATCGCAGAGAATGAAGCGGATGACGAACCCTTTTTCGCCTACGTGCCATTTCAAGCCGTACATATGCCAGTGCAGGCTCCCAAAGAATTTTCTGATAAGTATGCCGGCGTATATGACGAAGGCTGGGCAGTAATGCGAGAAAAAAGACGACTTGCTGCCGAGGCCGCCGGCGTCGTTCCTCGCAATACCGAGGCAATAGTTACTCCTGGAACAATAGAATGGGACGGCTTGAGTGAAGAACAAAAGATTCATCACGCTAGGCGTATGGAAGTCTACGCCGGAATGGTCGATGCGATGGACATGCATATTGGCCGGCTAATGGATTACTTAAAAGAAATCGGAGAATTTGAAAACACAATATTTGTCTTCACTTCAGACAACGGTGCCGAAGGCTCCAACTTAATCGGAGTCAATGGACGAGCAGCTCTTGGATTGCAAAATTGGTTCGACAGAGTGGGTTACAACTCTGATTTTGAAACCCTAGGCGAGGCGAATTCTTTTAATGCGATAGGGCCGAACAACGCGACAGTAGCTGCCTCCCCTCTTGCCTATTACAAATTCTACGCCAGCGAAGGTGGTCTGCGCGTGCCGTTGGTTATGTCTGGCCCCGGAATAGCCAAGCAAAATGAGAAGAGCGACGAGTTCGTCTTTGTCACCGATCTTGCACCTACTATTCTTAGCCTGGTAGATCTCGAGAAACATGATGGTAACTGGAAAGGCGATTCCATCGAAGAGATTATCGGTACAGATTTTTCTGAGTTTCTGCAAGGCAGCGAGACAGATATTCACAGCGCGTCTGAAGCAATCGGTTACGAACTCGGTGGCAACCGTGCGCTATTCAAGGGCGACTACAAGTTGGTCTTCAATCGCAGCGCCGTTAATGACCAGAATTGGCATCTGTTTAATATCAAGACAGACCCAGGAGAAGCTCACGATTTAGCACAGGAAGAGCCCGAGCGCTATGCAGAAATGCTTACAGACTACGAGGAATACGAGAGTAGCAACAACGTGCTGCCCATGCCAGAGGGCTATATTCAGAGAAGAGAAATCTTCCGCGGCGTTCAATTGAACTAAATTTTTCTGGGGTGCTAGAGTACAAACTGAATCCAATATTCGCTACTTATAAACACCAAGGCCAGACAAGAACTTGCGGCAAACACCGAAGCCTTCTTCCAGTCCGTCCCGCTCTCTTCACAGCAATCACCATCACTCGCCGCGTTGCTTGCAAAAAAAAGACTGCGCCCTGCTAATGCGAATGCGAGGAGCGTAGCTGTAATTAGAATGGCTTGATAGCGCTCAAAGATCATCAAATTGCTCATCCACGCGCCGCTTACGCCCGTTGTCAAGAGCACTAGCGGACCTATGCAACAAATACTCGCCGTGAGCGATGCCGCTATCCCGCCAGCTATTAGGTGGCGATAATCAGCTTTTGACTTTATGAATTTCAAATTTCACCTCTATACACGAGCGCGAAGCTCTTCTGCCAACCACCTTTAAGGATTTCTAACAACAGACGGAAAACCAATATTCGTGGTGGCAGCGACTAGTAACGACTTATCGATTTCCTTGCTGAAGAAAATCACTGTCGCTGTTTCGTCATCTAGATCTACTTCAACCTTTCTGACGCCTTGAACTTTCTGTAGTGAGTTGCGCACGGCAACAACACAACCGACTCAAGTCATATTTTGCACATCGAGAACGACGGCTTCTTCGCCGCGCTGCAAGGTGTCAGCAATATCAGCATTTGCAATATTCGACAATAAGAACAACACCGCTATAAATGTCATCTCAATTGTATTGCGGGCAAATGATTTAAAATATTTCAAAACTATTCGTCTCCTTTTATAGAGTCTATCCTCGATCAACTAAACTACTCCAACACAGCAAGCGCATCCAGTCGCCGCACTCGCTATAACAACTTCTGCTGCTTTAACATTTTGCTCCGCCGTTCTCCGAGCGGCAGAAGCAATAGAAGCACTTGTGTATTGGCTAGGGTCAGGCTTGGTCACCACTACTTCTTGGCCAAAATAACCTGAGTAAACTTGGTATTGATGCTGACCTATATCTGTCGGCACACGAATAGTATTGGCATCGAGAACCTGCACATCGCTCACGGTTGTTCCATCGCAGATAACTACAGCCTCGGCGGCGTTAGGCAAATTGGTGATCTGCCAACTTGTGGCATCACCAGCTCTTCCACGATCGCCTACGTACGTGCCGATGTGCAATACGCCACTGTCTTTATCATTCCAAGCGCTGTCTACACCAAGACTTGGATACTCAACTCCTTCGAGTGTTGGTGCCGTGTATTTATCGAGATGCTGCACCTTGAATGCGTCGACCCAGTTGCCTTCATTTATCTCGCTGATCATCTGTTGTGCAGAGCGTTGACCTCGAGGCCAAGGCTCTCCATTGTTAAACCACCATCCAAACTTATCCATGTCATCGCCAAACCATTTCGGATCCGAGTAACGCTCGGCGGCAGCGCTAAGACGTGATATTGCAGTGTGGTCGCCAAGAGCTTTAGCCATAGCCATACCGTTGGCGCTGGGAAGAATATCTCGTCGCGGATCGCGCCAGCCTAAGGTCATGGCAGCAGCATCGTAAATCTGAGTGGCTAATTCCGGCGACTGTGGCAACAGAAAAAACGCCGAATTGATAGCGCTTGTGGCACCAGGAATATTAACTTTAAAATCTTCGATGGGATCGTAGTACAGGGTCGTCCACTCGACCTGATTCTGCGCATTAATGCCCACGTAATTGTCTCGCATGAACTGTATCCAATCCTCGAATGCGCCATGGGAATTGGAGACACCCAGCTGGTCGGACAGGTACATGCCTAATCCTGCCGCCGAATTACAGATCGGCCATATCTTGGTGTTCTCACACTGTGGGCCTTCGGGATGATCGGTGTACTGTCTGTGCAGATGTTCGACGATGCGCGGCTGAGTCCATTCGAACTTTTCGTTCTCATAGCCCGCTATCTCCCATGGCTTTTCCCATTTGTCATCACCGGAGACGTATTTGTAGATCGAAAGCAAAAGGTTCAACCAACCGCGAAAGAATAGATTACCGTCGGCACCGATAGGGTCGGGCTGAAGACCCCAAGGTTCGACACCATTTGCGGTCCAACCGGGCGAATCGTAGTTTCCATGGACGCGTTCTGGCCATGCTTGAGAGCCTGGTGCATTGGCTGCAACGTATTTATCCCTATCGGGACTCGGACCAATGAACGTGTTCCAATCTATAGCAGCCCAATAAGAGGTATGTCTTGTAGCCAGCTCATCCAAAATACGGGTATAGGCTTCGCGCCAGGCCGGAGTCTGGTCGGCCATCATCATAATCACGTAGCTAGAGTCAGTAAGATCGAAACGTGGATAACTCAGCATGGGCGCGGCACTGTACTGATCCCACCACGGGTGGGGGCCCTTGCCGTCTTCTGTCCAGTCGATCTCTCCCAGAGGCAATTTAATGCCCCAAGGAAGCTCGATATCTTCGGAGTAGCCCCAGTCATCAGGCGTAGTGGCCTTCTGCCACATGAAGCGCATCCAACCCTTGGTACGCTCATTATGCTTTGGATAAAAACTGGGGCTATGATTGTAGCGTGCATAGGACTCGCTTTGGGCGCCAACACAGGCACCTAAGGAGGAAGCGCCTCCGACAACTGCTGCGCTTTTTAAAAAGTCACGACGGGATTTCGTAGAGTTATGCGACATACTATTCCTCGAATTGGAGACAGTAGTTAATTTTTCTTATTTAGCCTTAATCTTTTACTAATCGATTTTGATCGCCTTTCAGTTTAGAGAATTTTTCCCATGCTGGCCAGACCTTAACGTAGGCTATGGGATCAGGCTTGATCAATACTGTTACTGCGTAGTTAAATGAGGCGATGACATTCTATGACCTGCAATCACGACTCATGCATCTTGGTGTCCTGGCGGCTCTTGCCGCGCTCCCACTGGCCATCAACGGCCAGGACACTGCGGATATTTCTCGAACTGTGCATGGCTACCCCGACTTTCAGGGCTATTGGAACAATGCCAGCCAGACACCGATCGAACGTCCCGCGAGTCTTGGCGACAAACGTAGCTATACTCTAGAGGAAGCGCGGGCATTGGAGTCCACTGCGCAGCAATCGGATACCCAGAAGGCTGCTCCTCTAGACCCAGATCGCGCACCCCCTGTAGATGGTGGCGTGATAATGTTTCAAGCCGATGAGAACTTTGCCAATACCCGAATCAATATTACCCAGATTAATGGCGAGTACCGCACCTCGCTCATAGTCGAGCCTGCCGATGGCCGCTACCCCTATGTAGAAGGCGGCGCAAACAAAGATGTATTCGGCCAGTGGAGAGCCGCAGGACTCGGTGCCTACGACGGGCCGGAGATTCGCAGTCAGATGGAACGCTGTCTTCACGTCGGCTCCCAGATGCCGCCGATGATGGCGTGGACCTACAACGCCAACTACCAGATCGTGCAGACCGAAGACTATTTTATGCTCATGTCTGAGATGGCTCACGATGCTCGCATCATACCGATCGGTACCGAACGTAGAGCAAATGAATTCTCTAGATGGTTCGGCAACTCAATTGCATATTGGCAGGAAGACATCTTGGTAGTTCACACTACGGGCTTTCATCCGCAGCAATCTAACTTTTTCATGCAGTCGTCTTATCAGTTTGAGGTGACAGAATATTTTGAACTGGTGTCAGATGGTGAGATCTTCTATCGCTATACGGTGACCGACCCTATTATCTACAAGCAGCCGCTTACTCTGGAGATGCAATTGCTGCGCAAGACCGATGGCGAGCAGATCTATGAATTCGCCTGTCATGAGGGCAACTATAGCCTGCCTAGTATCTTATCTGGCGCACGCCGTGCTGAGGCAGATGCCAGGGCGGCGCTGGAGAATGATTAGCTAGAGATTTCTTCAGTACTTCTGCTTTCAACTACCCGTCCACACTCCCATGCGCCAGCTGCCCGGCCATCATTCCAGCTGTGACAAGGCATTCTGCGCACAAAGCAATAGACCGAAGCCCTTGAGATTCAGCGGTATTTCATTCACTCTTCGTCTTGCAAAATAAAAACCAAACTCAGTAGCCGAAGGAAGTAAAAATGTCTCGATCAACATACCCAGTATTCACACTCTTCTGCGCACTCGGCTTAGCAGCGTGTAGCCCCGAAAGCTCTATTACTGCGCCAAGCAACACGGCTGCAGTAGATACTGAATGTGAGCGGGCCGACCTGGTTCTCTACAACACCACTATCTATACATCTAATACCGATCAGTGGACCGCCGAGGCAGTGGCCAGCAAGGATGGACAAATTGTTTTCGTGGGCTCGAACAGTGAGGCCGAGGAGTATATATGTGGCTCTGCCCAGGCACTCGATCTGGAAGGCAGAACCGTTTACGCCGGCTTCACCGACAGCCACCAGCACCTCGAGGGAGTGGGACGACGTACTAAGACACTGAGCCTCTTTGGCATTCCGACTCTCCAAGAGACCGTCCAGACCATAGAAGACTGGACTGCAAATATTCCAGACGGCGATTGGGTTCAAGGCCGGGGCTGGATAGAACGGGAATGGGCCGACGAACAACGCTTCCTCAACAAGTACGACGTGGACCGCTTTACAGCCGACAAGCCACTGTTCATGCCCAGGGCCGATGGCGTCTCTGCCCTGGTCAATACCAAGGCGATGGAGCTTGCGGGGGTAACTAGAGAGACACCGGATCCCGAGGGCGGACGCTTCGAGCGAGAATTAGACGGGACGCCTACCGGTTATGTGCTGGCGAATGCGATGAATGTGTTCCGCGAGATCCTTCCCCCTGAGACCGATGCCTATCTTAAAGACAATCTACTACGCGGCCTGCGCGCCAACGCCTCTCTAGGTTGGACTCAGACGCAAGACGCTGGCATGTCCTATCGACTCGTCGGTCTGATGAAGGAGATTCATGAAGAGGGCAACATGGCCCATCGTGTGTATGCAGCCATCCCCGTGAAGGAAGCGGCGACGATGTTGCAGCGCGGGCGCGAGACGACGGCGGATGATATGTTCGATGTACGTGGCATCAAGGTTTTCATAGATGGCACTCTGGGGTCTCGCGGAGCGGCCCTCATCGACAACTATTCCGATGCCGATCATAACGGTTTCATGAACAGAACGACAAAAGAAGAATTAATGCCCATTCTGTATGCCTCCCTGCGACAGGGGATTCAGATCGAAACCCATGTCATAGGCGATCGCGCGGTGCGCTCACTTTTAGACTGGTACGACGAAGCCTATAACTATGTCCCGAGAAGCGAATGGGCTAGCGAAGATTTACGCTGGCGCATGGAACACGCGCAGATCATTCCGCCTTCAGATCAACAACGCTTTGTCGAGCTGGGTGTACTGCCCTCCATGCAGCCCAGCCATGCGATAGGCGATCTAAACTTTGCTCCGGATAGATTGGGACGCGACAGGCTCTCCTATGCCTACCCCTGGCAGCAACTGGTAGACAGAGGCCTGATGATACTTGCCGGCTCGGATGCACCGGTCGAGGAAGGCGACCCACGAATCGAATTCTATGCGGCGGTAGCTAGAAGCCGCCTCAATGGAACTTCCGAGGCAGGCTGGCATCCAGAGTTAGCGGTATCTAGAGAGACGGCCCTATTAATGTTAACGCTATGGCCGGCACACGGCGCGTTTCAGGAAGACCTGCGAGGCTCGATAGAAGTTGGTAAATATGCCGATTTCACCATCTTCGATAACGACATAATGACTATTCCGGTAGCTGACATACTCACTAGCGAGAATGTCATGACTATAGTCGGTGGCGAAATCACCTTTCAGAGATAGTAGTTTTCTAAAAAAGAAGCCGATGAGGGGTCGGAGGGATTAAAATTAAATTCCTCCGACCCCTTTAATTTCGGACCCCTTTAATTCAGGTCAGGCTGCGGGATGAAAACCGTCCCATCCTCAAATTGTATCTCGCGCAGATACATCGTGAACTCACGCCGCCCCTTGCGACCAGTCGCTTTAACCTTCGCACCCACCTTGAGAATATCCAGAGACACACCCTGACGCTCCAGGGTCGTTCTCGCTCCTGACTCTATGAGCCAGAATGTCTCCTTGCCTTGCTCGTCGGTATTCTTGATGAGGACAGAGGCGTGGGGGTTCTGAAAACGCACTCGCTCTATGACGCCATTCACAGAAATGATTTCCTGGGTGAAATTTGCATTGGTTGAGTGATGCGCACTCAATCCAAATGGAAAGCTTAAGAAAGAAAGTAGAGCAATCAGTAGCAGGCCTTTTTTCATTTTATTCTCCGCCTCAGTTCGCATTCAGGTCATCGAACCAATCGTAATTTGCATCGGTACAGTTATAGTTATTCAGTTCAGTACCATCAGCACGCCTGAAAAAATATTCCAGCACCAGTGGTTTCCTGAATATCGACTCGTCCATATAAGTATGAGTTATATGCAGTGTTTCTCCTTGCACTTCTAGAACCTCGATCGCTATGGTGCCTGGAGACTGAGGAATACCTCGCGACGTACGAATGTATCCATAGGCGTGATTTCTCGACTCAATAATCAGCCTATCGCCTTCAAAGCGCGCGAAGGACGAACCCATCTCGGGAAAAGAATCACCGTTCAGATTTTTGGTGCTGGGTTGTCCGGTCAAGTCAGATTCATCGCCAACTGGAATCTCTCTTCTCAGATCGAACAGTTCATAGCTAATCCTTACAAGCCCATCACTTTGCTCGATCTTAATTGGCGCATTGGGGTTTGCCCAAATTCTGGAGGAACTCGCCGGCGTACAATAGAGACTCGGATCATCAGAGAGCAGATCATATTCACTCTGAATTCGCTGCCCTTCAGCCGTTAGCGATATCTCGCTCTCTTTTCCAGGACCCTCAAGCATCCAGGTTCCGCTTATAGTCGACTGCGCTAGCGCCGAACTAGAAATAGCCAGCAAGCCTAATATGGAAAATATCTTCACTAACATATTTTGTATGCCTCTCTATTTTTATTCGCAGTCTGACACTTCGAACATCCAGATCGCGCCGCTGGTCACTGCAATCTCACTTCCGGAAACTTGTTCGCCACTTCCGCCCATATATTTTCGGCCCAATTCTGCCAAGACAGGAACGACCTTCTCGGCATCATTCATTATGCGATCGAGACACTGCTCGTAGATCTTCCCCTCATCCCGTATCAGGATTCGATTGTCTTCTTCCAAGTAGGCCGGCCATTGCTTCCAGAGCCTCCCTATTGTGGAGTTCATATAGCCACTTACGATATAGAGCCGTCCATCGACTACCGGAACCCACACGGTTCGTGAAGTAGTGGGGCTCAGAGTCTGTATCTCAATTTCTTCTCGATCCTGCAAGAAGCCCCAGCTTCCGGGTGTGCTCGTTAGCTCTCCGCTGCGAAATGGCCCACCGATACTGATAGTAAACCAGGGATAGAACTCCACTGGCCCATCGTTGATTCGCATCAACCCATAGGCTAGGGCAGCGAACAGTAGAATAATTCCTAGGGCAGCAGCTACCCATCTAAAAATCCTTCCCAGTGCCGACATAAGGTTTATCACTTCTAGTTAAGGGAAAATCTACGTTAGAGAACGAAATACAGCAACAACTTACCGGGCATTTTTGTAGTCTGACAGGCTAATGCTCAGATATACCCTACCCGCTTCAGGGAATTGGGTCTAGCGACGCGTTTTGTCAGTGTATTCCCGTTTCCAAACCTAGCTAAACAGCTACCATGAGCGTAATCCTCACCGAAGTCCAGATACCTAAAGATGCCAAATTCGGCTTGTTCTCTCTGGTTCATGGCGACCGGCTCGGCAGCATTATCGGCAGGTTCGCTATCGACTCCCAGTTCTCCGCCGTTTCAATCGCCGCAATGCTAAGCTTCTCGGCCGCCTTGGTAGCCGTATTCGAAGGCAGTCTTCTAAACAGAGACCTGAATCTCGATCTCGCTCATGACATCGGTTGGTGGAATCAATTTCTTCTCGCCTTCCATACCCTTATCTACATAGCAGGGTCCTATTTCGGCGCCTTCCCCAGAACACTCAGACAGCTTGTGGATTCGGGGGTATTATTAGCGAGCGATGAAGACTGGAAGAAAGTACGACGCTTCACCAAAGCGAAACTCACCAATACCAGTTTCGTTCTCTTGCCCTATGTGGCTGGAGTAACAGCAGCGGCTCTTACATCGAATGTACTTCAGGCCAATGGCTCTTGGTACGCTAGCGATCAGTACCTAGCCTGTTATCTGATTCCCGTGCATGCCTTCTTCCTCTATTTCTTCATGACCTTTCTCTCCCTGAGGCTATACAGCGCCTTCCTCATTCTAAAAATGTTGTTCGGGTTCAGTGTGAATATTCAACCCTTTCACCCAGACAGCTGCGGCGGGCTCGGAAGTCTCATGGAGCAGTCCGCAAAATTGTACTGGGCAATGATAGTATTTGGCGTGGTTGCTGCTCTGGGCATATTTTCAAACGTACTTGTCTATGGCCAAGAGCTATTAAGCCTGTACAACTTCCTATTGGTACTTTCTTATATTCTCCTAACCGGCATAGCCTTCTTTCTGCCTTTGTACGCGCTCACCGATAGTATGCGCGATGCGAAGCGAAAAATCTTGCTATCAATTAAGGAACGTTACCGAGCACTTAATCGGAGACAGGGCAGCGGGGCCAATAGTCTAGATGCATTGAGTGATGATCAAATAGCCGATCTCAGAGCACTAAAGGCGTTGCAATAAACTGCCCGCTCCATGCAGGTATGGCCATTCGACAGTGTAAGTATAGCCAAGTTTGCATTCGCTACAGCCACTCCTGTCATAGTAATCTTAGCCTCCATGCTGCTATTCTAACTAGCACACCACTAGCACTTCTACCCATTGCCAGGACCATAACCATGATCAAACGCTTCCTATTATTTCTTGTACTCAGCATAGGCCTTATCCCTGTCAGCCATGCAAGCGACGTTTATCGAGACTGTATTAATCTGGTGACCGACTACGCGTACTTCCGAGACAGGTTCGATGCTATCGGGTTTTCCAATCTGTTCACCGAGAATGCATCCCTCAAAGTGGGGAATGGCACCTGGGAAGGCCGCAGTAATATCCGCGCTCGAATCGAGGGCCTGGACAGCAGCGGTTCCATTCGTCATCTGATGAGCACAATCCGTATCCAGCCGGTCGATGCGCTCAATGCAACGGGTGTAAGTTATGCAACCATCTATACAGCTGCTGCAGGGTCGAGTTCGACAGAGGGCTTCGCCATCATCGGCGAGTACCATGATAGCTTCGTACTAACCAATGACGGCTGGAAAATCAGCAATCGTGAGCTGAAATCGGTTTTCTCCTATGAAGATAAATAGGCTATACCGATCAAGCTAGTATGGCGGCGCCAAGAGACTACGTAGATGGCTAGAAACATGACAAGTTTCTCTGGATGCGCAGCTATTGTTCTATCGTTGAGTTTGCTTGATGCCTATGGGGCGGAGAATGACATACAGCTCCTCACCATCGAGGGCAACCTGATCAGGCTAAGTGAAACTTTCGACAGCACAATCGTAGATCGGCAGGACGCTGTCAGGCTGGTTCACGAATACCATCGACTACTTCCTGAAGACCTGCGCACAGATGTAGAGTCCCTGCACCAGCAGATACTCAAACTACTACCAGATTTTGAAGTGGCCTATGCCGCCGCCGATAGCGCAGAGATCACCCATGTCATGAGTGAGATCGATAGTCGTTGGGCTAGCATTCAAGGAGTTCACAGGCAGACGTATGCCCTGGCAGTAGTAAGCTTATTGAATGAGGCTTACCAGCTATTACTGCCTGCTTTCGACGAAGAATAAACCTAGTTATTCACACAGGCCTCAGTCGTACCAAAATCTCTAAACACAGTAACCCGCGGGTCGACCTGCAGCAACGCAGTTGGCGGTAAAGAAAACCTTTCTCCCGTTGAGGGCACCGTGTACTCGGTTGAACTACCATCTAAGGTAACTAGAATGGGAATGTCTATCTCAACGGCACTATTGTCTGCCCAGCTAAAACTAACACCCTCATCGTTGCGATCTTGGATAAGCTTCGGTATCGCTGCTTGTCCCAGATACATATCGAAGAACCAGGTTAGATCCTGACCATATTCCTCACTGGCAATCGCAACAAAATCTCCATTGCTGCGACGGGTCGGATGTATGGGATAAGAAAGCGTCCAAGGGTCCGCCGTATCGTAGATCAGTCGTCGCACTGAGCGCCAGAATGTCTCCTCACCCATCAAGCCACGAAGAGTGTGCAGAGTCCAGCTACCCTTATAGTAAGCATCGTTAGAATCGAAGTAGTCCATCGTGACATCTTCATCAGGCACAACAGCCTTGCAGTTTGTCATGCCATTGTAGAAATCCCACATATAGCTCCAGTAGCCCGCATCGCCGATCACCTGTTGCGCATAGACTGGCTGCATGTAGTTGGCGAAGCCCTCGTGCAACCAAAAATCTGCGCTCTCGGCCTGAGTCATTAGATTGCCAAACCACTCGTGAGAAAATTCATGCTGCATCAACCAGTCGAATCCGTAGGGATCCAATTCAAAGTTGTTCCCGTATCCGTTCATGGTCTGATGTTCCATGCCTAGATAGGGTATCTCGACTATCCCTACCTTCTCTTCCCCCCAAGGATAGGGACCGAGCGTTCTCTCGAAGAACTCGAGCTGCGACATAAAGTCTCGTTTGATAAGTCTCTCGATTTTTTCCAAATCATCTGAAATATGGTAAAAAGTAACAGGGATAGCTCTCGAAGAGAGTGCGTTATTATGCTGCAGCTCATACTGTCTGAATGGACCAATATTAACAGCAAGGTGATAGGCAGAGATTGGGTTCTTCGTACTCCAGTGATAGGTGGTTCGACCCTCCTCATTGCTTGACTGAGAAACCAAAACCCCGTTCATTACAGCTGTCAGCTCGGAGGGAACTGTTATTAGCATATCGGCACCCCTCTCCGGCTTGTCCGATATATGGTCTTTGCATGGCCAGTAGAGATCACAACCTCGACCCTGAACTGCCGTGGCTATCCAGTGCTCTCCAGATTCTGTATGTGCCCAAACGAAGCCGCCATCCCAGGGTGGGTTCTCGGCCTCATAGGGCCGGCCTCTATAGGAAACGCGGGTTTCGAATTCACTTCCAGATGCGACTACTGCCCCCGATAGCATCAGCTTGCCGCCCTGTGTTCGGAACTGCGCTGACTCATTATTGATCGAAGCCGTGAGCACTTCGAATCTGGGGTCAAGATCGAGCTCAATCACCGAGAGACTATCCAGAGCGACCGCCTGCATCTCGACAGCTCCCTCCAGGAACTTTCGCGCCGGGTAGACCTGCAACTCCAGCCGGTAATGTTTCACATCATAATTGGCTTGTCGCTCGCTAAGCATACCGTCTGAAATTGCCGTTTGCGGATGCAGCGGAGTGTTAGAAACTGAACAGTTAGCAAGTAGCACAGCGAGCATTGACAACAGCGTGAAGCGCCATGAGGCGCTGAACAACGGCCGCGCCTCCTCGCCCTCATCAGAGCAACTTCTTCTTCGGAACGAACCCACTGCGCGCCCATACTGAGACATGGCTAATACTCTCTGGTTAAATAGTCTAGTGCCAAGCATAGCATTGAGCTTCGACGATGCTTGAAAGTCTTATCTTACAAAATCTTCGAATATGATAAAGTAACGACGCTCTGCAATATGAACTGGGTCAGCAAGAAGAACTGACCGGGGCTATCGATCACCTCAACATCTATAAAGCCTGCTTTTAGACTTATCGAATCTGAAGCAGAGAATACCTGGCCACGCTAGAGGCCCACTTTAGAAAGTCTATACAATGAATGGAATCGACTTCACATCCGACCCTGTCATTAGGCTAAGTGTCTTCATACTATTGCTGGCGCTTCTGGCGCTGCTAGAGAACATCTCGCCCAGACGAAAGCCCCGCTACTCGAAAGGCTCTCGATGGATTAGTAATTTTGGTATCAGCATCCTCAATTCAACTACCGTGGCAATGATACTTCCTATCGTCGGTGCTGGTGCTGCATTACTGGCAGATGAAAGAAATTGGGGACTATTCAATAGACTCGATACCCCCGCCCTATTCAGCATCCCTCTCTACATTATTGCATTCGACCTTACTATCTATGTGCAACATCGCCTGTTTCATAAGTTTAAACCGCTGTGGCGACTTCACAGAATGCACCACACAGATCTAGACTACGATGTCTCTACGGGAGTTCGCTTTCATCCTCTGTCTATTTTTATCTCGGCAGGAATCAAACTAGGGCTAATTCTCGCTCTAGGTCCGCTGGCTATCGCGGTGATAGTGTCAGAGATTGTATTGAATGCGACTTCAATGTTTAACCACAGCAATATTAAACTGCCGCATCGGCTAGACGCGGCCCTGCGTTACTTCATAGTGACTCCCGATATGCACCGTATCCACCATTCTATTATAGCCCAGGAACATAATCGCAACTTCGGTTTTAATTTCCCCTGGTGGGATAAGATTTTTAATACTTACAAAGACCAACCCAGCAAAGGACAAGACGCTATCGATATTGGGATCTCGGGATATGAAGAAGATATTTCAATAGGTATCCTGCCACTACTTATGCAGCCTTTTCGTAAAGACAGAGAATCACACAGAAAATCAAGTTGAAGAAACCAATGACGTATCACTCGTTGAATGGAAATAATAAGACAGCTCATCTATTTCGGACTCTACACTGCCTGGCCGTCTTTTTCTTGCTGCCTGCGCAACTGCTCCTCGCAAGTGAATATGATCAGCAATTTATTGACGCCGAGCTTGAGCGCACGATTGTCAATCCAGACAACAGCACGGCCATCAAGGTGGACCAGCCAATAGGGCTTGTGTTTGATGCCCTGCTCAGTCGCCTGGCTGAATATACGGAGAACATAACGCGTATAGATTTTGATCATTCCAGCGCGGCAGATCCAGCTACCCTAAGCATAGGCTCGGAACGAATTACGACAATGGATGATGGGCGCAAGCTGGTGCAGAGAATTATTATTTTCGAACCGCCAAACAGGTTCGCCTACTTCACAGATATGTCTCTATCTACTGTAAATGTTCCGATCGACTATTCTATAGGCTACTACACCTTTGCAGAACAATCCGACGGGAAGACAGCTGCAACGGTAGCCGTCGCCTACAAGCCAAGTTCGCGGCTGACTGCCTTTCTGGTGCGGCTAGGCTTCAACCGGGCTTTGTCCAAAGATTTTGAGAAAGCACAGGCCTATCTAAATTCTCTGGGTCGGAATTGATCGCAGCCTTGTTGAATCCCATGTTGCTATAATCAATCCCACGAAAATTGCAGCAGATGCATTCGAGAAGAAACACGTTCTAAGGGTTTTCTTGTAATAGCCTATCGAATAGATCTGCACCAGTAATGATGCGCCCAAAGTAACTCTGCCGTATTTTCGATCAGGCCCGAGCCTGGTCTTAGCGATGAATCAATGGGTCTGAATCAATGCGTCAGGCCCCTTGATTCAGACCCCCTAAACTCCATTTCAGTTTTTCAACTCTAGGCGGGCGGCGATGTGCCTAGAAGCTGAGGGCACTAATGAGATTACTTACCAATTATCAGTAAATTGAAAGCGCTGCTGATGAATTCTGTAGCTACACAGCCCGCGGAGACTTTCAAACCTTACTACGTAGTGATATTTTCAATGACCGCAAAATTGAAGACACACGCTTTGCTGAGCGGGGACATGACTTGGTCGACGGCAAAAAGGTATCTGATATTGGCCGTATTGATGATGCAGCTGGGTCTGGCGAGGCACCTAGATAAAGTATTACACTCTGCCATACAGAATTAAGAATCTGGGGATAAACATCGGCCATCCCCTATTAGAAAACTGAAAGGAATTGATATGCAAGCTTTGATTATGAACACCCAACTGATGATTTCGTCGATACTGAATCACGCCGAGTATAATTTCCCGGATGTAGAGATGGTTTCCGTCACCGTTGACAACCCCCGACACCGGCAGAACAACAAGACGTTCGCCAAGCGCTGCCGACAGCTGGCAAATGTGTTGGATACCCTTGGGGCTGAATTTGGCGACAGAATCGGCACCCTCGCCTGGAATGATCATCGCCATATGGAGCTTTACTACGCTGTCTCAGGAAGCGGCATGGTGTGCCATACCATCAATCCCAAACTATTCCCCGAGCAGGTGACTTACATAATCAACCATGCAGAGGATAAGATTCTCTTTGTTGATGTCTTGGTTATGCCATTGCTGGAAGCACTGAAAGAGCATTTGTCGAAGGTGGAGACAATCGTAGTTCTCACAACTAAGGAGAACATGCCTGAAACCAGCCTTGCAAACGTTGAATGTTATGAAGAGCTCCTTGCAGCACAGTCTGATGATTATGATTGGCCGCAGTTTGATGAGAACACGGCTAGCGGCATGTGTTACACCTCAGGTACCACAGGAAACCCCAAGGGGGTCGTTTACAGCCATCGCTCCACGGTGCTCCATGCCCTTGGCGGAGCGCTCCCAGACGTTACTCGCGCATCGAATCTGGAGACTAGCCTGCCAGTTGTACCTATGTTCCATGTCAACGCCTGGGGCGCGCCATATGCGGCCCTTATGGTAGGAATGAAGTTGGTATTGCCTGGCCCCAAGATGGCCGATGGAGAAACCCTATGCGATCTGATGAACACCGAAAAAGTAACCTTTAGCTCTGGCGTACCTACCATATGGCTAGCGTTACTCGATTATCTCGAAGCTAACAAGAAATCTGTACCCAGTCTTTCGCGGGTAAGTGTTGGCGGTGCCGCCTGCCCAAGAATCATTGTCGAGCGCTTCAGGGAGCAACATGACTGCATCGTTGTACAAGGTTGGGGCATGACCGAAACCAGTCCGCTCGGAACAGTCTTTAGTTTAAAGGCCGGCATGGAAGACTTCACCACTGAACAGATTACGGACTTGCAGTGCCTGCAGGGTCGTGGGGTCTTCGGCATAGAAATGAAAATCGTGGATGAAGAGGATGAAACACTGCCTTGGGATGGCGATGCCTTCGGCGCATTGAAGGTAAGAGGTCCATGGGTCGCGAGCGGCTACTACGGATTGTCCGATGTTCCCGGCGATGAAGACTGCCCTGTCGATGAAAAAGGCTGGTTTCAAACCGGTGACGTAGCAGCAATAACACCCGAGGGTTTCCTGAAGATCACCGATCGCACCAAAGATGTTATTAAATCCGGTGGCGAATGGATTAGCTCCATTGATATTGAGAATGCCGCCGTCAACCACCCCGATATAGCCGAAGCAGCAGTCATTGGCCGCTACCACCCCAAATGGACAGAGAGACCCCTTCTGATTGTTGTATTACAGCCAGAAAGATCTATAAGCCGCGATGACGTCATGGAATTCTTGCAGGACAAACTTCATAAAATGGCCAGGCCAGATGATGTCGTTTTTGTCGATGAACTGCCGCACACCGCAACCGGGAAGATCAGCAAGATCGGTTTACGTAAAACGTTTGAGGATTATCAGTTTCCTGCCGCATAGCTAAAATGATAAACGAGCTAAAGGGGTTTTAGGTTCTAGTCATATTGACTAAGCCATCGAGAGGATCCCTTTCTGCTCGCTGCAGCTAGCTAAGCAATCCAAATATCCCAACAAAACTAAAAAGCAAAGCCATCGATATTTTTACAAAGAGAATCTCGAGCGCTTGGATGCGCAGAAACGGGGCTTTCAGCTTGCACGAAGCGCTATTTATGAGCGCAAACTTCTCCCCGCTATATGCCTGAAAATCAGCAAATATTGCTTCCCTAATTAGCGAAATCTGTCTAAAGTCGGCAACCAAAGTAGAGACAAAAAACTATGGTCAACGACAGCGGCATTATTCACGCATTCACCATCGACGGAAAGGGTTCTGGCAGCAGCCTGTCGGGCATTGATAATTAGGCAGCGCAAGGATCGCGAGCCAGATTTTATCTGAGCAGATATGTGGCCAAGAGAGACTAAGTACATTTGACGATATATCACCACTTTTGGTTATATCGCTAACGGTAGGCGCTGCGAAAAAGTGCGGCATTGTGCACTATTCGAGCGGCTCCTGCATTAACTTTTCATAAACGAAAAAGCGGGCCAAAGGCCCGCTTCTGGTACTACTTTTAAGACAGCCTGTAGCCGCTATTGTTCCTTACGTTCGTAATGCCCCATCAACATGCCTGTGGCGAGCACATGGCCATCGATAGCAGCTAGAAGCTCGTCTTTATTGAGCCCTTCTGCCAAGTCTAGGTCAGAGTCGATTGCATAGACGCGGAAGTGATAGGCGTGAAGGTGTCCATTAACAGGAGGGCGAGGACCAAAATAGCCAGCACGGCGAGTACCGTTCAAGCCATTGATCATACCCTCAAGGCCAGCAACGCCTGTGACAACTGCGTCTTTAGTCATATTCTCGGGAAGGCCAGAAGCTGACGCCGGGATGTTGTAGGCAACCCAGTGCGGGAATGGTGTAGGCATCATTCCTATAGTCACTACTTCCGGATCATCACAAATAAGAGCCAGTTGCATCGTGCCCGCAGGCAGATTTGACCAGTTAAGGTCGATCGACTTATTTTCGCCATAGGCCGAGTATTCCTCAGGCACCATGCCGTGGTGATCAAAGGCTGAACTGGTCACGGTAATCGTCTCAGGTGCGTCGGCCCCGAATACATTAAATGACAAGGCTAGTGATGCCGCGCCGATTAAGCCGGTGAATTTCCCCATTGTTACTGCTCCTCTACTGATTCTTGATTGAACTTATTGTGTGATTTACCTAACTTTATCCTGATCTTGGCAGGCCGGCCCATGCATCTCATGATGTCGAATCATCGACCATCACGGGAATTGCGAAGACTCTCTTACTTCAGATTGGAATAGTCTGTGGCACTCATCATAAACGTGTTCGCTGAAATAGGCACTTCGTACTTTTGTCTTAGTTCTACCCATTCTGGATCGGCAAGAAAGGCATCCCAAACTTCCGTGCGATGAGCGCGATCTCTATAGGCGAGCATCCAAACCAAGGTATTTGGATCATCCAACCTCTGCCAAACCGCAATAACCTCTGCGCCATGCTTTTCGAATATGGAGACTTCCTTTTCACGGAAACGCTGATGCAGATTGTCTATGCCACCCACTCCATCCTTTATAGGTTCGGCGGTATACATACGAATCTCAAAACAACGAGAAGCAGAATCGACATTACCGGAAAGATCGTCTGACAGGTGTGATGCGGGGCCACAGGGAGGCGGCGCGTCAGCTGCAAGCACCAGGCTGCTGTAGCCCAGGCTGAGCGTTAAGCCAATAAGTGTAATTAGACTATATAATGTTTTGCGCATGGATAATTCCTCATAAGAGCTTGTGTTCAACTAGCTGGTGATACTAAGTTGGCTCGCAATAAAAGTCCATGACTATGGCGACTGGCTTTGTGGCACTAAACGCCTCTAAACAGCATCAATTGAATAAATCCTTCGATTCTGGGCCCATTACAACGATAATAGGCAGACAGACTATTGAATACGAGCACCCAACTATGTTCCGACGCCTAAAAGACTGCCATAACGTGGAAGACCTGCGCCTGCTGGCTAAGCAGCGACTTCCAGGCCCTATATTTCACTATATCGACGGCGCCGCAGATGATGAGATCACCTATCAGCGAAACACGTCGGCATTCGATGACTGTGATCTTGTGCCAAACGTACTTGCCGGTGTCGAAGAGGTCGATATGTCGGTCACTGTTATGGGGCAGAGACTAGACCTGCCAATCTTCTGCTCACCTACCGCATTGCAGCGCCTTTTTCACCACGATGGCGAACGAGCAGTTGCCAGAGCTGCAGAAAAGTTCGGCACGATGTTCGGTATTTCGGCACTCGGTACAGTGAGCCTGGCTGAGATTGGCGAGATGATCTCAACACCAAAGATGTTTCAGTTCTATTTTCATAAGGACCGAGCCCTCAACGATGCTATGGTTCAGCGTGCGCAGGCGGCTGGTTTCAATACCCTTGCGCTCACTGTCGATACCATTACGGGTGGAAACCGGGAACGCGACCTCTATACCGGCTTTACATCGCCTCCTCGACTCACACTGAAAAGCCTATTCAGTTTTGCCACCCATCCCAGCTGGGCGATGAACTACTTCTTTCGCGAGGCATTCGAACTCGCTGAGTTAAAAGACTTCGTGCAGCAAGGCTCAAATGTAGCGGTTTCGATAGGAGACTACTTCGCCGAGATGCTAGATCCAACCATGAACTGGTCCGATGCAGAAGCGCTGCGCGCCCAATGGGGCGGTCCCTTCTGTCTCAAGGGCATCATGAGTGTGGCCGACGCCAGAAAGGCCGTAGATATTGGCGCCGATGCGATCATGGTATCGAATCATGGCGGACGGCAACTCGACGGCTCACGATCTCCATTCGATCAGATCTCCGAGATCGCCGATGCGGTAGGTGATGATATCGACATTATTCTAGACGGTGGCGTCAGACGTGGAACTCACGTTCTAAAAGCGATTGCAGCTGGCGCGAAAGCCTGCTCTGGTGGGCGTATGTATTTGTACTCACTGGCTGCTGGCGGGCAGCCCGGTGTTGAACGTGCGCTGCAGAATCTAAAGACCGAGATCGAACGTGACATGAGACTTCTTGGGGTCTCAAATATTTCGCAGCTAAACAGAGAGATGCTGCGGCACCGTTAGTATGCCGCCGCCTAGTTACTCAGAATCCTAACGGGTCATTTAACAGACCATCGATCTGCAGCAAGTCGACAACATTCTGCTCCTGCCCTTCATAATCCTCTAGGTCCGCTACGTGATAACAGGATCGGCGTGGAAAACGGCTCTCCAGTTCTATTCTAGTGAAACAGGCGATAGGTTCTTCCTCGGGCGCAATTGAGTTGTACTAGCCAACCTCGGCATCGGTAGGTAGTCTCGGCCTACTTCCCGATTCGCTGCTTGCGCAGCTGACGAGAATACTGACCAATAGTAGAGAAAATAGGTGCTTTTGCATTGTTACTCCCCCCCGTTACGTCCCAAACTGCAAGCTAGGTCCTATCTGAGCTGCACGGCTGCCAAGCCTCGTAGGACTGTCTTGGAGCGTAACCAAAGAAAGCAGCCAGAGCTAACCTCTACGGCTTTATGCCCGCTTGTACTCTAGCCGCCAAAGGTTTAAATTGGAGCCTAGTCGAAAAAGCGGTATTCGTGCTAAAGCCTGTAAAAACAGATTATTTCCAAGGACTTACATCATGAAGAGAGTTCTCAGCTACTGCAGTTCAGCGGCAACACTACTACTATTCAGCGGCCTCAGCCTGGCCCAATCCAGCGGCAGCTGGGAGGTCGCTAGAACTATCGATGGCCACCCCGATTTACAGGGCGTATGGGAGAACAATACGATTACGCCCGTGGAACGTCCCGAGGTCTTCGGCGACAAGAAATTCCTAACCGATGAAGACGTTGAATTCCTGCAGCAGCGCATGGCACAAATTGCCGCAGAAGGCGGTGATGCTCTGTTCGGTGAGGGCGTACTCGCCGCTGCGTTTAGTGGCGAGATCAAATCTTACGACCCCTCCACCGGTAACTATGATTCCCAATGGATGGTAGATAGAAAGATTCATCGAGGCACGTCGCAAATTATCGACCCTCCCAATGGTAAGTTTCCAGCGCGAACCGAGCAAGCGATTGCTGCAGCCAGAGACCTCGCACAACACCGGCTCGATCACCCGGCAGACTCCTATACCGACAGACCTCTGGGCGAACGCTGTTTAAGTTTCGGTGCGCCGCGCTTGGGCTCCGGCTACAACAGCTATTGGCAGATCGTGCAGACACGAGATACGGTAGCCATCATTCAAGAGATGGCCCATGACGTGCGTATCATTCCCTTGGTTGCCAAGCCCCATGCCCATGAATATATAAAACTCTGGCATGGAGATTCACGCGGCTATTGGGATGGAGATACTTTAGTCGTTGAGACCACAAACTATTCAGACAAGAGCAGCACTGGCCCGGAAACATCGCGCAAGGTAAATGTAGAACGAATTACGCGAATCTCGGACGAAGCCATTCAGTATCGCTTTACATCCGATGACCCAGGTAGTTATACCGCGCCCTATACACGGGAGATTATTTTCGATCATACGAATGATGATATCTACGAATATGCCTGTCATGAGGGCAACTATGGCATGGCCAACATCCTCTCTGGCCATCGCACCGAAGAGAGACTCGCTGCTCAGTCAGTGGATTAGAACGGCCAAACGATAAACGGCGAGATAGTTAATCTCGCCGTTTATCGTTCAATGCAATTACTTGCTACACATTATACTGCCCAGCTAAGGCGCGGGTATGGCATGCCCGATCATAGTACCGCCTTCAAATACCGCCGTATCCATAACGTTTTGCTCATCAACAAATACAAAATCGAGAACCTGATTCTCATTGACGTCGCGGTGCAGCATCACGATAAACATCTCACCGGTTTGCAAACCTTTGTGAACCTTGATACTCACATCTGAATTCGTACCATCCTTCAGATAGGTCGAGGCAACATACTTGTCACCGTTGGGCGCGCCATCTTCAAAAGGGTGTATAACCAGCCAGCCGTTGCCATCGATCTGAACCTCCGAGAACGTGAGTGTACCTTCAGCTCGCTGCATCCCTTCCGTCATGATCCAGTTCTTAGCTCCGTTGCCAATGGGTAATTGTGGCGCCGCATCAGACTGCGCCTGTACAACTGAGAAACCAAGCCCGAATGTGGCTATGATAAGTAACGAACGAAATATTCTCATTATTATTCCTTCTATTTAAAAAGTTGCGCCAAATTTCTAGCGCTCAACCCTAGTTACCTGAGGCAGCAATCTGAATCACAACGTCCCAATTGAAGCGCACGAAGCGGTGCAGCTCGCTAATTAGAATTCTCTCTTGATCGCTGTGCGCCCCAAAACCCAAGGCTGCGTCTTCGCGATCGATAGCGGGCCCTATGCCATAACACTGAATACCCCTGTTACGAAGGTAGGCCATGTCTGTCGCGCCCGTGCTCATCGTCGGCAGCGTTATAACCCCATAGTGCTTGTTAATATTCGCTTCGATTGCACTAAAGGCTGGCGTGTTGAGACTCGCCTCGCCTGGCGGGCGTGTGTTGCGATCGCCAAGACTTACTTCTACCGCCGGATCGTTAATCACACGGCGGATCTCATCCAGAAATGCGGGAATGTCTTCATCGGGTAGTGCGCGAAAATCGACACTGGCGGCAGCTTCCGAGGGTATGACATTAATACGATAGCCCGCATTGAAAATATTTGGCGACAGGGAGGAGCGCAACATAGAAGCATGGCGCGGCTCGTTAGCGAGAAAATATTCATCGACTTCGCTAGCGAGACCCGGGTCAAGCACATTCAGATAGCGTTGCGCCGCATCCGCTGGCGATATAGATGCAAGCCTCTGGAAATAGGCCGCCGTGGTTTCATTCAGACGAATCGGTGAACGCCAATCAGCAATTGCCGCTACCGCTTTAGCTAACCGCGTAACAGAATTGGTTTGTAGTGGCACCGAACCATGGCCCGCTACGCCCGTAGCTAACAAGTCTACCCTATAGGGTATTTTCTCTACCGTCTGGATGCCGGCATATTGCACCTCACGGTTCACTCGTGCGACCGAACCGCCTTCTGCCAAACAGAATTCCGATTCGATCTTGTCGAAATGTTCATTAACCATGAACTCGATGCCGTACTCGGTGGCGCCTTCTTCTCCCGATTCGGCAAGAAAGATTACGTCTCGATCGAGCTGCACATTCTGCCTTTTAAGTTCCAGCATCACCATTAAGGCGGATGCAAGATTGTCCTTGTCATCCACTGCGCCACGCCCATAGACATAACCATTGTCTACCGTCGCGCTAAACGGCGGGAAGGTCCACTTCTCGGGGTCTACATTTACTACATCGGTATGGGCCATGATAAGCAGTGGCTCTTTGTTGCCATTGCCCTTTAAGCGCGTGATCACATTAGGCCGCTCCGGGTCCGTCGCGAGCATCTCCACGTCGAAGCCCTCGGCCTCCAGAACATCGCGTATGTAATCGGCAGCAGGCAACTCTCGCCCGGGTGGATCGCTGGTATCAAACTGCAACAAGGCGCGGAAATGCCGCAGCGTCTCATCTTCGACGGACGACCAGTCTGGCTGACCAGGCTGAGCCAGTAACGCGGGAGAAAGGAAAAATGCGACCAGCAGTATTAAATTTCGCATGAGCGACTCCTGTAAAACGTATGAGACCACATGAATAGAGCTAGAATAGCAGAGTTTTTCCGCATTTGTGCCCGTGGCCACAACAAAAAAGGACCCTACTTGAGCGATACAAATGCAGTCATTGACATTAGTCCATAAAGGCTCAATATAGCCTTCAGTATTAGTAGCAGGAATCTTAGATGATAAAGATAAGACAGCACCTAATTACACTTAGCCTCTTAGTCGCGAGCACGATAGGAATCGCACAGCCAGCCACATATGAAAATGGCATCCTGAACGTTCCGCAAGGGGCCGCTATCGTGAACGGTAAAGCGCTCTACTATAACGATATTCGACTGGTTACAGATAACGAGGGAAATTTCACTATACTTGGGGCACAACAGAGCCCACTGGTGAGCGTGGAAAGTATTATAGTTAACATTGCTGAATCACTACCTGTTCAGACAAGCCTTCTCGTGACAGGGAACAAGTCTGTACCCTGTGTAAACTTACAAACACCAGCAATATTCAGAAATGGATCTTCGTTCACTATCGCGCTCGCAGAAACATCTCTGGGGCCTGCCGAGTCTTGCATAGCGGTGCTTGAACCTTTTGAGACGACTATCCCTTTAGATATCACCGGCTTGGGTTCCGGAACCTATACAGTGAACGTCAATGGTGTCGAAAGCAGTTTCATTTTGTAGACCGGCTGATCATTCAGCCATAGACGTAGCCCCTCATCACCGTAATAATGCAGCCTGACTAACTCACCTCGCAGAGCTGTTGAGCCGCTATGTCCCAAGGCAAATTTCGTCATTTCACGGTAATGGCCGTCGTCGTCGCCAACATGGTCGGCACTGGTGTGTTTACCAGCCTGGGTTTTCAGCTCTTGGATATTCGATCAGGCTTCGTACTGTTGGCCTTGTGGGCCGTAGGTGGCATTGCCGCCGTATGTGGCGCAATGACCTATGCCGAACTAGGTGCCGCCATGCCCCGTTCCGGCGGCGAATACAACTTCCTTACACGAATCTATCACCCTGCCGTAGGCTTTGTGTCCGGCTGGGTTTCAGCAACGGTAGGATTTGCGGGGCCTACAGCGCTAGCTGCGATGACCTTCGCTGCCTATGGCACATCGGTTTTCCAGGTTGGTGAGAGCCCCTGGCTGGAGAAGGGCCTGGCCGCGGCGCTGGTGATTGCCTTGACCCTGGTGCATGCGAGTAATCGGCGCAATAGCGGAGGCCTGCAGGTCGTTTTCACCATCTTGAAGGTAGGCATCATCGTCGTCTTCTGCACAGCCGCTTTCTTCGCCGTAGATACACCTCAGCCCGTCACCTTCCTTCCTGTTACAGGAGATGGCGCCTTGCTGACCAGCGGCGTCTTCGCCGTTGCACTTATCTATGTAAGCTTTGCCTATACCGGCTGGAACGCCGCAACTTATTTGAGTAGCGAACTGGAGAACCCACAGCGCACACTACCCTGGATTCTGATGGGCGGAACGATGATAGTGACTCTCCTCTACGTGGCCCTCAATTTCACGTTTCTCTACACTACGCCAATGGATGCCATGGCCGGTCAGGTGGAGGTAGGTTTTATCTCTGCAGAGGCTGCCTTCGGTGAGTTGGGCGGGCGCTTCACGGGACTTGTTCTTGCCATGCTATTAGTATCGACGGTAAGCGCCATGACCATGGCCGGACCACGAGTTATTCAGGTTATCGGTGAGGACTTTCCCGCGCTCAATGCGCTTGCCAAAAAGAACGAGAACGGCATACCCGCAATTGCCATCTATATCCAATCGGCAATCGCCCTTCTCTTTATTTTTTCATCCACTTTCGAATCGGTGCTGGTGTTCTCAGGATTCACTCTGGCACTAAGTAGCTTTACAACCGTTCTAGGAATATTCGTATTGCGTTGGCGGCAGCCTGACTTACCTCGTCCCTACAGGACCTTCCTATTCCCATTGCCGCCGTTAATCTATCTTGCGCTAACCGGGTGGACTCTTGCGTTCGTTCTGATTAGTCGACCAGTTGAAGGATTGTTTGGACTTGGGATCATAGGCTTAGGACTTGTCTTCTATTTTCTTTCTTCGATAAAGAAATAGAATCTTTGTTATTCCCCACTAATCGGTCACTGATAGTTTAGCTTGTGACGGTTCTTCCTTTCGGCCATTCTTCGCGCAAGAAGCAGCGGACTCTTTGTGACTATCTTGTTGCGCTCAGCCCTGGTAACGAAAATATTCTCAATGACTCGATAAGCCGGCCCTACTAACCCAGACTAGCGCGGACGACTCGCCCGTTTTCCACGGCAAAAATGTTCGACCGTTCAAAAGACAATTAATAGATAGGTGTCATATTTATATGGCGGGATGGCGCTGATGCCAAAACGTTGCCTGTTCGTAGGCGTGCGCGATACGACAGAGAGTCAACTCTGACAATCGACTACCTAGGAACTGCACGGCATAGGGATGCCTGGCTTCGGAGAAGCCGCAGGGGACAGTTATGGTGGGCGTACCGGCAAGATCTGCCGGAATAGTAAACTGTCCCTGAAAATTCTGAATAACCGGCCTTAAAGACTTCATATTGCCGTATTGTACTTCCTTATCTACCGCAAACACCGATCCGCCTGAAGGACAGATTACGGCGTCCACCGGCTCCAGGGCTGACTCGAATTGTGTGCTTATCTTTTCTCGCAGCCTTGTCGATTCTTCATACTCTTGCGCACTCATCGATGCGCCCAGCTTCAGCGTATCACCGAAGTAGCCGCCGTATTCGTTTGCACGCGATGGATAGTTGCCGCTGTGTGCCTTAGCCGCCTCATAGGCACAGATCGGCAACCAGGCATTGCGCAGATCCATCGGATCAGACTCGGGCATAGCAATCTCAACTATTTGAACGCCTAGCTGTGCCAGAACTTCGATGACCTGATGAATCGCATCTATCAAGCCCGGGTTAGTCCCGTTACTTAGATAACGTTCGTCCACTCCGATTCGGATACCCGACAGGTCGTCAGTCAATGCGTCACAGATTTTTGGTACGGCAATATCCAGCGAGCTTGCATCACTGGCGTCATATCCAGCGATGGCTTCGAACATTATGGCCGCGTCTTTTGCCGATCTGGTCATAGGACCTATATGATCGAGAGAACCTGCCAGCTCCAACACCCCATGTCGGCTAACCCTGCCATAGCTTGGCTTCAGACCCACGATTCCATTTGCCATAGCCGGGTAGCGAATCGAGCCTCCAGTATCGGTACCGAGGGAGCCAAAACACAGGCCCGCGGCCGTAGCTACGCCCGATCCACTAGAAGAAACACCGGCCCATAGGTCTTCTCCCCAGGGATTTACTGGTATTGGAAAATCTCGGTGGTAGCCTGACAGCGCGCCCTCGGTTAGATTCAATTTCCCCAGAATTACCGCACCGGAATTAAATAGCTTCTGAACCACTGTAGCATCGTGACCAGGCACGAAGTCACGCAGCACCTTAAGTCCACCCATGGTGCGAGTTCCTGCAGTGAAGCAAAGGTCCTTCACCGCTATGGGGACTCCATGAAGGGGCCCCTTATAAATTCCAGCGAGTATCTCCCTCTCAGCCTGGCTAGCGGCGTCTCTTGCCTGCTGCGCCATGACTGTTGCATAGCTCTTAAGACGGCCATCGATGGTATCGATACGAGACAAGAGTGTTTCTGTCAGCTCCACCGGAGATATCTGACCACCCTTGATGCTCTGAGCAATGCTACTGAGGCTGCGATAGTGAATAGGTTGTGTGACAGAACTGCTCAAAGGTGTGACCTCTTTTTGTTCCTATTGTCTGGATAAAAACTAGCATAAATTCTGATGAATCATTAGTAGTGACTGTTTCGCTTCAATTCCATGACCCAAGCACAGGCAACTTCTTGGCTGCCTCCTATTTCGATTCTTCCTGCGGAGCGCATCCTGTGTGGTTGAGGCGACAGCTTGGGCAGCAAAGGAAAAATCAGGGAGACTCATAGCCAGATGACAGCGCTAAATTCGAGAAATAGATCCACTATCCTAAGAGACGTGGAACAACTCGGTATCGGGGCGGGACTCGCCCTCCTTCCTTCACACTCTTTCCTCCCCTTCCCTCCCCTTCCCTCCCCTTCCCTACCCTTCCGACCCTTCCGACCCTTCCTACCCTTCCTAATCTTCCTAATCTTCCTAATCTTCCCTACCCTAGGTTTTCTGGATGTGCGACGGCATGGAAATGATGGAACGCTTCGCTTTCGGGCTCTGCTCTTTCGGGCTTTACTCTTTCGGCCGCTGCACCTACACGGTCGCTACTGCCTAATCGAAGTCACTCGCATCGTGTCGCTCTGGTAATCGAGACTCTTTCCGGCCCCAGGTACGGTTAACTCGTCGACCGCGCTTTACTGCTGGGCGCTCTTCTATCTCTTTCGCCCAACGGACTACGTTCTTATATGAGGTCACATCAAGAAATTCAGCAGCGTCATAAATATTATGCAACACCGCCGCTCCATACCATGGATAGACAGCCATATCAGAGATGTTATATTTATCTCCGCATAGATAAACTCGATCGGCGAGGTTCTTATCCAGAAGGTCTAATTGTCGCTTCAACTCCATGGCATAACGATTAATTGGGTACTCCCATTTTTCCGGAGCATAGGCATAGAAATGACCGAAGCCACCACCGAGGAAAGGCCCGGCTCCCATCTGCCACATAAGCCAGGACAGACACTCCGCCCTGGCAGATGAATCTTGCGGAATGAAGGCGCCGAATTTCTCAGCCAGATAGATGAGAATAGCGCCTGACTCGAATACTCTAGTCGGTGGTGACGTGCTGTGATCGAGCAGTGCCGGAATCTTGGAATTAGGGTTGATCGCGACAAAGTCGCTACCGAATTGCTCACCCTCGTTTATGCGAATCAGATACGCATCGTATTCTGCTCCCTCATGACCCAGGGCGAGTAGTTCTTCCAGTAGTATCGTCACCTTCACGCCGTTAGGGGTCGCGAGAGAATAGAGCTGCAGGGGATGTTTCCCCACCGGCAGGGCTCGCTCCTCCTGAGCACCCGCCGTAGGCTTGTTGATGTTGGCGAACTGGCCGCCGGATTCGGTATTGAATGTCCAAACTTTCGGGGGCGTGTACTTCGACATCTTGCTACTTACCTTTCAACTCATTCAAAAATAATCTCAATAGGCGCTACTGCCAACCATTACTGGCTGGAGCTAATATACATCAGTTCAACAAAAATTCCCGCCTACGCAAGAAATCTCTAACAAGGGAGTATTGAAGATCACGGAGTTTCTGCTACCTTTGTTTCACTAGCGTTTTCCTCAACTATAAAGTAGACAGCTAACAATGATAAATCGAGAGATAGATATACCCACCAGTGCGGGCAGCATGAATACCTTCATCACTCATCCGGAAGAGGAGGGCCCACACCCGGCCATACTGTTTCTAATGGATGCCCCCGGTAAGCGTGCAGAACTCCATGACATGGCCAATCGCCTGGCAACAGTTGGCTACTATGTGATGCTGCCAAACCTTTACTATCGCCGCGTCAGAGAATTCAAGATTCAGGAGTCTGGACGTGAAGTGATGCATGAACATATGGCCTCGCTAAGCAATGCGATGGCATGCGAAGACGTTCGTACTCTCATCGAATTCGCAGATCAAGATGTTGCCGCAAGAGCTGGAAATATCGGCTGTGTCGGCTACTGCATGAGTGGCCCGTTTGCCTTTGCTGCCGCCGCGGCATTTCCTGACCGCATCGCTGCCAGCGCCTCCTTTCATGGGGTCCATCTGTATTCGGATCAAGCAGATTCTCCACATCTGGATGCAGACAAGATAAAGGCCGAGATGTATTTCGGCTGCGCGGAGACCGACGAATATGCGCCGAAGGAGATGGTAGACAATCTGGAGAGCTATCTGGCAACTACGGCTATCAATTCACGCATCGAATGGTATCCGGGCACCGAACATGGCTTTGTGTTTCCCAAACGCGAAGGAAAATACCACAAAGAATCGGCAGAGAGACACTGGGAAAGATTATTTGCGCTGTATCGTCGTTGCCTGTGACAAAAACAATGAGAGCAGAAATGCAAAACGAAGACTGACCAGCCCATCGGCAGATCAGTCTACGTTCTCATTTAACTCACTAATTGGTTTCTAGGCGAGCACCTTGCGGAACACCTCGACTGCTTGCTGCATCTCTTCTCTACTGCCCATGGAGATGCGGCAGTGAGTATTGTGAAACGGCGGAAAGTCTCGACCGACCAAGATCTTGTGCTCTAAACAGGCATCGCGAAACTCTTTCGCCGGGCGACCCAGGTTAACGAAAATATGATTGGTGTGCGAGTTCGTAGCCTCGAAGCCCATATCATTGAATGCAGCAACGACGAAGGCGCGAATCTCGGTGTTTTCCTGGCGCTCCCATTCGATGTGTTCCTTGTCTTTAAATGCGGTAATCGCCGCTATCGCGCTTAACATGTTCACATCACCCATACCCCAGGCTCCGGTGATCGCATCGAGAGTCTGCTTTTGACCCAGTGCGTAACCAACACGCAATCCAGCCATGCCATGCGCCTTGGAAAAGGAACGGGTAATAAATACATTCTCGAACTCCAGCGCCAAGGGCAACGCGGTTTGCATAACCTCATCAGCAGCATAGTTGATATAGGCCTCATCGATGAGCATCCTGGTATTCGGAGATTCACGCTGCACACGCCTAACAAAGGATTCCACTGCAGCTGGCGAATGCACAGTGCCCGTTGGATTATTCGGATTGCAGAAATACACCATACCTGCACCCACCGCGGCTTTTGCTAGACCATCCAGATCGACGCCCATGTTAGAGCCATCTACTGGCACACGTCTTATCCCTACACCCATCTGACGCGCGGTCTGTTCGGCTGTTGTATAGGTAGGGTCAATAGTAGCCAGCGGTTTGTTCGCGGAACAGAAAGCCCGCGTTGCCCCCACTAGCAAAGGCCCAGAGCCTGTTGCCAGAATTACATTGTCAGTACTAACACCGTAACCCTCAGCCAGTGTAGAACGCAATTCATTAACATGATCTGGCGCATAGCCTCGGCCAACCCGCTTGGTTACGTGAGAGCGAATTGCTTCCATGGTCTTGGGGCCAGGGCCACGAGCACTCTCATTCTGATTGAGCTGCATGATGCCACCGTCATACACAGCCTCATCCGCATAACTCGCTGCGTTGGCATGACGACTAGTAAGACCTGCACTTGAAAGAAGTCCGGCAGCACTGCCAAGACCGATAGTTCCTACGAAACCGCGACGCGTCATTTTCATGATCTAATCTCCTCTACTTGGGAATACGGTGTCAGACAAACTCGCTCACTGTTGAGCATTAATTGTGATTACTATCCCCGCCCATAAAGCCGGGGCTAAAAAAAGGGGTTGGAATTAAATTCCAACCCCTTTTTTTACCGTCATTAGACTTTATTGACAGCAGACGCCAGGGCGTCGAATACATCCTTGAGCACGAGTCGCGACGAGGCGATATTCATGCGCATATGGCCTGCGCCACCGGTACCGTAAACTGAACCCGGATTCAGATACACGCCAGAGTTGTGCACCAACCAATCTTGAAAATAATGCTCAGGTGATTGTTTGCCGCGTGATTTGTACTGTTCGCTAGCACCAATCGCGTCCATAGTTTTGCTGAAATCTAGGAAGGTCATGAACGTACCTTCATTGCGTGTATACCCTACCGTAGGCATGTGTTGCTTAATGTAATTCTCGACCATGTCGTGGCTGCCATCGATATAGGCCAGCGCCTGAGCAAACCAATCTGCTCCACCCTTATAGGCCGCCTCGTTCGCTACCACTCCCAGCGTACTCAGCTCGGCAAAGTGAAACTCGTCGACTCTTGCCTTCAATTGCGGGTTCTTCGAATAGAAGTAGGCATTCTTCATACCGGCCAGATTAAATGTCTTACTGATGGCATTGAAGCTAAGGCTATTGTTTACCACAGCTTGATCAGGCAGGCTGGCGAATGGCGTGTACTTGTGACCGGGACGGACAAAATCGGAGTGAATTTCGTCAGACAAGACTACGATGTTGTGCTCCAGACAGAGACGACCAATGCGCAGCAGCTCATCTTCCTTCCACACGTTTCCTGTGGGGTTCTGCGGGTTACAGACGATCATCGCACGAACGTCTGGGGTCATCTTTGCTTCCAGGTCTTCCCAGTCTATCTCATAGCGGCCATTGACCTTAACCAGGGGGCTATCAACAGGTAAGGTACGCGCATTCCGGTTCATCGTGTAAAAACCAGAATAAGCAGGTGAATTAATTAATACCTTGCCGCCCGAGCCTACCAGTGATCGCATAGCGGCTATCATGCCGGCATACACACCGTCTGAAATGGTTACCGCCTCGTTGGGAAGGTCAACACCGTGGCGCTCGCCATTCCACCTTACGACTTCGTCGCGCAGTGGCTCGGTGGTGCTCAAATAACCCCAGCTGTGGTGTTCGTTGCGCTCGGCAATGGCCTCTGTAATACAGGGCGCACACTCGAAATCCATGGACGCGACGCCCATGCCGTATTTGAAGGTCCCTTCCGGATAGCTTCTAGGGGGGGAATCCCAACGAGCCGTATTGTGATTAACCCGGTTATAGACTGTATCGAAATCGTACTTGCCGTTAGCCATCTTCGAACTACTGGCCCCTTGAGCCGCAGTAGCGCCGGTCGCTATGCCACCGGTTGCCCCGGCGAAGGCTGTTAGACTGGCGTTCTTGATGAATGTTCTTCTATTAATGCCTGCAGATTTGGCCATTTATTAATTCCTCTCTATTATAAGACCTTACCGACAGGATATAGGAACTAGGGGCGGTGTAAAGCCCTTCCTTGGCCGAATTACCCTGTATTTACGCGGCTCTTGCTGCGCACAAAAATGTCGCACATAAAGTAAGGTTAATTGGGCTTCGCTAAATATTCATACTCCCCTCCTCGAAAGCACCCTTGTGCCCCTACAAGCACGTACAAATACGGGAGAAAATAGAATAAAGTAGGCGCTCTGATACAAAACCGGAGAGCTCCCTCATGTTGAGAGCACTGAAATTTCTGGCCGCAGCAAGCGCCCTTGCAGTAGCCCTGGCATCGCCCTCAGTACTTGCCCAGCAAGACGACCTTGCCCCGATCGCAGATGGCCACTGGAATTACGAAACGGCGGCTCACCTGCTTGAGAGAGCTGGATTCGGCGGCACCCCCGCTCAGATAGAAGCCCTTGCCGCACTCTCACCGCGCGAAGCCGTAAATAGCTTGGTGCATTACGACTCTAGCAAGAATACTCACCTGCTCCCCTTCGAGCATTCGGGGATTCATGACCCTGGCTTAGAACCCTTTCCTCCCAGCCGACCTGCGACCACAGAACTGGCAAAGCAGACCGGTGAGGCTCTGGGCGTAAAAGTAAAACCTGAAGGCAATCGCCGTCTGCAGCCGGTAGTGAATAAGTTCTTCTACTGGCTGCGAGCCAGCGTATTGGAAACCAACCGCGTCGCCTATTGGTGGGCCGACCGCATGGTCGCATCCAATAATCCGCTTCAAGAAAAGATGGCGCTATTCTGGCACGGGCACTATGCCATCAACGAGAGCAAGGTACGGGACTATCGCAAGTTGCTAAACGAACTTGAGCTGTTTCATGAAATGGGCACTGGCAGTTTTCGCGACCTCATGGTGGCAGTAGCACAAGACCCAGCCATGCTGTCATTCCTCGATGCCGGTGTAAATGTAAAAGGTGCGCCTAACGAGAACTTTGCTCGTGAAATCATGGAGCTTTTTACCATGGGTGTGGGCAACTATTCCGAGACCGATATTCGTGAGGCCGCGCGCGCCTTCACCGGCTGGAACTATGTTGACACGAACTTTGTCGTCAACGAGCAACAACACGACGATGGCGTGAAAACGTTTTTAGGGCAAAGCGGCAACTTCGACGGTATCGAGATCATCGATCTTATTATGGAACAGCCGGTTACAGCAGAGTATATCTCCAGCAAGATTTATCGCTTCTTCGTGCGTGAAGAGGTAAGCCCAGCGCTGGGCAAAGAATTAGGTAATATTCTTCGTGATGCAGATTATGATGTGGCAACTCTGCTCGAAACCCTCTTCCTTTCGAAAGATTTTTACAGCGCTGCCTCGATGGGCAGCCAGATAAAGAGCCCGGTACAACTGGCCGTTTCAACCTACCGCAAGCTCGGCCTTAAGGATGCACCTGGCGTGCCTGATTTTAACCGCGCGACCGGCGCGCTCAGTCAGTCATTGTTCCGCCCACCCACTGTTGCTGGCTGGGCCGGAGGAAGAAGCTGGATGACACCGGGCCTGCTTCTTGAGCGCGGAAATTTCGCCCGTGACGTTCTGTTTCCCGACATCAACTTCATACCGCCGGACAGAGTCAATGGTAGCGCCGAGATACGCAGTGTGGCCGATCGCATTCGGCAGGGTCAGGACATTACATCCGCTACGCAGCCTAGCTCAATGAGCGAGGGCGGAATCATGGCCGAATCAAATATGCTGGCGGACCGCGATGAAGAATTCAACACCCGTTACGGTAGCTTCCGAGGTTGGCAGATGGCTATCGAGAGAGTTAAGCCCCTACCTCGGCATACAGCACGGATAAATTTAAGCGAGATGATAGTAGAGCAAGACATCGAAACCACGGATGAAGCGGTGAGCTATCTGCTCGCACGCTTTATGCGAGTTCAACCGGGCAGCGAAACGCGCAGCATGTTGATCGATTTTCTTAGCCAGGACCTGGGCACTTCAAGCATTGTAGATGCACAAAGCTATATGGAAGATTCACTGCGTCTGGTCTTACATCTCATTATGAGCCAACCGGAATATCAATTAAGTTAATTTGAAAAGTCTGACTTAGGATCCTGAGTAGACGGGGCAAAAGATATGAAAAAGAACAAGTTCAGGTCGAGCAAAGCACTTAGCCGCCGAGAGATGTTGACCGGCATGGCAGGCCTGGGGGCCTTAAGCATGGTACCTCCAGCATTTGCACAAGCGGCACAAGCTGCGGCGGCACAAGCTGCCGCCAACGGCAAGGTTCTGGTTATCCTGGAACTCTCCGGTGGCAACGATGGCTTAAACACAGTAGTGCCTTATGGCGACGATGCCTACTACCGGCAGCGGCCTAACATCGGGATTCCCAAGAATGAACTCAGAGTTATCGATGATCACTTCGGCTTTAATCCCGGAATGGCAGGGTTCGAACGCCTGTATAGAGACGGAAAGATGGCAATTGTGCACGGCTGCGGCTATGAGAACCCTTCATACTCTCATTTCACCTCGATGGCCTACTGGCATACAGCCGCGCCCAATAGTGGCAACGAGTATGGCTGGGTAGGAAAGTTGGCGGACGCAATTGCCCCGTCCGCACCACCCAACTATTTGGTAAACATAGCCGCGAGGCAATCTCTGGCGGTACGCAGTGAAAAACACGTACCTGTAGTTTTCGATGACCCAAATCGATTTATGCGTGAAGCCTTTGCTGCGGAGAAAGATGCTCTGAATGCAGTGCCAGAGATTGGCGAATCTGAAAACTCATCACGAAGCTTCCTTTTGGACATTGCGCGCAGCGCAAATGACGCATCCGCGCTCGTTCGCGATGCCTGGACCAAGTACGATTCTCCGATTGACTATGGCGTGAATGACCTGGATCTCCAGAAAGTAATCGCTTTGTTAGATGCAGGCATGCCTACAGGTCTTTACTACGTGGCCTATCGAAACAATGCCTTTGACACACATGTGTTTCAGAACAACTTACACCGGCGGCTTTTAACCTATACCTCCGACGCCGTAGCAGGGTTCATTCAAGATCTTGAGCGCATCGGTCGTGCCGATGATGTCGCGCTCATGATCTTTTCCGAGTTTGGCCGACGCGTGCCAGAGAATGTGAGTCTTGGCACCGACCATGGCGCGGCAAACGCTATGTTTGTCGTAGGCAATCAAGTCAAAGGCGGACACTACGGCGAACTACCAAGCCTGACCGAATTGGCCGAGGGAGACAACCTGGCCTACACAACCGACTTCAGAAAAGTTTACCAAAGCATGACTCAGGGTTGGCTCGGGCACTCTGATTCAAACAAATTGCTAGGTGGCAACTTCGGCACCTTCGATTTATTTGGTTAGAGAAAGTTGTCTGTAATGAATTTTGGTATTACAAAAACCATACCCGCTTCCCGCGGGGAAGCGGGTATGGAATCTCTGTTCGATGGCTCGGTCGCAGAGTTTGAATTTCACATGGCAGGCAAGCCTTCCAAATTAAAGGTGGGAGATTTCGTCTACGCAATCTTCAATGATGAGCTTAGAGGTCGACTAAGAATTCGCGAATTGGCCGGTGGTGCCGTGAACCCTAAATCGGGCAGACCAAGAACTCTGATTCTAGTGAAGTGTCCCGGTGAGAGAATCACCAAGCCTGTTGCCCGGAAGGGGCATAGAGGTACGCGCTACTATGACGGAACGGATTGGAACTAAGGCTAGATATTCCTTGAATTGAGAAGCAAGCCAACACCCAGCCACCGACTCGGGTTATGGTTAGCCACTACCGACCCGAGAGACCTCCATGTTTGACACGAATTATCTGCTTATCAGCCTGATATTCAGTTCAATTGGGCTTGGATATTTCATCTATGGCAAGAAGCAGAAACACACGGTCGCCTACTATACTGGCCTTTGTCTGATGGTGTGCCCCTATATAATCACCGATCCCATGTTAATGGCAGGCATTGGCGTTGGCCTAATGTTCGTACCGAAATTTGTGCGAATTTAAATCCGCCCGATCTCATCTCAGCCATAGTTTAAACAACCCAATTCAGCGTAGAATACACCCCTGATTAACCACGCAAAATCCCGGTTATACCTAACTGGGAACGTAGGATTGCAATGCCCGCTACCCAGTCAAGCTCCCCAGTAATAACCCAAAAAATCGCCAATGAACTAAACGTAAAACCGCCACAAGTTAGCGCTGCGATTGCGCTACTCGATGAGGGTTCGACGGTGCCCTTTATGTCGCGCTACCGCAAGGAAGCGACCGGTGGGCTCGATGATTTACAATTGCGTGATCTCGAATTACGCCTGCGCTATCTACGCGAGATGGATGAACGGATAGAAACAATTATTACCAGCATCAGTGAGCAGGACAAGTTGACGCCGGAACTGGAAAAACAGATTCGTGCTGCCGAGACGAAGACCATCCTGGAAGATTTGTATCTTCCCTATAAACCCAAGCGTCGCACCAAGGCCATGATTGCCATCGAGGCGGGCTTAGGACCTTTAGCCGATGAGCTATTTGCTGACCCGAAGCTGAACCCTGAGACTCAGGCTCTCAACTACATCGACAACGACTCACGCAAAAATGACATCGAAGATGTCAAAGCTGCCCTCGGGGGCGCCCGCGACATTCTCATGGAGCGCTTCAGTGAAGACGCCGCACTCATGGGCAGGCTGCGCAACCACCTTTGGGACAACGGCGAGCTTCGCGCCAGCGTCGTAGAGAAGAACAAGGCAGATGCTACCAAGTTTAGCGATTACTTCGATTACAGTGAACGCTTGAACAAGATTCCTTCCCACCGCGCGCTCGCCGTTTTCCGCGGGCGTAAAGAGGGATTTCTGTCTGTGGAGATTGGTAGCGCGGGTGTTGAATCTGGGGCGACCGACCCCTGCGAGGGCATGATTGCCGCGCATTTCGGCATAGCGAACAAGAATCGTCCGGCGGATGCTTGGTTAGGCGGCGTAGTCACCTGGACCTGGCGTATCAAGCTCATCTATCGGCTCGAGACCGACCTGTTAGGCCACCTTCGCGAGCAATCAGACGACGAAGCCATTCGCGTGTTCACCGAAAACATGAAAGCTATCCTGCTGGCACCACCGGCTGGCAACAAAGTCACTCTTGGCCTCGATCCAGGCCTGCGCACCGGCGTGAAGGTGTGTGTAGTCGATCGCACTGGAAAATTTCTAGAAGACACCGCGATCTACCCTCATCAACCGAGGAATCAATGGGACGAATCCATTTCTGTATTGGCCAAATTGGCGAAGAAGCACGGTGTCGAACTGATTGCCATTGGCAACGGTACCGCCTCGCGAGAGACTGACAAGCTGGCTGGAGATCTTATTAAGTTGCACAAGGAACTGAAGCTCGACAAAGCCATGGTGAATGAAGCTGGCGCCTCCGTGTATTCCGCCTCTGACATTGCCAGAGAAGAATTTCCCGATCTGGATGTGACCGTGCGTGGCGCCATCTCTATTGCACGACGCCTGCAAGACCCACTGGCAGAGCTGGTTAAGTTAGACCCAAAGTCAATCGGTGTAGGTCAGTATCAACACGATGTGAGTCAATTCAAATTAGGGCAGAGCCTGAATGCGGTGGTCGAAGATTGCGTGAATGCCGTGGGTGTCGATGTAAACATGGCCTCGGCTGCATTGCTAAAGCAGGTCTCTGGCCTGTCATCGTCTATCGCGACGAATATAGTGGAGTATCGCAACCTGCATGGCGAGTTTAGGAATCGCCGCGACCTGAAGGCAGTTCCGCGCTTTGGCGAAAAGAGTTTCGAGCAGGCAGCGGGCTTCTTACGCATCGTCAATGGTGACAATCCACTGGATGCCTCTGCAGTTCACCCGGAGTCCTACAGCGTAGTTGAAAAGATCGGCAGCGCAAGCAAGAAAAAAGTTGCCGACATGATGGGGGATCGCAGCTTTCTGGCGAAGCTAAACCCTGCGGATTTCATCGATGAGAAATTCGGGCTGCCCACGGTTACCGACATACTGAGCGAACTGGAAAAACCCGGCCGCGACCCAAGGCCCGAATTCAAAACCGCAGAATTTAAAGACGGCATCGAGTCCATGAAAGATCTTAAGAACGGTATGCTATTGGAAGGCGTGATAACTAACGTAACCAACTTCGGCGCCTTCGTGGACATCGGCGTGCATCAGGATGGACTGGTACATATCTCCGCCCTATCGAATACCTTCGTGAAAGACCCGCACACCGTAGTAAAAACAGGCGACGTCGTAAAAGTAAAAGTCATGGAGGTGAATGTGCAGCGAAAACGCATCGGCCTAGCTATGCGCCTCGATGATGAACTGCAATCGAAGGCTAACAAGGAAAGTGGCAGCAGGAAAGATAAAGAAACGGAAAAAGGCAAGACCAGCCATAGGCCCAACAACAGATCGGCACAAGCCAACACCAGCAAACCCGCATCGGCAAAGCCTGCAGCCCCTGCAGTCGGTACTTTCGGCGCCTTGCTGCAGAATGCCACCAAGGCTAAGCAATAATAGTGGCCATCTAGCCGGGCCTGTCCATAGTGAACAGTGAATCCTTGTCTACACGGGTGTAGTCGTTATAGCCCAATCTTCCTATGACCAGCAGTTTAGCCACGTCGACCAGACCCTCATCGGTGATGAAGTCATCATCGATGTGGATCCCTACTACCTCACCGAATATCACCCGGTAGGCATCCACTTCTGTCCAGCCGGGAATGTCCACACTCTTCAAGTAGCGGCATTCAAGATGCACGGGGGCCTCTTGAATTCGTGGGGCACCGACGATGCTGGAGGAGATCGCAGTCAGAGAGGAAAGGCTAATCTCATCGACATCCGCTGGCACCGACATCGACGATCGGTTCATCTGCTCGCGCGTGTCCCAGGTAGCCAGGTTACACACGAACTCCCCCGTCGCCTCGATGTTTCGAATCGAATCCTTCATACCATCCGCTGCCGATCCTACACCGCCAGAGAGCATGACCGTCGGTGGACTATAACTCACCGCATTAAAGAAGCTATATGGCGCGAGGTTGTGAACACCCTCTTTATCAGCAGAGCTTATCCAGCCTATGGGTCGCGGAACAATTAGGCTATTGAATGGATTCTTCGGTAGACCGTGGTTTTTCTTCTTGGGCTCGTAAAACATAGTTATAGAATTCTACTTGTAGATTAAATAGTGAGGCCTGGGAACCCTGCCCTTTAGGCTAACGCTCGGGACAGGGTGCTTAAAGTAAGAAATTATTAACGCTTAACTGCGATGGCTTGAATCTCGAAGCGCGCATCGAATAAGAGACTGCCAGCACCGATAAAGGCTCGCGCAGGAAACTCCTGCGTAAAGAAGGTGCGGTATACATCGTTAAAGACTTGATACAGCGAGAGATCGGAACAGAAGATTTGCACATAGGTCAGATCGTCCATGGTCATGCCAGCATCCTCTAACTGAGCCTTAATCCCATTCATCACATTGCGTGCTTCCGCCGCAGGGTCAGATGGCACTTGACCATCCTCCAAGCCCAGCGTACCCGATATATACAGAGTATTGTCGGTTAATACTGCACCACTGAATGGCGATACATCTGCCTGCGATGCATGATTAGAATTAATATAAGCTCTTTCCTGAGCACAGGCGCTCATAGTAGCGAACAGGGACAAGACTAGTGCGACAGGTAGATAGCGATTCAGACTGGGCATGATGTTATTTCTCCTTTAAGAATTCATAGTCAGAGCATGACCGACAATTAACTGCGGCGCAAGTTGCAGCGATTGCCTCTAAGAAAATCTATATGTTCGTTCTTAACTGCGCTTATTCATTCAATAAAACAGTTGCCCCCTATCCGCTTCACACCTAAGTTTGGTTATGTTCAGAACCCTACCCGTTTAGTGAAGAAGGAATAGATTAATGATAATAGTTAGCGGTAGCATTAAATTCGCATCAGTAGAAGAACTCGAGAACGCGAAGCAAGCCCTGAAGGATCGTGCAGCACGTAGCAGAGAAGATGCCGGCTGTACCGACTACGTGTTTTCCCAAAACCTGGAAGACCCAGCGCAGATACTCCTTTCCGAGAAGTGGGAGAGTGACGAGCTATTGAAGGCCCATCTGGTAATTCCCGACGAGGAGTTTGGCGCGCTAATGGCCACTGCAAAAATTGCATCTGCTATAGTTGTATCCAGTGAATCTGGCGAAGAGCATATTCTGATGAGCGATAAATAGGTCCCGTTTCACCACAATGGCTGCTATATTAAGCGCCGCTTTCCGGGGGTATATATTGATGCCTGTCACCGGGAATAAGAAACATTCATCGTTTTTATAATTAGAGGTACACCATGTCCGTGAATTCCACCTACCTGCAAATGCTCTCCACCGTTACAGAAACCGGAGAATTGCGCCTGGAGCTAAAAGAACAGGAAACACCCAAGCCGAATGCCGATCAGGTTCTGGTCAGAATCGAAGCAGCTCCGATTAACCCTTCCGATCTTGGCGTCATGTTTGGCTTTACAGACATGAGTGCCGCCACATCGACAGGAACTGGCGGCGATACCGTGCTTGCAGCACCCGTCTCTGAGCAAGGCATGCGCGTCATGAAGGCACGGGTAGGACAGGCACTGGCAGTGGGTAACGAAGGTGCGGGTACGGTGGTTGCGACTGGCGACAGTGACGCGGCCAAGAGTCTCGATGGCAAAATTGTCGCTATAGCCGGAGGCCAAATGTACGGGCAATATCGTTGCATAGAGGCCGACTCCTGCCTGCCTCTGCTAGAGGGCCATACAGCCAAAGATGGCGCGTCCAGCTTCGTGAATCCAATGACTGTACTGTCGATGGTTGAGACAATGAGGATGGAAAACCATACCGCACTAGTGCATACCGCCGCGGCATCGAACCTCGGCCAGATGCTAAACCGAATCTGTCAGGCCGAAGGTATAGATCTGGTCAATATTGTGCGTAAGGAAGAGCAAGTCGCACTACTAAAAGAGATGGGCGCTAAATATGTGATCAACAGCAGTGCCGATACTTTTATGGCAGATCTGACCGATGCGATCCATGAAACCGGCGCGACCTTAGCCTTCGATGCAACCGGTGGTGGAATGCTCGCATCAAACATTTTGTCATGCATGGAAGCTGCCGCCGCCAGAACCCCGGGCGCCTATAGCATCTATGGTTCGGTCAAGCACAAACAGGTTTACCTGTATGGCGGGCTCGATACCTCTCCTACCACATTGAACCGAGGCTACGGCATGGCTTGGGGAGTCGGTGGTTGGTTGCTACCCAATTTTCTTGCTAAAGCCGGAATGGAAGTAGCTGGACGCTTGCGTGCTCGCGTGGCACAAGAGCTCACCACTAGCTTTGCCAGTAATTACACCAATGAGATCTCCCTAAGCGAAGCCCTGGACGCAGACATCATGAAACAGTATTACGCAAAGCATACCGGCGAGAAGTTCCTGATCTGCCCGCAGAAGTAAGAGCAAAAGCGAACAAAAAAGGGGTCGGAGGGATTTAAATTAAATCCCTCCGACCCCTTTTTTATCCTTATAAATCGATTGACCTTAGAGTAGGATCTAAGGTTTATACTGGGGTCTTGATTAGGCTAGGCTAGCCTATCCAACGCCAATGCCAATGCGGCGCAGGAGACAGAGAGTGAGTAATCACGAAGACGAACAGCAACAGGTAAACGAGCTCAAAGACCCGGTCTGCGGCATGACTGTCTCCACTGACTCTCAACACCATGTTCACCATTCCGGCGTGGATTACTATTTCTGCTGCGCTGGCTGTGGGAGTAAGTTCGAATCTGACCCTATCAAATATCTGGAACCGCGCGAACCGGAACCGGCAGATCCAGACGCCTGGTACACCTGCCCCATGGACCCGGAGGTACGCCAGCTGGGACCCGGCACCTGCCCCAAGTGCGGCATGGCGCTGGAGACGGAGATGCCTAGCCTGGAAGACGACGGCAATCCCGAGCTGACTGACTTCAGTCGTCGCTTCTGGTGGACACTCCCTTTCTCCTTCGCCGTCTTTATCTTGGCCATGTTCGGTCACGGCCGCGAGTGGGTGCCGGCCGACTGGCAGAACTGGATCGAACTGCTATTGGCAGCGCCGGTGGTGCTCTGGGCTGGCCGGCCGTTCCTGGAGCGCGGCATGCAATCGATACTAAACCGCAGCCCCAATATGTGGACACTAATCGGCCTCGGTACCTCGGCCGCATTTACCTACAGTGTGGTGGCAACACTTGCGCCACAACTCTTCCCCGAATCGTTTGTTATGAACGGTCGGGTCCAAGTCTATTTTGAAGCGGCCGCCGTCATCATCTCCCTGACACTGGTCGGGCAGATATTCGAACTCAAGGCTAGAGCCCAGACTTCCACCGCAATTAAGGCGCTTCTGCAACTGGCACCGAAGACCGCGCGTCGCATCGATGCCGATGGCAGCGAGAGGGATGTGCCTATCGATGAGATACAGATCGGCGATCGTCTTCGCGTTCGCCCCGGCGAGACGCTTCCGGTGGATGGCGATGTGATTGAGGGTAATAGCCCCATAGACGAATCAATGCTCACCGGCGAACCTTTACCAGTAAGCAAGCATCCCGGCGACAAAGTCATAGGCGCGACTCTGAATACCAGTGGAAGTTTGATCATCGTCGCTAAACACGTAGGCGCTGAATCAACACTGGCGCAGATCGTTAATCTGGTTGCTCAGGCACAGCGTTCCCGCGCGCCACTACAGCGCCTGGCCGATATCGTGGCGGGTTACTTCGTCATTATGATCGTATCTATCGCCATCATTACTTTCATTATATGGGGCCTGCTAGGCCCGCAGCCCAGCTGGGTCTATGGCCTAATCAATGCGGTCTCCGTATTGATCATCGCCTGTCCCTGTGCTCTGGGACTCGCCACTCCCATGTCCATCATGGTGGCAACCGGAAGGGCCGCCAGCAAGGGCATCCTGTTTCGCGATGCGGCCGCAATCGAACAGCTGCGTGAAGTCGATATTCTAGTGGTAGACAAAACCGGCACTCTTACTCTTGGTCGCCCCAGCCTGCTGAAGACCATAGCGCTAGCCGATCACTCAGAGGAAGAAATTCTGCGCCTCGCTGCCAGCATCGATCAGGGCAGCGAACATCCGCTTGCCAAAGCCATCGTCGAATCCGCACGCGGGCAACAACTTGAACTAAAGCCCGTGAGTGATTTCGATTCCGCCTCCGGCATCGGCGTAACGGCTACGCTTCTCTCAGACACGGGCAATGCGCAACAACTCGCACTAGGCAACACCGCTTTCATGCGGCAACTAGGCGTGGAGATGAAGGACTTTGCTAATCAGGCCGATGACCTGCGGCGCGATGGTGCCAGTGTAGTCTTCCTCGCGATGGAGCAAACACTCCTCGGCCTGTTAGCGGTAGCCGACCCTATTAAGGAGTCGACCCCCACAGCACTGAAAGAACTGCGGGACAGTGGACTTCGCCTAATCATGGCGACCGGCGATGGCGAGCTCACCGCACTCGCGGTAGCAAAGGAGCTAGGTATTGAGGAGGTGCACGCCGAGGTCACCCCGGCCAAGAAACTGGCACTGATAGAGCAGCTACGAAGCCAGGGTCATAAGGTTGCTATGGCCGGCGACGGTATCAATGACGCACCTGCCCTTGCCAAGGCTGCGGTGGGAATCGCCATGGGCACCGGCACCGACGTCGCTATGAGCAGCGCCCCGGTGACACTGGTAAAAGGCGACCTGCGGGGTATCGCCCAGGCGCGACTCATATCAGAACAGACCGTTGCCAATATGCGCCAAAATCTGACCTTCGCCTTTCTCTACAACAGTATAGGTGTGCCGGTCGCTGCAGGAGTTTTATTCCCCGTATTCGGTCTGCTGCTCTCACCCATGATTGCAGCCTTTGCGATGAGTCTAAGTTCGGTGTCGGTGGTGAGTAATGCGTTGCGCTTGCGGTTCTGAATTCTGAAATCGACCCAGATAGGCGAATAGGTCAAGACACCTAGATGGCTCGATAAAACAGTAGAATGGTGCCAGCTCCTTTGCTGCCACGTCTACTTTGCTTTTTATTTTACATCCGTGTTGCACTAACTATTACAGTCTTTAAGTCAAATACTATGACTAGGGCTCCAAGCCCAGCTGCTCTAGGCGTCGGGCCCCGCCCAAAATACCGACCATGCCATAGTTTCCCTCATGGCAGGCGTACTCATAGATGTTCTCCTCAATTCTCGATAAGGCGTATTCACCGGAAAACTGCGCACTAAACACAGTTGGGTCATCCACGGTAAAACCATAGATCATCTTGTTGTTTGAATCCCGGCGGAATGTCTCGATGACAGTGAGATTCTCTGTCGGCACACCGTACAGTGTCTGCCAGTTGTTGTAGTGCTTGGTTTCAACCACCAAGGTCTCGCCTTCCCAACGCCCTATTGAATTTCCCATCCATTTTCTATGCGCGGCGGCCGCTGGATTGTGTTCGTCAGTAATCTTAACAATGCGGGTATCGTGGGCCATCTCGGTGGTAATGCTGATGTAACCTGGCGACTGATTAAAGGTAAGGAGGCTATTGTAGATGCTCGGTCGCATCACCGGGCTGCCAAAGTTGCCATTCAACAGACAACGCTCACCCAAACCCCGCCCCTCCGGGCCGTCGCTGTTTCTACCCCGGCTACCTCGCGCGGCCATGCGCTCGTTGAAACCGGCCACGCGTTCGGGCATGCGCCCATTCGCCGGGTCGGTAATTGCAGAGGTACGAAATTCGCCGTCGATAGTCGGTATGAATTTAGCATCCTCGCGCCAGAATAAGTCATAGTTGCCAAGGGAAGGCAGAGCCTCACCCACCTCTGGTGGCGCCCGATCGGGACTCAGTGGCTCATTAGCCGCTTCAAATTTCTGCTGTACTGCACCTTCCAAGACCAGAGCTTCTTCCTCTGTGTAGGCTCGCTTCTCACCCAACTCGGCAGGCCTCTCGAATGGCATGATAGTGGCGTGTTTCCAGACACCGTGAAAATTAGGCACTCCCCATTCTGTTTTGGGTACAGAGTATTCTTGAGCAGTCACACCGGCACTGAAAAGACTGATTACCATTACGCTATAAGTAATTTTCATTATTTTTCTCTCCCGTGAAATTTTCAATAGGACTATGCTGTTAGCCTATCGCGATCCAGTCCTTTCAATGCAGAATGGATCAACCGAAGTTCCTGACATTAAAACGCGCTAGTCAGAATATTCTCCATAAGCCTGCCGCAACCATCCTTCTGTATTCTCATTCGCCGGAGCGAAACCGTCTGCCGGCTCACTCGCCAGCATTTCATCGACAGACATGCCCTGCACCTTCGCACGAACCAGGTTGCCACGTATCACAACCAGCATATTGCGAAACTCTAATAGATCATCTCTGGTCGCGAGCTGACCATGACCGGGAATGATTATAGTACTCTCGTTTATCAGACTAGCAATATTCATCAGTGCATCGATCATGCCGTCGGCAGTGCCGCCATTGTCTCTATCGATGAAGGGCAGTCCGTAGCGCACAAACATATCACCGGTGTGGATGACGTTGGATTCGCGAAAAAATACCTGCGCATCGCCATCGGTGTGACCGTTGCCGGTGTTGATGATGTCTACCGCGTTGCCGTTGAGGTAGAAACGCATTTGCTCCTCAAAGGTGATCTTGGGTAGACCCACTGCCTCATAGGCTTCCTGCACGCGGCCACTTCCGGAGAGAACCTGAGTGCTCTCCATGCGCTTGCGCGCATTGTCCTGCGCGACTATATAGGCGCCAGCCCTGCCGAAGTTGGTATTGCCGTCCGTGTGATCGTAATGAAAATGGGAATTCATAACAAAAGTCACCTGCTTGTCCGAGAGCTCGGCGATAGCCGCCTGGATTTTCATGGTCAACGGACCAAACTGATCGTCCACGATGATGACGCCGTCTTCACCTATGGACACACCAATGTTTCCCCCGCTGCCCTGCAGCATATAGATGCCATCTCGTACTGGGGTGGTGGTGATCTCGATCTCGTTAAAATCCTGAGCGACTGCCATTAGCGGCAGTACTACAAACGCGAGCAATGTCAGTCGAATCGGCATACGGCATGATGTATTTTTTCTCATCGGTTTGATCTCTTTATTGTAGTTAAGCTAATGCGCACTCACGTGCGGTATGACTGCTGAGTAAATAGGCCCAAGCAATCAGCGAATATCCTTGTGTAAATCTCTCTTAAACTGCCTGGCTTTTTCGACATAGACCTCGGCACTTTTTTCAAGTTGTGCCTGCTGCTGCTCAGTCAGAGTCTTAACAACCTTGGCTGGAGAACCCATCACCAGCGATCCGTCCGGAATTTCTTTGCCTTCGGTCACGAGACTGTTCGCCCCTATTAAACAATTCTTGCCGATCTTCGCACCGTTGAGCACGACGGCATTAATACCTACCAGGGTGTTATCGCCGATAGTACAACCGTGCAACATTACCTTATGGCCGATGGTGACATTTCTGCCTATCGTTAGCGGAGAGCCTGCGTCTGTATGCAGGACGGAACAATCTTGCACATTGCTGTTCTCGCCAATGATGATAGGATCATTGTCGCCCCGTATGACGGCGTTGAACCAGACGCTGACGTTGTTGTCCAGTCGCACGTTTCCGATCACGTCTGCGCTGTCGGCGACAAAATAGCCCTCGCCCGCAATATCGACTCTACTCTCTCCTAAACGGTACAACATACTTCTATTCCTTGTGCTTCAGTGGATAATTCAAATTCGCTCAGCCACGGGGATCGAGTCGCAGAAAGTAGCGCGGCGGAAAGCCAGTGCGAAACCTGAACTCGAAACCGAAACTATAGATTTCTCTAATGCTTTCTTCTTCAGCGCCTTCTAGCGGAACTGCGAGGTAGGGCGCAAAGGAATCGTTGCCGGGCATTTTTACTTCTACGTTTGGATTGCCTAGCGCCTGCTTATACCAGGCCCTGGGCCAATGATTCGCAGCGATGTAGTTCCTACCATCTATCTGCTCAAGCCGCACCACCCGGTCATGACGTTCATTGTCGTCGTTGAAAGTGGCTATCACTATTGAGGTGCTGCCCTGGGGCTGGTTCATGCCCAGCTGCGCCTCGAACCAGACGATAGAACCCACATAGGCCAAAAATAATACGCCCAAGCCGACTAGTGACCACTTTACGATCTTATTATTTTTCATGTTTACTCCTAATAACTAGGGCAGAGCACTCTTTCTGTATTCCTATTCCAGGCTTTTTAGCGCAGAATCAAACTGCTTGAACAAAACCTTAGCGGGCGTAACTCAGTTGGTAGAGTACTAGCTTCCCAAGCTAGTTGTCGCGAGTTCGACCCTCGTCGCCCGCTCCAATTCTATTTCCTTGTTTCCTGCCCTATGGCAGGCGGAAAACGTACAGGGTGTTACCACCGCCACGCTGGCGAATCTCCGGCGTGTGCCTTCTGTAGTTAACTCCCTCGCCCGCAGCTATAGCGATGTACTGTACGCCATCGACGCTATAGCTAACCGGAAAACCGCCGGCGGTTGCGTTCAGAATCTGTTCCCAGAGGATATCGCCGCTTTCAGCATCGAAGGCGCGAAAGCGCCTGGCATCGTCCGAGACAAAGACCAATCCACCTCCCGTAGTGAGTACCGAGCCGCCTATACCCGCGCGCTGCCTGTAGGTCCACCGTGTCTCGCCGGTTGCTACGTCTATCGAGGTGAACTGCCCTACCTGACCGGTGTCTTCGGGCCCGATTTCTGTGCTGCTCCTGGCGGAGGCATGATGCAGACCCACGGTTGGATCCACCGGTCTTAGAGCAAAGTTCATGCAGGTATTGTTAGTGGGTGTATACAGCGAATTAGTTTGTGGGCTGTAGCCTACCGAGTTCCAGTTGATGCCACCCTGGGTAGTTGGGCACACGAGTTTCTGCTGACCGATCTCGGTGATATTGATCTCTGGGTTGGTAATGCCCTTACGTCCCTCAACGTCTACGCCGACAATCACGTTCTGAAAATTAGTCTCGGTTGCCCAGAGGAATTCGCCCGTGGCGGCATCCAGAGTCCAGACGATTCCAGGCTTGCCTGGGATGCCGGTGATGACTTTCCTGCGCTCGCTGGATGCGATATTAGGATTCATCCACGACACGGCGTCGGCGTCGGGCGTGACTTCTGTCTCGACGATTAGGCGCTCGAAGGGATGATCCTGATCCCAGTTGCCACCGGGAATATGCTGGAAGTACCAGTCGATTTCACCGGTATCGGCATTAAGTGCCAAGGTGGAATTCGTATAGAGAACATCGCCGCCTCTTGTGCCACGCTGAACTTCTCCCCAGGGGATAGGCACCGCTACGCCAATAAAAATTAGATTGAGTTCGGCATCGAAGCTGGCCGGCATCCAGGCGGACCCGCCACGACGCTGTTCGTCCGGCAAATCTCCCCAACTCTCCCAGTTGGGTTCGCCGATCTTAGGCACGGTATTCGTTCGCCAAAGCTCTTCGCCGGTATCGGCATCGTGGGCGGTAATCCAACAGCTGGTATTAATGTAGTAACAACCGGACATGCCCGTTATTACCTTGCCATTGAAAACCTGAGGACCGCCGGAATAGTGCTGTCCAATCGTCCAGTCACCGATCTGTTTTTCCCAGGTAACTTCACCGCTGGTCGCGTTTAGCGACACGATATAGGCATCGCGGGTCGCGATGAGTAACTGATCCTTGTAGAGGGTGCCATTGCGGTTCGCACAAGACAGCGGTGCCACGTGATCCACTGTAGGACGGCGATATTCCCATAAGGGTGTGCCGTCGGTAGCATCTACAGCCTCAATAAAGTCACAGGCCTGCGGCAGAAACATGATGCCATCGTGAACCAGTGGTGTGGTCTCCTGCTTTCCCGACTCCATGGTCCAGGACCAAGCCAGTCGCAGGCTATCCACGTTATCCCTGTTTATCTGATCCAGCGGGCTGTAGGCCCAATGATTCGGCGTTCCCCTCCACATTAGCCAGTCACTGGCAGGCGGATTTGCCAGCTCTTCAAGAGTGACCGGGGTGTAGTTTTCTAATAGTGTCTGCCCTTGAGATTGGGCCAGGGCCGCCGGCGTGGTGAGCAGCAAACTTGTGAAAACTGCACTGAGAAGCTGTCGCAATGCACGGTGGTACAGGGTGAGGGCTCGCATGATTTATTCCTTCTTATTCTTATAGACTGATCTGCAGCGGCTAAATGGCGCGATATTAGGGCCTGTGGCCAGATTTTCTTGCAGGAACCACAGATTAGCAAACTTCTACTGAAAATTGACCCGTGCGCTGCTAATATCCACCGATGGAATCGATAGAGCAACCAAAACAGGACGAACTGAGCGGAGTTCTTGCTCTAATTGAGCAGGCGCAGAAATCTCTGTCTCAGCAGCGGCTATGTTATCCATGAGAGAATCTCGCCGCAGATGTGGCTGGTATGTCAGCGCGACGCACACAGCTGGGTTGAATGGCAGGACACCGAAGGATATTGGCATACAATAGATCCTACACCTCCCAGCATAGCGGGCTCCTTTGGCGGATACGAATCGAGTCAGTTTAGTATTCTCTATCATCGTCTAGCGGGTCAGTGGCAGAAGCTGATAGACGCCGTACTCGCAGACGAACCACTCGCCAATATCGTCCGCTATGGCGGAGTGTTAATCCTATTATTCCTTTTTGTTCGGGAGTATCGCCGCATTCGCGGAAGACGGGATCGGGTCGATTCACGTACATTACGTTAGCAGAAGGTCTGGCAACGGTTCCTTAACGCTGCCAACTTGCCTGCGAACGAATCCTGGACCGCGAGCACCTATGCCGACAACCTTCCTAAACAGTGGCCCCCGGCGCAAGTCGAGGCAACAAAGAAGTTTCTGCAAGACTATGCACTACAGCGCTTCTCGCGAGACGACGAATTGGCTATCGAAGAGGTAGAAGACTCCCTAGAGGAATGCCTGAATGTCTTGCCGAAATAAAACTAGGCAGGCATAGCTTTTATCAGGCAGAACTCTTAGTCTCTACTTACTAGTCGGACACGAAAACATCTACAAGGAGAAACAGACAATGCGATCAGTTCACAAAATATCGAAATACCTGAGCCTTTCCTTTATCGCCCTTTCTGCCATGTTCGCAGCGTCATTTCTGCAGGCGGCAGACAATGACTGGGTCACACTTATCGACGGGATCGAAGGAATGGAAAACTTCAATATTGTCGGCGATGCAAACTGGACCGCAAAGGACAATGCTATCCAGGCAACCGAAGGTAGCGGTGCTTCCTGGTTGGTAAGCAAGAAGAACTACAGTAATTTCTCGTTACGCGTCGAATTCTGGGCCAGCGAAGATTCCAATAGCGGTATTTATATGCGCTGCGCAGATGCCAATCGGATTACCGATCGTACCTGCTACGAGGCGAACGTATTCGATCAGCGCCCAGATCCCTCCTTTGGTACCGGCGCAATAGTGCACATCGCTCCGGTCGATGAGCCGCGACCCCTGGTTGGGGGGAAATGGAATGTTTTCGTTATCACCTTGGACGGCGACCATCTGGTGGTAGAATTGAATAACGAGAAAACGGTAGATGTTCGTGATGATCTTCTTGCCAGCGGGCCTATCGGCTTGCAGTGGGGGCGCGGCGCACTCCGCTTCCGCAAGGTAGTCATAAAAGAGCTATAAAAACTAAAATGCAAAACCAAAAAGAGGCGGTGAGAAGTTAATCCTCACCGCCTTTTTTTATACAGCCATGCAATAAGCTAAGGCTCCAGGCATATTGCGATTTCCGACTGCCTACTAGTCGACCGATTCCTTCATAGCAGCGAGAGCACCTTCAAACATGCTACGTCTTCTCGCGACATCCGCATCTTTCTCGGCTTGAGTCTCATAATTTGAAACATCCAGCATCAGGGTGTAAAGCAGCTTAGTGCTGTTCGCACCTACAGGTCGTGCTTCGAGAAAGCCATGGTATTGATTGTAGAACCCTTCTTCCGGAACTGGCTGGGTATAACCGTAAGATAGCTCAGTCTCTGCGACGAGAATCTCGATAACCCTGCCACCCAATAAGGAGCGCACAGTACCCAAGGCGCCGTCGCCCGAAGTTATCTCGCAGGGCAGATTAAGCCATTCGCTGATGTCGCAATAACCACCAACCTTTGACCACACCTCGGCGGCAGGCTTGTTTACGTCGATCTCCATCTCGATGGCGACATATTCGGGCTGCGCCTGAGCCGCAGTGGCGATAAAGCCGATTGCTGCGAACAATGACAAAATAGTACGTTTCATACGTGTTTCCTTTTCTTTGATTAATTTCGGTTTGTTGTTAGGGAATTGCTAGTTTAGAGGTGAAAAGTCGACAGACAGCATAAGCAATTATTCAGCCTCCGTCATATACATTCGCTTGTTCACACTATCCAGCGTGATAATGAAGTCCTCAAGCAGCGCCTCTCCAATCGTACCCACAGTTAAGAACTCTGCCTCCGGGTCGGAGATCGTGAGCCTCTCGCCCCTGCCTGCGTAATGATCATAGGGTACTTCCAGGTGGGGGATATTTGTCTCCACACTGCGCAGCTGCAATGCGCCTAACTCTATAGATACATATTCGATGAAGAAATCCGATGCCTCAAGCAAAGAATTATCACCGAGAAACTCCGCATCGGTGAGGCCTAAAGACTCACTGGTCGCCCTGTCTAGCAGCATAAACTCTTCATAGCCGCTATCGACTCTTAACCACGTATCCAGGCCCTCTACATTCGCCGCAATGGCTAGCTCGGCCAGTTCAGAGTTGACATGAAAGGCGGTGCTTGCCTGCGCCCGTAGATCGATAGAGCTGCGATCTAGCGTGCAGACTTCTCCCCTATCGATATCGATCTGCAAAAGCTCATTCTCTCCAATTTCCAGCTGCAATGCCACGAGCATATCGCCCTGCGCATCAGAGAGGCTGCTACAGCCAGTTTCAGCACTGTAGGCAATTTGGCTAAGGCTAAGTCCACAGCATATTAGAACAAGGAACAATTTTTTCATGCGCAGCACTAGCCAGATCCCGTATTTAGAAAGACTCAGTGTCAAGATTACAACAGAACTTCTTCAAGCAATAGTCACACAAATAATAGGGGAAATAGCCAAGGATAAATCTGAGCTGCTCTAGCTTGGTGCGCAGGCACCCGTTTGTGCACAACTCTTCCTCGCCACAGCTCTAATACCACCTCCTTCCCAGGCACTTTTACGAGATATAAAATTTTCCGACCTTGCGCTGACGGGCTTGCTCTAGGGGCTTACACTGCTTCCAGACGCGATCTTGCAGGGTTCTGCTTACTGCTGTCATTTCTTTCTCTACTAATAATTATATTGGCACAAGGATTGCAATATACGAATCAGTTGCTTCCGCTAAAGCACTACTTCTATTGACTTCCAAGGATTGGAAATCTCTCGAATTTATCCACGGAAGCCCATTTAGGATCTCTACCCAATGCAAACTCATCACCGAGGACTGCGTACATTTTGTACCGCGGCCCAGCACCTTAGTTTCAAAAAAGCAGCCAATGAGTTATCCCTAACTCCCAGCGCCGTGAGCCATCAGATCAGCGACCTGGAAGACGAGCTAGGTACAAAGCTGTTCAAGCGTATGACTCGTCGCATAACCCTAACCCCTGATGGATCCATGCTGTATGGCGAAATCAGCCCCTATCTGAAGGCAATCGATGAGGCCACTAATAAAATTCGTAAGCAAACGACGCGTCACCCTCTGCTGGTTCAGATGCCCGAGTTCTTCGCAAGCGAGCTTCTCATGCCACGCATGAGTGGCTTTAGCGACGCACATCCAAATATTGATTTACAGATAGAGGGTCTTGGGATTACCGACACCCAAAATCCAGCCGCTGACATTAATATAGTCCTCTCGCGCAAGACGCCGAATGCGATTAAGGTCGCAAAGCTATTTCCTATACGTTATGTACCTGCCTGCAGTCTGGCACAGAGGGAAAAATGGGAGCACGAAGGAATTACAGAGCTGGCCGCAATAAAGAAGGCGACAATTTTATTGCACAAGGCTAGACCCAATGCCTGGGATCAATGGGCAGAAAATGCTGGAGTCGCCGATCTTCGGCCCAATAAAATTATCTACGTCGACAGCATGTTCGCTCTGTCCAGGGCCGCAGAACAGAGTGTCGGTATTGCGTTGATGCCGCTTCCGGTTAGCCAGGATTGGTTCAATTCGGGATCACTGGTTGCATTGCACGACTCTCATCTTGTGACCGCAGACTGTTATTGGTTAGCGCTCAATGGTAACAGCAATAAAAGAATCGCCCTGACTTTCTGGCATTGGCTAATCGAAACATTCAATCAGTAGAAGATGGTTTAGAACTGGACGTTTGGAAAAAATCAGTGAAGAAGATTGAAAATTGAGTGAGAAAGATAGATGCAGAATATTCACCCGTTACATTAGGAAACATACTTTGTCACCGGCATCGGTGATCCTTACTATAGACACAAATCGAGAAACAGACGGCACACAAACCTAACTGCATCTACTTCGAAAGAATTGCATTAGTAATGTCAGAAAAAATATCTAAGCACAAATAAATTTCAGCCAGTGTGTTTTGCGATTTTGAAACCTAACTAATCATTTACTGTATTTACAAAGGATCAATCATGAAATCTTTCTCACATTCAAAACTTACACTTGCCGCTATCACTCTTGCATCTTCGTTAGCTACAACTAGCGCATTTGCTGACTATCACTTAACTGCATTCAGCGAGACGCTGGGCTTCAAGGCGCTTATTAGCGAAGACATCTCTGCGACAGAAGCAACCTTCGCATCGCGCAGCGTTAAGAACATGGACTATTTTGAAGCTAACAATCTCTGTGTTGCTCAAATAATTCTGGAGGATTTCGACTCTGCTATAGCCAGCTGTAGCGGCGCTCTTGATAAGGCAGAATTTTCTTCAGAGCTTACTATCGAGAAAGAGAAAATCGCGCTGGCGGCGATCTACTCTAATCTGGCGGTGGCGAAGGCCATGATCGGCGATACTGCTGGCGCGAATGTCGACCTTGAGATGGCGCTAACGCTTAACAAGAGAGACGACAACGCCAATATTAACTATGACCTGATTAGCACCAACCTACTAGCGGGAAGCTAGGCAACAAGCGCTAAGCTAGTAAACGAACAACTCTCCTTGGCTGAACCACTAAGACTGTCATACAGCTTGAGTGAATTCAGCCTTTTTTACTACTCAAAAAAATGGGATCAATGCATGCATTGATCCCATTTTTTTGGTTCGTCGCTTATGTTGTTAACGTACCGCTCGGCCTAAATAGACCTGAAACGTCCTCTCCACATAGTCATCCACACCTGGTACAAAAAGCACGGCGAGGATGGTGGCAACAACCGCTACAGCAGTAAAAATATAGAAGTTCTTCATGATGCAAACCCTTTAGTTATGAAGCGGTCGCTAGCTACGCGGTGCAGCCTCGAACACCCACACATCCCCTGCTTCGACTGCAGCACGAGTAGTCGCCGATGGGTACTTGGCAGTTATTGTGGCGGTCAATCCATCGAGCACATCACCAGAGCGCAGGCGCTTGAGCTGACGCTCGTAGCGGACACCATTGATGCGAATTACGGCGCGCCCATCGCGTTCGGCTTGAATAGGCCACTGCTTCCAAAGACGGCCAATTGGGTTCCCCATATAACCTGACCAGATATATATCTTGTTCTCGTATTCGGCAATCCAGATTCGTCGAGACTGGGCAGGATCTAACAGCTGCATTTCTATCGTTGGAATATCACTCACGAAACTCCAGTCAGGATCCGGGCCCGAATGCAGCTTTCCCGCTACAAGTGGGCCGCCAGAGAAGACGCGATTTGGGCCGTCTTCGAATCGCTGCTTCGCACCTGCGGTAGCAATCGCCGCGACAGGAATCAACAACAAGCAGAACACCACAATAATTGCTCTCTTGATTATCTTCATAACATCCTCTATTGGATTAGTAATAGCTTCCTACGGTTCATATAAGAATGGGGCCTGAGTAGGTATAACACCCAAGGGCCCATTATTCGAACAGCGAACTAAAAATTACTGTGCTTCGGACTCGGCTAAGGCATCCTGCACTCTCGCTCCGCGGAGAATGTTTACCATGCCGTAATTTCCCTCATGGCATGCATACTCGTAGAGCAAGCCCGCTACCTTCGTCATCGGTATAATGGCGGTGAATTTGTCAGTAAATGTCGTTGGATCGTCGACGGTGAATTCATAATCTACAGTATAGGGGCCTACACGAGTAAAACGTTCTGTGAGCACCTTTTCTGCGGACGTTCCAGCCTGGCCGAAGCTAGAAGACAGACCATTGAAATTTCGCGTCTGTACTACCAGCGTGTCTCCCTCCCAATAACCACGAGAGTCTCCCATCCACAATCGAACATCATCACTAAGAGAAGCCAATTCGCTTGGCGCGTCCACCAGAGGGACAACGCGAGCATCGTGAATCATCTCGGTCAAGATGACAGCGGTATCCTTGCTCTGAAAAATCTGCACATTATTGTTGTACAGGCTGGGAATAAACGGGGGGCCAGCATTGAACCCTATGAGACAACGCTCTGAAAGACCGCGATCCTCAGGGCCATCTGTACCTATGCCGCCGGCAGAGATACGCACCGGACGCAATTCACCTGTTGTATCGCCTCCGTATACTCCCTGGTTGGCTATCGCACCCTCCACTAACGCCGGAAGCCTGCCATCAATCGGGTAGACAATATGCGAGGTGCGCACATCGCCACCGATACCCGCATTCTCAACCCAGAAATCGTTGTAGGAGCCATCGACTCCCTCGACCGCAATCGCACCATCATTCGATGCATCTCTAGCGGCCCGTTGCTCTACAACCGCCCGTACTTCCTCCGGTGTAAGGAATTGACGATCACCGTATCGAGATGGTCGCTGCATGGGCGTATTGGACGAGAAATTCCATACTCCCTGGAGGTCGGGCTGACCCCACTCTGTGCGAGGAACAGCATAGTAATCTGCAGCAAAAGCCGCGATAGAGAACACACAGCTCAACGCCAGTGCAGTTAGACTTTGACACGCTATTATTGTTTTTCTCATGAAAGGCTCCGCGGGTAACTAATTCCCGATAGCTAAAAGGTAGCTCATTCCCCAGGACAGCACAATTTTTAAATGGCGACAAAATGTAGCTAGGAGTACTGAAACTAACGCTAGTTAGATGATGAGGGAGACCTAGGAACAGCCTAGCGCCTTCAATAGCTTAGAAGATGGCCGCGGATCGCTCTCTGGAAAGAGATCCAAACTACTCATCAACTCGATCTGGTCGATATCTGCCTGGTATTCGCAGAGCTGGTCCGTCTGGGACAGGTCTTGAGGAAAGACGAAGGCGGCGATGCCGTTCTCTGCGACAACTACCTTAAAGTAAGCGGCCGGATTCAGATCGGCGCTGTTGGCCGAAGTGCTTAGGGGTTGATCGATGAGATACAGAGGCCCACTGATGACACCGAGGCCGTTCTCACTCGTCACGATACGATTCAGAGTCTGCTCTAGCTGCAACCATGGACCGCGTCGCAGGGGCGTGGGCATCGGCACCATATTGCTGAGATTATTAAGTTCAGGCCAATACGGCGTCTGCGCGAAGCAGGTCATAGGCGCAAGTCTAGCGCGTTCTTCCGGCGCAGCGGGCTCATTAACGCCACCATAGGGGTTGTCGCCGCTACTAATTTACGCGAGTGAGAAACCCAGCGCCTCGGCTTCCGCAAGCTCTTCGATGCCAGACAGACGAACCAGCTCATCGGGCTGCCAGAAACGTGGGAGTAAAGAGGCGACACCGATCGCTTCCTTGGTTAATCGATAGGCCACCCAGTCTGCCATTCCAGTATCCCCATTGAGGCCGGCGGCATAGAGATTGTGTACGACAACATTAGATCGAGTAGCCGCAAGGCCCGAGGAATAGCTAGGGCAGCTTCCCTGTCAGTGACCAATAGCGATGTTCTGTCCATGTAAGGAAAACGGGAGGAATACAGCGATTGCCGCCCACAGCAGTAATAATAAGGCAGTTGGTTTGTTCGAGTTATACGTTCTCATCAGGATTGCTACTCAATTCACAGTAAGATCTATTGGCTAAATCTACTACTCACCACCAAGAATAGCACCTCGCGCACTGGAGCCCAAAACTCTTGTACTCCCTTATCGCAATGATCTAAGCTTGCTATCTGTCGCAATTTAGCCCGGGAAATAACAGTAGCCCAAAGCAACTGGACAACTTTGAACACCTAACAGGAGAGACAGATGTACATTCAGCCTAGAACTAGTGGCGGTGAGAAAACAGCCTGGCGACGAAGCAGCTTACTCAGCCTTTGCTTGATCCTAATCGCCGCCTGCAGCCCCGCCCCCAACTCAACCAATGTCTCAACTTCTGCCGCTGCACCCGAGCCCGCAACTGCGGCTCTGGCAATAGCAGCGCCAGAATCCGTGGGTATCGATTCGGCGCGCCTTGATAGAATCACTCAGGCTATGCAAGGCTATGTAGACCAAGGCTTGCTGGCTGGCGTTGTCACTATGGCTGCCCGCGACAATAAGCTCGTGCACTTCGAATCCGTAGGTTATCGCGATCTTGAGGCGCAGTCTGCAATGAGCAATGACGCCCTCTTTCGCATCTACTCTATGAGCAAGCCGATAACCGGGGTCGCTCTGATGATTCTCTACGAAGAAGGTAAGTTCCGGCTAGCAGACCCGGTAGAAAAATACCTACCAGAACTGAAGGATTTGCAGGTCTTTGCTGGCACTGATGATAACGGCGATATCATTACCGAGCCGGCGGGGCATAAGATGACGATTCGTGAACTGATGAGCCACACGGGGGGACTCTCTTACGGCATCTTCGCTCAGTCTCCTGTGGACTCAAAATATGTTGAAGCCGGGCTATTAGACACCGGAGACACATTAGAAGAATTCACCACCAAGCTCGGGCAAATTCCTCTCAAACACCAGCCAGGCAGCACGTGGGAATACAGTGTGTCTGTAGACGTCCAAGGTTATCTGGTTGAAAAACTTGCGGGCCAATCCTTTGGCAGCTTCCTTGAAGAACGAATCTTCGATCCTTTAGGAATGACCGACACAGATTTCCATGTACCCGAAGAAAAAGTATCACGCTTCGCCCAGGTTTATGGCTATGACGAAGAGGGGAATCTGATTGCGGGTGAAGGCTTTGAAGGTGCAAACTTCCTGGCCGACCCGGTCTTCGAATCAGGCGGCGGGGGATTGGTTTCCACCGCAATGGACTATATGCGCTTTAGTCAGATGCTGTTAAATGGCGGCGAACTTGATGGTGTAAGAATCCTGGCTCCGCTCACAGTCGACCTGATGCACAGAGACCAGACTCCCAAGGGGATGGCGCCTAGCGGGCTAAGCATGCAGGGCACTGGTTTCGGACTCGATTTTGCCGTAATCGAGGATCCAGTCGAAGCTGAGTCCTACTCCTCTGGAGAATTTTACTGGGGCGGCGCTGCTGGAACTTGGTTCTGGATTGACCCGGTTGAGAATCTGGTATTCATAGGCATGATCCAACAATTCGGAGGCCAACTGCCTAATGTGCGAGCGGCTTCGAAGCGATTGCTGTATCAATCAATACTAGATCCATACGGCATCTAAGCTCTCTGTGCTTTAGCCTCAGGGTTACTCATAACTTAGCTGTGAGTAACCTTTTTGCTATTTGCTCTGTCGTAAATTTCCGAATTACAGCCCAGGATTCCCGATGCGCCGATTACTCTCGCTGCTCGCTCTTACTTCTGCTCTTGCTCTCAGTGCCTGCAGCGAGCAAACCACGACTTCCAATCCTGCGATGGTTCGCGAAGAGCATCCGCTTCGCCCTGCTCTAGATCAGTTAAGTGAATCCGAAGCCATTGCTCGTAAGGCTCGAATATCCGAGATTTCCTACGTAGTGGACATCGATCTGGCAAGTCCCGAGGAATCCTATCAGGGGAGTGTTACTACACGCTTTATGCTAACTGACGGCGACCATCAGCTAGAGGTCGACTTTACCGGCGGAGTTGTTGAAAGCGTCATAGTAAACGGCGTGTCCTTGGTCCCAGACTACAACGGATTCTTCGTTTCCTTGCCCCAGACAGCTCTGCGAGCGGGAGCGAACGAAGTGACCATAAGCTACTCTCACCCTTACGGTCAGGACGGGACTGGGCTGCACCGGTTCACAGACCCTCAAGATGATCGAACCTATCTCTACACCTATCTATGGCCCTATTACTCCAATCGTCTTTTCCCGAATTTCGACCAACCGAATCTGAAGGCGACATACGAGCTCACCGTGCGCGCCCCTCAAGACTGGCAGGTGGTTTCCTCTACTACCGAAGATTCCGTCATCATTGATGAAGAAACACGAGTCTGGCACTTTCCGCAGTCTGAAAAATTCTCCAGCTATGTCTTTTCTCTGCACGCAGGCCCCTATCACATCTGGGAAGACATGGCGGGTAGCGTACCAATTCGGTTGATGGCAAGACAATCACTGGCCGACTATGTAGCGGTTGAGGAATGGATGGAGTATACGAAGTCGGGCCTGGAGCACTACCGGGACTATTTCGATATCCCCTATCCTTTCGCTAAGTATGATCAGCTAATCGTTCCTGACTTTCTAATCGGCGCGATGGAGAATGTTGCCGCCGTGACTTTTTCTGAAAGCTATGTCGACCGCGGCGCCTCCAATCGCTTCAATAGCCAGCGCCGAGCTGGAACGATACTTCATGAGATGGCGCATATGTGGTTCGGCGACTTGGTTACCATGAACTGGTGGAATGGCCTGTGGTTAAACGAAAGCTTCGCCACCCTCATGTCTTCGATCGCCGTGTCCGAGGCCACCGAGTTCGACGACCTATGGCATGACTTCTATCTCTCGGAGAACCTAACAGCTATCGCAGCCGACAATGCCGTTTCTACTCACCCTATCGAGGTGCCCGTGGTTAGCACTAACGACTTCTTTAATGTCTTCGATTCGATTACCTATGACAAGGGCGCGTCTGTTTTAAACCAACTGTCTCACTATATCGGCCGCGAAGATTTTCGCGTAGGTGTGTCAAACTACTTGAAGGAGCATTCCTGGGAGAACACCGAGCTTGCAGACTTCATGCGCTCTCTATCGCAACAATCGGGCATAGACCTCGACCCCTGGACACAGGACTGGATGTACCAAGCGGGCGTCAATACTATCGAGGCCCGATTCAGCTGCGATGCGAATGGCATAAGTAGCTTCGCCATACTGCAGACGGTGCCGGATGATCATCCAACACTGAGAGATCAACGAGTGCAGCTGGGGCTCTTCTCCTCGGCTAGCAGCGGCGCGATTGAACTCGATGCCGCCATTCCCATAGAAATTTTCGGCGCAGAGACGCAGGTCCCCGATGCGATTGGGCTAGCCTGCCCCGATCTGGTATTGCCAAACTATGAAGCGTGGGGCTATCTCGAGGTCAGCCTCGATGATGTCAGTATGAGTAGCGTCATTAACGATGGCGCTCTGGCGAAGATTGATGACCCGCTGATGCGCTCTATGATCTGGACGGCTCTGTTCGATGCGCCAGGCAAAGAGCAAATGGAAAATTCCACTCTATTAGATACTCTTATCAGCTCTCTGCCACTTGAAGTGAATGACCGTTTAATTCGACAGGTGATGGCCGAACTCGTCAGCAATCTAAATTCACTGGAGAGACTCGGTGGAGAATTTTCCATGGAGCTAGCTCAGTACGGCCCTTTAGCAGAGCGTCAGTTATGGGAACTAGTCAGCACCGGGGCTACTGCCACTGACGACAGTCAGTCCCTTAGCACCCTAAACTTACGACTATCACGCTACATAGGTCTTGCGCGCAGCGCAGAAGCCTTGGCAAATCTACGCGGCCTGCTAGATGAAAGCATTGAGATCGAAGGATTCAATCTTGGTCAGAATCAACGCTGGAATATTATTCAGCGCTTCAGCGCTAGGGATTATGTTGATGCTCGCAGCTTGCTCGCGGCTGAACGTGAACGCGACCCATCAGATGCAGGCAGGAGAGCTGCCATTGCCGCGGAGGCTGCACTGCCCGATCTCGAAACCAAGCGACTATGGGCAGACCGCATCCTCGATATCGAGAACCCTCTGCCATTGTCCAATCTTCGGACAGCGATGGGGTCGCTATTTCCCACCGGGCAAGAGGAATTGCAATTAAGCCTACTCCCGCAACTAACTGAGAATCTGGCTGACCTTGCCGAAAACCGCGACAACTATTTTCAGCAGAGCTATGGCCGCGATTTATTCTCCGGCATATGTAGCGAACAAGGCCTGCAGATTCTGTCCGACGCAATCAGTAACAGGGAGGCTATCGGTGCCACACTCTATCGGTTCATAAGTGAGAACGAACAGAGTGCCGCCAATTGCATAGCCGCGCGAAACTAGACCTATAGTAGTATCGCACTAAGCCAACTGGGCGACCTGCCTGGTCTCTGTCTATCGCCACATCGATGAATTGAACTTGGCAGAAATTTGCTTTTATCCTGCGCCATAGGATCTTGAAAGAATGAGCCCATCAATAAAAGCAATCCCTCTACTGGTATTAGTTGCCTTGTGCATAAGCAGTTCCGCTCTGACCCAGAGATAGACCCGGAGATAGACCCAGAAATAGCCCGCTAGAAAGCATCGTTATGAGCAAGTTCGAAGCAATGCGCCTAGTAGAAATTTTCAGCCTGCACGGGCGCAGTAAAGTGACAGATTGCGCTACTCTGATTTTTTTCTCACTATCCAAAAATAACGAGGAAAAAAAGCCGCTCGTTGTAAGACAAGCGGCTCAAAATCCATTTCCTAAAATGAAGAGAGTATCTATATAGAGAGAGTACTTAGACAGTCGAAGGTGTAGCTTTGGTGCCAGCAGCCGAAGCTGCGCTTGCATCTTCTTCCTCTACAAATTCAACAGCGTCCTTGATCGCATCCAAACGAGTAGCAAAATTATCACCGTGTGATAAGCAATACTCGTTGTTGAGACCCTTTAGCATCGTACGAACTTCATCATTCATACCCGACACGTAGACTTCTTTATTGGCAGCGTGCGCATCACTGCCAATAGTTTCCATGGCTCTTGCTGCCGAGACATCGACGTGAGTCACTCGACTAAAATCAAGAATCATTGCCGACTTTCCTTTCGACTTCTCTCGCACCTGATGTCCAACATCAGCCGCGGCACCGAAACTCAGAGGACCACCAAAGTCGAAGAGGGTTATCTTATTCCCAGCTCTGCTGAGTAATGCTTCTTCCTCCTCAGTGAGGTCCACAGAGAGGCCTTCGTTAGTGACATCGCCCAAGGCTTTAAGCTGCGCATCTGCGATCTGCTTGACGAAGGCTAACGCTGCCATTACCACACCGACAATAACCGCAGTGATTAAATCAACGAATACCGTAAGAAAAACTACTAACACCATAAGCGCCAGATCCCAACGCGGCCCTTTGTGTGCCCGCTTCAGGTAGGCGAGATCGATGATGTCATAGCCCGTCTTAACCAGAAGCCCCGCTAATACTGCGTGAGGAATCTGTGAAGCGAGAGGACCCAAAGCGAGGACTACTCCTAGCAAGAGAATACTATGAGTCATACCAGATAATTTGGTTAGACCACCGGTGCGAATATTAACCGCTGTGCGCATAGTTGCGCCCGCACTAGGCACCGCGCCAAACATACCGGCAATCGTGTTACCGATACCCTGGCCTATCAATTCCTGGTTTGAGTCGTGTCGGGTTCGAGTCATATTGTCTGCCACTAATGAGGTTAACAGACTGTCGATAGCGCCCAATAGAGCAAGCAGGAAGGCTGCTTCGAGGACTATGAATATAGTGTCCTGACTGAACGCCGGCAGCATGAATGAAGGCAGACCAGTGGGGATGTCACCAAGTATTGGCGCTCCGCCGATCATAACACTTGCCACTGTACCAATTATCAAGGCTGCTAAAGGTGCCGGAACAAACTTACCCCATGTCTTAGGCCATTTGAATACGATAACCAGAGTCGTAATTCCCAATGCTAGAGCCACAAAATTTGGATCCATCACAGAACCGGGTATAGCCGCCAAGGCAGGAATAGTTCCGCCACCTTCGGGCTCATGGCCGAAGAGACGACTAAACTGCAATGCAATGATGATACAGCCTATGCCACTCATGAACCCGGACACCACGGGATAGGGAACCAAGCGGATGTATTGCCCGAAGCGCAAGACACCGAAAGCGATCTGTATCAGTCCAGCAAGGACCACAACCGCAAAGATTAGTTCAGGCCTGTCGCTCAGAACGGCATACACACCCGCAAACACGACGACCATAGGACCGGTAGGACCCGTGACCTGCGCTCCGGTACCACCGAATAAGGATGCGAAGAACCCGACTATGATGGCGCCATATAGACCTGCAATAGGACCGGCACCGGAAGCCTCACCAAAAGCCAGAGCCAGTGGCAGTGCAATTACTCCAGCGGTAAGCCCTCCAAAGAGGTCACCGCGTAAGTTTTTCGTAGTAATACCAAGCATTACTGATCACCTTTTTTGTACTAAAAAAATAAGAATGATGGCGCCGGGGTATGAGAACCCCAGCGCCAGGTCTAGAAACTAAGCTGTCTTTAAATCTGGAGGAAAATTCGCGTCCGCTATCATGCTCGCGTAACGCTCTTCCGCTGGAATGAATGCCTTCTTCTCTTCACAGTACGCATTAACCGTACCATGCTCGATGTCGTAGACCCAACCGTGCAAGTCTGCCTCACCGGTGCTCAATGGGCTGGCCACGGCAGGGTGCGTTCGCAGATGCTGCATCTGAAGAAGAACGTTCTGCTCGGTAACTTCACCCAGTTCGTTTACCGTTACCTGACCATGCTTGGCCTTAACAATATCTGCGGCAGCTCTGGAGTGATCCAGCCATTCTTGAACATGTGGCAGGCCATCCAGGCCCGCAGGGTTCAACGCACCCTTCATTGCACCACAGTCTGTGTGCCCGCAAACAACGATGTGCTTAACACCAAGGGCTGCAACCGCAAATTCGATTGAGGCCGTCACACCACTCGCTTGCTTGGCGTGAGGAGGAACGATGTTGCCGGCGTTGCGGATGATGAATAAGTCCCCCGGCTCTGTCTGCGTAACCATATTGGGATCGATGCGAGAATCTGAGCAGGTAATGAACAAGACCTCCGGGCTCTGACCCGTGGCCAAGTCCGCGAAGAGTTGCTTGCGCTCCTCAAATGAAGAAGCTTTGAAACGCATAATTCCTGAGATTACTTTTTCCATCACCAAACTCCTGAAAACAATTTATTAATCATTGTAGTGCTTAGTTTTAATTTTAGGGGCTTGATAGTGATAATAGTTAGCGATTATTATTTGTTTTGTTATCATATTTAATTATCACGTAATTAAGGACATTAAATGGACGTCACGGATCGCTTGAGCTTGAAGCAAATTCGCTACTTCACTACGATCGCAGAGAGTGGAAGTTTTCGCCAGGCTGCATTCCGCTTGGACGTTACCCAACCTGCGCTAAGTAATCAGATCGCGATTCTGGAGAAGCTGCTAGACCTGCAATTATTCGAGCGCAGCAAGAATGGAACGACCACTACCGTAGAGGGCCGGGAGTTGCTCGCCAGCGCCAAGCGCATCCTCGAGGAAGTGCATGGCTTCGCCAGCAAATCTGGAACGCTTTCTGGTGGAGGGCTAGGTACCTATAGACTGGGAGTAACGCCAACTCTGGGCCCCTATCTACTTCCACATATCCTCACCCCTATTCACGCCAAGTACCAAGACCTGAAACTTTATGTACGCGAAGAGGCCCCCAGCGAGCTCGAGGCGGGGCTACTGGACCGACGCCACGACCTGATACTTAGCACGCAGCCTATCATGTCGAAGGAGCTAACTGTCTTTCAACTATTTCGCGAGCCACTTAAATTCGCAGTATCTATGGAACACCGCCTGGCGCGAAAGCCACGGCTGAATCGCATGGACTTGCTCGGTGAGCAGGTACTGACCATAAGCGAGCATCACCTATTTCACCGGCAGATTGTTGAGTTATGTGAGCGTGTTGGTGCAGAGGTGCGCCGCGATTTTGAAGGCACCAGCCTGGACACACTCCGCCAGATGGTAGTGATGGGAATGGGCACCGCTTTTCTGCCAGCGCTGTATGTTAAGTCGGAGATTCGGCAAGAGAACGAACTGCGGATCGCCGATGTGGAAGGCGTGAACGTGGTGCGAAACCACGTTCTGGTGTGGAGAAACTCATCGCCGGAGAAGACATTCTACCGCGATTTAGCCATTGAGATTCGGCGCATCGTCGAGCAAAACCTTAGCGATGTAGTAATAGCGATAATAGATAGCAGAATAAGGAATTCTACCTAACTGATACTAAAGCCCTGTTCGACTAGACTCTTATCTACAAGATTCGTTGCTTCGCCGCCTCGTATTCATCTCTCATTCGCGCAACTAAATCTGCAGTAGGCACTACATCTTTAATCGCATTGATACCTTGGCCGCAGCCCCAGATATCTTTCCACGCCTTCGACTTACTGCTGCCGCCGGAACCGAAGTTCATCGCCGACGGGTCACTCTCGGGAAGATTTTTCGGATCCATGCCTGCAGCCTCTATAGAAGGCTTGAGATAATTACCATGTACGCCGGTGAATAAGTTTGTATAGACGATATCACTAGACGCATAATCTACTAAGGCTTGCTTATAGGCAGGATCGGCATTTGCCTCCTCGGTAGCGATAAATGCCGAACCGATGTAGGCGAGATCGGCGCCCATCGCTTGAGCCGCAAGCACGCCGTCTCCTGTCGAAATTGCACCGGAAAGAAGTACCGGGCCATCGAACCACTCCCGCACTTCCTGAATAAATGCCATTGGTGATAGCGTCCCCGCATGACCCCCAGCTCCTGCCGCCACACAGATCAGACCATCAGCACCCTTCTCGATCGCCTTGTGCGCAAATCGATTATTGATAACATCATGCAGACAAATTCCACCATAGGAATGAATGGCCTCAAAGACCTCTGGCCTGGCACCAAGAGATGTAATGACGATAGGCACCTTATGTTTCACACACATCTCTACATCATGCATCAGCCGGTCATTAGAGTTATGTACGATCTGATTCACCGCATAGGGAGCAGCAGGGTTATCGGGATTGGCTTGATTGTGCGCGTCTAACTCTTCAGATATTCTTGTGAGCCACTGATCCAACACCTCAGCCGGGCGCGCATTCAGCGCAGGGAAGGAACCGACCACGCCGGCCTTACACTGCGCGATAACAAGATCTGGGTTCGAGATAATAAACAGAGGTGCACCAATTACCGGGAATGAGAGTTTGCCGCGTAGATTTTCTGGTAATGCCATTGATAGTTTCCTAATTAGTTCTTCGAGTAGTTCTTTGAATAGATTTTTTTGAATAGTTCTTTAGCCGATTGACTAAACTTTCTCAATTTATTTCTTTGGCTCGAAAGCCTTGTCTACGGCGCGTTCTACGGCCGCATGAGCACCCGATGCGAGCAGTGTTCCGTGTGCCGCGAGCAAGCTATCAAACTTAAGCCCCAATAAGCGCCTGAATTCAGGCTCCAAAGTCTCACCTTCCGGAGTCTGATACTTCAACCAGATTGGACCAACTATTGTCTCACGGGGAAAACCTATGAAAGGCATCAGTATCTTTGCTGGAATATTGTTGTAACTGTAATCGCCGTAATTCTGAATCGCATCACAGGTAAACAGAATTCTTTTATCACGCTTTATTAGCAGAGCACACTCGGGTTGGGTGGTGCCGGCGAACTCGAATATTTCTGACGCCTCGAAGGGAAGCGGAGCGATACTATCCAGCTGCTGATCAATTTTTGGTTCTGCATAGGTAGTACCGCCCGGCTGCGCCCACATCAAGGCGCCAAATTTTTCAACATAGTAAGGGTCATCCACACCGTGAAAAGCGCCAAGGCGCATGACATGCTTGATTTTCCCCAGAGCCGTTAACTGTGCCTCGACTTTCGTGTTAACACGCACCGGATTAATCAGAGTCAGCTCATCACCGTTTTTGATGATCGCCATATTGCGAGTAATTTTAAGTAGAGGATTCATCTTAATACTGCCGCGCAGCATAAAAATGTCTTCGACAATCTCTTCTATATTGCCGTGGGGATAAATCGGTGTACTACTAGTCATGGTTCAATTCTTACTAATTTAAATAAGCTATAGTAACTATTGCGCAAGCTTACGCGATTCCGGCTCCGCGCACACCTACATAGACAGAATAAAGTGACTGGCTTGCCGTCATAAACAATCGATTTCGCTTCAATCCCGCGAAGCAAACATTGGCGCATACTTCGGGAAGCCGGATAACACCGATGGTAACCCCATCCGGTGCGATAACCTGCACTCCGGGCCGCGCGCCTGCCCAGATATTTCCATCAATATCACATCGAATTCCATCTGCCGAAATAATCGCGCCTGTCCCCGGAAGCGTCAATTGTGCATGACGCCTACCATTTCGTAAACGATCTCCATCAAGGTCCCAAACTTTGATCTCACGACCCTCGCCAGTATCGGCCACATAAAGCTTGCCTTGATCGGGCGAGAAACACAGACCGTTTGGTGCAGATATTTCATCAGTTACCTTGCTGATGCGACCGCTGTCTCTATCTACTCTGTAAACCGCATTTACTAATTCCGATTCGGCACTGAACCCCTCATAGTTGCCGCGGATACCATAGGGCGGATCGGTAAACCAAATCGAATTATCGGCTGCAACTACTACGTCGTTGGGAGAGTTGAGACGCCTGCCCTCGAAGCTATCGGCAATAACTGTTTCACTGCCATCCGAATTGTAGCGCACTACCCGACGCCCGCCATGCTCGCAGGAAATTTGTCGCCCTTCATGATCGAAGGTATTGCCGTTACTATTGCCAGCGGGCCTGCGAAACTCGGTTACCCTGCCATCATCTTCGATCCAGCGTAGCTGACGATCGTTAGGTATATCGCTCCATACAAGATAACGGCCAACCCCACTCCAGGCGGGGCCCTCCGCCCAAAGAGTGCCGGTGTAGTGCCGCTGAATAGGTGTATTGAACAGGATATAGCGCTGAAAGCGCGGCTCCAACGCTATTAGGTCAGGATCTGGATAGCGCAGAGGCGTGTTTCCCGACCAGTCTCTGGGCTTATATTCCGTAATAGGTGTCTGTGCAGACAGGGCCATGGGCAGTGCAGCTGTCAGCGCCATGCCAGACTGCAAGAATGAACGACGTTTCATAGTGCCTCCGGAAAAATGTGAAGGCCGGCCAACAAGCACGACATCAGTCGAAAGCCGAACAGTTTCTTATTTACTTATATTCTATCTTGCGACCAGTTTTCTAATCCAGCCATCGCCTTTAGTCAGAAGATAGAGCTCACCTGCCGCATCGGTACCAAGCCTTAAATCTGCCCGCTTGCCGCCGCCGTAGGTGTTTGCAAAACCCGTCGCCTCAGCCATGTTTACCTCATTCCCATCCATGACAATACGCAGTTCCTGTATAGAAGCCGGTTTTCCTGCCTCAAGCCCTTCACTTTCAGCGTGGAACACGCGGCCCGATACCATGTCGGTAAACACGACTCTGCCGACTAGTGCTGGAATTCCTGTACCGCGATAGACATAGACGCTACTAACCGCATTACCTTCATCGTGATCAAATTGAAGAACCGGATAGGTGAATTCCTGAGTATCTATTGGCCTAGGGTACACCGGATTCGGTCTGACATTACCGATCCCAAAAGCGGTAGCAAACATGCCCTCACGTAAACGCCAACCATAGTTTGCACCAGGGACACCTATATTTATTTCCTCGATCTGGTTCTGTCCGATATCGGCGATGTACATAGTGCCATCGCTGTCGAACGAAAAATGCTGGGGATGTCGAAGACCATAGGCCCATATTTCTGGCGCGACTCCCCCCTCTCCGACGAAAGGGTTGTCCTCGGGTATTCCATAGCTTGAAGGATACTCCGAATTCAGGGGATCGATTCTAATGATGGATGACATTGGCGAGGCGAGGGACTGCCCGTTCTCATTAGGGTCATTCGCCCCACCTCCATCTCCCAGGCTGGCAAATAACAAACCATAGTCTGAATCGGCATTCGTAGCGGCATAATTAAATGCCAAAGTACCAATGTTATGATTTTGCGCGAACTGTCCTATGCGAAATATTTCTCTCGATGTGCCGGAGAAGACATTAGCGCTTGCATCCGTCGCCGTCCACTCACGAATCACACTCTCATGATTCTCGGAATTGTCATCCAGATAGTTGGCAAGCCCGCTTTGTGAACTCGCACTCATAGCTGTGTAGAACTTGCCGTAGCCCGGCCTGCCAACTTGTCCGAACTGAGGGTGGAACGCAAAACCCGCTAGTCCGGTTTCGTTGGGGTACATGGAGTCATCGAAGTCTACTTCGCCGCCGCGAATATCCAGAAACGCATCGAGGGTGTTCGCCTGCTCATCATAGATATACAACACGCCGCGCAGCTCATTGATCACCAAGCGTCCAGAGTTATCCGGAATTGGCTGCATATACTGCAGGCGAGCATAGGCATTATTAGTGAGAGGGACATCATTTGAGTCCAGGGTCTGCGGCAGCCGCAGAAATTCCTGAGCGATAACACTGATCTCGCCCTTTTCAATCTTCGCAGGAATAGGATCGACCAAAGCTTCGGGCAAAGCCTCGGCGGCGAACGAGCCAGCCATCGCACTCATACAGGCAAAACTAAAACCGACTTCCAACTTCATGGCTCGATTACCCTCCTATATGCTCACCTTTGATTAGGCAGTCTGTACGCAACCAAGGCACCAGGAAAGTCTGTACGCGAGCTACCAATCTGCACAACGATATATTGCTTGCCCTGATGCATATAAGTCATCATTCCATACTGGCCCGGCGCGGGTAACGGCACGCTGCCGACAATCTCTCCGCTGTATTTATCTCGTGCATTCAAGGTCATTGGCGCATCGGGAACAAATTGCACCATGCCCTCACTCATCGCCCGGGTCTGCACTAGAAGATCGTCCATCACCATCTGAATCGACCAGCCCACGCCTCCGGTATCCGGCAGATCGACTCCTTCCAGGAGCGGATGGTTCTTGATTGCATCGGGAGTAGGGCCTACTGCCATGGACCAAGCCTTCTCGCCACTGTTCATCTGATACGCGGTTAGCTGATTATCCATAGGCTTGAAGACACGCAGACCATCTATAGTGGGCAAGCCACCACCACCGCCGGGTAACCATGCTGCAACAGTCTTGCCGGTAGTTGGTGTGCTGTTTGGAGTCGCACCACCTTCGCCAGGTATCGGATAGTTAGGATTGTCTCTATCGACGCCATTCGTTGGCCGCATAAAGCCAGGGGCGAAACAGTTGCGTGAATGGGATGCAAACATCAATCCACTGCTAGGGTCACCTACAGGTTGATGAGGAATGACGTTGCCACCACCTATGCAGCCAATATTATTGATGTAGTCGTTATCGTGCTCCTGGGGCAGGGCCGGAACGTAAAGGCCACCGACGCGATAACCATTGAGAATTACCATCGCCTGCTCTTTTAACTCGGGCTTGTAATCGATAACAAACTCTTCGGTCAGGCCGTCGGTGACTATCGGATCAACCGGTTCTGGCCAGGTAGGAAAGGGCTGGGTCGGTGCGGTGTAATTTCCCGGCACCTGAGTCTGGAATACTTCGCGATCTTCGATCGGCCAGATCGGCTCGCCGGTCTCGCGATTGAATGCAAACACCAGACCCTGCTTGGTGTTCTGAATGAGTGCGGGAATAGTCTGCCCGTCTACGGTCAGATCCATCAACATGGGCGGCGTGGGCAAATCGTAGTTCCACTGATCGCTGCGATGAATCTGGTAATGCCAGCGACGCTCACCGGTTTGTACATCCAGGGCCAACACACTGCCACCAAATAGATTATAGCCAGGCCGATGACCTGCATAGGACTGAACAGTAGACGCATTGGTCACCATATAGACCAGACCTAACTCCGGGTCTGCCGACGCCGGCGCCCAGGTTGAGATATCGCCAGACCACTGCCAGGCTTCATTCTCCCAGGTCTCATGCCCGACTTCGCCAGGTCTGGGAATAGAATGAAACTTCCACAGGAATTCGCCAGTAGCGGCATCGAAGCCCATGATGTCCCCAGGCACATTCTCGATGCGGGTCTGACCATAGCTAGGCTGATGCCCCACCAGTACAACCACGACACCATTCACGACAATGGGTGGAGCCGAGGCAGTCACCATGCCTAACTCTCGCGGGATACCGTAGTCCGGATCGTAACTGCCGCCGGCGACCAGATAATCCTGCCAGGGACCCCAGTCTTCTACCAGTTTAGGAATAAGGTCTATTCCACCGGATTGCTCAAAGCCATCCAGTGGAATCGGTTCTCCCCAATTCTCTAGCGGCTTGCCTGTTTTCGCATCCAAAGCCCAGAGAAAGAAACCCGGCGTAGTAATATAGACAACACCTCTGCCATCTACCTCGGCATAGGCCACACCCTTGCCATAGGCCTGCCGTGGCGAGCGCTGATGCCTTACCGTGGCCGGCTCTCGAAAGGTCCAGATATTCTCTCCCGTTGCGGGGTCCATCGCTATAACCTGCCTGCGTGGAGTCGCCACCGTGTACAGCATTCCATCTACATAGACAGGTGTTGAGCGGGAGAAATAATCCAGATTCGGCCCAAAATTATCACTGCGCCAGATCCAGGCCTGTTCAAGATCCGAGAAATTCGCGGCATTAATCTGATTTAGAGGAGAGTAGCGTGTATTGCCTGAATCGCCGCCCAGGTAGCGCCATTCCCCATTCTCGGTGCCGGGCATGCCCTGCGCCGAGGCTTGGCTGGATAACAGCAAGGCCATAAGTGATAAGAGGAGCGAGTGAGGTTTCAAGACTCTGAACATACTGTGCATCAGCTAAGATCCTATGAGAGCGCCGGCTTAGCGCTTCTGCAGCCTTATCTAAAATGGCAGAAGAAGTGAGCTTGCCGGTCTATTGATTGAAATTCTGTTTGACCGAACTCTAGACTAAAAGCTATCGCGCCCGAAGTCTATGACTGCGAAGTCCGATAACTGCAGCAGCCCATGAAAGCCTCGATTTCCATGGTCTGGCGTAGAAAGCTGCGTATATATCTTGCGAAATCCCATGAGGAATCCGTATCATGTGCAGCATATCGCTGGCTGAATCAGGGTAGCTAACTGAACTCTAGCTGCAAGCCATTTATCGAACTTAACATCCCTCTTCGCTATCAACTATTACCCATACCCAGGTGGTTTGACAATGTTTACTACAGCGCTTCAATCAATGCCGGCACCGCTTAATCGACTAGCCTTAATCCCGATCGTCTGTCTTGCAGCTATTGCTGGCCATTCGATCGCCGACGAAGGCATGTGGCAACCCCATCAATTGCCCGACCTAAGCGAACAGTTGCTAAAACTCGGGCTCGAGATCAATCCTGAAAACCTCAGCAGACTGGATCAATTCCCGATGAACGCAGTCGTCAGCCTGGGCGGCTGTAGCGCTTCCTTCGTTTCACCTCAGGGTCTGGTCGTAACCAACCATCACTGTATCTATGGCTCTGTGCAATACAACAGTACCCCGGAGAATAATTTACTGACAGATGGTTTCCTGGCAAAGCAACTGGACGAAGAAATTCCAACGGCACCGGGTACGCGAGTCTATGTCACCGAAGAGGTAAGCGATGTGACCGCCGATGTATTATCGGGCGTAACTGCCTCAACATCCGGGATAGATCGCTACAACATAATCGAGGCTAATAGAAAATCTCTCATCGCGGACTGTGAATCCTCCGGCAACCATCGCTGCGGTGTTTCTTCGTTTCATCAGGGTCTGGAATATTTCCTCATCAAGCGTCTCGAAGTTCGCGACGTACGTCTTGTCTATGCACCTGCAACCAGTATCGGCAAATACGGTGGCGACATCGATAACTGGCAATGGCCCCGACACACTGGTGACTTCGGTTTCTACCGCGCCTACGTGGGCACAGATGGGCGCCCTGCCGAATACAGTGAAGACAACGTGCCCTATACCTCGGATAGCTTTCTGGAAGTAAACGCGAAGGGTGTTGAAGAAGGCGACTTTGTCATGGGCGTCGGCTACCCCGGCAGCACCAACCGCTACCGCACAACCGCCGAAGTTGAGAATGAATTCGAATGGTACTACCCCAAGGCACGCGGCTTTCGAGAGGACATAATCAGCATCATCAATGAAAACTCCGCCGATGGCAGTGCGGCGCGCATCGCCTACGAAGGAACTCTCGCCAGCCTGAATAACTATGCAAAGAATTTTCAGTCTATGGTGGAAAGCTATGACAAGAGTGATTTCATAGATAGACGCCGACAGGCCGAGACCGATCTAGTTGGATGGATTAACAGCGACAGCACAAGACGCCAGCAATATGCGCCCGCCATAGGACGTCTGCAAAATTTAATAGAGACGAATCATGGAACTCGCGAGCGTGACCTGGTGCGTAGCTATATGGGCTATGCCACTCTGCCATCTGCGGCCCATCGCCTTTACAGATTAGCCATGGAGAGACAAAAACCCGACGCAGAGCGCGAACCGGGTTATCAGGAACGAGACCTACGTCGTCTAAGCCAGTCGATGCAGGCCATTAGCCGACGCTATGACGAGACTGTTGACAAGGCAACTCTGAGTTACTTACTCGCAAGATATGCCGAACTTCCCGAGCAGCATCGCTCCCAAGCTACCGGTTCATTCTTTGGAATTTCCGGTAGCATCGATCGCGGTCAGGTAGATCAGGTTATCGAAGACAGCTATGCGCAGACATCATTAGATGACGAGGCGACACGGTTGGCCTGGCTGGAAAGCTCTGTCGAAGATTTCGAGAACAGTGATGACCCTCTGATTCGTTATGCTGTGGCCTCCTATGGCGAGCGCATGGCGCTCGAACTAGAGCGCAAAGAGCTGAGCGGACAGTTCCAACGCTGGCGCCCCGAATATATGGAAGCGGTGATCGCCTATAACCGAAGCCTGGACCAGCCCATCTATGCCGATGCCAATAGTTCTCTGCGCGTTACATTCGGTCAGGTGAGAGGCAATCAACCCAAAGATGGCCTGACCAATCAGCCATTCACCTCACTGGAGGGCATCGTGAGTAAAGACACCGGCCTGGACCCATTCAATGCACCCGCAAAGCAATTGGATCTGATTCGCGCAAAGCAATATGGCGACTATGTATTGCCTTCCCTTGGCACAGTGCCCGTGAACTTCTTGAGCACTCTGGATATCACAGGCGGTAATTCCGGCACCGCAACAATGAACAGCAAAGCGCAGCTCGTTGGCCTGATGTTCGACGGAGTCTACGAGAGCATCATCGGCGACTGGGACTTCGACGACTCCAAGAACCGTGCCATCTCCGTCGATGCCCGCTATATGCTGTGGGTAATGGAATACATGGACGGCGCCACAAACCTTCTAGATGAAATGACTATTGCCGAGTAAAGAGATCATGCATCAGAAAATACTTCACACTATAGCGTGTCTTGCTTGCTGCACATTTGGCATGAGCGCACTCGCCCATGACTCGACGGCGCACTATATGGCCAACGAAGGCTTGATGGTAGAACACGGTGACACCAAGATTCTCTTCGATCCCCTGTTCCGAAATAGTTACGGACAATACTTGCTACTACCCGAGGAAATGGAACAGGCCTTGTTTGCAGGAGTAGCTCCCTACGATGGAGTCGATGCCATCTTCGTCAGCCATCATCATGGGGATCATTTCTCTCCTGGCGATATGGTGCGACTGTTGAGAGAACAACCTAACATCAAACTGTACGCCCCGAATCAAGCGGTGATCGCCATGCGCAGCGAAAGCGGCAATAACGATGCCGCCATATTCAATCGAGTAATCGGGGTCAGTCTGGAATATAAGGACGCGCCGGTAGCACTGAGCATGGAAGGCCTACAGATCGAGGCCGTGCGTATTCCACACTCCGGCTGGCCAACGGGCCGCCTGGACGTCGAGAATATCGCGTGGCGAGTAACACTAAATGAGGACACCACTGTCCTGCATATGGGAGATGCCGATCCGAACGATGTACATTTTGCTCGGGATGCACAATACTGGAATCGTAACAATCCACATATAGCATTCCCTCCCTATTGGTTCTTCAGCTCCGCAAGTGGTCGCAATATTTTAAGCAACAGGATTAAGGCAAAGCGCAGTGTGGGCGTGCATGTGCCGGTAACAATTTCATCTGACCCAATACGAAGACCGGCAGAACTTCGCGGCTTCGACCTCTTCACCATTCCAGGCGAACGCAGAAGAATATCTGCCGAAGACTAGTTTTCTGCAGCCGTCGCATCTGCCTCTTCGGTGCGCCCGGCACGCAAGATTCCTGTCATGGCATAGTTTCCAGAGTGGCAGGAGAACTCATAGATATTGTCTTCCACGCTGGTCATCGAAGAGATTCCAACGATCTTGTCGGTAAACGTCACTGGGTCGTCTACAGTAAACTCATAATCCAGAACACCCGCCGCGGTGGGCGTGAAGCGTTCGATGAGAAGACGGTTCTTCGCCGTGCCATAGGCGACGCCGCGTAGACTGAGGCTGCCAACCTTGTCGCTGAAGTTTCGAGTCTCAACGACCAGGGTATTGCCCTCCCAATAACCACGCGAGTCGCCAGACCACTGCTCGATAGCACTATCGATATGAGGCTTGTCACCCAGGATTACGATACGGGCATCCCAACCCATCTCGACCAGTAACACCACGTGACCCGCATCTTGAAATATTTGAATATGGTTATTGTAGCCGCCAGTCAATAGCGGCGGACCCGAAACGAAGACCAGGCAACGCTCAGAGAGGCCTCGATCCTCCGGACCAGTCCTGTCTATGCCGCCATGGGTATAACGTACCGGGCGCGTCTCACCGAAGTCTACATCGGTAGTGATGTCGCCACCTAGCTGCACATGAACTCCATCCCGTACCGGAGGAATTCTTCCGTTGAGTGGATGCACAATCAACGATGTGCGGCTGTTTTCCTGTAGCGCCGTCCTGTCATTCCAATAACCGTTGTAGGCACCGATAACTCGCATAGTACTGGGAGTCTGATTACCATCGGCAGAAGCCGTCGGCCTTGCTCTGGCGCTAAGAGTGGCTCTATCGACATCGCGCAGGAATTCAATCTCTCCAAACCTCTCCGGGCGCTCTAAAGGTGTTCGTGAAGAAAAATTCCATACACCGCGCAGGTCAGGCTGGCCGTGTTCGGTCATGGGGGGCTGATAGTTCTGTGCGAGAGCAGGAAGGGCTGAAGAAGTAAGCGCAGCCCCAACGATGGCAAGGCGGGAAAGCAGAGTTCGGATCATGACAAGCTCGTATTCAGGTGCTGTAAATTGTCCCTAAGACTTAGCCTGCAGCATTGTCACTAGCGCCTGAGTATGTTCGGCAGCTTCCATACCTAGTGTCGTCAGATATCCGCCGTCTTCAAGCGTAATGAAGTTTTTTTGAAACAGTCGCTTGGCAGCGGCGATACGCTCGGGAGCCGCCTCATGATGAATCTTGATTCCACCCTGTGAACTATCCAAGTTGAACAGGTTAAGAAGTTCCAGGTCTTCGAGAAATTCGCGGCTTAAACTCATGGCAGGTCTCATCTATTGTTGTTCCATGGATAGCATAGCACGTGCTTCGGTAGTTTTTCCCTCGGGATGACTAAATTCATCTATTCCATGTACCTGCACGACCATGCGCGACCAAAGGCACCGCGCCTCGCCTCGCGCAGAGACGATCAGGCTAAGCTGGGGTCGAAACTACAGCGAAAGAAAAAATCGAAGAAGGATGGTTGGTATTGCGTTTTGACCCAATAGCTCGATTAGCGGGTTAACCGTGTTAGGCAATTTGCCTATTCCCGTGCCATCGCCCTAATAAACCCTTCACGCTCCATAAGGCTCTTTAGATAGCGCTGACAGTTGGGCTTGTAGTATTCGTTTAGCCCCAGAGAAATTCCCATAAAGAGTGCATACCCTACCGCGATGTCGGCAATCGTGAATCGATCGGCACAAAGATACTCTCTGTCTTCGAGCGCGGATTCAACACTACGCAACCTCGATAGATACCACTTCTTATAATCTTCCACCACCTGTGGCACCCGGCGCTCTTCCGGCTCCAGGCGGGTATAGCGCAGCACCAGAGTTTGGGGAAACGTAAGCGTTGCATCACTACGATACAGCCAATTGAGATACTCGCCATACTCTATCTCATCTGAGGCAACCGCCAGTGGTGTAGGCCCATATTTCTCTGCTAGGTAGTGACAGATAGCCGTCGACTCTGTGAGCGTTACACCTCCATCGACAAAGCTTGGCACCGTTCCCAGGGGATTAACATCTAGATAGCCATCATGCTCGAAGCGTGGCGGAAAATTCATAGTGACCAACTCATAATCGAGCTGCATCTCTTCGAGTGTCCATAGTGGCCGCAACGAACGGGAGTTTTTACAGTGATAGAGCTTCATGTTAGTCAGCTTCCGGGAAGGATAGATTCTCTATTGTATATCGAAATGAAAATTCGGGAGTACGCATAGGCCATGATTTATAAGGTGCCAAATAATTTTTGTGTGGCTTAGCTAGTACTCACTCGGAAAAACATGTACGCAATATAGGCAACAACAAAGAAGACTCCAACCTGACGGTTCATCAGCGCTCAACCGAAGATGAAAATGGGAACCAGGAAAAGGGCAAAGATCAGAGAGACCAAAATATCTAAGATACCGCCCTCGGGAACTATTAGCGGCTGAACAAGCGCACTAATTGGCAACACGAACAAACTATTGAATATATTCGACCCGATAACATTTCCAACACACAGGTCAGCCTCGCTCTTCATTGCCGCAAAGATTGAAGTAATAAGTTCTGGCAGACTCGTTCCTATTGCCAACACCACCGACTATCAATAACCAGTTAACCCTTTTCTCGGCGTGGGAAACTATATCCAGCTCTCCAATAGTCGTAACTAGCGGATCTTTACCCTGCCGCAAAAAATCCGTCACGGTTAGATAGAGGAATATGCTGAACAGCAACAACATGACCAAGCCATCGGAACGATCGATGATAGGACTTTCGTCACGCAACAGTGGATCCAGGGTCATGAACAGAAGGACGGTTGTTCCCAAGAGAAGCAACGGCAATTCTCTGCGGATGATTTTTCCCTGCAGAGTCATCGGCGTAATGATTGCCGCCGAGCCCAGAACCAGGCCGAGATTAGCCAGATTTGAGCCTGCAATATTACCGAAGGCCAGTTCTGTCTGACCCTCCAATGCGCCAAGCACGTTGACTACCAGTTCCGGCGCACTGGTACCGAAGGCAACGACAGTAAGACCAACGACTAGCGGTGGGACGCCATAGGCCTCCGCTATTCCCGAGGCTCCGCGAACCATAGCGGCACCACCACCCAGAAGTAGCAATAGCCCTAAGCATAATAGTATGAGAGTAATTGTGTGTCTCCCGAGGCACGATCGCTGCACTCTTATTTAAAGCATAGCTAGTAATGGCTATCAAGTGCGATAGTTCCACCCCGACTAAAACACGCTGTCTACTGCCGTTAGATTCAATAAACACGATACTTAGCGGTAGTCGAAGAGTGGGTTACACTAGGGAGCTAAGATTCGACAGATCATAAGAAGATTGCCTGTATGACCCCAAGAACAACACTGGATCTGGAATTCGTCCGCGCGCAGTTTACTGAGAATCATTGGAACTGGGCCTTCTTTGAGAATGCAGGTGGTGCCTATGTCCCACATTCGGTGATTCAGAGAATCAGCGCTTACATGAGTGAAACTCAGGTGCAGCCAGGCTATCCCTATCCAGAATCATCCGATGCGGCTGAGAGAATGAATCTTGGCCATAGGCTGATGGCGGATTTCGTCGGTGCACAGCTCGAAGAAGTCACCGTATCGGCATCTACCTCCTTCAATGTCTATGTGCTCGCACAGGCACTTCGACATCTTTGGGCTGCCGGCGACGAGATTATCGTCGCAACCCTAAATCATGAGGCGAACTCGGGGCCCTGGCGACGCCTCGAAGAATTTGGATTAAAGATAATCGAATGGCCCATAGCATCGGACACTGCCGAACTCGATATAGATGTGCTCAGGCAATTACTAAATGAGAAGACGCAGCTAGTTGCCTTTCCCCATGTCTCGAACATAGCAGGCAATATAAACGATGTCGGCTCTATCACCGAACTGGCACATGCAGCGGGCGCCTTGGTTTGTGTGGCTGGCGTTGCCTATGCGCCGCACCGCGCACTGAGCGTAAAAGAGTGGGATGTCGATTTCTATCTTTTCAGCTTCTACAAAGTATTCGGTCCACATATGGGATGTCTGTATGGAAAGCAAGAAATTCTGCACAAAGCCAAGGGGCAGTATCATTACTTCTTCGACGAAGATGGCCTGCTACACAAGATGAACCCCGCTGGCCCGAATCACGAATCTATCGCCTCATTGGTTGGCATCGCCGACTACCTCGATGCGCTCTACGCTCACCACTTCGACGAACAGCGCGAATCATTCTTCCAACGCAGCCAGATTGTCTATGGTGCGATAGCGGAACACGAGCAGCTTCTGAGCACAAAGTTTCTTGAATTTATCGGCTCCAAAAACGATGTCAGGTTAATTGGCAAACATGATCAGGACAAAGATATTCGTGTCCCTACCTTCTCATTCGTCTCCAACAAGATGGGCTCTGAAGAAATAGCCAGAGCGGTTGCCCAAGGTGAAGTCGCTATCAGTTCCGGCCATTTCTATGCGAAGCGATTGGTAGAGAGCCTGCAGATTAAAGATACCGAAGACGGCGTTGTACGCTGCTCAATGGCACACTGCAACACCATCGAAGAAGTAGATAAACTAATTCATTCCCTAGATAGAGTTCTAGGCTAAATAGAAACCCTCACTCTAGCAGAGAAATAGACACTATGATTAAGCTCGAAGACCCCACACTGTTCAGAACCGAAAATTTCGTCAATGGCAAATGGGTCGCAGGCTCCGCTGGCCATATTGAAGTACTGAATCCAGCGAGCGGCGAACTGGTTGCAAGAACAGTAGACGGCAATGCCGACGATGCAAGAGCGGCGGTCGATGCCGCAGCCGTGGCTTTCAAGAGCTGGAGCAGAATGCCCGCGAAAGAGCGCGCCGCCTATCTGCGCCGCTGGTATGAACTGATTCTGGAGAACGCGGATGATCTGGGCGCATTGATGACCGCCGAACAGGGCAAGCCGCTTAGCGAAGCTATTGGCGAGGTGAAATACGGAGCCGGTTTCATCGAGTTCTATGCCGAGGAGTGCAAGCGCGTGATGGGAGATATTATTCCGACGGTAGCCAACGATCGTCGCTTACAAGTTTACAAGCAAGCCGTTGGTGTTGTTGGCTGCATCACGCCCTGGAATTTTCCCAACGCAATGATTACCAGAAAGGCCGCGCCGGCGATGGCAGCAGGTTGCACGGTTGTTATAAAGCCCGATGCCGGCACTCCCCTGTCTGCACTGGCCATGTGCGAGCTTGCGCAGCGAGCCGGTATTCCCGCCGGCGTCCTCAACGTTGTCGTTGGCAGCGATGCGCAGGCCATAGGTGAAGTTCTCACACAGCACGAAAAAATAGGGAAGTTTACCTTCACCGGGTCGACCGCAGTCGGGAAGGTACTGATGGCGCAATGTGCGTCCACGGTAAAGAAAATATCCCTGGAGCTGGGCGGCAACGCGCCCTTCATCGTATTCGATGATGCCGACATCGACGCGGCAGTAAGTCATTGCGTCGCTACCAAGTTTCGAAACTGCGGCCAAACCTGTGTCTGTACCAATCGAATCTTTGTACATGAAACCATCGCCGAAGAATTCACCGACAAGCTACAGCAGAGCATAGCGGCACTGAAGGTTGCCGACGGACTCGAAGAAGGCGCCGAGATTGGACCTATGATAAATATTCAGGCTCTGGAGAAGATGGATACGCTAATGACTGACGCACTGAGTAAAGGAGCGAAGGTCTTGATTGGTGGCGCGCGCCACGAACTCGGCCAAAACTTCTTCCAGCCAACCCTTCTGACTAATATTAACGATGCCATGCGACTGGCGAATGAAGAGATCTTCGGCCCCATCGCAGCTGTGCAGACATTCACCACCGAAGAGGAAGTCGTCGCCAAGGCGAACGCGACCGAGTACGGGCTCGCCGCCTATTTCTTCACACGAGATGTAGGTCGAGTCATGCGCGTCTCCGAGGACCTCGAATACGGCATCGTGTGTTCTAACTCAGGCGTGTTCTCTACCGAGGTGGCACCGTTTGGAGGCTGGAAACAGTCAGGCATTGGGTCGGAGGGTGGCAAGGAAGGCATTGCGGATTTCTATGAAACGAAATTCCATTCTCTAGGTGGAATCTAAAGATTAGAACTTAGCGTCGTAATATTCAGCGAGCCGAGCTTTACTGAGCTGGAGGCTGGCTCGCTATAGATAGAGAGTACTCGAATCGCAATCCCGCAGCCTATTCAATCACGATAATTGATTTGCAGGCCCTTCAAGAAATTCCTTAGGATCTGATCTTTGCATTCGCGGTAATGCTTATGGCCAGGGCGGCGAAAGAAAGCACTTAACTCATGTTTGCTGATCTCCTGCCCTGCCGATTCCAGTATCTCTAGAATCTCATCAGCCTTGAGGTTCAGCGCGATCTTCAACTTCATAAATATCATATTGTTGGTCAGCTTCGTTTCGGCTTCCGGTACCCCACCCTCTTTCTCACCACGCAAGGCGATGATCAGGCCGTTTAGAAACGATGCTAGAGAGGTATCGTCACACTCGAGAAGGTCAGGATCATCGTCCTTCTTCAGCCATGCGGAGATTTTTGCCCTATCGGTTTCCACATTAGCCAGCCCGAAGATAGCGATCATTTTGCTATCTTCGAAATCCAGTATGTAGCGTATCCGTCTTAGACAATCATTATTGTTCATACTCTTATAGACTCTTATTAACTTTTAATGCCTATCGCTTTTCTTCCAGCCTTCTTTGCTACTGGCTTTTTGCTCTTGGCCTTTATTTTATCTGCAGTATCGATCTTGGCAGTACTTACCTTAGACTCAGTGCTAGGGACAACATCAACCGGTTCAGCACTTTGTTCACAATGCATGCGATAGTTGTTGCCGTCGAATTGAATAACATCGCCCGACAAGATCTTCTTTCGCTTCTGGGTCTGAACTACTTCATTCACCAGCACATGGCCTTCCGCAATAGCGGCCTTCGCCTCTCCGCCACTTCCGACCAATCCTTCGAATTTTAGAATTTTGTAAAGCTCGATTGGCTGCCTGGTCAGCTCCACAAGCTGTGCCGTAATATCGTTGTCTGCATCTGTCATAGGATTCTCTTTACACATCCACGCCAATAATTAGTAACTGCCTTCATGAATTATCCTGCAATGACTCAACGAACAGTTCGCATTCACCCAGCTCACTCGCAACGAATAGTGAATCACCGGATACTGTAATAGATAACTCCATACCCCGATCACAAATTTTTGCCAACGCCTGCACTTGCTCCCAGTTAAACTGATAAACGTCGACTGGCAACTCTTCCAACTGCGTTCGGTTCTGCTGCCACCATGTAGGTGACTTGCTATTGAAACAATAGATCTTTGCGCTTTCAGCAATGCGGCTCGACTTTTTTATTCTCTCTGACGATGGCTCTCCAACATCTATCCACAATTGCAGATTTCCATCCAGCGAATGTGACCAGAGATCTGGCTCTTCCGTGTCACTAAGGCCTTTGCAGAATACCAGTTGATCGCTGCTATTCAGGCAAAAGCCCAGAACGCGAACCATCATCCTCTCCATCGTCTCGGATGGGTGACGCGCGAGCGTGAGATTGAACGAATCATAGACATCCCTGTTCAGATCGCTGAGTGAGACTTGCAGCTTGTAAATTGTAGGCTTTAGGGCCACGTGAGATCTCGATGTCGGTTTTTGATGGGTGCTAAGAATAGCCGCTAGCAGCTGTTACGCGGCGCACACTATAGCATCAATAGCGCCTCCGCGTGGACCAAGGATTCTTCAGGCGTTCACCGCTTGCCGAGAATATGTAAGAATGCAGGTCTAGTTATATTAGGGAACAACTATGAAACATTCTATTCAGACACTTCCTCGACGTTCTACTCTCGCGTTTCGCTGTCTCGCGATAGCAGCTGTGATATCGATCGCTACGCTTAGCAGCGCTCAGCCGGCACTATTCGGGTTTAATGATAGTAGCAGTGCGCAACAGAGACAGATAGAAGCCCAGTTCGATACGCTTATCGACACAGCTGAGATGGATCGCTGGCTGAGGGATTTTTCGTCCCAGGCCCACCACGTCGGATCACCAAAGAGTAAAGAGAACGCAGAGGCGATTGCGGCACTTCTGCGCTCCTGGAACTATGACGTAGAGATTGCCGAGTATGAAGTTCTGTTTCCCGAACCACTCACTCGCGAGTTGGAGCTCGTAGCTCCTACGCGATTTACTGCCTCGTTGATGGAAGACCCCATCGATGGAGATGCCAGCACGTCGAACACTGACAATCTGCTTCCTCCGTACAATGCCTTCTCCACAGATGGAGAGGTAGAGGCAGAATTAGTCTTCGTTAACTACGGCACGCCGGCTGACTACGAGTTACTGGAGCGTTACGGTGTAAGTGTCGCGGGCAAGATCGCCATCTCAAAATACGGGGGATCCTGGCGTGGCATCAAACCCAAGCTCGCAGGAGAGATGGGTGCAATTGGCACTCTCATCTATTCCGATCCGGCTGACGATGGCTATGGGCCAGGCGATGTATACCCCGAAGGCCCCTACAAGAACGATAGCGGCGTACAACGTGGCTCGGTGATGGATATGCCCACCTATCCGGGCGATGTACTCACTCCTAGCGTCGGTGCGACTGGAGATGTAAATCGACTTAGCCGCGAAGAAGCGCCGACTATTACACAAATTCCTGTGCTGCCAATATCCTATCGAGATGCCCTGCCTCTGCTCGAGGCGATGGGCGGAGCGGTAGTTCCTAAGGAATGGCGCGGCGGTTTACCGATAACCTATCACCTGGGACCCGGGCCCGCGCGCGTCAGGCTCAAGCTTGAGTTCGACTGGAAGATGGTGACCGCCTACAACGTCATCGCCCGCCTGGAAGGCACTAGCATGCCGGATCAGTGGATTATTCGTGGCAATCACCACGACGGATGGAATCATGGCGCTGCAGACCCTATTTCGGGGATAGTCGCCATGCTCGCCGAGGCCAAGGCGGTAAGTCGCCTCGCAGAATCGGGCTACCCACCGGCAAGAACCATCATCTATGCAGCTTGGGATGCCGAAGAGCCCGGACTAATCGGATCGACTGAGTGGGCGGAACATCACGCTAGAGAGTTACAGGAGCATGCGGTTGCCTACCTCAATACCGATGGCAACGGTCGTGGTTTCGTAAATGTTGGCGGCAGCCATGTATTGGAACGATTCTTTAATGAAATCATGAGCGATGTCGAAGACCCTCAAACTGGCGTTTCAGTTCAACAGAGGCGTCGCGCGAATCTGCGCGTCAATGGCGGCTCTGAGAAAATTCGAAATGAGGCGAAAAATCGCAGCGACCTGCGTATTAGCCCTCTGGGTTCGGGATCGGACTACACCCCGTTTCTTCAACATCTGGGAATAGCATCGGCCAATATGGGTTTCGGTGGACACTCCGGAGGTGGCAGTTACCACACTATGTACGATACCTACGAGCACTATAGCAAGTGGATCGACCCTGGCCTGATCTACGGGCGCACTCTTGCCCAGTTTGCCGGGCGCGCCACCCTGCGTCTGGCAAACGCACCACGACTGCCATTCGACTTTCAGGGCTTCACTGATAATGTCTCAGGCTACATTGAAGAGATTGAGGCACTGGCTGATGACATGCGCGAGAAAACCGCCACTGACAATCTCGACATAGACTCAGGCGTGTATGGCCTCGTTCTCGATCCGACGAAAACATTCGGACCACCGATACCCAAACCCGCCGTGCCACATTTTAATTTCGCACCACTAAAGAACGCTCTGGCGCAACTTGAAGATTCGGCAGCGGCCTACCAGAACCTGACAATGACTGGCGCAGCGGCAAGCGCTAATCAGAACTATCTGCTGTATACCAGTGAGCGCGAGCTAATTCGAGAGGAAGGCTTGACTGGCCGCCCCTGGTATAAGCACCACATCTACGCGCCGGGCTTCTACACCGGCTATGGTGTGAAGACCATTCCGGGAGTTAGAGAGGCGATTGAACAGCGACAATACGATCAGGTTGCTGGACAGATCGATATCGCTGCCGAAGTGCTGACCAATCTAGCAGTGCGACTGGATGAATTGGTAGAGCGCTAGGCAATAGCAACCCGGTATCGAAGCACGCCATGAGTAAACCGTTTCTGATAATCCAACTTCGCCCGGAAGACGCAACTGCGGATAACGAGCTGGAGGCTATCAAGCACTACGGCACTCTAGAGGATAGCGAGATAGTCAGGCTGCGCGCGGAGCAAGCGGGCCCGAAGGATATCGAACTGAGCCGCTATGCCGGCATTATTGTCGGTGGCAGCCCCTTCGATATCAGCACCCCCGCGGATCAGAAGTCAGCAACGCAACTAGAGATCGAAGCCGGCTTCAGTGACATATTCGATACAGTAATAGCACAGGACTTCCCGTTTCTTGGGTGCTGCTCGGGAAACGGCTTGCTGGGGAATTATATAGGCGCTTCGATATCACAGAAATATGCCGGAGCCGTCGGTGGAGCCACCATCGCACTAAGCGAAGAAGGAAAGCGCGACCCGCTGCTTAGAGGCTTTCCCGATACGTTTAGAGTTTTATTGGGTCACAAGGAGGCCTGCGACGATACACCGCCGGGAGCTGTCCTGCTCGCTAGCAATACCGCCTGCCCCGTGCAGATGTTCAGAGTTAAGAGTTAAGAACAATATCTATGCAACTCAGTTTCATCCCGAAGCGGATGCCTCAGGGTTCACCGTTCGCATTAATATCTACAAAGACTATGGCTACTTTCCTGCAGACTCTGCGAAAAAACTCATCGCGGCTATTGAGAAAGAGGAATTACCCGAGGCACAATTACTTTTGAAAAGATTTGTGGAAACCTATTGAACCTGAATAGGAATAGAACTCATGATCTATGAAGTAGGAGGTGATATTTTGCGGATTCGCGCCGAAGTGATCGCTCAGGGCATAGGGGTGAACGACCCGATGGCCAGCGGCCTGGCACGAAAGCTTCAGGAGAAATTTCCTGGCATGCGCGACCAATTCCACGAGTGGTGCGAGCAGACAGACCCAGAGCCTGGCGAGATTTGCCTTTGGGAAGGCCATAGCAAAACCAAGATTCTTAATCTCATTACGGGCAAGGCCGCCGATTCAGAACTGGGCCGACCAAGTCGACCCGAGAAGATTGCCGTGCACCGCACCTTCAGGACACTCAATAAGGTGGAGGCTGATAAACGCCTTAGCTCTATCGCCATGCCGATGGTTTGTAGCGGAATTGGAGGTATCGATTGGTTGGAGGTGCGCGGCATGATGCATAGCCAGCTGGGCGAACTGCTCATACCCGTGTTCGTTTATGTATCGGTGCGCGATGGAATGCTGGCGTCTGAACCGGGCATTTAGGACATGCCCGCATCGAATTAAGATTACTCCTGAACGTCTACGCTTTCTCTCTCACAGACCAATGCGTGCCAGCGCCACAGATTCTCCAGAGACTCGGCCGGCTTCAATCCAACTAACGAAGTCGCGAAATCCACCGCGGTTAGCAGTGTAATATCGACGATCGTGAATCTGTCGCCTGCTATGAAAGCTGATTCGCCAAGCTCTCTATTTATGCGCTCATAGTAGTTGTTCACATTAACATCGCTGGCTTCCTTCGCCGCCGGAATCTGTTTGAATAATCCCATCGCACCGACTATAGGCCCATTCACCCAGGACACGCCAACTTGCGACCACAGCTCGGTTTCGATATGGCGGTTTCGCATCTCGATGTGACCTAATTCAAAAGCGTCTCTGCCCATAAGATTTGGCTCAGGTTGAATGGCCTCTAGATAACGACAGATTGCGACCGACTCACCAAGACAGCGACCATCTTCCAGCTCCAGCACAGGGATCTTTCCACTTGGATTCTTCTTGAGAAACTCTGGCGTCTTATGTTCGCCCTTGCTCATGTCACAATTGATCAACTCGACCTCGATACCCTTCTCGGCTAGAAAAATCTTAACCCGTCTTGGGTTGGGGGCACGGGCATAGTCATAGAGTTTCATCATCTTAAAAGTTCCAACTAGTTAATTCGTTAGTATTAGTGGTGGTCGCTATCCCTTAGAGAGCGCCGATCTACGCTTAGCCCTTAGAACAAGCCTGGCACACCTACTCCTTCGGGTCCTGCAGCCCACCGAAAGCCTCGAAGAACGACTTGAAGAAGCCCGACAACTCAAGGGTCATAACGGCAAACTCCTGATCAAATTTTTGTGCTGCACTCTCAATCTCTTCGTTCGCCTCCTCCTGCTTCATGCCAACAAATTTAAGGCGTTTTATAGAGAGATCATCCCCCAGAGCGCAGCTTAGAATGCTATTCCATGTCACTCCCAGATTCTTAACCTGTTTGCCCGCCTCGAGATGGCCCTGGATCTCATCGGAGAACAAATCCTGCCCCTTGCAGCGCACTATATTACTGCCATCGGTCGGGTTGTAGAGCTCACAGTCTTCATCGATGAGAAAGTGGTCGCTCGCATGCTGCTCCTTCAACCAACGCGTCATCACATCGCTGGGAGCGCGGTTAGCATCGGGAAGCGATACTTTCAGACTGCCGAGGCTCTCGCGCAGCAGGCTAAGCAGGGCTTCCGCCTTGGGGGCACTGGAGGAATTCACGACGATCAAATTGTCTTTGCCTGAGATATAGGCGAATGTTTGCTGATTACGGGTAAAGGCTCTGGGCAGCAGCGACACAAATACATCGTCTCTTATCTGCCGCTTCTCTTTGCGGTAGATCTTACGGCCCTGCCTCTCTTCCAACTCAGCCACCTTCTCATCAGTTGCCTCATTGATCACCGATGTTGGCAAAATCTTTTCCTGCTTCTGTACGCAGAGCATAATATAATCACCCTGCACATGGGTAAGCATCTCCCCCTCCTTGCCTAGTGGGCTAATCCAGCCATACTTTGACTTATCATGGCTGCTGCAGGGATGAAAGATTTGATCGGTTAGTTTCTGTTCTAATTCTTCGGGAGAGACTTTGAGCGCTTCATTGAGACAATAGAGACGTATATTCTTGAACCACATAGATGATTTTCCGGCTAGTACAGCTAGTACAGCTAGCACTGAAGAGATTCTAAAAGGATTAAGCAAAAAGCTTAGCTCGGAAGATTATGCGCGATACAGACACAGTATTCTAGTAGTAGTATAAGCTGTTAATTTATTATCTGACTCCGAACCGGGCCGGATGAAACAACAGAGTACTATCGAAAAAAGATTGGCTGCGAATGACTTTTCCATCCTATCTGGTCCCTATATTTAGGCATCATAGCATCTCCATAGAATAGTGAATGAAACCGGATCATCCTATGAATAAAATTGTGAATTGGATTCTACCCTTGTACATAGCCTTTGTGTTTCTACAATCGCTGTTCTTCAAATTTAGCGGCTCTGAAGAGACTGTCATCATTTTCAATACTATAGGCACGTGGATGGCCGATATTGTTTTGCCCCAGAGCTTTGCGCAGGGCTTCAGCAACTACGGTGAAACCACGACTGGTCTTGTAGAATTGCTTGCCAGTATCCTAGTGCTTATCCCTATCTCAAGAGTATGGGGAGCTCTAGCAGGGCTATTGGTAATGTCCGGCGCGATCTTCTTTCACCTGTTTACGCCCCTGGGTGTAGTACGGATTGTCGATGCTGCCGGGAATACCGATGGCGGTGGACTGTTCTTCATGGCTTGTGGTGTGTGGTTGAGCAGCCTGGCTCTTATCTATACTGACAGGAGAAAGCTGCTAGCTTTAATCGGGCGCTAGGCAGAAGTAGAATGCGCTATTCACCTGCAGACTTTAACTAACAAGCACTACATGGAGCCTTCTCTCTAACAAGGTTTTGGCGATCTCATAACCCGTGACAGCATTGAGCCCTGGCACGAAACCTGCCCCGCATCAAGCCTCAGGAAATAACCGCAACCCCAGTTTTTACTCTGACCCCAATCTCGCCTATAGTAAACCATACTAAACCCCCTACAAGAGCTCATTCGCGATGACCGATACCAGCATTCAATCCAACACGAAACCAATAGAACGCAAGGAACTAACCCTCAGAGTCGTGGTATTGGGACTGCTGCTGGCGGTAGTAATGGGGGCAGCGAATGTCTATGTTGGCCTGCGCGCCGGCATGACCGTATCCGCCTCAATACCAGCAGCCGTCATGGCTATGCTGCTGTTTAAGATGCTGTTCAAGAATTCCACTATTCTCGAAGCCAACCAGGTTCAGACCTGTGCCTCGGCGGGAGAATCACTCGCCGCGGGAATCATCTTTACTATGCCAGCCATGGTTCTCATTGGCTTCTGGGATTCCTTTGATTTTTGGTCGGTCACCATCATCGCGCTTACCGGCGGTCTATTGGGCATCCTCTTTATGATCCCCATGCGCAAGGTCTTCATTCTTAATAACACTGAACTAGCCTATCCGGAGGGTATAGCCTGTGCTGCTGTGCTACGTGCCGGCGAAGCCGAGGCCGCCGAGGGGGAAGATGGCGAACAGGAGGGGGCTGCGAAAAATCTACTGGTTGGCGGCCTTCTGGGCGCCGGTGTAGCCATTGGCGCGAAGCTGTTCGGAGTGTTTGCCGCGACTCTTGAGGCGGCCACTGTGGTGAGCTCACGCATTTTCTATTTTGGCGGCGATCTCTCGCCAATGCTGATTGCCATAGGCTTTATCGTGCGACTGAACGTCGCTATTCTTATTTTTATTGGTGGTGCCATTTCCTGGATTGTAGCCATACCCCTGCTGGGCTCGGGCGATCAGTTTCCGTCTGCCATCGACGGCGCCTACGAGCTATGGAGCACGCAGATTCGCTATGTAGGTGTTGGCGCCATGGTGCTGGGTGGATTTGCCTCACTCTATTCCGTCCGCTTCGGGCTGATCGCGGCCATACGCGAATTGCGTAACAACCTGACCAGCGGCGACCTGATGGGTGATAGCCTAGAGAGAGACATCCCAACCTGGGCCATCATCGCCCTCACTCTGGGCTGCGTCGTGGTCCTCGCCTTTGTGAATTATCGCTTCACCTCTGGAGTGGGTATCACCATTCTGTCGACCATAGTAATGCTGGTCATGGGCTTCTTCTTCACCGCCGTGGCAAGTTATATCGTGGGGCTAGTGGGCAACTCAAACAGCCCGGTCTCCGGCATGACCATCACCGCAGTCCTCGTCGCCGGAGGCATGCTCTGGCTTTTCAACTATACCGGCATGGAAGCCATGGTGGCCACGCTAGGCATTGCAGCCATAGTCTGCTGTGTCGCTGCGACCAGCGGCGATGTCTGTAATGATCTCAAGACCGGCACACTGGTAGGTGCCGCCCCCTTTCGTCAGCAGATCATGCAGATTGCGGGCGTGTTCGTCGCCGCTTTCGTCATGTCACCGGTACTGAACCTTTTGCACAATAATATCGAAGGCGGTATCGGCGGGCGCGAGCTATCGGCTCCGCAGGCTAGTTTGTTCGCATCACTCGCACGGGGTTTCTCCGGCGAGACGCAGTTACCTTGGGATATGATCGGCTACGGCGTGCTCGTTGGCGGCGTAGTCTTACTAGTCGATTGGTATCTGCGCGTCAGTGGCAAGAAATTCAGGGCGCATCTGATGCCCATCGCCGTGGGAATGTATCTACCCTTTGGTCTGGCAGCACCCATCCTGATCGGTGGCCTGATTGCACACTTCCATAGCAAAGGAACGCCGGAGGCTCAACACGACAAGGTGCTGCATCGCGGCATACTCTTCTCATCGGGAGTTATCGCAGGCGAGGCATTGATGTCAGTTGGCCTCGCCTGTCTCACCGCCCTTGGAGTGCAGTCACTAGACTTAGGCCTCTCTACCGGCTTGGTAACTGCGCTCTCAATGGTAGCCGCGGCTATAGCTGTTTGGATGTTTTATAAATTCACTCTACCCTCGGGCAGCTCAGCGGCTACCGTCCCGTAAGCACTAGCATTTCCCTCCTGGTTGGCTCCTTATCCCCACCTCGACTCTCGATATAAGATAGAGAACCGAGGGGCTCTTGGAGCCCGACAAGATAACAGCTTGTCGACGGGAGCCTGTCCGGATTCTTATTTTCCCACTATGCAGGGATAGACTTAAGCAGCCCCAGCTTTTATTCTCTCGACGAAGCCTCTAAGGATGGACGAACCATGCGCACTTTTCTATTTTCATTATTACTTCTTCTAGCCAACTGCGGCGAAAGTACAACGGTTGCGCAGAACAACGACACAAATTCTAGCAGCTCCGCTCAAGACACGATCGCAGCCGAGAGTCAGCGTTTTATAGAATGGCTTGATGCCGAGTACGCCGAAGAATTGGATTTCTCTCCCCTTCTTAAGACACGCCAGGGCGACAAGAGTGCTCATGGAGAATTAAATGATGTGTCTGAGGCGGCACTAGACGCCCAGCTTCAGTGGCGACGATCCAGCGTTGCGCAGATGCGTTCTAACTTCGACCGCGACCAACTCGACAAACAAGGCAAGCTTTCCTGGGATCTGTGGGAGTACATTCTGGAAGATGCGCAGCGCAGCGAGCCGTTTCGTCGGCATCGGTATATCTTTGGTCGTCGCGGCCCGCAGTCCGCATTGGCCAACAGTCTGATCAACTATCAGGAAGTGATAGATGCGAATGATATGAGGGACTATATTTCGCGCCTCAACCAATCACAGCGCTACTTCCAGCAGTACCTGGAGCGCGCCAAGCTAGCTGCGGCCGATGGCATTCGAGCGCCGCACTTTGACTATCAGCAGGCTATCAGCGAGGCGCGGCGGGTAACTTCCGGAGCGCCGTTCGATAAGCAAGACGACTCTGCGTTATGGGCAGATATCACCGCGAAGATAGAGCAGCTTGTAGAAACTGGAGAGATCGGCGAGTCGCAGGCCGATGAGTTTCGCGAACAATCCCGTAGCGCCCTGTTGACTCGGTTCAAGCCGGCACTGGATGAAATCGTCGCATGGCTGGAGCAAGACTTAGAGAATGTTTCCGACGTGGCAAAAGGTGCCTGGTCTCTTCCTAATGGCGAGGCCTATTACAACTCGCGTCTGGCAAATATGACAACCCTACCGCTTAGCGCCGATGAGATTCATGAAATAGGTATTTCAGAAGTCGCACGCATACAGACAGAAATGGAACAGATAAAGAGACAGGTCGGTTTCGAGGGATCTCTGCAGGAGTTCTTCACCTATTTGCGTGAGGATGATCAGTTCTACTACCCATCTACCGATGAGGGCCGTAGTAACTATCTTAGCCTGGCCGATGATTTATTGGCGAATATGTATGAACGACTGCCCGAATACTTTGGCATTCTGCCAACGGCCGGATTGCAGGTTAGAAGGGTCGAGGCATTTCGGGAAACAGCAGGTGGCGCGGCTCACTATGCTCGCGGCACGAAAGACGGCTCACGCCCCGGTACTTTCTACGCGCACCTGATCGATATGCGCGCCGCGTCGATCTTTAGACTCGAGAACCTTGCCTACCACGAGGGTGTTCCTGGCCACCATATGCAGATATCCATTCAGCAGGAGCTGGAAAACATCCCACGCTTTCGAACTGCGAAAGGTTATACCGCCTTCAGTGAGGGCTGGGGCTTGTACGCCGAATATCTGGGCAAGGAAATGGGCTTCTATAACGACCCCTACACTGAATTTGGCAGGCTCTCGGGAGAGATTTGGCGTGCTGTGCGGCTTGTCGTAGATACCGGCATTCACGCCAAGCAGTGGGCTCAGGAAGAAGCGGTGAACTATGCACTGACAAATTCAGCCAGGCCAGAGCCTTCTGTTCGCTCCGAGATTCGTCGTTACTTCAATAACCCAGGCCAGGCTACTGCCTATAAGATTGGGATGTTAAAGATTCAGGAAGTCCGCGCGAAAGCCGAGGCAGAACTCGGCGATGATTTCGACATCCGGGCGTTTCATGACACCGTCCTGGGGTCGGGCCAGCTTCCCATGCAAACCCTGGAGGCCGAAGTCGATAGCTGGATAGAGTCTGTTAGAAACCAGTAGGCAGTCTTAGCTATTAGCTAGAACCTGCTTCAAGCCTTCGAAGGAAATGCTCATTCCATGTTCTATGGCGGGAGAGAATTCATCTGGCGCTATCTCCGTTGTCCATGAGAAATGGCAGCCCGTGTCGCTCGCCGTCAGTTGAATTGTCGCTAGATGATGACCCAATGGCGTCGGGGTCTTAATAGCGGAATATTGAAGACAGTATTTCTCATTGTCCAGTTTCAGTATTTTTTCCTGCACTTCGCCGATGCCTTCCATGGTGAAGGAGCGTACGCCGTCTTGTTCTGTTATCGACTCTACCGCAGGAACCCAATCGCAGCGGGTCACATCAGCGAATATTGCCCAGACTTCCTCTAAAGGATAATTTAGTTCTTCTTCGATCTTTACCGTTTTCATCATGCCTCACTTTGTCAAATCACTAGCTCGAAGGTCGCGTCCTCGACCACAGATAAGCGGGAGGCGCACAGGACAGGCCTATACATAAGTTCAGAGCAATAAACACCCAGGGCTTCGGTCCATCTGACTGATTAGAAAACATATAGATCCAAAATACAAACGAGCTAATCAACAGGTCTGCGGTGAATCCTCCCGCCTCGCCATTCACAAATAATACCATCACGAAGGCTACCAGATCGATACCCTGATCAACTGCAAAGTCTGCGAAGAAGGCTACCGGTATTACCGCACCCAAAATCGCAAATAGTAGGTAGATCGTTCTTAGATTCATCCTTTACTCCATTCACTTGTGGTTTCCTATTTGTAGCCGCCGGCTCGAAGCTATGAGCTCTGATCACGGCGCTCTGCGGCCTCGCTAGGCCCCTATTAGCAGCTAGTCTCTCTGATTGAGGTCTGTCATTCAATTACCTATAGGGTAATGAAATTAACCAATACTGAGAATCTCAGCCAGAAGTTTTTTGTGGTATTCTGCCTGCAAATACCCGTGCGGCTTGCCCCGGTTCGCAATCAGATCTACTGGGCCACAAGCTATCAAAATCCAGCAGGAGATTGTCATGCAACTAAAACTAAAAACACTAATACTTGGCCTGTCACTCATCGCGACACTGGGCAGCTTTGGCATTAGCTCTGCACAGGACCCAGAATGGGTCGACCTGGCAGTTCATAACTTCGGCGCTCCCATCAATACCATGTGGGCCGAGGGAGAGCTCTCCTTCGCCGCCGACGGCACTATGGTCTACTGCAGCGCCAGAGAGGATATGGCCGTAGCTCCGGGCGATCCGAAGGATCTCTATATCGCTACATTTAACCCCGAGACCGGCAGCTGGAATACGCCTGTCAATATGGGTATCCCTATTAATGCAGCGCCTGCGACAGATGTCGACCCGCTGCGAGCTGGCGATGATCGCGAGCCCTGGATAACCGCAGACGGCAACACCATCTACTTCAAGTCTGATCGACTCGCTACCACTAGCCCGCGCAATACCAATGACTTATTCATTACCCGCAAAGTGAACGGACAATGGAGCACGCCAGAGCTGATAGGCTTTCCCATCAGCACCAACGTCGGCAATGAGCACTGCCCCGCCATTCTCCAAGACGGCGAGACACTATGCTTCGCATCGATGCGTGAGGGTGGCTACGGCGGATCCGATATCTATTGCTCTAAGCCCGACGGCAACGGCGGCTGGCAGGAGCCGGTTAACCAGGGGCCAAACATCAATACGGCGGCCGAAGAATTTCACTTCACGCAGGATAAAGACGGCATGGTGTATTTCACATCCTCTCGCCCCGGTGGTTTCGGCGGCACCGACATCTACGGCGCGATGACGCAGGGAGAGAACAGCTGGGGCGCAGCGAGAAATCTAGGCTCGCAGGTGAACACGGCTGGTGCCGATATGTGTCCAGCCCTGCCACCAGGTGACAATACATTTACCTGGTTCTCGACTCGTAGTGATAACAGCCTGGGCAATATCGATATATTCTGGACCAACAAACTGAACGTGAGTAACTAATATGACACTAGAAGCATCCTCGGTTAGGCGCTGCGGCTGGCGCGTTATAGCAACACTAGGGGCTGCCCTGCTTGCCTCCTGTGCAGTCAGTCCGCAGACACAGGCAAAGTTGGACGAATACGCAAGAACTATCCCCACGTGTAGCAGCGACGCCGAATATGATCACAAGTGGGCGCTCGCCCGGCAATGGACTGTAGATAATTCAGCTTTCGCCATTAGAGGCGAAAGCGATACGCGTATTAATGCCAATAGCAATATCATCAGCCAGAGTGGCGTAGGCGTACTCGTTAACAAAGTGGCGAATGGCTCTAACGGCTCTCAGATCATCGTCGAAGTGGAATGCTTTAGCGCCTATGGCTGCCCGGATCTTTGGGATATGCAGATCGATTTTAATCGCACGCTCAACGGTAACGCGCAATGAAGCCAAACATTGCACAATCAATAGCAGGAAATCTTCTGGCACTGTTATTCATCATGCTACCGACGGCAGCCTATACTCAAGATGATAGCGAACAGTGGGTTAGCCTGTTCAACGGGAGTGATCTCTCTAACTGGGTTCCAAAGTTTACCGGCCACGAACTCGGTGTTAACTTTCGTGATACCTTTCGCGTAGAGGATGGCATATTAAAAGTGTCATATGATAATTGGCCAGACTTCGACGGTGAGTTCGGCCATATCTTCTACGACGAGAGTTTTTCTCACTACAAGTTGCTCGTCGAATACAGATTCGCTGGCGCTCAGGTTCGCAACGGTCCGGACTGGGCCTTCCGCAACAATGGCGTAATGCTGCATGGCCAGTCTCCACAGTCGATGACCCTGGATCAGGAATTTCCAGCCTCTATCGAAGTACAGCTTCTTGGCGGCAACGGCGTCGATGCACGAGCCACAGCAAATGTCTGCTCGCCAGGCACACACTACGTCAGAGACGGTGAGCTGGTGACTCAGCATTGCATCAATTCCAGCTCCGATACTTTTCATGGCGATCAGTGGGTAACGCTGGAAGTTGAAGTGCGCGGCGACGAACTCATTAGGCACACAGTGAATGGTGAGGTAGTTTTTGAGTATTCGAAAACACAATTGGATGAGAGCGACCCCGATGCACAGAATCTTATCAGTCAGGGTCAGCCTATAGCGGTAAGCGAAGGATACATCTCACTGCAGGCTGAGAGTCACCCTACGCAGTTCAGAAAAGTAGAACTCCTTCCACTAGCGCACTAAATCCTAGCCGGAGCTAGAAACCACCAACCCCCGAACATTCAAGCCAGGAATCGGGTAGTTGTTTGCGAACAATCAGGGCCGCAGTCCCGTGAGCAAATAGCTACGCGATTGCTGGCGGCAGGTCTGAAAAAAATACTATATCGCACGCAGCAATGGGGACATTACCCACTCACGGACCTTAGGCCCTGATTGTTCGTTGGCAATATCCCCATCCCTGCGCGCTTGCTTCAGAGATGGATTCTTGAGGAGTCCTATTTAGATATTCTAAATATCGCGTAGAGATAGCATTTGAAAACTACAGGGTTCCATCCGCGATTAAATCCGCCGCATAGTGTGCCGCTCTTGCGCTGAAGGCCATATAGGTCAGCGAAGGATTCTGGCAGGCAGACGAGGCCATGAACGAGCCATCCGTAATAAATAGATTCGGCACATCATGGGCCTGACACCATTGATTAAGCACCGAATTAGCCGGATCGCGGCCCATTCTTGCACTACCCATTTCATGAATTCTATTCCCCGGCTTCGTTAAACTCACCTCATTCGCAGTGATATTCATGCAGCCTGCAGCCTCCAACATGGCAACAGCATCCTTACTCGCCTCCTGCAGCATGGTGTGTTCGTTGTCGCTATAGGTCACGTTTAACAGAGCCAGCGGATTGCCCCAGCGATCGCGTTTGGAGGGGTGCAGCGTGACACGGTTCTCTGAGTTCGGCAGTTGTTCGCCGAAGGCGCCGATGTTGACGCGCCAAGGGCCAGGGTTCTTGTGTGCTTCTTTGAAATTTCTACCAATGCCCGCGATCTGTCCGCCACCATTACCCAAGGGGCTGGAACCACCCTGGAAACCAAACCCGCGCAGATAAGGCTTATCCTGCCCGTTCAGGTTTGCGTAGCGCGGAATATAGATTCCACCACTAGGCCGTCTGCCGAATACTTTCTGATTGTCGAAGCCGCCCATCAGACCAACCGCACCCGCGCCACTCACATGGTCCATCAGGTTTCTACCCACCTGATCGGAACGGTTTACCAATCCATTAGGATACGTTTCGGAGGTCGACTGCAGCAGAATCATCGCCGACGCAATGGTTGACGCATTTAGAAAAACGACTTTGGCCGTATAGAATCTCTTCTCGTTAGACTCTGCATCGACGATACGCACACCAGTAACTCTATTGGTCTGCGCGTCATACTCTAGAGAACTCACTATGGCATTGTGCACCATGGTCAGATTACCGGTACGCTCTGCCGCTGGCAGTGTCGCATTCAATGATGAGAAATAGGCCTTAAATGAACAACCGAAATGACATCGATTACGCACCTGACAATTCGACCTGCCCAATTCTTTCTGCTCATCCGTCGCATCGGTAAGATGGGCAATTCTGGCTGGAATAATATTTCGTTCGGGGAAGGTAGTTTCGACTTTCGCCTTGAGCGCCTTCTCTGGATCGGTTAATTCGAAGGCAGGTTGAAACACACTGTCGGGTAATTGTGGCAGGCCTTCGGCGCTACCGGCAATGCCGATAAAGGTCTCTACCTTTTGATACCAGGGCTCTATGTCCTCATAACGAATTGGCCAGTCGATGCCGTGACCGTCGGTCTTGTTCGCGTTGAAATCCAGATCACTCAGGCGATAGACTTGCCGCGACCACATGATAGAACGGCCACCCGTGTGGTAACCCCTAAGCCAATCGTAGCTAGTTCCTTCCGCCTCTTCGTAGGGATGCTCGTCGTCTTTCACCCAGAAGTGCTTATTCGATTCCTTAATCGCATAGGCGACGCCACCGTACTGCTTGGGGTAGTGCTCTGCAATCTCGTCCTGCGCCACACTATCCAGATTCGGACTCTCCCAAGGTGCGAGGTTATCGACATAGTCTCGCTCGGGAATTATTTCAGGGCCGCGTTCAAGTACTAGAACTTTCAAGCCACGCTCGGCGAGTTCCTTTGCGGACATGCCGCCACTCATTCCTGAACCCACTACAATTGCATCAAAATCTGCCACGGAGTAACTCCCTTTCTAAATCTATTTTAACTTCTTGTTCTAGTTTGTTCTGAAGCCTGGGTTTATATCTCTACACTTGGGTCCCATCTTCCGGGAACCGCAACCCACTTCAACTCTTCTATGGCGCCACCCTCTGTGGCAAAGAATGACTGACTCACATAGCCCTTCACCCGTTTATAACCGTTCTCATCTCCCGCTGCCGCGAATGCCCGAGCGTCGAAGACTGCCAGTGCGCGCTCCGCAGTTTCATCATTCACCTGAAGAAAGTCTCCTCCTGCCTGTGTATCGAGGCTCTCCTTTATCTGAAGCAAAGCCTGGCGATGTGTATTCTTCGTCTCAGTGCTTGCCCAATCCGTCATGAGCCCATCCATGTAACCCGGAACATTGACATCCAGAGCGCCTGGCGTCTCGGTGCGAGGGATAATGAGATCACTTACTCGCGACACTAATGCCATCTCAGCATTGGTATAGAAACGTGGCGCCGAGCCAGGTTGTGTCGATAACACATTGGCTACGCCATCACATGCGGTAAGTGCAGTAGCACCACCTATTGATACGATCAAACCCTGAAGTACTTCGCGTCTTGTTCTCATGCTCTTGCCTTTTTCTTACTTTCTCTACCGATTTAAATTCTGTCTTTGCCTGCGTCGTAGCGACTAGTAGACAATGTTGCGCACCGTATAGATACTCTGGGCGATCGAAGCCAGTCCGTCTCTGCCTGGCCTGTCATGCTCGACGAAGAAGTGCTTAAAGCCCGCCGTGTCCGCATAACCGAATATCTCGACGAAGTTAATCTCACCTCGACCCACGACTGCCATCCTACCAAACTCGTCCATGTCTTTGACATGGAGCATGGCGAAGCGGCCTGGATGCTTCTCGAAGTAGGGAATTGGGTCAACCCCGGCATTACGAATCCAATAGAGATCCAACTCCATATCGACAAGATCGACTTCAGTTTCTTCCAGGAGCACGTCATAGGGCAGGCGCCCATCAGTCATTACAAACTCGAAGTTATGATTGTGATATCCCATCTTGATACCTAATTCTTTACACATCTCACCGGCAACGTTTAAATAATTGGCGGTACGCTGATAGTCCGCGATGCTGCGTTGGTTCTCTGGAACAATAGGTACGACGATATATTTCTGACCGAGTATTGCCGCACGCTCAACCTCTCCCTCGAGGTCGTCTTGTAAGGCCTGCAATTGAATATGTGCCGCCGGGGAGTTCATGCCGTTCTGATCGAGAATCTGACGCACCTGCGCTGGCGATCTGCCAAAATAACCGGCGAATTCCATTTCCTTGAAGCCGATCTCGGCAACTCTGGCTAAGGTGCCCTCAAAGTCTCGGGACATCTCATTGCGCAGCGTGTAGAGCTGCAGGCCTACATTCTCTATGCGTCGACCCTGAGCCAACACAGTCAGAGGCAGACCTGCGCCGGCCGCTAGAATTGTGGAGGAACGGAGAAATCTGCGCCGACTATGACTACGGGCTGTGGAAACGGTCTTGGTATTCAATTTTGTTCTCCTGCTTATTCTTCTGTCCATTACATCGAGGGGTGTTTACAGGCCAGATATCTCTAGTCGCGGCGCCATGCCCCACGTTGAAGATAGACTGCAACGATCACTATTATGCCTTGAACCGCGCCATTGAGGTAGTTACTTACGGCATCGGTCAGGTTCAAAATATTGCCTATTAGAGTGAGAATAAGCGCACCCACCACCGTGCCTCCAATCCGGCCATAGCCCCCCTTGAGAACGGTGCCGCCAATAATAACAGCCGCTATCGCTTCGAGCTCCCAGAGTATGCCCGTCTGCCCCGATGCCGAACCCAATCGAGGCACATAGATGATGGTGGCGATCGCGACGCAGACCCCTTGCAACATATAGGTCGCTGTCTTTACTCGGTCTACATGAATCGCCGAGAAACGGGCCACGCTCTCATTGGAGCCTACCGCAAAACAGTGCCTGCCGAAAGCCGTCATGTTCAGGAGTACATAGCCGATTACGGCCACCGCGATAAAGACCCAGACCGGATAGGGCAGCCCCAGAAATACGCCGTAGTAGACTTCGGAATAGATATCACCGATGGTGAAGTTGAGTGATAGCGTGCCGCCATCTGCCATATACGTTACTAGTGACCGATAGATACCCATGGTGCCAAGCGTGACAATGAAAGCCTCGATCTTGGCCTTGGTCGTTAGCAAGCCATTAATCAGGCCCGCTACTGCGCCGATGCCCAGGGAAGCAATGACGGCCAGAATGATTATCACCACCATCGAGTCGATGCTATCCATTAACGCATTCATCAATAGAATCATGCAGCCAGATATGAACGCTGCCATAGAGCCTACAGAAAGATCGATACCCCCAGCGGTAATTACAAAGGTCGCGCCGATGGCGACAATACCGATGAAAGAACTACGCGCCAAGATATTGCTCAGGTTGCCACTACTGAGGAATGCATCGTTAACCAGCACGCCAATGATAAAGATCGCGACAAGGGCTATGAAGGGTCCAGCTGTTTTTAGATCAAGCTTGGGCATTGGAAATTCCGCTGGTTTCTGATTCATTCTGTTGGAGTTTGTTATTCTGAGATTTACTTTTCAGACCTGTGGCATAACGCATGATCTCATGCTCATCTAACTCATCACCTTCCAGCACACCACTCAACTCCCCGTGATACATAACCGCCACTCGATGAGACAAGCCGATTATCTCGGTGATGTCAGAAGAGATAAGTATAAGAGAATGTCCCGATGCAATAAGCTGGGCGATAAAGTGATAGATCTGACTTTTTGTTCCTATATCGATACCGCGCGTAGGCTCATCGATAATAATAATACTGGGCTGGGCCTCGAGAATCTTCGCCAACAAGAGTTTCTGCTGGTTACCCCCGGAAAGGTTGCCGGCCACGATAGACTTATCCTTCATACGAATGTCGAAGGTTTCGATTGCCTTCTCGAAGGCAATCGCCTCCGACCTAGTATCAATCAACAGGCGCGATATTTTGTGCAGGGAAAACAGGGAAAAATTAAAGCTCAGGCCTTTCTCCAGCAGCAGACCACTGCCCTTACGGTCTTTTGTGAGATAGGCAATGCCCATATCCCTGGCGCTGGAAAGCTGCTTAAAGTTGGCCCGCTCTCCTCGCACCTCGATAGTTCCGCGATTAGCCTTCGCCGCCTTTCTCAGGCCGAGGACTGTTTCCATCAAAGCGGTGCGCCCGGAACCGACCAGACCCGAGAAGCCAAGAACCTCACCCTTTCTCAATTCGAAGCTACTAGACTTGCTGTTCCCAGGAAGGAGCAGGTCACTGACCTTCAATACGACTTCGGCCTCGTTAGGCAAGGCCGGCATCTGGGGAAATAATGAGCTCAGCTCTCTGCCTACCATCAGGCGCGCCATATCGTCCTTGCTCAGCTCGGATGCAGGATAGCTACCAACCATTTCGCCATCACGAAGAATCGTGATCATATCGGCGATCTGTTCGATCTCCTCCAGCTTGTGCGAGATAAAGACGATCGCCACACCGTCTTGACGAAAGCGCTCGATAAGTTCAAACAATATCTGGCTTTCTTGTTGAGTGAGCACGGCAGTGGGTTCGTCGAGAATTAGAACCCGGGCATTTTTTGCCTGCGCCTTGGCGACTTCAACCATCTGTTTGGCAGATACGGCCAGCCGATCGACCGCTGCATCGGGATCTATCTCACTGCGTAGAATGTCCAGATATCCCTGCGCCTTACGCCTCATTGCCTTCTTATTGAGAAACAGGCGTCCCTTGATCTCATTGCCAAGAAAAATATTCTCCGCTACGGTGAGCTGTTCGGCGAGATTGAATTCCTGATGAATCAGGACAACCCCGTCACGCTCGGCGGTTTCGTTATCCCACTCAGTAAGCAGTTCTGCTTCGCCACCACCTTTTGCCAGCAGTAGCTCGCCACTACTCAGCGGCTCGAAGCCAGAGAGAATTTTAACCAGTGTCGATTTTCCAGCACCGTTCTCGCCGAGAATTGCGTGCACTTCTCCGCCGCGCAGCGTTATATCAAGACCATGTAAGACTTCGACAGGACCGAAAGACTTATGCAGGTTCTTGACCGATAGCGTGACGATGTTGTGTTCTTCTTCTGACATTTGAATTTAGTTAGGCCGGTTCCACATATTTTCCAGCACGGTACTGCCTAAACTATTCTGACCCTCTATGAGGTACTCACGCATTCGAGCCACAACTTCGGGATACTCGCGCGTATAGCTATAGGTTTCAGAAGGGTCACGTCGCACATCGAATAGCAGGCCGTTAGGCCCGTAATAGGAATCAGGATTATCGAAACTAGGCACCGCAGCTCTGTACTGTGATTCTACCACCAGCTTCCATTGGCCACTGCGCACCCCCGCGATTCGATCTCTATCGAAAAGGAACAGCGCCTCGTGCGGCGAGGCAGCCCCATCAACCAACATGGGAAGAATATCTTTGCCATCGATAGAACGATCGGAAGGCAGATCGCCACCCGCCAGTTTTACCAGAGTTGGGAATATATCGATATTCATGGCCGGCTCGTTAGATACCAGCCCGCCCGGTATTGTGTCAGGCCATTTTGCGATGAAAGGCACACGCTGGCCGCCTTCCCAGGAGCTGCCCTTGCGATCACGGTAGGGGCCGGGGCTACCCTCAAACCAAGGGCCATTGTCTGAGGTAAAGATAACGAGTGTATCTTGTTCGAGGCCTAGCTTATCCAGCGTAGCCAGTATCTGACCAACACTCCAGTCTATAGTCTCAACAACATCGCCATAGAGACCGGCCTCGGATTGACCGCTGAACTCATTTGACACGTAGAGCGGCACATGAGGAAAAGTATGGGGCATATAGAGAAAGAAGGGGTCATTCTGATTGTCCTCGATGAAGCGAACCGCCTCCTGCGTATAGCGCTGAGTTAGGGTGTTCTGATTCACCGGGTTCTCTATCATCTGATCTTGACGGTAAAGTTCCAGGGGCGTCATGTCGTTGCTGTGTAACACACCGAAATATTCATCGAAGCCCTGTGTGAGCGGCGACCATTCCATACGGCTGCCCAGATGCCACTTGCCAAACAGAGCGGTCTGATAGCCCAAGGGGTTTAACGCCTCTGCCAGGCTCAGCTCTTCTTCGGAAAGGTGGACATCATTGGTCGGTCGAGCCACATCGCTTACGATATCGAGCCGTATTGGGTAACGGCCGGTTAGCAGGCCTCCCCTTGCGGCGGTGCAAACATTGGCGCTGGAATAGAAACTATCCAGCCGCGCTCCCTCTAGAGCCATAAGATCAAGGTTAGGCGTCTTGATTAACTTCGAGCCATAGACACCCAAGTCTCCATAACCCAGATCATCCGCCATGATAACGATGAAATTTGGCTGTCGCGCCTGCTTTGCCTGTGCGCCAGCAAAGAGGCCGGCCCCAATTAGCAGCAGAAATAATTTCCCGAGTCGTCCCATGCTCTTCCCCAGTATAATTCTCATTATTTTTAGTCTATCTCGAAATTCTGGCTTCTACTAATTTGCCGTGCCCGGCATGATCTCGAAGCTGGAATCGAATGTAAGCAGCACAGAGGCGAGCTCAAGCAACACGGCCTGATTTCCTGCAACGGTGCCCGCGCCAGCCTGTAACTGTGAGGCTAGCGTCCCCTGCCCCATGATTACCGTCTCTAGATCGCTACGATCCATAGTGATGGTTACATCGGGAGTATCAGACAGATAGCCTTCTATGTTCGAAAGCGTACCTCCGCTCATCTCCACGACAAAGTTCTGGCCGGTATCGCCAGAGATAAAATTCATCGTAAAGTTCATAGCATCGGCTTGCTCGCTGTCAACTCGGGTAGCAACAGCATCCCACCACTGCGAAGTGGTCATGGCTCTGGCGAGGCTGGGGCTAGCGCCCCTTGCGACGGCTACCGTAGGCGCGCCGTTTCTTAGCTCCTGCGCCGAGGCGAGAAAGACGTTGCGCATGCTAGCGCTCTCATACTGATAACCGAGCTGCTCAAACACAGAAGCGAGCAGGTCCTTCGCAGCGCCGTTCTCAGGCTGCGCGTAGACCAGCTTGTTAAGGATCTCCATCGCCAATCTATAGTCGCCAGAGTCATGCAGGGATTGTGCGCGAGTAATAATCGCCTGTGCGCCCCCCATCATCTCGACGTACAGGGGAGCGGAGTCGGAGGGAGACAACGGTGCCAGAGTGGCTGGATTCCCATCCCAATATCCCAAGTAGCGATTTAAGACTGCGCGAGAATTATGGAACTCGGAACCATGATACTGCCGCGCACTCCACTGCTGCGCGAGGCTATCCGGCACTTTGTACTCGTTGTGAATTTCATTGATGGTCACACCCCGATTAGCGAGATTCAGAACCTGATTATTCAGATTCGCATAGGCATCTCGCTGCGTGCGCATAACTTGCTGAATGCGCTCATTACCCCAGCGGGGCCAATTGTGGGACGAGACCAAAACTTCAGCCTCTCTCCCGAATCGGTACAGAGCCTCATTGATCTGCTTCGACCATTGCAGTGCATCTCTGACCAGTGCACCGCGCAGGGTGTAGACATTGTGTACAGTAGCCGTAATATTCTCAGCCGCCCAGAATACTTTCTGCTCCGGAAACCAGGTATTCATCTCTGCCGGTGCTTCGGTGCCAGGTGTATTCTGAAACACCAATCTCACGCCATCGATTACATGTTCCTCATAGTCATCTTCGATGACTAAGCTGGGCGCGATCAAGCCAGTGGTTCCTGCCGCAAGCGCCTTTCCGATTGCCGAGTCAACTTGACCATAGGGCCCCGAGGGAATGCCACGACCGTATTGCAAGCCCGCCCTCCTCGACATCGCATTACCCGCATAGACATTCTCAGCGATCGCCTCCTCCATGAACCCGGAAGGCGCAATCACCTGCACCAAGCCTGCCTCGACATCTTCCTGGCTAATCACACCCCTCACGCCGCCGAAGTGATCGATGTGGGAATGGGAATAAATGACCGCTCTAACCGGCAGCTCACCCAGCTGCTCGTTAGCTAAGGCGAGTGCCGCCGCTGCTGTTTCCGATGTCAGCAACACATCGAAGAGAATCCAACCCGTATCGCTCTTCACCAGCGTCATATTCGCCAGGTCGAAACCACGCACCTGATAGAGAAAATTCGGCACCACTTCATAGAGGCCGAAGTTCATGTTGAGCGTTGCCTGCCGCTGAAGAGAGGGATGGATACTGTCGTAATCGGCATCTTCCAGCAGAAAGTCATAACGCGTCATATCCCAGACGACACGACCGTTTGCGGCAAGAATCTGCCGGGAGTCAGGCTCTGCGATGAAGCCTCTACTAGACTCTTCGAAGTCTCGCTGATCCTCGAATGGCAGGCTACTGCGCAGATCACTCTGTAACTGCACCGTGGAGCTGCTTGGGCCTGAGCCCTTCTGATTGAAATGATCCTGCGCGCTAGCAGTGCTGGCGGACACGACAAGCATGAAGAAGAGAACCGATAAATCAGTTAGACAAGAACTTTTTGAACGCAACATGGACATTCCCCTACTTTTCTTCTATATAATTTTTATAGTTCTTTATTACTGTGTATTCGAAAGCGTAGTCAACTTGTTCTATTGCAAGAATGCAAAAAAGCCAAGAGGCTTCGAAACCCGTTGGCTTTTTGCGTAATGCATTGTGCTGCATTGCGACCGAAACACTCAAAAACTGATTCTGCACTTACTCACGTCTACAAGCGTGAGCGTGTGATCTCAACGTCGGCGTTACGGAAGAAAGACTGAAATTGCCTTTCGACTATGATCGCTTCCTGAGTCTTGCCTTGCGCTTCAAGCGCCTGAGACAGACCAAACGTAGTCCAAGCATTCTGCTGATTCCACTCCAGGTCTTTCCGATATACCGCTTCGGCTTCCGCTGCTCGCCCTGCTTCCAGCAACGCGGCGCCCAGATACAGACGAATGGATTGCGACCAATCCGGTGGCTCGGTGTAGTTAAGACTGTCCTGTAGTTGAATCGCTACATTGTAATGCATGATCGCCGCATCGAGATTGCCCTTCGCTTCCTCGATCTCACCATTGAGAGCATGAGACGCTAGATTCAACACATGTGATGCAGCAGTTGGGCCCACGCCGTTATCATCCACGCCATCGGCTGTTATCTGAGCCTGAAGGTTTGCCAGCTGCGCCTCTGCCGGACCCATATGACCCTTAGCTACGTGAGCACTGCCCATCACATAACTCCACATACCTTTAAGATAGGGAGCCTCATACTGGCTATTCACTGCATTGTCCGCATGAATCTTGTCCCACTTACCAAATACCTTATCCGTGATCCAGGTATGGGCTATGTTCTTCAGTCCGCTGGTAATATCGGGCTCAGTGCTTCCGGCATTCTTTACCCCCGCTGCAGACGACTCAGCATAGTTGCCCTGAAGCATGTTTGCATAGCGCACGAAGTCCAGCGCATGGCCCTTGTGTATTTTATGTGACAGTGGATAAGTGCCTATCATTGGGAAGTTAGTATCGCCCCAGATTTCGGCGAATTGCGCATCCACAATTTGCGATCTCTCGTTGATGTCGATTGCCTTCTCGTACTCACCGACTCGCAGATAGATGTGCCCTGGCATGTGTACCATATGACCAGAGATAGGCACTGTCGCCTCAAGTTTCTGCGCGGCTGGCATGGCAAGCTCAGGCTGACTGGATGCTTCCATCAAGTGGATATAGAGATGGTTCGCGCCAGGATGATCATGCTCGGAACGCATTGCTGACTCGAAAGCCGCCTGTGCTTCTGCCGTACCTGGCTTGGCAGCCCCATCTTCCTCCCAATAATCCCAACGCGTTGTATTCATATAGGACTCGCCGAATATGGTAGCTATGTCTGCATCGTCTGGATACTTGTCATGCAGATTACGCATGGCGTCGACGAAGGCAAAGTCTCTTTCTCTGCTATCGGGAATCGCGTCCTTATTGTAGAGGACGAACAGGGCATTGATCATGTCGCGCTCGCGCTGGGTGCCATTATTGGCAAGGTCCAGAGCCCTGCGGATCGCCGCAAGACCGGCGCCCTGGGGATCGTCCGGAAGGCCCGCATAGCGACTGTTCGGATTTGGACCGGCAGCATGGGCCAGACCGAAGTGAGGCATTGGGCTGTCTGGGTCCAGACGTGCCGCTTCCTGGTAGGAGGCGATTGACTCGGGGAAGTAGAAACTCCAAGCCATGCGCAATCCCTGGTCGAAGAAAGCCTGCGCCTCGGCAGAATCTGTGGTGATTTGGCGACTATACGTGCCGCCACCTGGAATCATAATAGCCAGAGCTTCATCGCCCTGCGCCATCAGATTCAGTTGTGGTACGAGTAACACGGCTGCGGCTGCAACCGAAATGACTAGTTTTCGCATAAACTTAAACCCCATTAACTTACTGATTTTATTCTATTATTTGATTAATTCAATACTTCAGGTAGTAGCGGCTTACTGTATCTTTCTACTGTAATAGAATGACCGAGCGCAGCCTAAAGCTGGCAAGCAGTATAACCCATTGCGAGTGTATTGGAGCCTCTTAGGGCACTTTTGAGGAAATAATCGACCACTTCCTAGAGGTCAGCATAGCGCGGTAAACCTAGAGCCAAGTCGTTCAGCTCGGCTCTGCAGCAAGTCTATAGCTTGCTTAGCTTAGGGGGTGACCGGGTTAGCGGTAATTGTCTGTCCAGCGAAAGAAAGAGCAGCGGCGCTGGCCAGGTTCCAATAGCCCTGGGCTTCGGCTGTGACGGTAGCCAGATCTCTGCCCCCAACACTAACCTGCACTGTTTGGCCCGCTTGAGCATGACCTGTCACAATAGTCATCCCGTCATTGGCATTTACACCGCTTAGAACTGAAAAATAGATGTAGTCTTTCTCACCACTGTTGGCGCCATTAGCTGCCTTCTGCATGCGGCCCACACTGACATCAGAAAAAAACCACGATACCACCATCTCAGGCCTTGCGTTCACTTGGAGCCAGTGACTGAAGATTGGCTGCCATGGTAGGCATTAATTGGCCAAGCGCCCCGGAGCCGTTAAGGTACTGGTACCCAGCATCCGCCACAGCGGTGTAGGGCTGAGTGATTGTGGGTAGCTGGCTCGACGCCGCATCCGCCAGCTTGTAAACGGATTGGCGATTAAGAAAACGAACGACCAGCTTCTCCTTATGCTCCGCAACCGGCAATGTTGAAATACGCAGATCGTATTCGCGACCATCGACCTCCACCAACATGGACCTATCCTGAGGCACCATATTGCCAGTTGGGTCCATTCCTGCTTTCGCCTTGAAGTGACGAATCATCGCATCGGCTACTTTATCGGGAAGCAATGTTAGTCGCTTCAACATGCCATCTACTCGAATACGCACCACAGAACCATTCAGGAAAGGCTGCACATGCATGTCCGAGGCATTCTGATTCGCCGCCTGTAACATGAGCTGTCTTGCCAGGACAGGGGTCGCACGATTCTCTGCAGCCGAATCTCCCGAGTCAGTAAGGCTAAGGTCTTTTGTTATAGCCTCGTTGCCAATGGCACCTTGCTGCACGGATTCAATCCCGCGAGCAATAGCCTCCGGAGAAGCCACGATCAGTCGGTAGTGGCTATCGAACATGAATGCCAGAGCCTCAATCAACTTTGCATCCAGAGGGTTCCCTGTAGCTATAACCGGCTTGCCTTCCTCTATGCCCACAATGGCAATATGAAAACGCGACAGGGTCTTCCTTGGAATCTATCTAGCGAGTTGAGCGGGAGTCTGGATGTCGCCACGATGAAAGGGTACGCCGGCAATTTCGGCAATTTGCTCGCAGAGCACCACCGAACCTACTTCTGTCTTCTGCTCAATCTTATTCCAGAACTGGACCACGTTAGCGTCAGCTTCCAGAGGCTTTAATCTATTATCGGAATCGAACCGATCTCGGTACAATTCGTATAATGTCTGTAAGGAATTTTTTTGAGCGTCAGCAAGCATGGCGACAGTTATAGTCCTTGTAATAGTTACTGTTTTGTTAGTTAAGCTCTAGCGCTAAAAATTGATTAGATAAATAGATAAACTTTAGTACTACCTAGTTGCCCCCGGAAACTGTGATTTCCCCGGTGCTATCCATTTCAACGACTACGCCGCGAGATTGTACGCTGAGGAAGTACCCTCCTGGAAACGGGGTGTAACTAACGACCGCACCAAGAGCTGCATTGGGTAATAGGGCTGGGCGCTGCCCATCAACGGTGGTAAGCTCGGCTGATTCTCGGGCTTGTTACAACAAATCAGACAATTGAGCCGCAACGACGGTCGAGCTAGGTGCTTCTTGCTGCTGCGCAGCATGAATCATATAGGCGAGCACGAAGATGAATAACGGGACCAGTGGCTTGTATTGACCCATTTCCTTGCGTTTAGGCCTCGCCTTCTCAGCCTTTTCAATAGTGGTTGCGACCTCGACATTTGCATTATCGATCAGCCGACTTAGATCATCATTATTCGTCATCATTGCCTGTACGTGAATTGTAGTGATTACCCGGGCTCTTGCAAAGCAACTACACTAGCTCGTGTATCTTAATAAGCATACAGTAGTAGAAGCAGACCACTCTTGAATATAGCTTGATGTGGGAAAGTTTGTTAAAACAACATTAGTACTTAGAAATTTCCTTTCCTCAGAGAGACAAACATGCCAGAAACTATCGTCCTGGACGTATTCACCGACTACATCTGACCCTGGTGTTATCTCAGTACCGTGAGTATTGAAAAATTGAAGCAGAACTACCCGGTGAAAATTCGCTGGATACATTTCCCGCTACACCCGGAAACGCCTCAGGAGGGCAAGTCTCTGGCGGAGCTGTTCGCTGGTCGTGACCTCGCTCCTATGCGCGAGCGGATGAAGGGCCTAATGGCTGAAGCTGGGCTCGAGTATGGCGATCGTACACACACCTTTAATAGCCGTCTTGCCCAGGAGCTGGGCAAATGGGCCGACACCCAGCTAGGCGGGGAAGCTATTCATGATGCCCTGTACCGCAGCTACTTTGTGGACAATAAGAATATCGGCTCTATTGAAGTGCTGGTAGACGTTGCGAAGGCGGTGGGCATGGACGGCGTTGAGGCCAGACGCATAATCGAGAATAGGGAATTTAAGAATGCCGTCGACGAAGACTGGCGGCGCTCTAGAGAGGTTGGTGTTACTGGGGTACCTACATTTCAGGGAAATGACCTGATTGTTGTCGGCTGTCAGCCCTACGAGACGCTAGAGAAATTTGTCTTGCACCTAATGGAAATGAACTCGAAGCAGAATGAGGCAATATGATGTCCCGCAGAACCGTACTTGTAACTTGCATCGATCGCTACATGGGCCCAGCCATTAGCGAGAAGTTTGAAGAGATTGGAATTAATGTGATAGCCGGCCCTTCTGATCTCCATAGCGAGGCTCAGATAAATAAATTAGTCGCAGACGCCGGTCACATCGACATTCTCGTAGCCAATCTTGCCGAGCCGCCAATGACAGGCCCGGTGCAAAGTATCGATAGTGATAACTGGAATCTATTGTTCGACTCCTTAGTGCATCCTCTCATGTATCTAGTACGCGCGGTCACGCCACAGATGTTAGAAAGAAAAAGCGGAAAGATAATTGCTATCACCAGCGCCGCACCACTGCGAGGAATCCCCAACAATGCGGCCTACTGTGCGGCTCGTGGGGCGCAGAATGGTTTCGTCAAGGCAGCAGGACTGGAACTTGCGCGCAGCAATATTCAGGTTAACGCCATAGCGCAAAACTACATCAATAACAATACCTACTACCCTGACGACCTACTCGACAATGAAAAATTTCTGGATCACGTTAAACGTAACGTGCCCAGCAATAAGATAGGCGCCGCAAGCGAAACGGCGCAACTCGCAGCCTACCTCTCGAGAGAAGACTGCAGGCATATGGTCGGGCAAGTGATTCCATTGGCAGGGGGATGGGCGACATGAACAGCCTTGCCTAAATGGAAACGACTATCCCTGTTCGTTTATTCTACTTGTTCTCTTATTCTGTTTCTGGCCCTGCTACTACCCCATTATCGTGTAGCTTGCCGATCTCACTACCAGAAAGCCCCAGCGTATCTGCGAGTATCTCATCGGTATGCTGACCCAGAATCGGTGCCGGCGTTACAGGGACACTTCCCAATCCTTCGAAGTGCAATGGGTTCGATGGCATAAGATATTCACCGATGCCGGGCTGCTCCACTCTTTCGAATAAGGGGTTATCAACACTGCAATCGGCATCATTCTCTACCAGTTGCTCTATTGTTTGATAAGGCCCCCAACATACCAAGGCCTCATCGAGAGATCGATACACGGTTTGCGAATTTCGTTGCAAGAACCAGGGCTCGAAAAGTTTTCTCAGTTGTTCACGCGCTCTATAGCGATCGCCTTCCTTAGCAAAATTCAACCCAAGTTCTAGCTCAAGTGCCGCCACAACTGTTTCGGTCTCGGTAACCCTTACGATGGCCTTCCATTGATTCGGGCTAACACCAACTATCATTACCCGCTCGCCATCTTTGCATTGAAAGTCGTGACCGAAGCTGCCAAAGACGTGATTCCCCACTGCCTGCCGCGGCGCTTGATTAACTTCCGCCTCGGCGAGATAACCGAGATGCCCCATCGTGGCGAGAGCGACATCGGCCAGGGCCAACCGGATAAACTGCCCCTCGCCATGAATTCGTCTATGGCGTTCGGCTGTGAGCAGACCAAGCGCTATATGCTGGCCCGCGATAACATCCCACGCAGGGAAGGGGTTGTTGCTCGGGGTTTGTCCATCGCCGGTGAGGAACGGCAGACCTATCTTACTATTCACCGTGTAGTCCAGCGCGCTGCCACCATAGCGATCGCCGGTCAGATTCAGATAGATAAGGTCAGGCCGCAGCGTGCGCAACGCCGCATCTGCCAGCCACCCCTTAGCTGGAAAGTTCGTTAGAAAAATACCTGCGTCATCACCGTCGGCAGCGATAAGCTGAGCGACGAGCTGCTGACCTTCGGGTTTACGAAAATCTACGGCAAAGGAGCGCTTACCCTTATTCAGGCTGTGCCAATAGAGACTCTTGCCCTTGTCGGTTATGGGCCAGCGCCGATAGTCGATGCCTCCACCGATCTGATCGAAGCGAATGACATCCGCTCCAAGCTGCGCGAGTGTCATACCGCCAGAGGGGGCCGCAATGAACGCACTGCCTTCGACAACACGCATACCACTTAATAATGCTTGCAATTGTGCTCCAATATTTATACAAATTTACTCGATGAAAAGATAGCCATTATTAATAACAACTTTATCCTGCTCCAGTGACTTACAAAGAAACGTCATCTCATTTCCGCTGCGCCATATCTCGGTTCTAATAGTTTCCCCCGGGTAGACCGGCGCAGAGAACCGCAATCGCATGCGCTTGAAGCGCGAGGTATCGTAGTCACAACAACTCTTTAACAGCGCATGGGTGGCCACTCCCATGGTGCACAGCCCGTGCAGAATCGGCGCTTTAAACCCTGCCGCCCTCGCCGCATCTGGCGATGCATGTAATGGATTAAAGTCACCGGACAATCGATAGATGAGCGCCTGCTGCGGCAATGTAGGCAGGTCGCAGACAATATCTGGCTCAGTCTTGGGCATGACATCTGTCTTCGGAGTCGGCTTGCGCTCGCCCCCAAACCCCCCATTGCCTCTGGCGAGTATGGTTGTAACCAGCGTACAAATATCTGCTCCGGTGGCGACGTCACGCACGACTCTGTCAGAGACTATAAGTGCTCCTATACGTTCTCCCTTGTCAGTAACTTCTGTTATTCGCGTCTTCGCCTCGACGGTGCCGCTACTGGGAAAGGGTCGGTGCATGATGATCTCCTGCCCTAGGTGCAAAACCTTCAGCCAGTCGAGCCCAGTGTCGTCTTCCCGTGCCCAGAAACCCGGGTGCGCCATCATTACCGACTGACTAGGCATTACCTTCAGGTTCTCTTCAAATACGAAGCGCAGACATTCTTCATCTAGAGGGTCTATTCCCATTCCAATGCCTAACGTATATAACATGCAGTCTTTGGTAGTAAATGTCTGTCGAACAGGTGGAAAGTCCTTGTTCAACAGTTTCTGCGCATCGAATGTCATTAAGCTACTACTCTGTCGAAATTATATACGAGAATGCTCAGCTAGCATCTTCAATTATTTCTCGGGCTACAACTTTAATCGCCAGCACTTCTTCTGCGCCTTCAAATATGGAAAGTACGCGAGCATCGACGAAAAGACGACTTACCGCGCTTTCTTCCGCATAGCCCATGCCCCCGTGAATCTGCAACGCTTCGCGACTTAGCATTTCGGCAGCGCGGCAACTAAACAATTTAATCAGGCTAGCCTCCATCTGACCGTCGCCTTCGTCCATGAGTTTTGCTACAGAATAACTAAACTGCCGTGCAGCTGTGAGCGTGGCTAGCAACCTAGCTAACTTAACCTTGGTAAGTTGGAAGTCTGCCACGGCACTGCCGAAGACTTTACGGTGCTTCGCATACGACAGCGCGCATTCGAACGCTGCCTGCATCACGCCGGTTGCCCTTGCCGCCGTCTGAATTCTGCCGCCTGCAAAACCGGCCATGGTATAATAAAAGCCTTTCCCCTCCCCTTCCTTCTCGCCAACAAGATTCTCAGCCGGCACGAAGAAGTCTTCGAAGAACAGGTCATAGGAATGCATGCCACGGTAGCCAATAGTCGCAATCGCCTTTCCCTCTATCGATCCTCCACCTTGTTGCTCATGCGTAAATTGATGTCCTGCAAACGCCGGCTTCTCTACGAGGAACAGACTAAGCCCTCTGTGACCTAGCGTGGGATCCGAATTCGTCCGGGCCAATACTACTAATAGCTGAGATTTCCCGGCAAAGGTGCACCAGGTCTTGCTACCGTTTAATAGCCAACCATTCTCAACAGGTGTCGCCCTGAGTGAAACTGCGGCAACATCGGAGCCGGTATTGGGTTCGGTAATGGAGATCGCACAGAGTATTTCCCCAGCGGCGAGTGGCGGAAGCCATTTCTGTTGCTGTTGCTGAGTCCCTCCACTTAACAATGCTCTTGCTGCGATCTCCGGCCTTGTAATCAAGCTGCCGGCAGCGCCAAGAGAGGCTCGCGACAACTCTTCCGTGACAACAATCATGCTCAGGCTATCGGGTCGTGAGTCCGGTTGCAGGCCGCCGAAGCGCTCGGGTATACAAGTACCGAAACAACCCAGCTCTGCCGCTGGCCGCAATATAGAATCGGGAATATCTTCATCGTTGCGATGGATCTGTTCGGCGAGAGGCATTACCACGTCATTCGCAAAGCGAAAGAAAGTCTCCCGAACCAGCTCTTTCTCTTCATCCAACAGTGACGGTAATCGTTGCACATTCTTGTCCGCTATCTCAGCACCCAGGCGCGCCAAACATTCTGAGCTCGCATAGAGATCCAGTAATTTTTTGAAATTTTCGCGCGCGTGAAATCCAAGGAGCTCGGATTTATCCAGATCTACATCTGACGCTCTAACAATCAAACGATTTAAGACAGCCTGTAGAGTCTCGGCACAGAAGCTCAAGGCGAGCTGCTGCGTTAGCTCATCTGTGGGCAGACTCTTGGCATAGTCATTAAATGCCGCTACTGCGTATAGTTCCGCGACAGAGAACGCGAGCTCATAGCTTGGCAACTGCCAATCGTCGAGTAGCTTGTTGTTCAGTTTGTCATTAGTGGAACACTTTGCCTTGATGTTGGAACAGGCACGCAGCACTTGTTGTTTGAGCGCAACAAGTTCCGCATTCGCTTCTTCAATATGTGTAGAGTGTGACGCCATGGATGTGGGGCTCAATCGAGACAAGAATTTGCATGCTTACCGTATACCCTCTCCACGCGCCTTCTTCTAGAGGTCGCGTCTGAAGGAGAGGGGATTTTATTCGATATCGTCGACAATTGCTAAGTAAGCCGGGCTAGCGAGGAGACAAGCCAGGTCGTAGCGAGAGAATGTCTGGAAGAATAATCGTAGAATTAGGGAAATGACTGTGACACCTAGAATAATGAGACTACGCTGCTTCGTAGGCATACCCTGCCAGCTGCCCGATGCCGCACAGCTACTACTTGAAGAGCTGAAGCGCTTAGCGCAGAGGGGAATAAGGGTTGTGCCCACTGCGAACCTGCATAACACACTCAAATTCATCGGCGCGGTCGATCAGGATCAAGTCGGCTTCCTCGATTCGATTCTTCGAAACCGCAGCAGCAAGCAGGCGGTTCTTAACCTGCGCTGCCATGGCATAGAGTTCCTCAATAATTAAGTTTGCCTGGGCATAGAAAGCACTGATACCATCGAATAGCTGGCTTTAAGACTTAATGAGGGCTTCGCGTTTCTCGGCTATGCCGTGGAGGAGAAAAAATTCATACCTCATATAACGCTAGCCAGATTTGATAAATCCGCAAAAGGCCTTCTCAAGAATGTAACAGCAAAGTACAGCGACAGACACTGGGGCGACTTTATCTTCGATCGCTACCAACTATACCGTTCGGAGACCTTACCCGAGGGCGCAAGGTATACAGTCCTTGGCGACTACCCGTTGTGCGGCTAGGTTTTCAAACTCTTGCACTACTTCTTTTACCCGCCTGCAGGCCCATGTTCAAAGACTAAGTGACACTGCCCCTTCGTTGTTCTGATTAAACATGAATCTTATCTAAAGTTCACTCTTTGTAGTCTTTGTTGATAAGAGAATTTAGGACATGGCCTTCCCATTTTCCATCTATCTGAAGAAAACGCTTTGCGTATCCTTCGCGCTCAAACCCAAGCCTCTTTAGGAGTGCCTCGGATCGTGTATTCGCAGGCATATGATTTGCAATGATGCGGTGCAGCTTGAGCTCCGAAAACACGTAGCCTATAGTGTGCTCTGCAATCTCCTGCATTTTCCCCTGTCCTTCAAAATTTCTATCAACTGAGTAGCCCATGTGGCAGGACTGAAAAACGCCGCGAACGATATTACTGATCGAGCAGGTTCCTATAAGCTGGGATTCAGAATCATTGGTGCCGATGAAGTGCACCGACCTATCCTCTTCGAATTCTTTTTACCGCTCGATAAGGCGAAGACTCCAACTAGCTACCGAATGATGAGTCCTCGGCATAAGCAGACTCCATTTTTTGAAATGCGCCAGATTAGCCTGGTAATAGTTAGATAGAATTATTTCATGACCAGGTCTGCTGCGGATAATCTTCATTGCGCTTACAGCCTCTTCAACATGAGCAGGGCACGCTCGTCCCTGTAGGTAAACTCGCCTATAGCCTCCCAGCCTAAGTCGGCATAGAGCCCGCCTTCTAGATCGATCGTCTGCAGATACAGATGCGGAAGCTGCAACAACTTAGCCATCTCGACGACCCGCTGGCTCAACCTAGATGCGATCTTTTCACCTCGCGAATTTGCCTCCACGAACACACTGCCCAACCAGTAGTGGTAATCGGGAAACAGCTCCGCCAGCTCCTGATCTTTCAGCGCAGCACTACCAACCGGCCGGCCATCTACTGTAGCGAGTATATGAATCGGTAGCCCACTAGACTTAAGAAAGGATCGCAACTGTTCTCTGGCTATCTCGACGTCCTCACCGATGCGATCGGCCCAGATAGTTCGCCACCAATCGATAACCAGCGGCACATCTTCCGGACGATCAGCCAGCAATTCGAATTCTAGTTTCCGGCTTCGATCCATTACCTAGTCTCTATAGATTAAAATTAGATTTTGCAGTCTAAAGATACGCCGATAATAAGCTCCAATTCAATGTGGCGTGAGAACTATTCCTACAAACGGAAGAGGCTTTCCTGACTCCCGCTAGCTTACCGATTCGCCGCATAAAGCGCCTATTTCCGTGAAGAGAGCCGACAACTCTATAATCTAGGCAGCTTTGCTTAGGTTTTTCTTGAGGTTTACCCACAAAATATAGGAAACTCAGGCAATCCCTCTGGACAATTTTTCCGGCCACAGAACCTCGATCTAACGGTGAGTTAATTCGCAGCTGACAGCACGACGACAACCGCCACAGACAAAAACACCGAAACTAGCGACTGGCATCAGATAGAGCCGCAAGAATTTCGCCGCGAGCAGATCAAGATGCTATGGGATCTTCTGCCCGTCATCTTACTTGCGGATATCGCCACCGGTTCTTTCCTCTTAGCACTTCTGCTTACTACCGCCTACAACCCAATCGCTTATGTATGGTGCGGGGCTCTGGTACTTAACACCGCTATTCGCGCACTCATAGCTTACTTCCACGACCAGGAACCATCGACATCCCACAACTACGATTCGGACTGGCGATTTCTCATCGTTGGCGCTTTTATCTCAGGCTGCATCATGGGGTAGCTCGACGTTTGCATTACCCAAAGATCCTTCTTTCATTACCGTGGCTATCATCAGCTCGTGGCTCGCCGGACTGTTGGCAGGCGCGGCGGCGACAATGTCAGTGCAGCGCGAGGTATTTTTTAGCTTTACTATTCCTGCCTCGGCTCTCTATTTCAGCTACATATTTATAAACATCTCGAAAAATCAGGTTCCCCTTGGCGGGGGCTACGCAATCTTCGTTGCCTTCATAATTCCGATAGCCATGAGAATCTCAGGAGACTTTCGACATAGCATACGACTCACTCTACAGAATAGAAATCTTCAGAAAAAGTTAAAGTCCGATGCAACGAATCTATTGGAGAAGGAAGAAGAGCTGGCGAAACAGCGAATGCGCCAAGCTACCTTACAAAGCCAGAAAGCTCACGTGGACGAAAAGCTAAAATCAGCAGACGAGGATCGTCTATTGCTTCTCGAAGCAGTCCAAGAAGGTATTTTGGGTATCAGCATTGTTGGTTCTATCACCTTCATCAACAAATCGGCCCTTAATCTACTTGGCTATAAAGAAGGCAAACTTTTGGCCACGAGTGCCACACAACTGATCTGCCCAGTTCAGGACTCACCCGATAGCATTACTCAATCTAACAAAGGCATTCTTACATCGCATCTAATGGGCCTCCCCGCTGAGCTAATGGATAGCGCCTTCACAATGAAGGACTCTAGCCTGATACCAGTGCGTTTCTCTAACGAACCCATAGAAAAGGCAGGGAAGGTAATCGGCGCCGTAGTTAGCTTTGCTGATACAACGAAACAGAAAGAGATGGAGAGCATGCTGATTCAATCGCAGAAGATGGAAGCGATTGGCCGGCTGACCGGCGGCGTCTCTCACGATTTCTATAATTTACTAACAGTTATCATGCATAATTTGCAATTTTTGCAACGTCAACTCGTAGATAATGAAGATGCGCTCAATCTAGTAACGAAGGTAATGAATGCCGCGGAGAATGGACCGCTTAATAGTAGATTACTTAGCTTCTCAAGAGAACAGGCGCTCATCAACTCGCCTGAAGACATTGGCGAGATGCTTACCGAAATGCATGAGTTTCTGGCGAGAATTCTAGGCGAGGATATCGACCTAAGTCTAACTATAGACGACAAAGATTGCATCGCCATAACCGACCACAACCAGTTAGAGAATGGCATACTCAACCTCTGTGTTAACGCCAAGGATGCAATGCCCAATGGAGGAAAATTGGCCGTCAGTGTGAAGAAGACTCGACTGGCAGAATCGCATCTTGGACACGAGAGCAGCAACGATCTGCAGGACTACGTTAAGCTTACCGTTGTCGACAGCGGTACAGGCATCCCATTGGATATTCAGAAGAGGATTTTCGAGCCCTTCTTCACCACCAAGGAAAAAAATCAGGGAACCGGTTTGGGTCTGAGTACGGTATACGGATTCCTAAGACAGTCCGGCGGCAATATAACCGTCGACAGCACACTCGGCCAAGGCACTACCTTTCGTCTGTTCTTGCCGATAACCGGCGAAAGGACCGATGTTCCCGAGCCGGTTAAAATTGTTAAGAATGCGAAGGCGAACTACGAGGGCAAAATTCTGGTCGTCGAGGACGACGAGAGTGTGCGAGACGTGGCCAGTCATATGCTGCAGTCTGCAGGGTTTGAGGTAATTACTGCAGACAACGGCAGCGCCGGGCTCCGTGAATTCAAGACCAACTCCGATATCGACCTAGTGTTTTCTGACGTCATCATGCTAGGGGGTATGACTGGCGTTGAGTTAGCGACCAAGATATTAGAGATATCGCCTGGATTACCGATTCTCTTAGCTACCGGATATGCCGAGAAAGAGCTGAAGGATAGGCTCGCGGATCGTAAGAATGTTATTCTGATTGCCAAGCCCTATGACACGAATGAGCTGCCCGATCTGATCAATTCGATGATGTTGCGAGAACCCAAGACCGACTAAGGCTCTTCGCAGAATCATCTTCTGTGCAGAGAATTTATCGTCGCTCTACAATTGCCTTGTTCACCATCTCGCTAAATATTTCTCGAAAACCACCACCACTCGATGGTGAAAGCTGCGCCATGATTACGATGACCAGCGACTCCTTCGGATCGATAAAATAACGTGTAGCGGCAGAACCATCCCACCAGATTGTGCCCTCGGAAACGGGAAAATTATACTGCGCCGGGTCCGTGACTAAATTGAATCCCCCGAGAGTCCAACCAGAACCTAGCCAGTAGCCGCGATCGCCTATAGGCATAGCCTGATCCGGAACGCCATTCACATACATTAATGCAGCAGTCTCTTCCTGCAGAACCGTTCGGCCTTTGAATTGACCTCTATCCAGCACCATCTGTGAGAAATTCAGAAAATCAGGGACGGATGATAACAAACCAACGCCGCCCTCGATCAGTGTAGGACGCGAAGTCCATGGCACCGATTCGATCTTGTAAGGACGTAGCTCACCGTCCAGAGGTCGATACAATTCAGCGAGCCTGTAGGCATCCGCGCCATCCGCCCAAAACATTGTGCTGTTCATTTCTAAAGGATCTAGAATATTTTCCTGCAAATAATATTGATATGGCTGCCCCGACCAAACTTCTACTAACTTTCCTAATATGGTGGCATGTATCCCGTAACGGAACTGTGTGCCAGGATCTTGGAATAATGGAACCCGCGCAGCATTTGAAACCATCTGATCAAGCGTAATGTTCTTGTCCCTAACATTATTTTCTCTATACAAAGCGGAGCTACGACTACCCAGACCCGACGTATGCGTAAGAAGATTTGCAACGGTGATATCGCCTGTGCGCGCCTTCGTTTGGTGGATATCGGTGCTTGATGAATCGAGCAGCACTCGCTGGTTTTCGAATTCGGGCAGATAAATCTTTATTGGATCATCTAATTGAAACTTACCTTCTTCATACAGCTTAAGGACGGCGGCGCTGGTGACTTCTCGAGTCATGGAATAGATTCTGAATAGCGCATCGTACTGCATGGGCTCCCCGCTCTCGAGATTCAGTTTCCCCAGTGATTCGAAAAAGACTGGCTTGCCATCTCTGGATACCGCTGCAACGACACCGGCTATCTCGCCATCATCTATATGCTTCTGTAAGCGAGCACCTGCTTCTGCCAGCGCGCTAGATGACATACCTACGGACTCGGCCGCCACCAAATTCTCCGACCAGTCCTGCGCATTCGACAAGTGAACCTGGCAGACCAACAAGCTGATGAGCGATAGTCTCATCCATAATTTTTTAGCCATTCTGATTTACAACTCTCTGGTGATTAATTTAAGTCTGACTGCATGTCTTGTATCCAACGATCGACGCGCGCCTCTAGCAACGGCATAGGCAGAGCACCTGCACCCAGCACTACATCATGGAACGCTCTGACATCAAAATTATCTGCTAACGCCGACTCGGAGTTACGACGCAATTCCTGAAACTTCATCATGCCAATCTTATAGGCCGTAGCCTGCCCCGGGCCAGTTATATAGCGTTGAATCTCCGAACGAATTGCGCCCTCCGCCTGGGGAGAGTTATCCAGAAAATATTGCACCGCCTGCTCTTCGCCCCATTGTTTCGAGTGAATGCCAGTATCGACTACCAAGCGTATAGCACGCCAGATCTCACCACCCAGACGACCGAAGTCCGAATAGGGATCTTCAAACGCCCCCATCTCCTTAGCTAGCCATTCGGAGTACAGCCCCCAACCTTCGGTGTATGCAGTGGTTCGATACTGCGTGCGGAACCGAGGCACGTCGGTAAGTTCTTGCTGAATTGAAATCTGCATATGATGGCCAGGATTGCCCTCGTGATAGGCCACGTCCTCGAGTTGAAAGATCGGCAATGTAGACATGTCGGCCATATGTGAATAGAAGACTCCCGGGCGAGACCCATCTGGCGTCCCCGATGCATAGTGCTGGGCCGCGCCGGCCTGCTCTCGGAAGGCTTCAACCCGTTTCACTTCGAGAGACGCCTTGGGCAGTCGGCCGAAATAATCAGGTAGTTTTAACGCTATGGCATCTAGGTACTGATTATTTAAATCCAGGTAGTCCTGCCGCCCCTCATCGGTATTGGGAAAGTAGAAGCTGTCATCCTCGCGCATGAACACAAAGAAGTCTGCCAGTGTCCCCTCAAAGCCCACCGCATTTTTTATCTCTTCCATCTCTAGCTGGATACGATCGACCTCGGCCAATCCAATCTCGTGAATCTCATCGGCTGTTAGTTCCAGAGTTGTCATCTGGGCGAGCCGATAGTTGTAATATACCTCACCCTGGGGAAGAGCCCATACACCCTGTGCCATCGGAGATGCGAACGCCTTGTCTTGTTCTAACCAGGCCGCTATCTCGCGATAGGCCGACATGACCTCACCGGATAGAATCTCCTGCGCGCTAGTTAAATATTCTTGAGCCTGTTCGCTACTTATAAGATCAGTCTCAACCAAGGATTCTATCTTTCCTTGAATATCGGTCCAAAGCGGTGAGTTCGGAGAGTTGTCATTGGTATTAAAGGGTACACCCGAAGTCACCCTGTCTATCTCTGTCATCGCAAAGTCATAGGCGAATGCAGGTTGGCGAATACCGGCGGCCGATGCGGCACGCGCACGCTCAAGCAACTCCCCGAAGACTCGATCAAGCTCACCCAGTCTTGAAAGATAGGCTTCGATATCCGACACATCATCGACGCGATGGTAGTTGATTAAAAAGTTAGGCAATGAAGCGTGGGGGCCACCGCGGCCAAAGATATAGCCATGCTGTCTAAACGGCACAGAGGCTTCTGCTCTGGCTAGTGAATAGCTCCACATATCATAGGAAAGCTTGCCATCTTCGCTCAGCAGAGCGTAGTCGAAATCCGCCTGCATGGTTGCCACGCTCTGTCTGCGCCATCCAAGTTGTGCATCTTGTCCCACGCTCGTGTAGTCGTTCAGAACATCATAGTCAGACTTGTCGCCCAGCCTGGTCTTAGTCTGTGGACTAAAACCAAGCAGCTCCTCGTATTGCTCGTCGAACCAGGCATTTAGCCGCGCGGTTTCTGCGGCAATCGGATCGACAGTAGCGGCCTGGCTAGCAACTGACTGAACATCTACAGGCACTCTTGAGATTTGTTGATCTGGCGTCTCCTCACTACAGGTGGCTAGCAACAAAATTAGTGGAAGTAAAAATAGACGCATAGCTAAACTCGTTGGTTTCATTTGAATGGTAGATGGCAGGTATTGGCAATTAGTTAGTTCAATAAAGCGCTCGACAGCTAACGTAGGGCAAGAAGCTAATACTTTTGCTATTGCTTGTCTAGCAACTCCTGCCAAGGGTAGAGCGGATCTGCAAGCGCTATAAAACAAGGGTTTAGCAATTCAGCTTTGGTATTATAGCGAAGCGTCTGAAACTGCAGATCAACAATCGCCCCGCCAGCTGCGGTGAGGATGCCCTGGGCCGCAGCAGTATCCCACTCGCTGGTAGGCGCTAGCCGAGGATAGATATCTGCCATGCCTTCGGCTAGCAGACACATCTTCAGCGAGCTGCCCATGCTCACTATCGTTGCCTTGCCAAGCTGCTCTTCGATCTGCTGTATCACTGCATTCAGATCCTCGCCTCGATGACGACGGCTCGCTACGATACTTATACCGTTCTCTTGCTCCATGAGTCGACATTTTATTGGGTTCGCCACAGCATCCGCACGGTTCAAATCCTGCTTCCATGCCCCCAGCCCAATACCACCGAAATAGCTGACACCAGAAACCGGAACGTAGACTACCCCGGCAACCGCCGTATTATTTTCGATTAGCGCGATGTTGACGGTAAACTCACCGTTGCGGCTAATAAACTCCTTAGTGCCATCGAGAGGATCGATGAGCCAGTAGCGTTGCCAGGATTTTCTCTGAGAGAAATCGATCGCATCAGATTCTTCCGAAAGAAGAGGGATATCTGGAGTGAGCTTACTCAGGCGCTTGATGATCAGACGATGGGCGCGGCGGTCGGCATCGGTAATAGGCGAATCATCCTGTTTCGTCGTTACCGCGATGGCCCGATCGGAATTGTAGACCTCGAGAATCTCGACGCCCGCTGCGATAGCGATATCCTTTACCTCATTGAGCAATGATAGATCTAACATCGACTAAGGCTATTCCAGGGGGTTAATGATTTACCAATCTAAGATCTAGGCGCAGACACCACTGTACTGGTACTGCTTCCCGTTTCGCCTGTATCATGTTGCATGAGCCGTCAGCACTTGCCAAGGCTTATTTTCAGGAGGGTAAAATGCTACCGTGGGCAGACATAGATACCATCATGTTCGATATGGATGGCACACTACTGGACCTGCACTTCGATAATTATTTCTGGCAGCAGTTGATTCCCAAACTCTATGGTGAGAAACATGGCCTCAGCGAGGACGCTGCGCTAGAGTTCATGCATTGCAAAACTACCGAAGCTCAAGGAACACTCGATTGGTATTGCCTGGATTATTGGAAGGAGCAGTTGCAACTGGACATAACTGGCCTTAAGCGCGACGCCAAGCACAAGATCAATGTTCGCCCTCATGTCGAAGACATTTTACTGGAGTTAAAACTAAGCGATAAACGTGTAGTACTAGTAACGAATGCGCATCCCTCAAGTCTGACCATCAAGATGGAGCACACTGGAATCGCTCACTACTTCGATCAATGTATTAGCTCACACATTCTAAGTCTGGCGAAAGAGAATCAGGGATTCTGGCAGAGTCTGCAAAAATTAGAGCGTTACGATCCACAACGTACCGTGTTATTCGACGACTCGCTTGAGGTGTTGCGCCAGGCAAAACGCGAAGGAATTAAATATCTGTTCGGCATTATGCAACCGGATAGCAGAAAACCCGGCGTGCCTATGGATGAATTTCCGCAGGTAGACAGATTCGCAGATATACTTCCCTCTTTATCAACCCCCGACCAGATTACATAAATTAATTGAGCCATGGCCAAAAATAAACCGGCAGAGAAGAAGACCGACCTGAACCGTCTACGCCTGGACAAGTGGTTATGGGCTGCGCGGTTCTACAAGACTCGCTCGGTAGCCAAACATGCCATCGAAGGGGGTAAGGTCTATTGTGAGGGAAGCCGCTGCAAACCAGGCAAGGAAGTCGAGATTGGTATGGAGATACGCCTGAGTCAGGGCCTGGATGAGAAAACAGTCATAATTCAGGCTCTATCCGGACAGCGCCGCGGAGCGCCTGAGGCACAGCTCCTATATGCAGAGACCGAAGAGAGTATCGAGCAGCGAGAGAAACAGGCCCTTGAGCGCAAGGCCCAACCCAGCCTATGGCAATCTGATGGCAAGCCGAATAAGAGAGATCGGCGGCTTATTCACCGATTTAAGCAGAGTTAGCTGCAAGTAGTTGCGAGTTCACCGAGAATTAGGCAAGAACCTGCTGAAAAAATAACCTCCCGCAGCCTGTCTGGGCTCTCCAGCGCTAGCATTGCCCCAAAAACCATTGAAGGCAGCCGCGTTAGCACTGACTAATGATATTTGTCATAATGCCGCTCACCTGAAATGAGTCGTTGCCCGAGCCGGGGCCGAGGCGCTATCAGAGTCCCTGGGGCAAGCAACAGCCAAACAACTGGCAACTACTGTGCTAACTAGCAACTACACGGATTGAGTGTACTAACAGACCTTCCAGGAGATATCTTGAGTAAAGAATTCAATGAGTGCCTGCAACGCTACCAGCTACCTGAGTTTGACGCAGCCTGGGGCGCCATTCATCGAGGTATAGAGAAGGAAAGTCTGCGCGTCGCGAAAGACGGCCATATTTCTCTGGCCAGCCATCCTCAGTCGCTTGGCTCCAGCCTAAGTAATCCTTTCATTACTACCGATTTCAGCGAGTCGTTGTTGGAATTCATCACGCCTGCCTATAGCGATATAGATACCTGTCTATCGAAGATGGAATACATACACCGTTTCACTATGCAGAATCTCGAGAATGAGGAAATGCTCTGGGTGTCTAGTATGCCCTGCCCGCTTGGCAGCTCAGATGAAATTCCAATAGCACAGTACGGCTCTTCCAATGTCGGCAAACTAAAAACGCTATACCGCCATGGTCTAAGCAATCGCTATGGTCGCTTAATGCAAATCATCTCCGGTATTCACTACAATTTCTCGATGCCCGAATCGTTCTGGCAGCCATATCAGGAAATGTGCGGCGACAAGGGACAGCTAAAGGATTTCAAGACAAAGAAATATCTCCACCTGATTAGAAATTTCCACCGCTATTCTTGGCTGCTAATCTATCTGTTTGGTGCATCGCCCGCCGCTTGCAAATGTTTTGTTCAAGGGCGAGAGCACGATCTTCAAGAACTGGATGATTCCAGTCTCTATCTTCCCTATGCCACCTGTTTGCGCATGGGCAACCTGGGATACAAGAGTGAAGCACAGAAGTCACTGTTCGTCTGTTACAACGAGCTGGACTCCTATGCGGACTGCCTGCGCCAGGCCATGGATACGCCCTACCCCGAATACGAAGCAATGGGTCAGAGTAAAGACGGTGAGTATCTACAACTCAATACAAATCTTTTGCAGCTCGAGAATGAGTTCTACAGCACCATAAGACCGAAGCGAGTTGTTAAGAGTGGTCAACGACCATTGGAAGCATTGACACAGGACGGCATCGAATACATCGAGGTTAGGGCTCTGGATTTAAATCCCTATCTCCCTCTGGGCCTGGACAAAGAACAGATCCATTTCCTCGATAGCTTCCTGTTACATTGCCTCTTGGCTGAAAGTCCTGAGTGCCACAAGCAAGAATTCTTCGAGGTAGCAGACAATATTTCCAAAGTGGTAAGACAGGGTCGTAACCCCCAGCTTTCTCTCAATTTGGAAGGGGCTCCGAAGAAGATGACAGACTGGGCCAACAAGATCTTAGCGGAGGTTGCTAACGCCGCCTCTATGCTCGACGAAATCCACGGGAGCAATAACTATAGCGAAAGTTTGGCCGCACAGTCAGCCAAGGTTACCGATCCGGATCTCACTCCTTCGGGCAGAATCCTGAAAGACATGAAAGAAGGCGAACTATCGTTCTTCGAGTTCTCCATGCAGCAGTCTCGAATTCACCGAGACTATCTACAAAAGGGCGGACTGAGCGATACAGCCGAAAAGTTGATGGAGAAGACGGCCGCCGAATCGCTTCTTGAGCAAGCAGAGATTGAGAGCAAGGACACCATAGGCTTCGATGAGTACCTGAAGAATTGGAACAAGGCATAGCGGTTCTTGCTTTTAGGCGGCCATCTAGAATGCGGCGCAGTAACGCAGATTTAAGGGAAAGCGCAGCTCGTCAAGAAATGCAATTAGGAGCGGTCGATGGCCCTAGCAATTCCCGGCAACAGAATAATCAACATAGACATTTTCCTAACCACCGTAGTCACTATCGCTATCGCGCTATATATGGAACACGTGATGCTGCTCTCGCCCTACGGCCTATGTATCACCCAGCGTGTCTTTTTTATTCTCTGCGGCTTGATCTGTTTAGCAGCGGCGATTCATAATCCCGCAGCCGATGAACTGAAGATCTATGCATTCGTAGCAGCGGCAATGTGTATCTTCGGCAGCTATTTCGCCGGTAGACAGATCTGGTTACAACACCTGCCAGAGGACTTGGTACCCGCTTGCGGCCCGGGCTTCGCTTATATTCGCGACAATTTCCCCTTCATCGAACTACTCGACTTTCTCCTGATAGGCGACGGTAATTGCGCAGAAGTTCAGTTCCGCTTCCTGGGAATTTTCTCAATTGCCGAGATGTCCATCATCGCCTTCTTCGCCCTTTTCAGCATTTTCCTGTTCATCGCTTTTCGCCAACAGACGGCAGACTAATTACGCCGCCACGCAAAGAACTTCTCTAGATAGGGAAAGTATTTCTCCGGAAGACGCTCGCTGCGCCAGGCATTAGCGGCAAACTTGTTCGCCTCCAGAATCGTCGGATAGATATGCGTTACCGCCGAAATTTTCTTTAGACCCATGCCATGGGTCATAGCGAAGACAAACTCACCTATAACCTCACCAGCATGGTGTCCCACGATTGTTACCCCAAGAATCCTGTCTTTGCCGGGAACTGTAAGAACCTTAATGAAGCCGTGAGCCTCGCCATCGGCCAAGGAACGATCATGATGATCCATCTCATAGCGAGTGAGCTCATAAGAAATCTTCTTTTCCATGGCTTCTGTTTCACTCAGCCCTACTCTTGCGACTTCAGGGTCGGTGAACGTTGCCCAGGGCACAACCGAGTAATTGATCCTGGAGCGATAGAGACCACCTAGCATCGCATTAAGCGAAGCGAACCAGGCCTGGAAAGATGCCATGTGAGTAAATTGATAGGGACCTGCGACATCTCCACAAGCGAATACATTTGGCATGCTGGTTTGCAGGTATTCGTTCACTTCTATCGTCCCCTGCCCTGTCAGTGCCAGATTTAGATTCTCCAGGCCGAAGCCTTCGACATTCGCCTTGCGACCAATAGCGAGTAAGATCTTGTCGAATTCGACCCTGACCTTTTCACCCTTGTGTTCGGCCTCCATATAATCACCTGTCTCACCCGCCCCAAACTTTACTAACTTGTGTCCGGTGAGAAGCCGAATTCCCTGCTCGCGAAAAGCCTTCGCCACCACTTCGGAAACTTCCACATCTTCGCGCGGCATGACGCGCTCGGCCATATCGACCTGCGTCACATGTGCACCCAAGTTGCTAAACGCCTGAGCAAGCTCACAACCAATCGGTCCACAACCGACAACCAGCAAGCGCTTCGGCAACTCTGAAAGCGACCAAATTGAATCAGAGCTTAGGTAGTCGATCTCAGCTAACCCTGGAATCGCCGGAACCAGAGGGCGCGCACCTGTGGCAACTATTATGGAGCGCGTCGTAATACGTCTATCATTGACGGTCACAACATAGGGAGATTCTATAACAGCATCACCCAATTCAACCTCGACACCCAAGGAGGTAAACCGCTCTACCGAATCATGGGGTTCAATAGTTTTGATTACGCCCTGTACACGCGCCATCACTGCGGCAAAGTTAACCTCACCCTTCGCTCCATCGATTCCAAATTCTTTTGCCCTTCGTATGTAGGACATGATGCGACCACTACGAATAATCGATTTACTGGGAACACAGCCGGTGTTCAAGCAGTCTCCGCCCATCTTGTGTTTCTCGATAAGAATTACTTTAGCCTTCGCACCTGCCGTTATTAACGAGGCAACGAGGCCCGCAGATCCCGCGCCGACAACGACAACATTAGCGTCGAAGCGTTTTGGTTTCTCAAAACTCTGCAATGCCTTGTTGCGCTGAATACTGTTGAGAATAAGTTTGGCAATAAGCGGAAATACGCCGAGTAATACTAACGAACCCAAGACGGGTGGGCTCACCAAACCGGAAAGCGAGGATATTTGCGAAAGCTCCGAACCTGCATTCACATAAACTGCCGTGCCTATCAACATGCCTGCCTGGCTAGCAAGATAGAATGAAGTCGTACGAATAGCGGTTAGACCCATCAGGAGGTTCACAACGATGAAGGGAAACAGAGGGACCATACGAATGCTGAAGAGATAAAAACTGCCGTCTTTCTCGATACCTTTATTCAGTGGCGCAAGATAGTCCCCGAATCTTCGCTGCACCCAGTCTCGTAACAGTACTCGAGATGCTAGAAATGCCAGAGTCGCTCCTATGCTACTAGCAAAAGATACCAGCAGGGTTCCCCAGAACAGTCCGAATATCGCACCACCTAACAGAGTGATTATAATTGCGCCTGGAATAGAGAGCCCCGTGGCAATCACATAGCCTATGAAATAGATCACAGCTGTTTGCGCGAAGTTCTCATTCTTATAGTCTTGAATATTTGACAGCTGAGATTGCGCATATTCCAGTGTAAGATATTGTCCTAGATCCAGCGTGATGTAACCGAATACGGCGATTACGAGTAGAGCAACTAAAATGAGTTTGGTCTTATTCACAGGTTTAGCCTTTGCATGTTTTTACAGGTAGAACTTCTGCCACAGAGGGACGTAGCCGTATTTGTGGCATATAATCCTTGCCAACATAGATCGGTATGCTATAACCGTTTGCATTCCATTGGCGAGAAACATTTAGCAAGGCCAGGGAAATATTGGTCTTCAAACAGTTCAGCACATATCCTTTACCAACACTAATTTAGGGTTTGCATAATCGTGTCCAATTTTGATTTCAGCCGAAAATATCCCGCTAGCCGCATGCGACGCATGCGCCGGGACGAATTCAGCCGTCGCCTCATGCGTGAGACACGATTGAGCACAGATGACCTGATTTTTCCAATTTTTATTGTCGAGGGTGAAAATCAGCGCCAGGCCATCGATTCCATGCCCGGCATGTTTCGCCTGAGCATCGATGAATTATTGAAGGAAGCCGCCGAGCTGGTAGAACTGAATATTCCTGCGATTACGATCTTCCCCTCGCCTGATGACTCTAGCAAGAGCCTTGATGGCGTCGAGGCCTATAACAGCGATGGCCTAGTGCAGCGCGCTGTACGCGCTGTAAAGAAGGACTATCCCGATCTCGGCATTATTACCGATGTGGCGCTGGACCCTTATACAACCCATGGTCAGGACGGCATCATAGATGAGCATGGCTATGTTCTCAACGACGAGACTGTCAAGGTGCTCAGGCGGCAGGCGCTCTCTCACTCCCTGGCCGGCGCAGACATAGTGGCTCCATCGGACATGATGGACGGGCGCGTGGCAGCAATACGCAGCATTCTCGAAGAGAATGGCCAGATCTACACCCGAATTCTTGCCTATTCGGCCAAATATGCCTCCAGCTACTATGGCCCCTTTAGAGATGCGGTAGGTTCCAGCGGCAACTTGGGCGGCGGCAATAAATACAGCTACCAGATGGATATCGCCAACAGCGATGAGGCACTGCAAGAGGTTGCCCTGGATCTAACGGAGGGCGCAGATATGGTGATGGTTAAGCCCGGCATGCCCTATCTGGACATAGTCAGCCGCGTAAAACGTGAATTTGGCGCCCCCACCTTCGTATATCAGGTGAGCGGGGAGTACGCCATGCACATGGCAGCGGCACAGAATGGCTGGCTCGACGAGGAAGCGGTGGCTATGGAGTCACTGATAGCCATCAAACGCGCTGGCGCGGACGCGGTTCTTACTTATTTCGCTAAAACAGCAGCTCGCCTACTCAAGGAGCAGTGATACTGTCATCAATTAGTCGCTATATGCAGCTAGCCCTTGAATCCTGAATTTTTGGCCTTATCATAGGCAGCACACGAGCGTGTAATCGAGTACTTGATTCTTACAGCTCCTCATTTACGAGTCTGAATTCCCAAATAGCAAACACAAGGAAACCTTCTATGAGCGACAATATCGTTCACATTTCTGACAGCAGTTTCGAAACCGACGTCCTCCAGGCCGAGGGTCCAGTCCTGGTTGATTTCTGGGCAGAATGGTGTGGCCCCTGCAAGATGATTGCTCCGGTACTCGAAGAATTGGCCGGCGAATACGACGGCAAGCTGAAGATCTGCAAGATGGATGTCGATGCCAACGTCGAAACGGCACCAAAATATGGCGTAAGAGGCATTCCTACGCTAATCGTTTTCAACAATGGTGATGTTGCTGGCACCAAAGTAGGCGCCCTATCCAAGTCACAACTTTCCGCATTTATTGACAGCGTGATTTAAATTGCGTTTAATGAGGCGTCCCGGCGTTCTCGGGACACCATAGGATGTGACCAGATCGATAATTTTAATTAGTATTACCGATCAAACTACCGAAATAGCAAACTCAATACCCTGATTCTCTATCACGACTCGCCGGATGCTTGTCCGATATTCTGAATCACAATTAATTCAAATTGAATCTCACCTCGAGTAATTGATTATTTTCTTCAGGCGAGATTTAGTAGACATAAAGAAAAAGTAGGACTATATTGCGGGGAAGTCGAAGCTGAAAACATTGTCGACTAAATAGATAAGCAAAAAAACTACAGTCGACATACTAACTACCGATACTAATCACTAGTTAACAGCGCAGAGAATTAAAGCACAACAATCCTGCTGTACACTATTTTCCAAATTTAAAACCCAAAATCTAATACCCAAAGCCAACCCCAAGCACCACCACTTTATCTATGACACTTAACTGTGCATGCCAATAAGTGTTTAGGCGGCTTGACTATAAGCACTATAGCTACAGCCAACCCAGACTAGACACTCCCAACCACATAAGAAGACCCAAAAACATGAACCTAACCGAATTAAAACAAAAGCCAATCGCAGAACTTCAAGCTACTGCCCATGAAATGGGATTGGAAAATGTTTCTAGAACGCGCAAGCAAGACATCATCTTCGTCATACTAAAAAAGCACGCTAAGAATGGCGAAGATATTCACGGTGATGGTGTATTAGAAATTTTACAGGATGGGTTTGGCTTCCTGCGCTCAGCAGACTCTTCTTACCTGGCGGGCCCGGATGACATCTATGTCTCTCCGAGTCAGATACGACGCTTTAATCTTCGCACAGGCGACACGGTAGCTGGAAAGATTAGACCACCTAAGGACGGCGAGCGTTATTTTGCGCTACTAAAGATTCATGAAATCAATTTTAGCAGCCCCGAAGAATCCAAAAATAAAATCCTTTTCGAAAACCTTACTCCACTCTTTCCAACCCAACGGCTCACTCTCGAAGTTGGTAACGGCAGCACCGAAGACTTAAGTGCCCGCGTTATCGATCTTTCTGCGCCTATCGGCAAAGGGCAACGCGGACTTATCGTATCTCCGCCGAAGGCAGGTAAGACACTAATTCTGCAGAACATGGCGCAGTCAATTGCCAAGAACAACCCAGAGTGTAGACTCATCGTATTATTGATCGATGAACGTCCGGAAGAAGTAACAGAGATGCAACGCTCGGTACGCGGCGAAGTTGTTGCCAGTACGTTTGATGAGCCCCCGGCGCGCCACGTGCAAGTTGCCGAGATGGTTATCGAGAAAGCAAAGCGCCTGGTTGAACACAAAGAAGACGTGATCATTCTTTTGGACTCGATCACGCGACTCGCACGAGCCTACAACACAATCATTCCTTCTTCAGGCAAAGTACTAACTGGTGGTGTCGACGCGCATGCGCTGGAACGACCAAAGCGTTTCTTTGGTGCAGCGCGTAATCTGGAAGAAGGTGGAAGCCTGACTATTATAGCGACCGCATTGATCGAAACCGGCTCGAAGATGGACGAGGTGATCTATGAAGAATTTAAGGGTACGGGCAATATGGAACTGCATCTCGACAGAAAGATCGCCGAGAAGCGTGTCTACCCCGCTATCAATGTTCGTCGATCCGGCACACGCCGTGAAGAATTGCTAACCTCGGAAGAAGAATTGCAACGCATGTGGATTCTGCGCAAGCTACTAAGCTCGATGGAAGATGTACAGGCGACAGAATTCATTCTCGATAAGTTGAAAGAAACCAAAACTAACGACGAGTTTTTCAATTCGATGAAAAGAAAGTAGTTCACTGTTAAAACTAGAACGAAATCGTTTCTACCAGACTCTATAGCTTAACTACCACAGCTACGTAAGCGGCCAGCCATGTCATTCAAAGATTTGCGCGACTTCATCGAACTTCTTGAGAAAGAAGGCGAACTCAAGCGAATCACTATGGAAGTAGATCCTTATCTGGAAGTTTCCGAGATAAGCGATCGAACTCTGCGAAGCAATGGTCCCGCCCTGCTTTTCGAGAATCCTAAAGGCTCCAACATCCCCCTACTTGCCAATTTATTTGGCAATACCCGACGCATTGCATTGGCCATGGGCCAGGAAGACATCGATGGTCTGCGGGACGTTGGCAAGCTTCTCGCCTTTCTAAAAGAACCCGAACCACCGAAAGGCTGGAAAGACCTTTGGAAAACACTGCCAAGTTACAAGAGCGTTTTGAACATGCCGGCAAACGTGAAGAAGTCGGCGCCGTGCCAGGAAGTAATTATCGAAGGCGACGATGTCGATCTTGGCTTCCTGCCTATTCAGACTTGCTGGCCGGGTGATGCGGCACCGTTAGTGACATGGCCGCTGGTCATCACTAAAGGCCCCGAGAAAGAACGTCAGAACCTCGGTATCTACCGCATGCAACTGCTTGGCAAGAACAAGCTAATCATGCGCTGGTTATCCCATCGTGGTGGCGCCCTGGACTTCAGAGAATGGCAGCAGGCTCATCCCGGCGAGGCATTTCCGATTTCCATAGCGATAGGCGCCGACCCTGCCACCATACTGGCTACGGTTACTCCTGTTCCCGACACGCTCTCCGAATATGCCTTCGCCGGATTACTGCGCGGCAGCAAGACCGACGTGGTGAAGTCGCGTACGAATGACCTACAGGTGCCGGCTAGCGCCGAGTTTGTTTTAGAGGGCGTCATAAAGCCGGGCGAGATGGCCGACGAGGGACCTTATGGCGACCACACCGGTTATTACAACGAAGTTGAAAAATTTCCTGTGTTCACGGTGACCTGCCTTACACATCGTAAAAATCCGATTTATCACAGCACCTATACGGGTCGGCCACCCGACGAGCCGGCAATGTTAGGTGTAGCGCTGAACGAAGTGTTCGTTCCACTTCTGCAGAAACAATATCCTGAGATCGTCGACTTCTATCTGCCGCCGGAAGGCTGCTCCTATCGACTCGCCGTGGTCAGCATAAAGAAACAATACCCGGGTCACGCAAAGCGCATAATGATGGGCGTGTGGTCATTCCTGAGACAGTTCATGTATACGAAGTTTGTCATCGTGGTTGATGATGATGTGAATATACGAAGCTGGGACGATGTTATCTGGGCAATTACAACGCGAATGGATCCGGCCAGAGATACAGTGCTTATAGAAAATACACCGATAGACTATCTCGATTTTGCATCACCCGTGTCAGGCTTAGGCTCGAAGATGGGAATGGACGCAACAAATAAGATGGAAGGTGAGACGCAACGCACATGGGGCGACACCATTAACATGAGCGATGAAGTTAAGGCCCGCGTCGATCAGATGTGGAAAGAGCTTGGCATCGACGGAAATAAAAGCTAACACCAACGCTACTTTCCAGAGAAAGTGCCCTTAGCGAAAACTGTGCCGCTCTGGGTACAATGATTACCCTTTTATTGCAATGTTGTATTTCCGATTCGCATATTTTTTCAGAACGGACGCGGTACAGCTTCTTGGGCGTCTACCTTCCAACAAAGGCAATCGCGAAGATTGGCGAAACACCGACGAATTGAGTACTATTTCCATACAACAGAATATCTGCATCAGGGAATTCTTTAGAATGAAAATAAAAACCATCAGCCAACTTGTCTTGAACACTACGTTGCTGTTCTCGCTGCTTTTCACATTGACTGCACAAGGCGCAGAGGAAGTGATCAATCTGGAGAACACAAACTGGCAACTGCGAAATATGAAAGTGCTAGGTGGCTTTCTGTTTACACCTGATGACCCGAGCAAGTATCGGCTCAATTTCCGTAGCGACAATCGTCTCACCGGCACGTCGGACTGTAACACCATCACCGGTAACTATTTTCAGAAAGAAACAGGCTTTCGTTTCGACCCCTTCGTATCTACCCGAAAACTATGCCCACCGGGGTCGCTGCACAACAATCTGGTATTGATACTAAAAGATATTAACGCGATCGAATTCCGTGACGGCTATATGTATATGACCAATGGCTATCAGGGCGTGGAGTTAGAGTTCGAAGCTAGGGGCTTCTAGAAGCCTGCGGCTCGTCATGAGCATAGCATCGCCCAATATAGCTATGAATTATTGGATAGTTGATTAACCAAAAAATAAGATACCCGCCAGCAAGTTCCAGCCATCTTCTTATAATTCTGTGCAAACATGGCTTGACGATCCAGTAGTTGGAAAGAGTCGACTATAAGGAAATTTAATCGCAGAGACCTTGCTCTACATCAAGCCGATTGAAGAAAGAAATATCGCAGCGGCAACCAGAAAGACTTAAACAAGAAGGACTTAAAAAAGAAGGGCTAGACGAAAGAAGAATTAACTGGGAGGATTGACAACTTAGTCTTTCTTAACTACAGCCAGAGCCGGCAGAGGCAACAACGGCAGCTCCGCCCCAATCGCCGCCACGAACTTCGCCTGATGCATATCGCTTGCCTGAGTCTCGCCAAGATGTTTCAACAGACGTGCCAATTCACCATGGGCTGCGGCGATTGGGGCGACCTCGATACTTGTCTCGAAGTACTCTCTAGCTTTACCCCATAGCTCATTACGCATAGCGAGCCTGCCTAGTGACAGCAGGAGATGGGCGTTCCCTGGCCGGGCCTGCAGCCAACCCTCGGCGATTAACAGGTGCTTGTGACTATTGCCGAAATCGATCTCGCCATAGCGTGCAACGAGAAGGTCGCTCCAGGCGTTGCTGAGCACTGCCTCGATAACCTTGGCGGCGAGGTCTGCACGATTTAGTGTAAGGAGTATATCGGCATAGTGTTTTACGATTCGCTCATCCTGCTTGTAGTTGGCAGGCCCCTTCTTCCAGGCCTTTTCCAACTGCAGAGCTATCTCATCATCGCTGAAGTCCGCGCGGCGACTACTCATAGTGTAGAGGTTTTCCATAAAGATACGAACACGAATACTCTCAGCCTCATCGCCATCGATGACTTCATTCTTCTCAAGAGACGGCAGTAGTCTTTCTAACTGCTCCCAGTCTTCAAGCTTCAGATACACTTCCTTTAGAAGTTGTAGCAGGGAATGATCGTTGAGAGAAGTTGCTTTCATCTGTTGCAGCACCGCTCCGCACTGTTCCAGTTGATTCGACTTGAACAATAACTGCGCCTTCAATGAGTTAATCGTTGAACGTGCCGACGGGTATTCGATCTCGGCTTTCTCCAAAGATTGCATCCAGACATTCTTGTCACCACGCTCATGGGCAGCATAGGCAGCGGCTAAATAATTGACTACCGTTGCGTCTGAGTCTTTCATTCCCTTGGTTAGCAGCTTATAGCTGGAATCCCAATTGCCGCGGGTGAAGTAAAGCAGACCCTCGACAGTTTTGCTCCGGCTCTTGGCTTTCAGCTTGTCTTTGTAATTGCGGCCGAAGCGGATCAGATACCATGGGTTTATCCAGCGAAACACCATAAGGATTAACTTAATAAGCAGATACAGTATTGCGATCGTAACTAGCAGTGCGAATAAGCTAGTCTCAAATGTATAACTGCCGAAGGCGATCAACAAATAGCCGGGGTCACCCGGAAAACCAAGATAGAGGCTGACGAATAACGCCAGCACGATCGCCAGAAGACTATATATATAGAGCTTAATCATGAGTTGCTCTAACGCTCGCTTGCGGTGAGCTTGTTAATCAGGGCCAACGACTGGCTCAAGCCCGGCAGGATTGGATTAATGTCGTAGTCGCCTAGCTGGCTAAGCGATGCTGCTATCGCCCTGCCCTGTTCCGAGTCTGTTACGGCATAGCGCTGAAACCAATCCTGGCTCTTTGCCATAGCCTGTTGATAGAGCGCATTATCACGCATCAGCAGTGCGAGTTGCGCTTGCTCCAACATAAGTCTCAAGTTTTGTTTAATGAGTTCATCCTGAGCCGGTGCTAGCATAGCCTGCGGAGTTTCTTCCCACTTGCGCCAAACGAAAACAGAGCTAAGAAATTCCAGACTGGACTCGAGGTAGCCGTTTGTATCGGCACCAAAGGTTAAGGGTTGCGACTCTGCATCGCGACGGTTCTCGAAATCTGTGCGCATTGAATTCAGCAGGTCGATGCCCTGCATCTCGGCGAGAAGATTATCCAATTGCAGGTAGACGCCCTCTCTATCAAGTCCCTCGATATTTCGCAGCTGTTGCAATTCAGTAGCAATGGCCTGACGAACAGCAAACACACTAGCACTACCGGAATCCAATAGCGCCTGATCGGCACGCTGCAATTGCGCAGCAGCAGTTGCCACGTCGCCCTCTAACTGTAGTTTCTGGCTAGCGATGCCAATGAGATATTCGGCCTCGAGTATCTTCCATTCCCGGTTGGTTTCGTTCGTCGATCTGAGTTGTTGTGCCTGTAGGTCGGCAAGCTGAGTCGTATGCCGATCGACTTCTTGTTTTAGAGTTGATTCGAGCTCTAACAACGCCGAATCATCGAATTCAATCGGCTCGAGGGTCTGCAATTGGTTCTGCTTAAGCTCTCTAATGAGGGCCGTTTGCTGTTCCAGATTCTGTGTGAGTTGCTGATTGTCCACCGTCATCTGCGCCAGCTGAGATTGCACAGATATTTGTTGATAGGCTAGAAGCAGAACACCGGCGATTATAGGTAAAAGTATAACGAGTACGACAAGAAAACGACGTCGAACCGTCTGTTGCTTGCGCGAGATTCGGCTGCTGGCCTTGGCCGAATTACTCTTGGAGATCTCATCTAAGATTTTGGGTGTTTCTGCCTGCTCTGTCACTTTACCGCCTTCTGAGTCGTGAACTAGATTCTAAGCTTACTCTTGATTTGCACCGAGTTCACCCAGCGCCGCTACAAAACTGGTCGGATCTGCGCCGGATGCGTTATACACTCGCGTGTAACCAGCCTCCATCGCCTGCTGTGCCACTCTCTGCGAGGGGGTTAGTAAACTAAGCTGCTGCATGATTTCTCTATTGTCGGCACGGCCGTCTTCCTGCAGCCCTTTATCGATCAATAATGCTGTGAGTCTATCTAAAGATTCGCTGCTTGTAACGGTGAGTATACTCACGCCTGCCGCCCTCAAGGCTTGACAAAAATTTGCGCTCTCATACATCACCGGCTTGCGGCTATAGGCCTCCAGATAGTCTACCGTTGCGCCTCTGTGCCTGAGGGTCTCGGCTAGTAATTCTCTACCGCCCTGCCCCCGCACTATGCCGATCTTTCTGTCTGCCACATCTTGCAGTTGTGGCAGTTCAAGAATGTCTTCGCTGGTCATGCCGGTGCTGGGCTGAATGACCTCACAACCAAAGGCGCTGCCAGCCGCTTTCGCTGTACTCGAGCCTACCGCGATTACATCGATCCCTACAGGAAACTGCGGCCAGTAATTGTTAATAGCTTCCCCACCAAACGTAACCGCGTTATTGCTAACGAAGATGAGCGCACTATAGCTATCCAGCTGCATCACTTTATCTTTGAGGTCTTGCAGTGCTGCAGGTTCGACTATAGGGGCAATATCGATCAATGGAAGCGATAGGACACGACCGCCTGCATCTTCGATTGCTTGCTGCAGGACCTGCTGTTGATTGGAAGGCCGTGTGATGAGAACTGTCAATCCGGAAAGAGAATCAGAGTTCATGAATTAACCTGTTTGATCTGGTTGATCTGGTTGATCTGGTTGATTCCGCGGTCATCTACGCTTAGTCACGAAGAGCAGCGAGTATTTCTTCGGCGCCCTGAGAGAGGAGATCTTCGGCGACTGTTAGCCCCAAATGTTCCGCCTGATGCCTGTCGCCGCGAATCTCGCTGCGAATAATGATGCTGCCATCGAGGTTGCCTACCAAAGCGCGCAGGTGCAATTCCTCACCATCGAGTTCTGCGTAGCTGGCGATGGGAACCTGACACCCCCCCTGCAGACGCGCATTGACCGCGCGTTCTGCGACCACTCGTGTTGCCGTATCGACGTGGTGCAGGCAATCGAGCAGCTTTAGGGTTTCGATATCCTGTGTGCGGCATTCGATGCCGACGGCACCCTGCCCGCCCGCGGGCAGAGAGTCCTGAAAGGACAGACTCTCACTTATGCGCTCCGCTAGCTCCAGTCGTTTCAAACCTGCAGCTGCAAGAATGATAGCGTCGTATTCGCCAGCATCCAGTTTCGACAAACGCGTGCCGACGTTGCCACGCAGGTCCGCGATCTTTAAGTCCGGGCGCAACTCCCGCAGCTGGCATTGACGGCGAAAACTGGAAGTACCGACAACCGCACCTTGCGGAAGATCGGCGAGCTTGCCAAATTTATTGGAGACGAAGGCATCGGCTGGATCTTCACGCTCGCAGATAATGGCGAGACCGAGACCCTCGGGAAATTCCATTGGCACATCCTTCATAGAATGCACGGCGATGTCGGCTCTATCCTCGAGCATGGCATGCTCCAATTCCTTCACGAACAGGCCTTTGCCGCCGACCTTGGCCAGTGGCGTATCCAGAATCTTGTCACCTCGGGTGCTCATGGCCAGTAGCTCTACATTTAGGTCGCTATGAGCCAGCTCCAGGGCCGCCTTCACATAGTTAGCCTGCCACAGGGCGAGAGGACTCTTACGGGTAGCGATGCGCAGGGTTTTAGATGACATGATATGCGGCTCTTCAGGTGTTTGGTGTTGAGACTGTTTTTATTCTCGAATTGCTTGGTATTTTACGGTAATTGTGTAGATTTGTCCGAATTTACTGGCCTTCAGGGGTGCGCGAAGGGAATTATTAAGCGCTTGGCTATCCTGCTATAATGCTGGCCCTCTTTAAATAGCACTTAATCAAAAGTATAAATCTGGATGGAATTGCAACATGACTAGAAAGCTAATTTCCAGCGGTTCAGAATTCGAAAGCAAGATTGGCTACTCCCGCGCGGTAGTAGACGGCGACTTTGTATTCGTTTCGGGAACAACGGGATACGATTACGAAGCCATGACGATTTCAGAGAACGTCGCAGAGCAGGCGGACCAATGCCTCAAGAATATCCAACAAGTTTTGGAATCTGCCGGCAGCGGCCTTTCTGGAATTGTACGGATCCGCTATATACTTCCCAACAAGGCTGACTTCGAGCCCTGTTGGCCTGTATTGCAAAAGTACCTGGCCACCGTTCTCCCTGCGGCAACGGTGTTCGAGGCGGGCCTGCTCGATGAAAAAATGAAGATCGAAATAGAAGTGACCGCAAAGCTAACTGCGAACCCTTAAAAATCGAATCGAGAACATATTGATTTGTCTTACTAACATTACTTACAGTGCAAAACTAAGCTATGAGCAAGAATAAGGATCAAAACAAACTCTGGGGCGGCAGGTTCTCTGAAGCCACGGACGCCTTCGTGCAACGATTTACTGCCTCGGTGGATTTCGATCGTCGCTTGTTCCAGCAAGATATAAATGGCTCACTCGCACATGCCAAGATGTTAGCGAAGGCCGGAATTCTATCAGCGGACGAAGAGACACAGATACTGGTTGGTCTCGAAGCAATTCGACAAGATATTCTTAACGATAACTTCGAATGGTCGGTTGAACTCGAAGATGTCCACATGAACATCGAGTCCGCCCTCACTGCTCGCATCGGAGATATAGGCAAAAAACTTCATACCGGTAGATCGCGAAACGATCAGGTGGCCACCGATATTCGCCTGTTTGTACGCGACGAGATAGATCAGATAGCCGAATTGATCACGAAGTTACAATCGGCTCTTTGTGGGGTTGCCGAGAAAGAGGCAGCCACAATCATGCCTGGTTTCACTCATTTACAGACCGCGCAGCCAGTTAGTTTCGGTCATCATATGATGGCCTGGTACGAGATGTTGGAAAGAGACTACAGCCGCCTGCTCGACTGTCGTAAAAGAGTAAACCTGTCACCTCTGGGGGCGGCCGCTTTGGCTGGCACTACTTATCCGATCGACAGAAATTTTACGGCACAGCAGCTTGGCTTCGATTCGCCCACGAGGAACTCCCTGGATTCGGTGAGTGATAGAGACTTCGCGATCGAGCTTGCCTCTTTTGCCAGCCTGCTGATGACACACCTTTCTCGGTTCTCTGAGGAATTGGTGCTTTGGACTTCGGCACAGTTTAATTTTATAAACCTGCCCGACAGATATTGCACTGGCTCCTCTATTATGCCGCAGAAGAAGAATCCTGACGTACCCGAGCTGATCCGCGGGAAGACAGGCCGCGTACATGGACATCTGATCTCACTACTGACATTGATGAAGTCACAGCCACTGGCCTATAACAAAGACAATCAGGAAGACAAGGAGCCATTGTTCGACCTGATCGATACGGTTAAGGATTGTCTTTTTGCCTATAGCGAGATGATGCCAGCTGTCGAGTGCAATAAGGCCGAAATGTATGCCGCTGCGAAGCAGGGCTACGCTACGGCAACGGATCTGGCGGACTATCTGGTGAAGAAAGGGATGCCATTTAGAGATGCCCACGAGGTAGTAGGCAAATCGGTCGCCTTCGGTATAGAGCAGAGTAAAGATCTGGCAGAACTAAGCCTGGAAGAACTGAAAACCTTCTCTGATCTTATCGGCGACGATATTTTCGAGGTGCTTACTCTCGAAGGCTCTATAGGCGCTCGCGACCACATCGGTGGCACTGCCCCTAAGCAGGTGTTGGCGGCGGTAGCTGTTGCGAAGGCTGACCTCGCACAACGCTAGCGACTGCCCGGCGCTAGCAATCGAATATCGTATTCCTGAACCTGATTGTCACGCAAGGTCTTTACCTTAACCAAGTCTCCCGCGCGCCGCTGTTCCAACACATCTGCGTAATCATCTTCGTTGCGCACCGGCTGTCCGTCGATCTCCACGATCACATCACCTAACTGAATGCGGCCACGCTGGCTGCGAGTTAGCCCGCGCATACCCAGACGCTCAGGATCGCTGCCTTGGAATACATCCAGTACGATAACCCCCTCTATACCCCACTGACGACGATAGTAGTCTGCCTGTGGAATCTGGGCGATACCCATGGCTGGCGTCTGTACCCTGCCATAGGCGATCAATTCCGGTACGATGCGCTTGACGGTGTTGACCGGGATGGCGAAGCCTATACCTGAGCTACCACCACTGGGGCTATAGATTGCCGTATTTACCCCAATCAGTTGCCCCAGCGAGTTCAATAGAGGCCCGCCAGAGTTGCCCGGATTGATAGCGGCATCGGTCTGAATCACATCACGAATCTTACGCCGACTCACCGAATCGATCTCCCGTCCCAGGGCGCTGACCACACCGACGGTCATGGTCGTATCCAGACCGAAGGGATTGCCGATGGCGATAACCTTCCTGCCGACTTCCAGCAGCGATGAATCCCCGGGCTTTACCGCGACCAGGTTGGTGTCCGGCGCCTCTATCTTGAGTACGGCTAAATCTTTATCCGGATCCACGCCCACTGCGGTAGCCGCATAGGTGGTGCCGTCCTGCAGCGTTACCGTGACGCGGTCCGCCTGTTGCACAACATGATAATTGGTGACCACATAGCCTTCTTCGTTCCAGATGAATCCGGTGCCACTACCCTGCGGCACTTCCTGTGGATTGAAGGCATAGAAAGAGCGCACTAATCGAGAGTTGGTGATATTAACCACCGACGGGCTAACCGACTTGAAGATCTCGATATTATTCTCCTCGTCATTGGTCTTGAACTGGCTGTAATCTGAAGTCTGTGCGCCGGCCACGGCCGTGAGCATGAAGCCTGCCAACAGGGAGTAGAGATATTTCATTGGGCTTTCCACCTGTGTTCCTAAATTCCGCTAACTAGAGAGTTTGATCTACTATTATTGATCTAGGATTACTAAGATTGGAGCGTTTTTAGCAGATTCAAGTGGGGAAGTGCAGAGAGAGATTATTCTAGCGTATCAGCTGTAACTGCCTACTTCTTCGAGTACCTCCATCCACTGCTCCTCTGCCGCGTTTAGCTGCGACTTGAGAGCGCCTTGCTCCTGGATCAACGCGTTCAGTTCTATCTTGTTCTCTTCCAGATACATGGCCTCATCCGCCAGTGACGACTCGATTGTCACTAACCTCTTTTGCAGCTTATCGATCTGCGCTTCCAGGCTCTTTTCCTGCTTTTTTAATGGCCCCAATTTCTCGCGGTGATCCGCAGCCTGCTGGCGCTTCTCTTTCTTGTCGAGCTTAGGCTTGGGGGCTGCAGATGTGGCATTCTTCGCCTGCGCCTCATTCTCTTCATAGGCCGCGAATGACTGCGTGCTCAACCATTTCTCATAGTCTTTCAGATCGCCCTTGAATTCGGCGAAGACGCCCTTGTGAATAGAATAGAACTCATCGACGGTGTTCACCAATAGGTGACGATCATGTGACACCACAAGCATTGCACCCTGATATTGTTGCAATGCCACTGTTAGCGCGTGACACATCTCCAGGTCCAGATGATTAGTGGGCTCATCGAGTAGCAGAAGATTGGGTTTCTGCCACGCTACCTTGGCTAGCGCGAGTCTTGCCTTTTCGCCGCCAGAGAAATTCTTGATGGTTTCATTCACCCGCGTGCCGCGAAAATCGAAGCTACCGAGATAGTCCCTAATCTGCTGTTCCGTAGCATTGCCCTCTTCCTTCTGTATGAGTTGTATTGGTGTCGCCAGTTGATCCAGCTCATCTACTTGATGCTGCGCGAAGTAACCGATCTTTAACTTCTTCGATCGAATGATATCTCCGCCTAGTTGCTGCATCTGTTCGGCCAGCACCTTCAACAGTGTGGACTTGCCACTGCCATTGAAACCCAACAAACCAAAACGGGATTCCGAACTAACACTGAGCTCTATCTTCTCGACTAGCGGCGCATCGAAACCAATGGACAGCGCATCCATCTGCATAAGGTAACTAGATGGCTCATCTATTTTTGGAAACTGAAAACGGAAAGGCGAATCTACATGTGCAGGCGCAATATCCTGCATACGATTCAATTCTTTAAGCCGACTCTGTGCCTGTTTCGCCTTCGTTGCCTTAGCCTTGAAGCGACGCACGAAACTTTCTATCTCGGATTTTCTTCGCTGCTGCTTTTCATATAATGCTTGTTGTAGCGCCATTCTTTCGGCACGCTGCCTCTCGTAGGAACTATAGTTGCCTTTATAAACTTTCAGGCCACCATTATCGAAGCTAATGACATTATTGATCACCGAATCGAGAAAGGTCCGGTCGTGGGAGATCAACAAGATAGTGCCCTGATAATTTTGTAGCCATTGCTCCAGCCAGACTGTTGCCTCCAAGTCCAGATGGTTGGTAGGCTCATCCAGCATCAACAGATCCGACGGGCACATCAGAGCGGCGGCGAGATTCAGTCGAACGCGCCAACCTCCGGAAAAACTACTAACCGGCTGATCGAAGTCTTCGACGGCGAAACCAAGACCCGAAAGGAGCCTTTGTGCACGGTGTCTAATGTCATAGCCATCAATTTCTTCCAGTTTGCCAAAGAGCTCAGCGAGGCCGAGATCATTGCCGTCCGCTTCTGCCTTTTTGATGGATTGTTCTAGCTGCCGGAACTCGATATGCGCATCCAGTATGAAGTCGAGGGCACTGCGCTTGCTACCCGGAGTCTCTTGCGCCATCGATGAGCTGCGCAGCCCATTCGGCATCTCGATCTCTCCCTCTTCCAGAGCAATCTCTCCACTGAGCGCACGAAACAGGCTCGTCTTTCCACAGCCGTTGCGGCCGATGATACCCGTGCGCTGGCCCTTGTGAATAACCACAGAGACGTTGCGCAGCAGAATCTGGCTACCGCGCATCAGCATTATGTTATTTAGAGAAATCATGATGCCCGTGAATGCCTATTGAAAGTGTCTAGCGAAATAACGAAGCGCCACATAATACACTAGTTTCCGTTCATTCTGGCGCTCTGGGGCCGCATCGGTGGCCGTAATGAGTGAATCTGGGCCTCAAGACTATCCGATGCCGCCCCAGACTTGATCGGAGGTTCCCTTATTCGTACTATTGGTCCCTGCCTCTCTATTCAAGAGAGGCAAAGCAGGTCGGAAACGATAATGAAACAAATATTGATCATTGATGACGACGAGAAGTTGGGCCAGCTCCTCACTCAGTATCTCGAGAGATACGACATGCAGGCTCATGTCGCAATGACACCAAGCAAGGGGTTTGAGTTATTGAAAAAGGTGAAGCCAGACCTTCTGATTCTTGATGTGATGCTACCGGAGAAAGACGGGTTTGAGATATGCAGAGAGATCCGGGCCAAGTCCTCCATTTTCGGGCAACTGCCAATCTTGATGCTAACCGCACACGCCGAGGTTACCGATCGCATCGTTGGACTTGAACTGGGCGCGGATGACTACCTGCCAAAACCTTTCGAGCCCCGCGAACTAGTCGCGAGAATACACAATATCCTGCGCCGCAGTAGTGATGACAATAGCCTGCACGTCATTAAGAACATCAATGGCCTCGAAGTCGACTCTTCGCGTCGCGAAGTTAAACTCGATTCCGAGGTTCTTGATCTCACCACAATGGAATACGAACTGCTAATTCTTTTCATGCAGTTTCCGAACAAGACATTTACCCGCGATGAGTTGATGAACCGACTACGCGGGATAGATGCCGAACTCTTTTCGAGAGCAGTAGACACTCTGGTAAGCCGCTTGCGACATAAGTTAAATGACACATCGAAAACACCACGGTTTATTAAAACTGTGTGGGGTCGTGGTTATACTTTTGTCGGCGAGCAAATATGACCACACTGGTTCAGGTTGTCAGGCGGTCGCTGTTCGTTCGCCTGCTGCTTATATTTGGCATTACGGTAATTCTATTCTTCGCTATCTTCTCTATTTCGCTGCGTACCGTTAACCAGAACAGCAATACTATTGATGCCATTCCCGACTTCTTCACCCGTAACATCGAATCGATCATCGAGGATATAGGCACGCCTCCAAATCTCAATAACGCTATGCGCCTTGCCGATGAGCTGGAATGGAGTATTGCGATCAACAATCCGATCATGCGCTGGAGCTCCGACAACGAATATCGCTTACCTGTAGAACAGTCCGTATTCAATCGAACACTTAATTCCGACGCCGAAGTTCGTTCGATCGATAATGAAGATATCATCATGGTTCAACGCGGGGGTTACGACTTCTATCTGTATCAACGATCGCTTAATGAAAACAACTCGAACTACGTAGTGCTCTATATCGGCGTTGCGTTGGCAAGTATCGTTCTGTTTCTCAACTACTTCATGGTAAATCGTCTGCTCGATCCGGTGCGTCTGTTAAGGAAAGGAGCAGAGCGGATTCGACTGGGCGACCTCAGCTTTCGGGTGAAGAGCAATCGACAGGATGAACTGGGGGAACTCACCGAAAGCATCAATCACATGGCGGATTCCCTACAATCGATGTTGGAGGCGAAGCGGCAACTACTACTCGCCATTAGCCATGAATTGCGCACCCCGATTACCAAAGCCAAACTGCGTCTAGAGTTCATGCCGGAAAGTGACGAGAAAGATCAGCTCAAAGAAGACATTCAGGAAATAGAACTGCTGATCACCGATCTTATCGAGGCGGAGCGACTCAACGAAGAACACGCCGTGCTCACTGCCGAACCCACACCCCTTGCAGCGTTCGTCGAAAGAGTCTGCGAGCAGTTCAAGAGTTATCCCAGCGGCCTGGAACTGGAACTGCCCGATGAGGACCGCGAGTTCATCATCGATAATCTGCGCGTTAGGCTGCTGATTACGAATCTAGTCAACAACGCCATACGCCATGGCGAGGGCAACCCTATAATTGTTCGAATTAGCTTCAATGGCGAATTTGCACTCCTGGAAGTGAAAGACCATGGCGAGGGTATAGCCGAAGAACACCTGACACAGATTAGCGAACCCTTCTATCGCGCCGACAGCGCCAGACAGAGAAATACCGGCGGTTTTGGGCTGGGCCTGTATCTGTGCCGCCTGATCGCACAGGCGCACGGCGGAGAATTAATCATCGAGAGTCAGCTTGCTGAAGGCACTCACATAAAGGTGAAACTACCGCCGCACCCACCTCGGGAAGAACCGGTAGAGGAATAGCGCCAGTAATGACGCTATTCCGAGCGGACTTAGGCTCGTGTAACCTTGCGACGCTGCGCTCTAACATAGCTCAACAGCAAGGCCAGGATACTCAAGATTACTGGAATCAAAGCCGTGTTGATCAACTTAAGATTCGAGCCAAGCTGTTCTATATCTTCAGTTAGTTGATATTGCACGTCGCGAAGACTACGGCGAGTCGCTAGCATCTCTTCATTAAAGCGATCGACCTCACTCTGAATCTCTGGTGTTACCTGCCCGATCAAATCGCCACTCTCGTCTTGATTCAACTCGGCAAGTGCCGCCTCAGTCTCAGCAAGCCGCGCGAGCAACTCGGCCTCTTCTACACGCAGACGATCATCCGCCTGCCTCTGTAATTGAATCACGCGAGTGAATGGACGGGAATAAGTGCCGCGGCTTCGAATGCCAGATAGATCTGCCCCACCACTTAAGTCGTCCAGCGAATTAATAACCATATCGCCGTTGTTAGAGAAAGGTTGCGGTATACGCTGACCCATGAACTGAGTAACACGCACCCACATCCTGTCGCTTAACATATCCGTATCCGCGAACACTAGAATGTTTACCTCGCCATTTGAGCTAGTTAGATGCTCGGCGACTGGCACATCTTCAACAGGGTCCTCTGCAACAACATCACTGTCGGCCTCTTCCGCCTCTGCGGAGACTTCGACTTCTTCGATAAGCCTGCCGTCAGGAAATGCCGTCTCTATCACTCCACTCACTCGAGCGGCGATGGTAAAGCTTCTATCTTCGGAGACGAACTCATCAAATAGCACCGAAGGGTCGGTAACATCTTCGAGCAGACCGGCATCCATTAACATCGCATCACTGGATGAAACCATCAGAGGCTCGAATCTGGTCGTCGATCCCGCAGCCTGACTAATGACTCCCGGGGATGAGAGATTAATATTCTCAAGACGACTGGTAACGATATCGTCCTGTGTTAAGAAATTTCTCTGCACGCCTAACATGCCCAAGTGCGCGATAGGACGTTGGCCCTGTCCCATCGAAACACGTAGAGCGAGTTCGTTATCAGTAAGCACCTTGTCAGAAGCAAATTCTATTCCCCAGGCTTCCAATAGACCGGGTAGTTCGGATCTCATGCCAGCCGGGATTAAATTGCCCTGCTGGGAACGACTCACCATAGAATCTGCACTCGGATCCAGAAACAACATCGTCTTTCCACCACGCATCACAAATTGATCGATAGCGTAGAGCATCTGCTCAGACAGACCCTCAGGATGAACGATCATGAGTATGTCGATCTCTTCGTCGATTTCCGCGGCCGTGACGTCTACGCGCTGCACGGCATAGAGTTGGCGAATGATATCCATGATCATCCACTGCTGCGTTGCCTGCCCCGCGATGGGATCGAAGCCACCGTCGATATCTAATTGCGTAACAAGTCCTACGACCTGCAGGTCGGGGTTGTTCACCTTGCTGATAAGCTTCATGAATTCGTATTCGAGAAACCGCTCCTGATCTGGCCGAATCAACGGCAGGGTCTCCGCTGCACGTCCCAGTGCGGGGTTAACTGCGGCACCCTCTTCCTGAGCTGCCACCAGCCCGAAGTAGATAGCCTGGCCACCCTGACTCACGGGAACCGCCTGTATGCCAAACTCGGTGGCGAGATCCTCATCCTCTGAAAAGGGTTCCGGATCAATGACGCTGAAGCTAAGACGCCCGTTGCTGGCGAGTACGATCTCCCGCAGCAACTCCTGCACGCGCGTGCCGTAGCTTCGTATCTGCGGTATATCCTCTGTCGCGCTCTCCGAATAGAAGAACATGAGTTCGATAGGCGTCTGCAGACTGGAAACGATATTGCGTGTGCCGTCTGATAATGAATAGAGATTGTCTTCGGTTAAATCGATTCGCAGGCTCGGTAATGAGCTGATAAGGGCTACCGCCACTATTGTAGCGACAGCGATAACGGCTATGCCGGCTTTGGAAAATAGGAATTTAATATTCATCAAAGCACTCCTCCCTAGTTTGCTTTTTTCATTTCGATGACCACCGCACTGGCGAGAAGCCAAGCAGCGATGAACACGCTAAAGAACAGGAAGTCACGAATATCCAGAACTCCTTTAGCAATCGAATCGAAGTGTGTAAGAAAACCCATAGCGGAGAAGGCATCCACAAAAAACTGTGGAATCCATGCAGGGAAGGCATTGAGAAGTATGGGCGAACCCATAATGACGAAGATAAAACAGATGCTCACCGTCAAAATAAAGGCAATGACTGAATTCTTCGTACAGGCCGACATACAGGAACCGATGGAGAGGAACCCGCCAGCCATGAACCAGCTTCCCAGATAGGCAGCGAAGATTACACCATTATCGGGGTCGCCCAGATAGTTCACCGTCAACCAGATTGGAAAGGTAAGCAGCAGAGCGATTCCAATCAGCGCCCAGGCCGCCAGAAATTTCCCGAGAACGGCATCGGCTAATCGAACCGGTAGTGTAAGCAATAACTCGATGGTTCCGGTCTTACGCTCATCCGCCCATAACGTCATTGCTATGGCCGGGATCATAAACAGATACAGCCAGGGGTGAAAGCTAAAGAACGGTAAAAGATCGGCCTGACCTCGAGCGTAGAAACCACCTAGATCGAATGTAAAAATACCATTCGATATCAGGAAAATAACTATGAAGATATAGGCGAGCGGAGTCGCAAAATAGCTTAGTAATTCGCGCTTGAAGATAATCGGTAGATTTCCCATTATTGCGCTCCTCGTTTCTGCTGCGTCACGGTTCTGAATACATCTTCAAGTTGGCCGCGACTGACATGAAACTCGGTAACCGGCCAGTGCTCAGCCTGTGCGATCCCGGATACCTGAGAGAATATTGACTTGCCATCACTGGCGAGAATGCGAAAGACCATCTCGTCCTCGCCGTCCTTCTCTACCTCGCTCACCTCACTAAGATCCGCAAGGTCAGCCGCCAAATCATAGTTCTCGCTTAGGCGGACACTCACGGCCTGATGATACTTCGAGCGCGACTCAAGCTCGGCCGGTGTACCATCAGCTACAATCCTGCCCTGCGCGATGATGATGGCACGACTACAGACCGCGGTAACCTCTTCGAGGATATGGGTCGAGATGATGACGATCTTGTCGCGTGCAAGATTCTTAATGAGCTCGCGAACATGGTGTTTCTGATTTGGATCGAGGCCGTCGGTCGGCTCGTCCAGGATTAGCACCTTGGGATCGTGCATGATTGCCTGCGCCAGTCCTACCCGTCGTTTAAACCCCTTGGACAGCGTCTCAATAGTCTGTTGGCTAACAGAATTAAGCTCTACCTCGTCTAACACATGCTGCACGCGTTGATCAATTTCTTCGCCTCTAAAGCCTCTAACCTGAGCGACAAAGTTGAGAAACTCCAAGGTAGTCATGTCGCCGTAGGAAGGGGCTCCCTCCGGCAGGTAGCCCATGAGCGACTTGGCCTCGATTGGGTTCTCGCTGATATCGAAACCGTCAATTCTTACCGTGCCATGACTAGCAGAAAGGAAGCCAGTGATTAGCTTCATAGTCGTGGACTTACCGGCGCCGTTGGGACCGAGAAAGCCGAGGACCTCACCTTCCTTCACGGTGAAGGTCAGAGCGTCAATGGCGGTAAACTGGTCGAAGTTTTTTGTTAAATTAGTAATTTCAATCATCTACTTTCAGACCCTGGGCTTATTGTATTCTGAGTGTGTTTTGCAGGAGTAACTGCAATGCTTTCCGGCCTATCCGCAGCCCACATTGGAACTGCAGTGAAATGCCGCAAAATATGATGGGTAAATATAGGCACGTTGCCGCTATTTTTCAAGGCTGGAAGGTCCAAACCGCACTATACACAGGATAGAAAGTAAATCGGTGAAAGACTGCTGTGTCAGTTTGAATGTCGCTGTGAATTTTCAAGGGTAGTGAATTGCCAGCGGACTGACACCGTGCGAGGCGGGACACCGAGCGCGAGCGTACAGGGATGTATTCACAGTTCGCGTCAGTCCGCTGGCGATTCGCTACCCCGAAAACGAATTCGAAAACAGAGGGGGGTTAGACTAAACAGGCAATAGTCCAACTGGACACTAGCCATACAGACCTCTGCCCCGGCGGGAATTTAGTCTGTGTTTCTAGTAGCGCTGGCGTTATAATCTCGACTTCCCGGCTAATCCGATACCAATACGCCCAATGAAAATTCAAACCAACAGATTCTTTGCCCTTCTAGCGCTAGTAAGCCTGACGCTAAGCCTTAGCTATTGCGGACAGAAAGGCGGTCTTACTCGCTCCGAACCCTCAGCGTTCACTGCCTCAAACTTCGTCTCGGGCAAATAGCTCATAGGGCCCTGCGGCCCTAATAAACTGGACTCCAAATACGAATGGATTATTTCAATTACAAAGGTGATGCGCTCTACGCGGAAGACCTGGCCGTTGCCGATATCGCGGAACAGCACGGCACGCCCTGCTTCATCTATTCTCGAGCTACCATTGAGCGGCACTACAGAGCCTACGAACGGGCGCTTGCCGGGCTGCCCAATATGATTTGCTACGCGGTCAAGGCGAACTCCAACCTGGCGGTGCTGGATGTTCTGGCTCGCATGGGGGCTGGCTTCGATATTGTCTCCGGTGGCGAGCTGAGTCGCGTACTACAGGCCGGCGGCGACCCGGCGAAAGTTATCTTCTCCGGCCTGGGCAAGACCGTAGCGGAGATTGAACAGGCGCTTAAGGCCAATATCCACTGTTTCAACGTCGAGTCCGAGGCCGAGCTTAGCCGCCTGAACGAAGTGGCGATTCGACTGGGTCTACCCGCCTCTATATCCGTGCGAGTGAATCCTGACGTAGATGCCGGCACCCATCCTTATATATCTACAGGCCTCAAGGAGAACAAGTTCGGCATATCCACGGACCGCGCGCTTGAAGTCTACAGGACTGCCGCGCAGCTGGAAGGCATCAAGGTAGCAGGCATCGACTGCCACATCGGATCACAGCTTACCTCGGTAGAGCCGTATCTCGATGCGATCGATAGATTGCTCGCCATGGTTGACCGTCTCAACGAAGAGGGCATCAGCCTCAATCACTTCGATATGGGCGGCGGCTTAGGTGTGAACTACGGCGCCGAGAGTCCGCCACTACCCTCCGAACTGATAGCGGCGGTAAAGAGTCGCTTTGCCGACCGCGGACTTACGCTGATGGTTGAGCCCGGGCGCTCTATCGCTGCCAACGCTGGCATCTTCGTCACCCGAGTCGAGTATATTAAGCATACCGATCACAAGAACTTCGCGATTGTAGACGGCGCCATGAACGACCTCTTGAGGCCCGCGCTCTACAGCGCCTGGCAGGAGATCATTCCGGTGATCAAGCGCGAGGGCGACGCGCTTAGCTATGACGTCGTTGGGCCGATTTGCGAATCGGCCGATTTCCTTGGCAAGGACCGCGAACTGATAGTGGCTGCAGACGATCTATTGGCAGTGCGCTCCGCTGGTGCCTATGGCTTCGTGATGAGTTCAAACTACAACACGCGCCCGCGAGTTGCGGAAATCATGGTAGATGGCTCACTCGCGCAGGTTGTTAGACGACGCGAAGTTTTAGAAGATTTGCTCGAACTGGAGACTTGCCTGCCAAGCTGAGTCAAATTATGGATATTCACTTTACAAAAATGCATGGCCTGGGCAACGACTTCATAGTGCTCAATAATCTAGACAATGAGTATAAGCTGAACGCACAGCAGATTTCTCTGCTCGGGGATCGCTGCTTCGGCATTGGCTTCGATCAATTACTGGTACTTGAGTCGGCCGCAGAGGCAGATATCGATTTCAGCTATCGTATCTTCAATACCGACGGACGGGAAGTCGAGCATTGTGGTAACGGCGCCCGCTGCTTCGCTAAATATGTCACTGATAAGGGCCTGACCGACAAGGACAGCATCGTAGTAAAGACGCTCAATCGACTGCTCACACTGACAATAGACGACAATGACCAGGTGCGTGTCAATATGGAGGCACCGGTATTCAAGCCGAGTGAAATTCCCTTTGTCAGCAGCAGCGATACCGTCGTGCATTCTCGCCAACTAATTGTTTCCGGCGAATCAGTGTCGGTAGATTTTTGCGCCTTGTCCATGGGCAACCCCCAAGCCGTAATTAATGTTGAAGACCTGAGCAAAACAGCCGTAAAAGAGATAGGGGCAGCTCTTGGCTCACATCCGGATTTTCCCGAAGGGTGTAATGTGGGTTTCATGCAGCTGCTCGATAGAAAGTCCATTGAATTACGCGTCTATGAACGCGGTGCTGGCGAGACGCTAGCCTGCGGCACTGGGGCCTGTGCTGCGGTAGTGGCCGGTTGCTTACAGGGTCTGTTAGATGATACCGTCAGGGTCAAATTGCGCGGCGGCGAACTTACTATTAAATGGCTCGGAATCGGCTCTCCCGTCTTTATGACAGGGCCAGCTACTACAGTTTATGAAGGGACAATTCAGATATGAACAGCGATAATTCGGCAGCTGAAAAATTTGAGACCGAGAGCAGCAACAAGCTCTCTGCAGATGACGTTGCCAGCTACCTGAAAACTAACCCCGATTTTTTTATCGAGCAAGAAGACTTGCTCGCAGACCTTTCGCTTCCACATGAAAGCGGCAAGGCTATTTCTTTATTAGAACGACAAGTTACTATCTTAAGAGATCGAGGACTCGACGCTCGACAGAAACTAAATAACCTCCTTGAGAATGCACGCAATAACGATCAGCTTTTTGACACAACACGTAATTTGGTGTTGGCTCTACTCCGAGCGAAAGACATTACTGAGATTGCCGATGTTGCTCAAGATCAATTGTCCAATCAAGCCAACATCGATTCCTGCGAGGTCATAATATTCACCAGGCAGGGACAAAGAGTTTCCGACTCGGTACGACTCGAGGCTGAAGACAATATTAAAGAACGCTTTGCCGATGTATTTCGCCTGAAACGAACCCACTGCGGCCCGATAGGCGAGGAACAGACTCAATACCTCTTCCCTGCCAGTGGCAACAACATCAAGTCAACGGCACTGTGCCCTGTAATAAGCAATGGTGATGTGTTGGCGCTTATCGCCTTCGGAAATAGTTCTGACAACTATTTCAATGTGAATCTGGACACACTGTTCCTCGATTTTATTGGTCATGTAGTCGGCGTTGTCCTCGACAAGCAACTAAGCGAAACCGCACAGTAAACTCTTTGACGTGCCATGGGGCTTAAGCAGAGGTTGCCTGTATGTCTACTGAAAATCCAGCTGAAAACCTCAATCAGGTTTCAATACTCTTCTCGATTCTGGCTGATGCCGACTCTCTCTGCTGCGTTAGAATTTTCTAGCTACGCGGTACAGAAAACGCTGCACAATACCGATCTTGATCCCCATGCCTCCGCAAAGCCGCAGGTTTACGCGCTGCCTGCCTGATAGCTCTACCCCATAACGACGGCGAAACTCAGCGGCCTGAATAGCTACTTCGACCAGATGATCATTGGCTTTGCGTGTCAGTATTCTGCGCCACAATGTCATGTTAACGGCCGATACGTTAGTAAATTCCTTTGCTCCAATCGCGTTTTTTTCATGCTGGCGGTAGTGCACCAAGGGCATATCTAAATAGACAATTCTGCCAAATGCTGCCGCCACCAAGCCAAGCCACCAGTCGTGCATGATTGCATTGACTGCAATCGGCAATGCTTTCGCAGCAAGGGTCTCGTTGATTAAAGCCGTGCAGCCGGTCACTAGATTGCTGATGACTAAGTTCGGGAAACTATTTCTCTCAATCTCCAAGCCTTGGTAGCTGACAAACGATCTTGATATCACCGTATTCTGCTCCGAGACAACTTCGAGGTCGCTATGCACGAGCACGGCTTGTGCCGAGCCCCTATCTGCCTCTGCCTCCATCATGGCCGCTACTTGTTTCTCAATTTTGTCCGGGAACCAGGTATCGTCCTGGTCGCAAAACATCATATAGGCGGACTCGAGTCCTATCGCAGTTTTATTCTTGAGAACGTAGTCGATAAGGAAAGCGAAACCTCCACTAGCGCCTTTGTTTTCATCGTCGCGCGGCAGTAAATGTATCTGGCCAGGATTCGCCAGTGCATAGCCTTCCAATATAGCCACGGTCCCATCGGACGAACCATCGTCTCGTACAACCAGAATAAAATCGGAATATGATTGCGCCAGAAGTGAGTTAAGTTGCTCTCCGAGAAACCTCTCCCCATTGTAAGTGGAAAGCAGTACCGCTATTTTTGTTTGATTACTCATCTGTAACTACGCCAAAGTCTTAGCATCACGAATCCCGGAGCGAATATTTTGGAAATATTCCCCGCGCTGTGGAGAAGATAGCAATAACCAAACCACTTTCAAGGTAAAGCGAATCATGTCTCGAAATTTCCATCCCATCGGAGAGTACGGCGCACTGTACAGGTGCATTCTATTTCTACTGGAGTAGTACGTACGCGAGGGATTATGTTTTGCGATCAACCCTGCCTTGACCAAAGGATTAGAACTACGTTCACCTATGGCATGATAGAGCACGGCAGCATCGGTACCAACGAGATCGAAACCTAAAGATTTGGCACGAAAACACCATTCCAGGTCGATGTTGTCGATGAAGTAGCTTTCCTTCATGTCCCCAGCCTCAGCGATGCAGTCAAGAGATAACATCGAGCCTGAGGTAATTAGAAAATCCGCAATAAAGTGTTTCTCCTGGCCAGCGAAGTGCCTGTCTGAGCGCAGAAATATCTTGCTGAATAATTTGAACGGTGTCTGTCGCATAGTCTGGGGGTTGATAATTCGAGGACCTATTGCGGCGATACCCTTAGCGCTGTATCCACTCGCGTCTTTGTGGGCTGCTATCATGCGCCTAACGAATAAGTCACACAGGCTGCTGTCCTGATCGAACAGAAAGATATAGTCATACTTTTTTGCACGCGCCCAGGCAATACCCTTGTTGAGAGCCTTTGCTAGGCCCTCGTTTCCATCTAGGCGCATCAGTTTGACGCAGCGCTTATAGACCATAATAGAATCAGCTATTTCACCGATGGCCTCTGAGCCATTATCGATGACAATGAAGTCGGTTTCTTTGTTGAGCTGGCTGACCAGTTTCAGGAGTGCGGTTACGTCAGGATTATAGGTCACCACCACAGCGCAGCTGCCCGGTTCAGCGGGATCTTTCTCCGCCAGTGCTTCCTTAGCTGTCACCTGGCACTTCCGCTGAGATTGAGAGCCGACTGGGGTCGTTACTCGACAGGATCAAGAAATAGGCAATAGAGGCGATACCCAAGCACAGCCCAACAACCACGCCGGCATCGACTATACCACGCCAGGGTTGTGGCAGACTGCGTGCGATAAGCACGAAGCAGATAACCATAGAGGTAAGGGCGAACGAGAGAAACTGGCGTTTTCTAGTGGCATAGATATAGCCCATACAGAAAAGTGGCGCGAGCAGCACATGCATTGGCCTGGGGTTGGCAGCAAGGTATCGAGCCCTCACCACCACTCTGGGCGCAAAGGCACGATGAAATCCCTTATATCCTTCCGCATAGGCCATATAGATCACACTAAAGCACAGCGCAAACCAGTGAAATGCAGACATTGGGGAATTTTCCAGCTCCAGAACCATTGGTGCTAGCCTATATATAGCGAAGCTCAGCAGTAATATTACCCCGCCGATACCCCATGCCATGCCGAATACTTTCACTGTAGATCACTGCCTTGAAATAAGGCGCCATTATAGCGGCTTTAGTGAAGAACCTGAAAAATCATTCCACTCGCTTTGGATAGCTTGCGAAACGGCAGCTTTGGGACATCGCATCTAAAGATAAAGTGGGATATTATTTCGCCCTGAATCATGGCGGCTGTGGCTCACTAAATGAGTTCGGCCGACCCCATTCAGCCCCCCTTACTGCTGCAGCTTTACTATAGGATCGAACAAATGGGTGTAAAACTTGGTGTAGTGATGGACCCGATAGAATCCATCACTGTGAAGAAGGACACGACACTTGCAATGTTACTAGCCGCTCAAAAGCGCGGTTGGATTATTCACTATATGCTGCAGTCCGATATGTATCTGGATCAGGGTCAATGTCGCGCAACAATTCAAACACTGTCGGTCAGAGATGATGAAGAAGATTGGTTTAGTCTTGGCAGCAAGGCCGACATCGCGCTATTCGAACTTGATGTAATACTCATGCGAAAAGACCCCCCTTTCGATATAGATTATATCTATTCCACGTATCTTCTTGAGCAGGCTCAGCGCGAAGGGACGATGATCGTGAATGATCCGCAAAGCCTGCGTGACTGCAACGAAAAATTGTTCGCGACTCAATTCCCGCAGTGCTGCCCACCGCTAGTCGTTGCATCCTCGCAGGAAAAGCTAAAGGCATTTCACCAAGAACACGAAGATGTAATATACAAGCCTCTAGATGGAATGGGCGGTGCTTCAATATTCCGCGTGAAGGTTGGCGATCCCAACCTGAGCGTTGTAATAGAAACTCTGACTGATAACGGTCGAAAACAGATCATGGCGCAGAAGTTTATTCCTGATATCGTCAACGGTGACAAGCGTATCTTGATGATCGATGGCGAACCGGTAAATTATGCCCTCGCCAGAATTCCGGCATCAGGAGAAACCAGAGGCAATCTGGCAGCCGGAGGAAGCGGTGTAGCACAAGAGCTAACCGAGAAAGATCGCTGGATCTGTGAACAAGTCGGTCCTGTTTTGAGAGAAAAGAACTTACTCTTCGTTGGTCTCGATGTAATAGGCGACTATTTGACCGAAATTAACGTCACCAGCCCAACTTGCATACGAGAGATAGACAAAGCGTTCAATCTCGACATTGCTGGCGACTTAATGGATTGTATTCAGGCGAAGCTAGAAGCAGCCTGACTACAGCCATATCTCTAACAAGGCAGATACATGGCTACCAGTGATGAGAAACTTTCCAGGGAGCGTTTTGGCTTTACTGTTTTTCTCTCGGCATGTGTTCACGCGATCATAATTCTAGGCGTTGGTTTTACCTACCTGGAAGAATTGAATAGCGAGCCAGCGCTTGAAATTACCATGGCTCAGTATCGTAGTGAGCTCGCTCCCGATAAAGCCGATTTCCTGGCGCAAGAAGATCAAATAGGTAGTGGTGCACTCGATAATGCTGCAGCACCAAGCTCTCCCTTTGAGTCCGACTTAATTGCTGACGTGATTCAGGAGGTCGTTCCTATTTCACAGGCACAGGAAATAATCAATGAGATAGATGTCCAAGACACCGCGGTTATTTCTTCATTCCAGAATGAGCAGCAAGTTCAGCAGCAACTGGACGAGCTAGAACCTGAAAAAGAAATGCCTTTGTCCGACCAGACTACTCCAGATAACCTGAGTCTCGCGATCGCGAGCCTACAGGCACAACTAGACATTCAAAGACAGGCCTACGCCAAGCGGCCTAGAAAGTATACAATTTCATCGGCCTCCACAATTAAGAGTCAGGACGCACTCTATTTAGATAGCTGGCGTAGGAGAATAGAAGCTGTTGGAAACATTAATTATCCTGCCGAAGCTAGAATGCAACAAGTCTATGGCAGCCTAAGAATGTTGGTAGCGCTACTTCCTAATGGCGATGTCTCTGAGATAAAAATCCTGCAGTCTTCGGGCTATTCCATTCTTGACCAGGCTGCTGTCCAGATTGTCAACATGGCTGCGCCGTTCGATCCGTTTCCTGAGGCAATGCGCGCCGAAGCTGATATACTGGAAATCATACGTACCTGGCGCTTCCATGAGGGGAACGCGCTAACTAGTTTTTAAGGCGCCTCTGTCACTAGATTTAACATTCAAACCAATGAACGACTTCAGCAAGCCAAGCTACCTAGAGAATCAGTTCCTGATCGCAATGCCGCAGATGGCGGATTCTTTTTTTGCGAACACTCTCACCTATCTGTGGAAACACAACGACGATGGTGCGCTAGGCATAGTCATCAATAAGCCATTGCGGGCGAGCATCGCCGACATATTCGATGAACTACAGATCGAATGCACTATAGAAGACGGCCCTTTTCGAGAAAGATCCGTTCTGGCGGGCGGGCCGGTGGAGCAAGATAAAGGCTTTATTATCCATGATGCGCCTAAAGCCTGGGAGTCTTCGATATCCGTAACAGATGGCATCAGTATCTGCACATCGAAATCCGTCCTGGAAGACATCGCCCGTGGCAATGGTCCTGCAAACTACGTCGTCGCGCTAGGCTGTGCCGGTTGGGAAGCCGGTCAGCTGGAGCAGGAGATTAGTGCGAATGCCTGGCTTACGGTTCCTGCAAAAAGCGATCTGATTTTTTCCAGCGACTATGCGAAGAAGACCCAGCGCGCGGCGTCACTCTTAGGTGTGGATCTACAACACCTTTCACCGGCCGCTGGCCATTCCTAAACTCACACAATTCGGCTACGGCAATTGATCCTAAACAGCTTTCCCAAGAATGACGAACCAATCTCCGCCTTAGGCTTTGACTATGGCACACAGCGTATAGGGGTGGCATTCGGCCAGAGTCTCACCGGCACGGCGCAGCCTGTCTGTGTGCTCAGAGCTAGAGATGGCATTCCGGACTGGGCCGAGATCGAGTCATTGATAGCCGAGTGGAGGCCAAACCTCTTTGTGGTGGGCCTTCCCTACAACCTCGACGGCAGCGAGAGTGTTCTCATGGTCAGAGCTGTGAAGTTTGCCAATCGCCTCAATGGTCGCTTTAACAAACCTAGTTACGGAATGGACGAACGACTCTCTTCTGTTGAGGCCGCCGAACGGATTCTAGAAGAGAATCGGGGCTCAAAAAAAAGAGCTGCTATAGATGACATAGCAGCTCAGATTATTTTACAAAATTGGTTCTCCGAATTGGCTGCCACCAAGTAGAGCCAGGCAGTCACAATCCCGAACTTAGAAAGACTCAGGCATCTTCGCCTTAAGCTTCGCCTCTTCTCTCCTTATCATACCCTTCGCCAACAGATCCTTCAGACATTGATCCAATGTCTGCATTCCCAAATCAGCACCTGTTTGAATTGCTGAATACATCTGTGCAACCTTATCTTCACGAATCAAGTTTCTAATTGCCGGACTACCCATCATGATTTCATGCGCGGCTACTCGGCCACCACCGGGCTTCTTCATGAGTGCTTGGGAAATAACAGCCTGCAAAGATTTCGACAACGTCAATCGAACCATATCTTTTTCAGCCGCCGGAAATACGTCGATAACCCTGTCGATCGTTTTCGCTGCAGAGGTAGTATGCAGCGTACCGAAAACCAAGTGACCAGTTTCGGCAGCTGTTAGTGCCAGGCGAATAGTTCCAGGTCACGCAGCTCGCCCACGAGAATGATGTCCGGGTCTTCACGCAAGGCTGATCGTAGCGCCTCATTAAATCCATGTGTATCACGGTGAACTTCGCGCTGGTTCACCAGGCATTTTTTACTTTGATGAACAAATTCTATAGGGTCCTCAATAGTAAGTATGTGCTCGTACTTGGATTCGTTAATGTAATCGACCATCTCGGCGAGCGTTGTACTCTTACCGGAACCCATAGGCCCCGTTACCACAACCAGTCCTCTAGGCACGTCAGAGATCTTTCTAAAAACCTCCCCATCCCAAGCTGCTTCATTGTTAGAACTTTTGAGGGAATAGTACGAAATACTGCTGCAGATCCGCGGTTCTGCATAAAAGCATTGACACGAAATCGACCAAGATTCGGCACTTCGAATGAGAAGTCAGTTTCCAGAAACTCTTCATAATCTTTGCGCTGCTTGTCATTCATGATCTCATAAATAAGCGAGTGCACTTCCTTATGATCCATCTCCGGCACATTGATTCATCGGATGTCACCATCCACACGAATAAGAGGCGGCATGCCAGCCCTTATATGTTAATCCGATGCGCCTTGTTTTACGCTGAATCCGAGTAGTTCTGTAATATCCATTAGACTTCATTACCGACTTTATAATTTTTCTATTTTGGTGCTCTAGTGTTTATCGAAAAATAGCTGATTATGTGACGCCTATAACACTAGCCAATAGTCACAAGCTGCCCTATAGTACCTGTCCTTTAGAGAATATCCCATACCCGGTAAGCGCATAAATCAATTCAAAACGTGACCACCATAGCAGAAAATATTGGGCGGCAGAACGGCCAAATACGGGAGCTTGAGCAACTATACGAGCGCCCAATCGGTAGCGTGAAGCTTCTGGCCGTGAGCAAGCGACACTCGATAGAGAGCATCATTGCTGCCAGCGAGGCCGGTATTCAAGATTTTGGTGAGAATTACCTGCAGGAAGCCTTGGATAAGATACAGAAATTGTCTTCGATACGCGCGAACTGGCACTTCATAGGGCCCATTCAGTCGAATAAGACCAAACCCATTGCCGAGAATTTCCAGTGGGTGCATAGCATAGACCGCCTAAAGATTGCTCTGCGCCTGAGCGAACAGCGCGGCCCTAGCCGCCCGGAACTGAACGTCTGTGTTCAGATTAACCTTTCAGCAGAGGCCAGCAAGTCTGGCGTAGCTCTGGATGAGGCACAGGCCCTGTGCGATAGCATCGAGGCACTGCCAAATCTTAGATTACGCGGACTGATGGCAATTCCGGCAGCTGTACCCGATATCGAGTCACAACGGCAATCATTTCGCTCTCTGGCGATCGAATTTACCAGAATCAAGGCCCGCTATACCCATCTAGACACGCTATCTATGGGTATGAGCAATGATTTCGAGGCCGCCGTTGCCGAAGGTTCCACGCTTATTCGAATAGGCACAGCAATATTCGGCCCTCGCGACTAAGCAGACACTGCGCCTTTGCCAGTGTTTGAAAGCCTAGCAAACTAATTATCTAGCCCCCTGCAAATACGATAGAATATGCGCTGTTTCAAGCCGCCTGCTGCGCTACGATGAGGCAATGGCTAGGCCAAGGAGAAATTTTGAATAGCACTAAGATTGGCTTTATTGGCGCGGGAAACATGGCCAACAGCTTAATTCGCGGCCTTGTCGCCAAGGGCACGCTCGCGCAGAATATCTGGGCCAGCGACCTGGATACCGACAAGCTTAACTTGCTTGCCAGCGACTGTGGAATCCACGCGGGTAGCAATCACGACATAGCAACCAATGTCGACGTGGTCGTTTTGGCTGTAAAGCCTCAGGTGATGAAAGTCGTCTGTAAGGCATTGGTCGCAGATCTGAATGATCGGGACGTATTATTGATATCTATCGCCGCGGGTATAACCACCTCACACCTGGAAAATTGGTTCGGCCAATCCGCTGCTATCGTGCGCTGCATGCCGAATACCCCTGCCCTGGTTGGTATGGGTGCCAGTGGCTTGTTTGCCAACTCACGGGTTTCACAGCAGCAAAAGCAGTTGGCAGAGAATGTAATTAGTGCCGTAGGCTTTGTCAGCTGGGTCGATCAGGATTCAGACATCGACATCGTCACAGCCATTTCCGGGAGCGGGCCTGCGTATTTTTTCCTTTTCATGGAAGCCATGCAGACCACTGCTAAAGAGATGGGGCTTAGTGAAGAGTTGGCCAGAGAGCTCACTTATCACACGGCAGCGGGCGCCGCGGCACTTGCACAGCAAAGCGAGGATGAGATTGCCACTTTGCGCAAGAACGTAACTTCTCCAGGGGGGACTACGGAGCAAGCCATTCTGCAGTTTGAAAGCGGAGATCTTCGAGGCTTAGTGGCCACGGCCCTAAATGCAGCCAGAACACGCTCTGTTGAACTGGCCGAAGAAACAGATAACACGTAGTATCTATTACGCATCAACAGCTAGTTGGATTAGTTATTCCTACTAGTGACATTCACAGATTTTGGACATGGGAAATATGGGAAGCTCTGCAGCATTAATCTTTAACACGATTGTTGGAATTTACTTACTGGCCGTATTGCTACGATTCCTTCTGCAAGTTGCAAAGGCAGATTTCTACAATCCTGTTTCTCAGGCGGTGATAAAAATCACGGACCCTATGGTCAAAGTTTTTAGAACCTTCATACCGGGGTACAGAGGCATAGATTTTTCTACGCTTGTGCTGGCATTTTTAATCGAGGCTGCGGCAATCTGCATGCTGATTATTCTTTATGGCGGCACCATACCGGGTGTAGGCCCTATCGTGACTTGGGCATTCGTTGGTGTAGTCTTGTTTATTATTAGCATTTACTACTATGCAATATTGGCATCGATCATCATGTCGTTCGTTATGATGTTCTCGGGAAGCACTAACCCTCACCCGCTGCTACTACTGGTCTGGCAATTGACTGAGCCGGTTATGGCGCCGGTGAGAAAGATAGTTCCACCAATGGGCGGACTCGACTTTTCTCCGATCTTTATTTTTATAGCCATTCAGCTTATTCAAAACTTTGTTCTTTCTACCTTCGGTATTAATCAACAACATGCGATGGTTATCGTTGGTATCTAATCAGCTTCTTCTTAAAGTCTGTGAGTAAGTAATGTCTACGCTATGTACTATAGATGGGAGCAAGATGCCTTATACTTGGACTGCAGCATTCAGCCAAAGTCCAACGAAGATAGAATAGTCGGGGCAGTAGGTGAGAGCCTCAGAATTCGAATCTGCGCGGCGCCCACAGAAGGTAAGACGAACAGACAACTGATTCGTTTCATGGCGAAGAAATTTCATACTAAACAAACAGCTATAACTATAGTCAATGGACAGACATAAAAGATTGTGCATCAAGAAACCCCTAACTGCTCCTGATGGCTTAGACATAGCTGAGGACACGCTTACATAATCTAGGCTCCAATTTGCGATGACAGACTCAATACCAACAGACTCGGTCGGCCTGGTTAAACCACAGGTCTACAAATTCGATGAGCCACTGACTCTTCGAAGCGGCAAGGTATTGCCCGAATATGAGCTGGTGGTCGAGACCTATGGCTCATTGAATAGCGCCAAGACGAATGCGGTACTGATCTGTCATGCGCTTAGCGGAGATCATCATGCCGCTGGCTACAACAGCGAGGCGGATACTAAGCCAGGTTGGTGGGACAACTGCATCGGCCCAGGCAAGGCGATAGATACAAATCTTTTCTACGTGGTTAGCCTGAATAATCTCGGCGGCTGCGCAGGAAGCACCGGCCCCGCCTCGATTAATCCAGAGACCAGTAAGTACTTTGGTCCCGATTTTCCTGTAGTCACCGTTCGCGACTGGGTAAACAGCCAACTGCGTCTGATGGATCGTATGCAGATTCCGGAATGGGCCGCTGTGGTCGGAGGTAGCCTCGGTGGCATGCAGGTACTGCGCTGGGCGATTAGTTTTCCGGAGCGTATGCGCCATGCGGTCTGCATAGCAGCCGCGCCAAAACTATCCGCGCAGAATATTGCATTTAATGAGGTAGCACGTCATTCGATCACCAGTGACGCGAATTTTCGTGAGGGTCGCTACCTAGAGGAAGGCACCTATCCTAAACAGGGTTTGATGCTTGCCCGTATGGTTGGCCATATAACCTATTTATCGGATAGTGCGATGCGCGCAAAATTTGGCAAGTCGGCTCCCGATTTCGAGCAGGAAACCTCTGAGAATTTTGGTAGAGACTTGCGCTCGGGAAAATTGAGTTTTGGATTCAATGTAGATTTTCAGGTAGAGAGTTATCTGCACTATCAGGGTGAGCGCTTCTCCGAGAACTTCGATGCCAACACTTATCTGCTGATGACTAAGGCTTTAGACTACTTCGATCCGACCGTGGACTTCGAAGGCGATCTATCGAAGGCTTTTGCCAATAGCGACTGCAAGTTTCTACTTATGTCATTTAGCACCGACTGGAGGTTTCCGCCTGAGCGATCTCGAGAAATCGTAAACGATCTGTTAAAGGCGGGTAGAGAAGTTAGCTATCTAGAAATCGAAGCTGACCAGGGTCACGATGCATTCTTGCTGCCAATCCCCCGCTATGTAGAAGCACTGTCAGGATATTTGCAGCGCGTACATCAGGAGAATGAAAGCGATGCGTCCTGATCTGGAAATTATTCAGCAGTGGATAAAACCCAACAGCAAGGTTCTCGATCTTGGTTGTGGCGATGGCAGCCTGTTGCATTATCTGCAAGCAACAAAAAATGTTCATGGTATCGGGCTGGAGATCGATGCGGCAAATATTCAACATTGTCTCGAGAATGGAACAAACGTCATCGAACAGAATCTTGATGAAGGACTGTCAAATTTTCGATCCGAAAGCCTCGACACCGTGCTCTTGGCGCAGACACTACAAGCTCTCAGCAAACCAGACCACTTGATCGATGAGATGTTGCGCATCGGCAAGAACGGTATCGTCACCTTCCCTAACTTTGGCAACTGGAAGAGCAGGCTCTATCTGGCGAGTCGAGGGCGCATGCCTGTTTCGAAGTTTATACCGCATTCTTGGTACAACACGCCGAATATTCATTTCTGCACGGTAAAGGATTTCGACGCGCTATGCGCGGAGAAGAACATTAAGATATTGGCCAGGACAGTTGTGGATCTGGAACATCAGGGCAGTTGGTATATGAGAGCCTGGCCTAACCTGCTGGGTGAAATCGCGATCTACCATATTAGCAAGAACACCGATTAAGCTTGGCAGGGGCCACAGATCAGCATGCGAAAAGTAATTCTAGCTAGCGGCAACAAGGGTAAGCTCGTTGAGCTGCAGGCTATTCTCAAACAGAAAGACGTACACCTGGTACCGCAATCGGAGTTCTCTGTGGTTGATGCCGATGAGACAGGTCTTAGCTTCATCGAGAATGCATTGATAAAGGCACGTCATGCCTGCCTCGCGACAGGACTGCCCGCCATCTCCGATGACAGTGGTATCGAAGTGGACGCACTAGGCGGTGAGCCTGGTATCTATTCCGCGCGTTATGCCGGTTCCCATGGCCCTGCCGCCGACAAAGAGAATAACACCAAGTTACTGCATGAATTACGAGACATTCCCGAAGCAGAACGTACTGCGCGATTTCAATGTGTTATCACCTATATGCGTCATGACAAAGATCCCATGCCCTTAATCTGCCAAGGCACCTGGGAAGGCCGCATTCTATTCGCCGAAGAAGGTGCGAATGGCTTTGGCTATGATCCGCTATTCTATGTACCAAGCCACGGCTGCGCTTCTGCGCTGCTAAGCCCCGCAATGAAGAACGCTATCAGTCATAGAGGTCAAGCGCTCGCGCAGCTATTAGAATGCTGGAACTCCCACCACTAAGTCTCTACATCCACATACCCTGGTGTGTGAAGAAGTGTCCCTACTGTGATTTCAATTCTCATGAAGCTCAATCGAGCTTACCGGAAGCAGATTACGTAGAGACTCTTTGTCAGGATTTCGACCGTGACTATGCCTTCTGTGAAGGCCGCCCTATTCAGTCTATTTTTATAGGCGGAGGCACACCCAGCCTGTTTGCCGCGAAGTCTTTCGAAAAACTTCTGCAACATATTCAAAATAGAGCCACACTCAGCAGCGAATGCGAAATCACCCTAGAGGCGAACCCGGGCACGGCGGAGGCTGAGAAATTTTCTGGCTACCGCGCGGCTGGAATAAATCGACTGTCGATCGGCATTCAGAGTTTCAATGATCGTCAGCTGCAGAATCTAGGCCGCATTCATTCAGCCAATGAATCTAAACGTGCGATCGGCTATGCCCAAAGAGCCGGCTTCGCAAACTTCAACCTGGACCTGATGCATGGCTTGCCCGGGCAGAAGGAGGCAGATGCTCTAGACGACCTGAAATCCGTAATCGATCTCGAACCTTTACACATCTCCTGGTATCAACTCACTATCGAACCTAATACGGTGTTCTATGCGCGGCCACCGAAACTGCCTTCCGAAGATGTATTGAATGCATTGGAAGAGGCCGGCCTCGCTCTTCTGCAAGACTCAGGCTATCAACGCTATGAGGTATCGGCTTTCGCAAAGCAAGGCTGCCACTCGCGACATAATCTAAATTATTGGGAATTTGGCGACTACATCGGTATTGGAGCAGGCGCTCACGGCAAGATCACACTGCTAGAGGCTGGAAATAGAACTGATACGATTGTGAGGACGCTCAAGCACAAACAGCCGAATCACTACTTGAAGAGCTGCATTGATAGCGACCTCAAACGTATCGAGATCAGCGAAGACGATCGGGCCCTGGAGTTCCTATTGAACGCACTGCGCAGTAGACACGGCTTCACAGAGTCGATGTTTCAAGCCAGAACCGGGCTCTCTTTTAGCAGAATTGGAAAGAAGGTAGAATACCTGACCGCAAGTGGACTGCTGCAGAAGCAAGCAGGTCGTATATCCGCCTCTGACAAGGGCTATCGACTACTGAATAGTCTCTTGCAAGAATTTCTTTAAGGACTCCCATGGAAAAATTGTACGAGAAGCACTGCGAAGCCTGCCAAATGGGTGCGCCGCTGGTAACCGAAGAAGAGGCAAACGAACTGCTGCTTAAAGTACCAGCCTGGAGACGAAATTTTCATGAGGGTGTAGAGAAACTCAGCCGCGAGTTTCATTTCGTGGAGTTCAAAGATGCCTTTAGCTTTACCTATAAGATAGCTAACTTGGCCGAGCGCGAGAATCACCACCCCTCGATCATGACCGAATGGGGAAAGGTAACGGTCTACTGGTGGACGCATAAGATCAACGGCTTACATGTAAACGATTTCATCATGGCAGCGAAGACCGACATGATTGCCAAACTCTCCGCTCCCTCCTAACTCTCATAAATCATTGACTGGAGAATATCCGTGTCGGTTAATTCCAAAGTCCTGCTTAGGCAGCTCAACGATGTTGTCAGCTTGCCCAGTGTTAGCTCTGCAAATCCGAGTATCGACACGAGCAATAAGGCCGTTATCGACTATCTAGCTAATCAATTCGAAGCGCTGGGATTCGACTGCGAGATTATCCCTATTCCTGGTAGCGAAGAAGCCAAGTTCAACCTCATAGCCACGCTCGGCTCCGGTCCCGGAGGTTTGGTTCTTGCAGGCCATACCGATACAGTGCCTCTCGATGAAGAGCTGTGGTCGATCAATCCGTTTAGTGTGACGGAAAAAAATGGCAAGCTGTACGGACTAGGCATTACCGACATGAAGGGTTTCTTTCCAATCATCATGGAGGCCGTTAAGCCGCTTCTTGAGAACGATTTCAAGGAGCCGCTTATTATTCTCGCAACCGCAGACGAAGAGACATCTATGCAGGGTGCTCGTAGTATTGCCGCTATGGGACGCCCTAGGGCCAGGGCTGCAATCATAGGTGAGCCTACCGGTCTGAAGCCGGTTAAGGCGCACAAGGGAATCATGATGGATTCGGTTCGCCTGTTAGGCCAGAGCGGTCATTCCTCCGACCCCTCGCTTGGCAACAACGCACTCGATGCAATGCATGCGGTTATCTCTGATCTGATGCACTATAGAGAGGAATTGAAACAGAGATTCAGCAGTGAGCTTTTTAGTATTCCCTACCCCACTCTCAACCTTGGCGTAATCTATGGTGGCGACAACCCCAATCGAATCTGCGGGCACTGTGAGCTGGAGTTTGATATACGATTGATGCCAGGCATGCATATAGAATCCACACGGGCAGAGATCAGGAATCGAATCGCGAGCCTTATGGATCCCCTTGGGATTCAGTTCGAGTTAGCCCCCCTCTTCACCGGCGTCCCTGCATTCTTCGCCGATGAGAACAGCGCGCTTCTAAAGACCGCAGAGAAGTTGACCGGGCATGCAGGAATTAGCGTAGGGTTTGGCACCGAGGGGCCCTTCCTGCAGGAATTGGGGATGGACACCATAATTATGGGCCCCGGCAATATCGATCAGGCCCATCAGCCGGACGAATATATGTCGATAGATATGATAGAGCCGTGTCTGGATGTACTTACCAAGATGATTCGTCATCACTGCCTGTGCTAGCAGTCAAGAGAGAACTAAACCATGGACATTAAAGAACAAGACAGTCTAAGTATGATCGAATGGTTTCGCGCCTCGACCAGCTATATAAATACGCACAGGGGGAAGGTGTTCGTCGTGCTACTGAGCGGCGAAGCTCTGGCAGATAAGAATCTATCCAATGTCGTCTATGACCTTACCCTACTGCACAGCCTGGGCGTCAAACTTGTCCTCGTACACGGGGCCAGACCGCAAATCTCGGCGGCTCTAGAGGCCAGCGGCAAAGACTCTCAGTACCATAAAAATATCCGTATCACGGGAGCTGACTGCATTGAGACCGTGACCCAGATAGTCGGTGGAGAGAGCGCGAGACTCGAGGCTCTCTTCTCTATGGGTATTAGCAATTCACCCATGCAGGGCTCAGACGTCCGACTCTGCCGAGGCAATTTTGTAACGGCTAAGCCTGTTGGAATTCACGATGGCATCGATTATCAGTATACGGGCAAGGTCAGAAAGATCCGCTCCGATGATATCCTAAGACAGCTCGAGCAGAATAATATTGTGCTGCTTTCTAATCTGGGTTATTCGCTAACGGGAGAAGTATTCAATCTTTCCGCAGAAGAGGTAGCGACCGAGGCGGCTATCGAACTGCAAGCAGACAAAATGATTCTAATGGTTCCAACCGAGGGCGTGCTAGACGACGAGGGAAGCCTTGTTGCCTCGCTGAGCGAAGAGGATGCCAAATTTTACGCAGACAAGCTCTCTAAGTTAGATGAAGATTCACAGTGTATCAGCCGCGCACTTGATGCGTGCCTGCGCGCCTATGCCAATCGAGTGCATCGCTCTCATCTAATAAGCTTTAGGGAAAACGGCGCACTCATTCGTGAATTATTCACGCGACAGGGGAACGGCAGCCTGATCAGCAGTGACAGTTTCGAGAGCCTACGCGCCGCAACAATCGAGGACGTGGCCGGCATACTTCAGTTGATTAAGCCTCTGGAGGAAAACGGATCGCTCGTAGAGCGCTCCCGAGAATTACTCGAAACCGAGATCGAGAATTTCAAGGTTGTTGAATTGGAAGAATCCATTATTGCCTGTGCCGCACTCTACCCAATTGGCGAAAGCTTCGCCGAGATTGCATGCATTGCTATCGACAACGACTTCCAGAAGAACGGTTACGGCGATCGCCTACTTAACAGTTTAGAGAGCCAGGCTAAGAGTGATGGCATAAAGACCTTGTTCGTCCTGACTACGGTTGCATCACACTGGTTCTTGGGAAAAGGGTTTCAGGAAGCGCTTTTGAGTGACCTGCCCGAGCAGAGACAGCAGCTGTACAACTATCAGCGGAAATCAAAAGTATTGCTGAAGAAGCTGTAGGCTTGTTGCTGGATTATTAGGCTATACGTTCTAACACACAGATACTGTAATCGTAGCTATTGGATTCGTCGCGCTGAAAATTTTGCCGCGAAACTTCATTCCAGTTTGCCTCATCAAACTCGGCCAGATAAGTATCACCTTCAACGGTGGCATGCACTCGTGTTAGGTGTATAGAGTCAGCCAAGGGCAGGGCTGCCTGATACAGTATTGCGCCTCCGATCACGAAAGCCTCTGCACTGCCCGTGGACTTCGATATTGTCTGGGCAAGCTCTAAGGCTTGCTCCAGCGAACCCACAAGCTCCGCACCTTCCGCCTGATATCCCGGCTTGCTGGTGATGACGATACTGGTCCTTCCAGGCAATGCACGCCCTATAGATTCCCAGGTATTGCGCCCCATGATCATACAGTTACCCATGGTGGTGGCCTTAAAATACTGCAGATCTGCAGGCAGATGCCAGGGTAGCCCATTGTCGCGGCCTATCACGCGATTCTCTGACATGGCGCATATCAACGCGAGTTTCATAAATGAATGCCCTTGGTAGTAGAAACAAAATACAAATAGCTAGACGGAGAAGGGATAGGCAATTGGGTCATGATGTTGATAGCCCTCAACCTCGAAGTCGTCCAAGCTAACCCAGGTTTCAATATCTTCTAGAGATCTAATGTCCGGATTAATCTTTAACTTAGGCAGGGTAAAGGGTTTACGCTGTAATTGCACATCACGCATCAACTCCACCTGATCTTCATAAATATGGGCATTAACGATTTTATGGTACGCAAGCCCCGCCGACTTACCGCTAATCTGCGCAACGAGGGCTAATAGGGCAAACACTTGAATCTGATTAAAATTTAATCCTAGAGGAACATCACAAGATCGTTGGTAGCTGGTCAGATTGAGAACGTCACCCAATAATGAAAACGTATGGGTGTGCATACAAGGACGCAGGCAGCCTTGGTCGAACTCTCCGGGATTATAGAATGTCAGAATCTCACCACGATCATCGATACCCTTGGTGAGGTTGTCGACTATCTTTTTCAACTGATCAATAGTCGATCCATCCGGCTTCTGCCAACGTCTACCCTGAACACCATAGACACGCCCCATATCGTCCTGGCCCTTGCGCACAGGATTATTCAACCATGCTTCATTATCATTCGCGTTAGCATCCCAGGACTTCGTGCCTAGTTCACGAAAATCGGCAGCGTTGTCCAGGCCCTTCAGATAACCAAGTAATTCGGCGATGGCTGCCTTCCAGAAACTCTTGCGCGTTGTAATGATAGGAAATTTGTTACCCGCCACATCATAGCTAAGATCGGCATTGATGACGGTAAGGCATTTCTTGCCCGTGCGTTCATTCTCAATCCAGACACCTTCGTCGACGATTCTCTGACAGAGATTTAAATATTGCTGCATGGCGCTATCACTTTCCCTAATTTATTTTAGTAAACTTACACCGCTTTTACGTGTGGCTGCGACTTCCTATAGGCGAGTAGCATTAGTATCACGCCACCGATAATTAATGGGGCGGACAAGACTTGCCCCATAGTGAGCCAATCGAAGGCAACATAGCCCAGGTGCAAGTCGGGTTCACGATAAAATTCGACAAAGAACCTAAAGCTTCCGTATCCCAATGCAAACAAGCCCGTTACCGCCATCCGCGGCCTTGGCTTCGACGAGAACCACCATACAAGAGTAAACAGTACTGCGCCCTCTAGAACTACTTCATACAACTGCGAGGGGTGTCTTGCCAGCTCATCGACATGAGGAAAGACCATACCCCAAGCCACATCGGTCGGTCTGCCCCAGAGCTCGCCACCTATAAAATTGCCGAATCTTCCGGCGCCCAGCCCGAACGGTACAAGAGGCGCGATAAAATCCATGACCTCGAAGAATTCCTTCGTGATGCTGCGCGAATACAGGAAAAATGCGAGAAGTACTCCCAACAAACCACCATGGAAAGACATGCCTCCTTCCCATACCCTCAGTATCCATATCGGGTCGGAGATAAATCGATCGAAGTTGTAGAACAGCACAGAGCCCATGCGCCCACCGAGCACCGCACCCATGGCCCCATAGAATACTAGATCTGATATCTGCTCGGCGGTCCACTTCCCGGGAGACTGTTTGCTGCGGTAGCTTGCCAGTGCCCACGCACCCCCGAAGGCAATCATATACATGATTCCATACCAATGGATGCTAATGGGGCCCAGTGATAGCGCCACTGGATCGAACTGCGGAAATGTCAGCATGAGTTAGCGTCGTCTGAGTGCGTTGGACAGCCTAAGGGCCGATGAGCGTCCATTATACTCAACCCGTGACAAGAAAGTTTGGCAAATTTGCAGGCAGCACGTTCTATTCATTCGCTGCCCGAGAAGCTAACATAGAGAGAATGTGCCTTATCATTCTTGCTTACCAGACGGACCCCCTTCTCCCCCTCGTAGTTGCTGCCAATAGAGACGAGCTCTTCGCCCGACCAAGCGCCCAAGCCAGCCTTTGGACAGATGAAGAATCCGGCAAACAAATACTCTCTGGCAGGGATTTACAGGCGGGCGGGACCTGGCTGGGTATTACCCATAGCGGGCGGTTCGCCGCTGTAACGAATATTCGAGACCCATCGCTGACCGAGCGCAGGCCCCGGTCTCGCGGCGATCTGACGCGGCTATTTCTAGTGGGCGATGATTCTCCCGAACAGTATTGTGCACGTCTAGCCAAAAGCTACGACCAATTCGCCGGCTATAACCTGCTCGTGGGTGATGGCGACTCCCTCTACTATGTGAACAATCAGGAAGCGCAAGCCTGGAGGCTAGAGCCTGGTATCTTTGGGCTTTCCAATGGCCTATTGAATTCCTCCTGGCCTAAGATAGACAGGGGAAGAGAGGTGCTGACGTCTCTGATGGACGCACCCCAGGCACTGCATACCGATGCGCTAATAGAGATGATGGGTGACAGATCACAGGCTGCAGACGCCGACCTTCCTGATACAGGAATCGGTATAGAGATCGAGCGCAAACTGTCCTCCGCTTTTATACTGAACCCTCAAAGGGGGTATGGAACGTTATGCTCCACCGCCCTAATCTTCGAAAAATCCGGTAACAAGCGATTCAGTGAACAGAACTTTGATCATCTAGGGAACAAGACTCAGGGGCATTTCTACCAGCTACCCGCCCTCTAACGCTTATCTCAACGCGGCTTACTGTCTCGCTCTTTCTTTTAACAACGGCCATCAAAAGGTCATCATGTACATACCCAAGCACTTTAACGTCAGCGACGAAAAGTCTATTCGCGACTTTATTGAAGAGAACTCCTTTGGCCAATTGATTTCTACTCATGAAGGCTCGGTAGTCTCTACACATATGCCCTTCCTCTACGACGCTCAAAATAGGAAGCTTTTAGGGCACCTGGCGAAAGCAAACCCTCAATGGCAACAAATAGAGAAGCAAAATATCTTGGTCACACTGCAGGGTGACCATGCCTATGTAAGCCCAAGCTGGTATGAGTATGCCGGCGTCCCAACTTGGAACTATCAGGCGCTACATCTGGAAGGCGTCGCTGAGAACTTCAATGACCCCGAGAGGCTCAAATTTGTAGTCGATGCACTTACTAACAAGCACGAGTCTGCTTACAGCGTTGCCTGAAAACCTGACTATGCGGCTTCTATGTTACACGGCATCGTTGGAATCGAGATCTCCATAATTTCTATTCAGTGTAAGTTTAAACTCAGTCAAAACCGAAGTGAAATGATCAAACTTCTCTAAGAGACCAGCTGGCAGACAGCGGACACAATGCCCTGGCCACGGCGATGGGCCGCACCTAGGGCGCAGCCTGTGTAAGTGTTTGCATGATTTCGCTATTGCTGTATGTTTGCGATAGATTGGATAGAACAATTCATAGGATTATTCATCAGGAGAGAACCATGGCGAACGAAGGTTATCATGAGCCGAGCCAGTCGAAGAGCTATCAGATGAAACTCGGGACATGCATAGAGCGATTACTTTCCTTATGGAAGAGTTAGAAGCTGTCGATTGGTACAACCAGCGCGTCGACGCATGTAAGGACAAGGAACTCAAAGCAATACTCGAGCACAATCGAGACGAAGAGAAAGAACATGCCGCCATGGACCTCGAATGGATTCGTCGAAGAGACTCTGTTCTAGATAAAGAACTCAAATACTATCTTTTTACCGACAAAAAAATCGGCCACTAGTCAACTGAAAAAAGCGCTAATGATACCTGCCGCGGACGCATTACAAAGACTAAAAAAGGCAACGATACATTTCGATCAGACAAGGGCTTTCATCTGGAGACAGAAACTCTACTAAAATTGAATTCGCAGAAAGATCAGAAATCTTTTGCGAGAGTGTTGGGCTGTTCTGAATCGAGAGTTCCCGCCGAGATTTTTTCGGACAGGGTATAGACGATCTCTTTGTTATTCGCGTCGCGGGCAATATCGTCGCACTCTCACAAATTGCGAGTATCGAGTTTGCCGCTGAAGACATCGGCACTCGTCTGACGGTCGTCCTCGGTCATTCCAGATGTGGGGCAGTACAAGCTACTCTCGAGCAGCTGGTCAAACACGTAGAGAATTTACTGGAGTCGGACGGCGATGAAGAGCTAATGAGCAGGGCGGTACGCGCTAACATCGATGCATTTGTCAATAATTTACATCTTGGCTCGGACATACTTAAGGGCCTTGTCGCCGAGAAGGGCCTGATAATTATCGGTGCCGAATACTGCTTCGATACTGGTGCGGTAAACTTCATCGAATAACACTGCCCGTTTCACAGCAGCAATGTGAAGTCGCAGCGTCCCATTGGTATAGCAAGCGCTATTTAATTTGTACGTGACGAGCGCAGCAGTCGATCGACTCCCGCATTGTACAATGCCAAGTCTACGGCGCTGCGAATCATCTGCGCATCATCCATCGCCATCACATCCTCTAAAAGTTTTTCGGCGACTTCCAATGTGATACTACGCAGAACAGATTTAACTTTGAGCAGCGAAGCGGCATTCATAGATAGCACGTCATATCCCATAGCCATCAATAATACAGCCGCACCTGGATCTCCCGCCATCTCTCCACAGATGCTTACCGGCTTGCCTTCCGCTACCGCTCCATTCACTACTTGCTGAAGCGCACCAAGCACCGCAGGGTGAAAGGCCGAATAGAGATTAGCCACACGCGGATTGTTTCTATCGACCGCCAGTAGATATTGGGTAAGGTCGTTACTGCCAACAGAAATGAAGTCTACTAACTTGGCCAGTGCGCGGGTCTGATAGACGGCAGCCGGCAGTTCGACCATAACCCCTACAGGGGGGAACTTGACCTTGATTCCCTCTTGAACCAAGTCTCGATACGCCTTCTTAATAAGCTGCAGTGCCGAGGTCACTTCATTGATATTACTGATCATAGGCAACATGATCTGAAGGTTCTCAAGGCCAACACTAGCGCGCAGCATGGCGTGTATTTGTGCCGTAAAAATTTCTGGATGGTCCAGTGTGACTCGAATTCCGCGCCAACCCAGGAAGGGGTTGGCTTCTACTATTGGAAAATAGGTTAGTGACTTGTCTCCACCGATATCTAATGTACGCATGGTCACTAGTTTTGGAGCGAAGGCCTCTAGTTGTTCACGATAGATCTCATATTGTTCCTGTTCACTTGGAAAACGCTCGCTAAGAAGGAACGGCACCTCTGTTCGAAACAAGCCTATCCCTTCTGCTCCCTTATCCAGAGAACGCACAACATCCGTCATAAGCCCCGTGTTAACCCACAGATGAACACGATGGTTATCCGCCGTCTCACAGGGAAGGTCTATCAATCCTTCTAAGCCCTTGTCTAGCTGATCCTGTTCCTCGATCGTCTCGAGATAGTGCGTGCGTATCTGATCCGACGGGTTCGTTATCACCTCACCCTTGTAACCATCGATAATGACTTCTTTACCATGCAACTGTGTATAGGGCAGATCTATCGCTCCCATCACAGTGGGTATGCCCATAGTTCGGGCAAGTATCGCAACGTGTGAATTACCGGAGCCCTTTACGGAAACCAAGCCCTTCAATTTGGCCTCTGGAACCTCCGCCAACATAGAAGGCGTAATCTCTTCGCTTACCAAGATGGTGTTGTCTGCATACTCCGTCGTCTGAACTACCTTCTCTTGCAAATAGAAGAGTATACGCGCGCATAGGTCCTTGATATCGACGGCGCGCTCGCTCAGATAGGGATCTTCCATCTCCTCGAAGGTTCTCACGTGTTCATTTGCTACATAGGCAAGAGCACTCTGAGCCCAGTAGCCCATTCTTATCCTCTGCACGATCTCATTACCCAGAGCCGCATCGTCCAACATTCGCACGTAGACATCGAAGAGTTGACGCTCTTCTTCGGCTACCTGCCCAGCTAACTTGGAATGCAGATTGCGCATGTCCTGTCTTACCATCTCAAGACAGCTATTGAAAAATGCTACTTCGCTCTCGATGTCTTGTATGCGCCGTTGTGGAATCTGGCTAAGGTCAGCAAGAGGAAAAACAACGACGACCTCGCCAATAGCGGCACCGGAAGATCCTGAGACACCTGGGAAAACTGTGTCTGAAGTCTTGTGACCGGAAGGGCTCATACCTTCGACTGCACCGGTGGCCTCTGCGTGGGCAATTACTCCAGCAAGCTGTGCCGAGAGTGTAATTAGAAAAGCTTCTTCGCTTTCATCAAAGCGTCGCCGCTCTTCATGTTGAACAACCAATACACCCAGCACAGAACGGTGATGGATAATGGGTACGCCGAGAAAAGAATGATAGAGTTCTTCACCGGTGTCTTTTAGATAGTGAAAGCTTGGATGCAGAGAAGCATCCTGCAGATTAATCGGTTCCGCATGTTTTGCAACAAGACCGACAAGCCCTTCCCCGGCTTCCAGACTGACATGGCCGACTGATTCTTTATTCAGGCCATCAGAAGCCATCAATACATGGGCATTGATATCACTGTCTAGTAGAAATACAGAACAGACTTGCGTATCCAATGCATCACGCACTTTGCGGACAATAATATCTAGTGCCGACTGCAGATCTCTAGCCGCGTTTACTTTCTGTACAATGCTTCGCAATCGCTCAAGCATTAAGTTCTACTCCAAATCCATCGACGCAAATCTGTTTCGCGCAATCGATACTATTTCGTTAACGACAATAGGGCTTGAAAGTTTGATCCCCAGTTCCAGAGCGCGAACTGGGTTTATTAATGGTCATGCTACTACTTATAATTCTTTAAGCTTCTGCATGATGCGGCCTTTTTCTCAAGTGCCTACAGGATTGCCTATATAGCTACTCAGCGGAGTCTCGAGTTGTTGCAGTGCCTTGCGGTAGACATCTCTCTTAAACTCAATTACCTGGTCTACCGGATACCAAAAATTCACCCAACGCCAATCATCGAATTCTGGTTTGCCAGTTTTGCTCAGTTCGACTCTGCTGTCATCGCTCTCGAGACTTAACAAAAACCATTTCTGTTTCTGCCCTATACACGGCGTATCACTGTGTTGGCGTATAAAGTTTTCGGGAAGGCGATAATGCAACCAGTCTTCGGTCTGATGAAGAATCTTTACATCCGCTTCAGACAGGCCAACTTCTTCGTCCAACTCCCGAAACAAGGCCTCTTCCACCGATTCACTCTGCTTGATACCGCCCTGTGGAAACTGCCAAGCACGCTGCCCTATTCTTTTCGCCCAGAGCAATTGTCCTTGCTTGTTGCAAATCACAATGCCGACATTTGAACGAAATCCCTCTGAATCTATCACTGCCTTTAACCCTTCTGGTGAAAATATTTGCTCATTGTTTCACAAATGCGCCTATTTGATCAATGGCGAGACTTGTCCAAATGGCAATCTTTCCTAATTATTTCAATATGTTATCTGCATATTCAGCATGTCCAACTGAACTGGTTTTAACACCATCTCAGTGCAGATTTGAGCCTGAGGCGGCTATAATGGCTGAATTGGCTGGATTGCCAATACCCATACACCAGTATTTGCGCAAGAATCAGCAGAGGAACACCATGCAGTCGATAAGCTCAGGCAGGCTTGCCCTATTCGACCTGGACAATACCCTCCTTGAAGGCGATAGCGATCATGCCTGGGGGGAATTCCTGATCAGCAAGAAGCTGGTCGACGCGAACATACATCGCGAAAGAAACGACTATTTTTACGAGCAATACAAACAAGGCAAGCTCGACATTCACGGCTATGTAGCGTTTACCCTAGAGCCTGTTCTTCACCTCGACGACAAACAGCGGCAACAGCTACATGAAGAATTCATGGCGCATTCTGTAGAGCACATAGTCTTGGCAAAGGGTCAGGCACTGGTTCATAAACATATGTCCGCAGGTGACTTCTGCATAATCGTCACCGCAACCAATGAGTTCATAACAACGCCTATCGCAGAGCTGTTCGGCGTGAATCTTCTTATAGCGACGGAGCTTCAAACTATAGATGGAAGATACAATGGAAAGATCGAAGGACCTCCTTGCTATCAAGACGGGAAGGTTTCGAAGTTAAAGGCATGGATAAGTAATCAAGAGAATCGCTTCGATCTGGCCGAATCGGTTTTCTATAGCGATTCCATAAATGACTTGCCCTTACTACAACAGGTAGCAGATCCTATAGCTGTTGACCCTGATCAGCGGCTACGCGAGAAGGCAGAATCCGAAGGTTGGAAAATTCTAACTTTGCGCAGTTAGAGCCCCTACTACACTTGGTGCAATAGCTACTACTTATGCAAGCATGCCTTATATTGGATTCATATTTACAGAGGTCGATAATCGCCGCCGCTACACTACTGCTCGTCCTTTTCGGCTGCAGCGAAAACACGAGCGCACCTCAAGTTGCAGAGCCTGAGGCGGAGAATCGGCCTAGTGGTTTCGAATTATTAAATCCAGAACTAAGCGCGGCCGCCAAGCAAATCGTACTCGACTATGCGGAGCAGATTCGCGTCGACTTCAGCCAAGTCAGTATCGAGATAGAAGAATTACGATTCGCAATAAGCGAGTTTATCGCACAAACCAACACTGAGAACTTAGATCGAGCTCGACAATCATGGCTGCTGGCACATAGCGCTTATGAACTCACGACTCTACATCGCTACTTTGCGGCATCGATTCTCGACAAACAGAGCAGTATTGCGCTACTGCAACTTCAGTATCAGATTGATCACTGGCCTATCGTGCCCGGGTATTTAGATTATGTGAATGGCTACCCCGATAGCGGTATCGTGCATGACATCAATGTGAACTTAGACAGTACCGGCCTTAGGGACCAGCATGGCGCCTTCGATGTTTCGGAGGTAACCCTGGGCTTTCATGTTCTTGAATTTTTACTTTGGGGTAGCCCAAACACGCAATCTCAGTTGCGCCCTGCTGATGACTTCATTGAGATCGATGCGCTAGGTGCAAGCCAAAGAGAAAGTGGCTATAGCCTGGAGCAACTGAGCAACAATCGCAGGCGGCAATTATTAACTATCATTTCCAACATCTTGCTAGAAGATTTCAGTGAACTAGAGTCTCTATGGAGCAATCAGCTAGAAGGAACAAGACTGATTATCGGCAGGACTTCCAAGACCGAACTCATCACAGCTCTAGCCGATTCGATGTCTGCAATGCTAACTGAAGAGCTTCTGCTGCGTTCCTTATATCCGATGCTCAATGGCGACTTTGTAGAAAGCATTCAATCGCCCTATAGCCTGTCAACCCAGAATGCCGTGTCGAGCCAACTCAGCGGCCTGGAAAGCTTACTGCTGGAAAGCCAGGCGGAGAATGGCACCACGCTGGATCTGGTATTTTCTGCAATATCAGACGAATTTTCCGAGTTTTTCTATCAGAATTTCGATGCGAGTAAATCCTGTTTGGTACTGCTGTACAGCAATACGAACAACGATGCGGCGAGCACTTCTACTGAGAGAGAGATTGAAGTCGTTGAATGTATCAATCTGCTAACCAATATGATCGACAATATCGACCGACTCAAGCTCGAGCTCAACTATTGATCGACCTAACTATGGACTACTACGTCGATCTCAACGATCAAGTCATCTGCCAGCTTCTCTAGCCTGTCTTGTAATTGTTCCAAGGCAATCGCTTCTGGCACCTCTAGGATGGCTACCGCCTTAAACAAAGGCTCTGACGACATAGGAGCTGGCATGCACTCTGTATTGAGCCGCTTCACATTTATTCCCAGCGCCGAAACAGCGGATGAAATCTCCTTGATTATGCCTGGTCGATCGTTGCCCACCAGATTCAGCTCAACCATCTGCGATGCTTGCCCTAAAGATTCATCAGCGGCCCTCTCGATGACGATCTTTAGCTCTGACGAGAGTGCGCTTAGCTCTTCGATGAGCTGATCTGCGCGATCGTCTGCGACGCTAACTCGCAATATGCCGGCAAATTTCCCCGCAAGTTGAGACATGCTGCTCTCTAACCAATTCCCTGAATTAGCAGCAATCGTTTGAGATAGAGACTCGACTAATCCTGGCTTGTCGTCTGCGATAACGGTAAGTACTAAATTGCTTGTCATGACTTCCTCTGTTCTTTCTGATTTAACAAGGGGCTAGAAGAGCCCTATCTGACTATTCAATATTTTGTCTATAGAGGAAGACTTGAATACCAATATGGAATCAGCAATAGGCGCTAGTTGCCTATCGATATAGAACTCATAGTCTATCGCCGATTCACGATACTGGCGAGGCTCGGCGCCATTTATTGTCATGATGTACTCGATCCACCCTCCAGCCTGATACAAGCTAGGCAGTTCTCGCTGCCTGCGAATCTCTTCCGCCTTACGCGCAGCCTGAACGTGTGGTGGGATATTCTTCACATAATCTCTCAGCTTTCGGCGTAGTCGCTTGCGCAGAATCAACTCACTCTCATATTTGCCATTACTTAGATCGCTTACCGTCTGCTTAATATATTCCTCATAAGGTTGATCGAGAAATATACGTCTATACAGCTCCTTCTGGAAATCGCGAGCCAGATGCGACCAATCGCTACGTACCGATTCCAGGCCCTTGAATAAAAGGTGGATTGTATCAGAATTGTTACCTTCAACTACTAGCCCTGCATAGCGCTTTTTACTACCTGCATCCGAACCTCGAACCGTTGGCATAAGAAATTTACTGAAGTGAGTCTCAAATTCCATCTCCAGATAGCTGTCTATATCGAATTTCTCTCTTAGTCGTTTCGTCCACCACTCGTTGATTCGTACCGTAAGGTCATCTCCAATTACCTTTACCTGATCGTGGGGAACCGAACCCAGTAGCACAAATACAGAGTCGGTATCACCATATATTACTTGATAGCCTGCAGCCTCTATAAAGTTCTTACTCTGAATGAGAATCTCGTGGCCGCGCTTGGTAATCGAACTTACTAGCCTAGAATCCAGAAAACGACAGCCAACCGTTCCCAGGATTCCATAGAATGAATTCATAATAATTTTGATGGCCTGAGATAGCACCGCATTCTGACTCGCCTTCGCCTTATCCCGCGCTGCCCACAGCGTAGAGATTAATTCGGGCAATATAAATTCACTGCGCGAGAATTCGCCTCCATCATAACCCGGGATCGGGTTCTCCTGAGATGCTGCGACGGCGAGAGCTAGTGGATCTACATGGAAAGTACGGATGATGCTTGGGTACAGGCTCTTGAAGTCTAATACAATTACATTCTCATGAATGCCGGGAATCGAGCCCATCACATAACCACCTGGGCTTACGTTGCCTACCGTTGATTGATCAACGAAAGGAGCCACATAACCCTTTCGATGCAACCGGGGAAGATAGAGGAAATCGAAGGCCGCAACAGAGCCGCCATAACGGTCCAGCTCCAAACCCGTAAGCAGGCTACGTTCTAGGGCGAACGAGATTAACGCTTCCTTGCCGAAAATGTCCCAAACTAATCGGCAGTCTTCGAGGTTATAAAGCGCAAGGGCAGGTTTATTATTGATAAATAAGTCAGTTATCTCTTCCCCGCGCTGATCCACATCGTCCACCAACTTACCTCTATCGAGAAGTTGGCGTGATACATGCTCCAGGGAGAAGTTTTCGAACTGATAAGCCGCCGACCGCATTAGCTCTATGCCATCGAGTACCGCCCTACCAGGTAACAGTGCGTAATATCTATCGTTGCTGTCCCGGGCTTTACGCCAGACAATAGTTTCGCTATTTCGCCCTAGTTCTAAGGGCATTTTTAGTCGATCACAGTAATCCTGCAGACAACGCAGATCAAAATTAACTATATTCCAACCCATAATCACATCTGGGTCCAGCTCTCGAATCTTCTGCACAAAAGCTGTAATAACTTCGCGCTCCGAATTCAGTTGATAGAATTCTAGATTGCGACTTTCATCAGTCTTCAAACTGGCACTATCTGCCATACCTACCATATAAACTATCGATACATCAGTCGAATAGATGGCAATCGAATATAGCGTGCTCGCCTGATAGTCAGTTTCTATATCGATAGAAACTGCTTTCAACTGTGGCCGATACTCAGCCGCCGTCAGACTGCTAGGGTTGATATCGTTGAAACCTTCTTGAGGGCTTAGATCTCCTTCTATTGAAACTGCAGCGGTAATAAATCGCTCCATGAGAAAGCGATCTGTAGGTTTAAGATCGGCTTCTGTCACCCTTATCTTTTTACCCAAGAGCCTATCTCGAATATCAAAAAGCTTCCGCTGGCTCTTCAGATAGAGCGCGGACATGGGCTCAGTATCGAAGTTCTTTAGCTGTGTTGCGGCGATTCGCCAGCCAGCTATGGATGAGAGAATTTCTTCTACTTGAACTTGCTGCGAGGTAGGGAAGAAACAGACAGCTTCTTGCCCGGAGAAACGAAGACGTAGAGGACCGGTCTTACTTGCTAGCCAGAAAATTAGATCGACACCCGCCCCGGATTCAACCCACTGTCTAGTGAGTATGAATCCATCGAGTGCAGAGGTTGAGGAAATTAGAGTTAGATGCGCACGGTTCGTGGGAACTGGGCGTAGTTCTCCCAACGGCTCACCTTATCTGGCAACTCTTCCGCGGTCACCTGCACATTGCCATTAACATCAGTCACGCGGGACACAACTGTGTGGTCCCCCGGAGTAGCATCGTTCCAATCATAACGGAATAGCTTCCAAGAGTATTTCGTTGATCGAGGATTAATCTCAGCTCGACCCCAAGGACCGTCGTCTATTTTTACTTCGACACTTTCTATAGATGTTCCATCGTTGAGCACAAAGCCTTGAATCTCATGCTGGCCACCCATCTCTGTAACACGAACGATAGAAGACTTCAGATTCATAGTAGTAACGGAATTCTCAACCCAACGTTCTACCCCACCAATAGTTTCTTTCTTCAAAGTTACATAGTCACGGCCCATGAAGCGGCCCATGTAACGAGTGTCTTGAATATGAATCTGACTTAACCATTTTACATTCGCCACACCATACCAACCTGGTATCAACGCACGTACCGGCTTGCCATGATAATACGGCAGCGGCTCTCCATTCATTTCGAACGCAAGCATATTCTCGGGTCGCATCGCATCGCTTATGGATAGGCTTCGTGCGAATGCCTTCTCGACGTCTGTTTCGCGAATCGTCTCGGTCTGGGCATCGGTACCGAAGAACACGATTTCTTTGGCGCCGTCTTGAATTCCTGCTTCTTCTAGAATCTTTGCAAGCGAGACTCCACGCCAGCGAGCGTTTCCAATAAGTCCGTGAAACAGTCCTGGGCTATTACCGCCACATTCGAATCCAACCTGCTGTTCGATATTGTCTCGCTCCATAAGGTCTTGCAACGAAAACTCCAATTCATTATCTACCATTCCTGTCACTTTCAGCTTATAGGAATCGTTGTCAATCTCTGGCTGGCCATAATGCTGTACTATGTAGAAATCATCGTTATCTGTGAAATGGGTCGTTATTTCGCGCGTATCCAACCAGTGAGTCGCGTTTGGTCGAGGCGGACGAACATTGAAAGCATCAGGCACGTCAGTAAAAGGAACAAGCCTTTCACCTTGTGCTAGCGCGGGAAATACAAACCCCGGAACTGTAGCGGCGCCGGCGGCTAATGCACCAGTGCCCAGAGCACCTTTAAGAATATCGCGTCGAGAACTGTCTATAGGCTTGTCATCTTGATTCATGATCTTCTCTCTTTTTCTTGGTTAAGCTGGCTCGTAGCGTAGACACAGGAGGCATCAGCTTTGATTTGGTTTTTACACGTAGTCGCACAACCTTATCACAACAAACCAGTGTGAACCCAGCCGAAAAGCGACGAATTCGTCGATTATCAGGATAGTGAATTTATTTCTTCGTCGAGTCTAAAGTTCTTGTTTGTCACACTGGATTCAAGCACTTGAATGCGGCCCTCAAGCTCCAGGGTTTTCGCCTTCAGGGCAATATTCTCATCTTGCAGGCTATTGTGTATCTGATCTGCCCCGCTGCGCAGCCCTTCGGTGCAATACTTGATATAGACACTGAAACTCACGAAGGAGAATACTATTGCAACAATCATTACTGGTATGAAGGCATCAATCATCTGGATGGCACCCTACTAAGATCGCTCGAAAAATTAAGCCAATAAGCTAAAACCTATCATTCTGACCTACTGATCAATTCATGTTGGCATCATTCTGCCGATGATTCAATCTGGAGCAATAATTACCAGCCAGGGCAATATCTAGAGAGATAAGAACAGGGTACAAGGTTCAGCTTCATGCTTACGTACCGAAGAAACTACTATGACCATAATTCGCAGCTCACATGAACTCCATATTAGCGCCCCCGCGCCTGCGGCCGGCATACCGGATTGCGAGGTATGGCTTGCCTCTATGAGCGATAGCGGCTGGCGCGTATTAACTGACTTTCGTAACTGGAGCAATTGGATTCCCGGGATACAGAGCGTGTAGCATGCTGATCAGGAACCACCCGCCAGAGGCACATTGCTCCAGATAAAAAAGGGAAGCTCCGAAACAATATGCTCCATCGGTAGCTGGGATCCCTCACGCAATCTTCAGTTCAGCATGGGCCTGGGTGGCGGCGAGATTGCCTACGATTTCCACATTGAAGCAAATCACAGGGAAGCAGAGATTCATCTGGCACTGAATCTCGAACGCAGTCTAAACGGTCTCGCGCCCGTATTTGCATTTTTCATGAAACGGCGACTTCAGTGCCCTGGCAAGCAGGTGTTGAAAAATCTGGCGTCTCGGTTACGCCACGCTCGGAATCTATAGGGCCCATTATTATATATGGTGCCTAGCCCCGCAATCACCCCAACAGATTGACGTAGCAAGAACTGCCTAGCTTTAGAGTGAAAAAGTGCTACAAATTACTGGTTTTCCAGTACATTCTATGTAATGCCGCATGGTTCAAACTTGCGGGACTTGTACATGGTACTCAGCATCTACTTTGAAATACTCAGAAGTAAGTCTTGATTTTGACTCCGGTATTTCCGGATATCTATCACAATGAATAAGCACAGAGCACTATGAATTCAAAGTCAGATACTAGTCTATTCGAGACGACGCACCAGGGTCGGGATGTTCAACTATCGATCGATAAGCTCTCCAAAGTTATAGACAATTACCATATCGATGTGAAACTTAGCACCAAGTTCTCATCAGACATCAAGAAACTAGTCGCTCTGCTCGTCTCTCAGATCGCCATCCCGAAACCGAAGCACTGGGACAATCCCGCCACCTTTGACAAAATTCGCGCCGAATATTTGGACATGATGACGTTTTTGATTCATCGCGTTAAGACCGACCTCAGCACCGATGAAGTCTGTTTTCTGCAATTTACAGCGATAAGAATAATCCTAAGCGTAACCAAAGCAAAACTCGATTCAGATATAGAGAGCGTCACATCACGCTTGGCCGACCTAAGACATAAAGGTTCATCTAAGGCTCTAGCCACAGATCAACGTCTGTTTTGGCTAAAGAAAAATTATGATTCCATTCTACTAAGCGTCAACAAACAGATATTCTCTCAGTTGCAAAAAGTTGAAGAGAGGCAACTGGCTCCTATTCGAGATCAGTTCCTTGGCAAGGATTATGAGTTCGTAGTCGATGCGCTTCTCAATCCAATCTTAACCGTTTCCGATCCCAGCTCATTACCTCTTTTGATAAACGAATTCTGCGTGTTTAGTTGGAATAGCGAAGCGAAGGGGTTTATTGATATCAATGCAAAGGTAGAGGCCCTCCTATCCAAGCGACTGAAACAATTTCCAATAGTGACTATAGGGGAAGATTCAACGGCCACGATTGCTGAGGCAGAAATTCATGATGAACTAGGCGGGTTATTTCAAACTCAGACTTTCTTTGGGCCAGCAAAAGATACCAAGACAATAATAGCTAAAGAGTTTAATTGGCTCGAGTGCCCCGACTACGTTTCTACGTTGTTTAATATTCAAAAGAAGAGGGGGCTCCTAACAGAAATACGAAGCGAACACGGCTTTGGTGCCTGGTGGAAACGGTGCGGTGAACTTAAAGGTCTAGAGAAAACACTGGCTGCATTCTTCAAAATGCTTCGCTCGGAAAAGTTACTTGCACAGCTACTATCATCGCATTATATGCGGCGATCACTAAACTCCTTGATCATGGAGCATATCGATCTAAAGACTGTCTGCCAGTTCTTTAGCTGGCGAATTACCGTAGCAAAGCTTCAGGACGGCATCAGTGGGGTAACAAGCTATCTACGGAACAAGTAAACTCTCTCGAAGCACTTAAGTGCGAGTCTTAAAGATTAAGTTTCCAAAGCAGATGCTGCCGATGCATCGAAGCTAATGTACGAGATTAGTCGCTATAGACAGGGGCTAAAGTATTACCAGTTTGCACATAAAGCCTTCAATCGCCTCGCTATACTAACCAGCGAAGAAGACCTAAGGCTCTCTAAGTCGACAGGCACTCTCTATCTCATACCAACCAGCTCCGAGATTGAGCAAGGTGATGCGATCATCTTGAGCTTTCTGGAATACGAGCAGAGCCCCCAAGAATGGTTCTCTGAAGCAAGAGCATGTGGCTACTCGCGAGACTTGCTGAAGATGGTTCGCTCTAACAATCGGTATTCGACACAGATGGGTCTGCCGCTCTTGGAATTAGGAGTCGGAATCTGCTTCTCCAGCGCCGGTCTACGATATCTCTACTATGAAGACAAACCCATTATGATCTCTGGCGCAATCGGCAATGCTGATCGAATGTCTGGCTGCTCCTGGTTTCTAAGAGAAGCAATAGAGAAGAGCTTATTCAATATCGATGTGCTGCGAATCGCAGATAGAGAATCCGGTAAGGGGGAGAAAGGTCAGCACTATATTCGCTATAACGTAAATGGAATCCTTCTGGATGATGCCGCATTCACAAAGCTGAAAGACGAGATGCCCATGAAGTCTGTCAGCATGAAGCTAAATGGCAAACAATACTTATTCCACATCGGCCAGTATCCCGATGCCAGTGGACGCAAGAAAGATTTGATAATTCGAGAAAGAAAAGTGGGCATCTGGAAAGACTCGCAGATCTAGGAAGACCCGGATTCTAACGAAGCCTACTACGAGGTTGTAGTAAACCGTAAGGTCATTCCACTGGTTCTCGAAACGTTGACTGGAAAGCAGGCTGCCACTGCCTGAGAAGAAGCTCAGAACTAATGGTGATGCCCCCCAACTCCATGGACGTGGCCATGGGCAATCTCTTCAGCCGTAGCATCTCGAATATCAACTACCTGAACTTCGTAATAGAGAGTCTTTCCAGCCAGCGGATGATTGAAATCCACATCGGCGTTGAATTTTCCAGCCTTTACTATAACGACGGCCCGCCTTCCCTGCTCGGTTTCAACCGTAGCCGGCATGCCTGGCAGTATCTTCTTGACTGGCCCAGGAAATTGCAGATGTTTGATAGGCACTCTATGCTCAGAATTCGGACGCCGAGATCCATAGGCATCATCCGGTTTCAGCGTAATCTCTATCGAATCACCGATCCTCTTGCCTTCCAGGGCTTTTTCTAGCCCCACTACAACATTGTGAAAGCCGTGCAGGTAATACAGTGGATCACTGCCATGGGATTCTTCACGCCAATCCGCACGCTCGCCATCTTCTGTGACCTCTGCAAGACGATAATGAAAACTCACTACTTTGTTCATAGTAATAATTTGTTCGGCGCTTGCGCCTGTGGAATCAACTTCGGACATTGCATTCTCCTGCGTGAGACCGGATTCTAGCAGATGAAAGTCGACTTTATGTAGCCCGAAAGCCTACTCCGCGAGATCAGCCGAAACTAGTGCAAATCTGAGAAGTCACGATCATCCGTTGGTGAAAGTATCCCCACTTGCTACTCTCAAGCTAGGCACCACTGAGACATTACTATGCTCCCTGAAGATCCAGATTCCAAATTACCTATCTCCTTAGACGATGCTGAGGACTATCTGGATAGGCTGAACCACTATCTTGCACTCTCCCTGTCTCTTCCCGAACGTGCCGCTAGGGCTCTGGGCTCCCTAGTCGGAGGCAGCACTCTGCTGCTCACTAAAACACTAACTCCCACTGCTATAAAAAATTCGAATAGTTATCACTTCACTCTCGGCATGTTTCAAACTTTCCTGATTAACAACGTGGCGCAGATTGATGACATTGAAACCGGCATAGATCTGAAAGAGCATTTCCTGCACAGGAAGCTTCTGGGAACATCGCTAGAAGCGGCAGGTTTATTAACGATGTCCTTTCTCCGGTTTGGGTATTTGCCATAGCTTCCGATGCGGCCAAAGGAGGCCAGGTTTTCTTGAAGCGCTTAGTTCAGCAACTCAAAGAGAGCGAGGTAATCAGCGCCGATAGCGACCCCCAATCGCTGGAGCAGGTGCTTCTCTCGATTCATGATATGAGTCGCCAGGGCGCCACGGCTATCGATACACCGCCGCTGTCGATGCCAGAAATTGAAGAGCTTGCAGCCGAATTACGAGCATCTACAAAGGCATTGAGAGATAACTCGGCGAACCTTATACCCAAGTTCGAATCGCTTTGGACACAGATCAGCCAGATCGCCAGAAAAGAAAACTTTAGCACTGATCAAGTCCTTGGCAAGCTATCTATCAGCGCAGCCTCCCTGGCTCAAACTGGCTTAGGTACAGCCGGCGCAGTAGGAAAGACCGGTTTCTACTTTCTTGACGAAGTCATCTTGAATGATTATCGCGACACCCTGATTGATATTGCCGAAACCGGTTCTCTCAACTATATGCAGAAAAATATGCAGCCATTTCTTAGTAATGCCCAATCACATTTAGATTTCAAAAAATAAACCAGCTCTCATGCCTAGTTCAAAATCAGTATAAAAAAATTGACGCGCCAACTAAGGCCAAAAAAATAGGTTTCCAAACTGAAACTTCCACTTAGCAATGACTAAATTCTCCAAAGCTCTAGCCAAATCCCACAGCATTGAAGAAATCATTACCATCGCAAATTCATTGTGTTAGCCTGAATTCGTCCAAATCACTACGAAGTCAACGGGATTCGAGACGGACGAAACTATTTACACTATTTGATTAATGCAGGAGGGCTGCATCCGGCTCAAGAATCCAAAAAATTCACTGCCGCATGGAGCAATAGATTATGACACAGGATCAATTTACAAAATTTTCACCAATCACAGTTGCAGTGAAAAAGAACGTAAGACTATTAAGATTGAATGCTGGCTACTCGATGAATGAGGGCGCACGGTTACTTGGCGTTTCTCGTAAGCAATTAGAGGATATTGAAACTATCCGCAACTATGGCTGTCACTTAGACCTTGAACTTCTCGCGAAGATGAAGGTCATCTACAACACCTCTCTGGACGAGCTCGTAGGTGAAGTCCCCGAAGACTACTACTCTGATTACTATGTTCGACCTCGTAAGCGGCTGGGCTCAAAACCTCGCTAGAACACCAAAGCAGGCTCATTGGCTTGGATCTGCTTAATCAGAGTCCGGCGACAAGAACGATGGAGTTTCCCGCCATGTGGCCGAAAGTACCGAATTGATGTATAATTACGGGCTTTTGTGGCAATAGAGAAAGTTAGGCATGGCAAATAAATCAAAAAAAGACGCAGCGGTAAGTAATCGCGCCGATCTAGCAGAACACGTAGACGCATTCCTAAAGGGCGGCGGTAAAGTTCAGCAAATTCCTTCAGGTGTCAGCGGTCAAACATCGACCAGTGGCCCTCGGCAGATAGTGCTTAGCCACAAAACCAGCTCCTAAGACTAAAACCTCCACAACTACCCGCCGCGATGGTGCCAGAGCGCTCCATTGTGGCACTGCGGCGTCTGCAGATTAGAGCTGATTGACCTCATAGCCCTTTTGCGCGAGTAAATCCAGCAGTCCATTCTCACCCACAATATGCGCCGCACCTACGTGAACAAACTCGGTGTCAGCATTCTGTCGATCTGTGGAATCCACTTCAGGTTTCGCTGATACAAAAGCGCATCATAGAGCTCCGGCGCTTCGGCCATCATATCTTCCACAAACTACTCGGAAAGACCTGCCGCATCACCGGAACGCCAGACTCCTATCATGCTTTCCATAGCGTCACCGGTCTCTTCGAGGCCTTTCAATGAAAGCAGAATGAATTCGCTTTCGTTGCCCTCTCCCATTGCCGAAATGAAGCCTATCTGTTCCTGAGCGGTCTCTAATTGTCCCTCTGCTTTTCCGTCTCCCAGTGACCGAGTGTGAAAAAATGCATCTACATCCTGAGGCGTAAAACCCATGCTCTGAAATACCAATATCTGAAGCGTGCTCATCAAAAGGCCAAGTTAGAATTTCTCCAACATGGCGATAGGCAAGCCAGCCGTAGCCGTATAGGCCTCGTCTCTTAGAACTGTTCGCAGCGATCTCTCCCCACTAGAGGTTAGCTGCTGCAACATCTGAGCCTGTACAGACAAGACATTCATCGAACCGATGTCGGTTTTGAAGATCAGCTCCGAGCTGGCCTGATAGGCCTCCTCGAATTCGCCTGGCAAGGGATAGTCTCCCGGACGTAGCAGGTGTACCGTTCCACCAAGGTAAAGGATGTTATCGGCCGAGCGCACTGACCAAACAGAGGTGTCTGCCAGCGCCTGGGATGTGCCTAGTAGTAGCACACAAACAAGAACAGCACAGGATCGAAGTTCCATTCTAATTAGATTTCCATTCTGGGCTCCTCGAAGCAAAATAATTCAACAACAGTGCCAGCCAATGACCAGGCTTTCTCTAGACTTGTTTTACACGACTACTCGTTAAAGGTAGCATGCCCGCAACATCCGTAAAAGCGAATCACTTCCACAAGCCGATAAAGTATTTATGTCAAAACTAGTATTCAGGCTGCGCAACGTTCTCGAAGATGAAGCCCAAGACGTACGTGAAATTTTGGAGAATAATGGCATAGGCTATTTTGAAACCTCGGCCGGTAACTGGGGCATTTCCTTGCCTGCTATTTGGATAAACGAGACAGAAGAATTTGATCAGGCGCGCCAACTCATTGACGAGTATCAGCTTGAGCGCACAGAACGTTTGCGAAGAGAATATCAAGAAAAAAAGGCGAAGGGCGAAATAAAAACACTTTGGCATAGCCTCAAGGAAAGCCCGGTAAAGTTCATAGCCTTTACCACACTAATCGCGGCAGTACTCTATGTCTGGGCGCAGGCCTTCGTGTTATTTTGAGCTATTGCGGTATTTGGCTGAGAGTTATCTTGCTCAGGGCTAGGCGAGATTTCCATACTCATCAAGCTCGGCGCTTTTACAAAGCTGAGATGTGACGTCTGTATCGAAATCGAGATCATCCTCTGGAGGCGATCAAATATCTTCGCAACTCTCGATGAATTCCAGGCCAATGTTTCGTTTGTCGACACGCGTAACTTGCACGGGTAATGCGGGCATTGATTCGTCCCAACCCTCACCACGAATTTTGACATCCAGCTCCATCATGACAAAGAACTTCAGATCTTCGTCCAACTTGATCGATACGCCACTTACAGACATATCCTGAATATCGCAGGTAGTCGTGCCTAGTAGTGGATGGCTAAGGCTAGCCAAAAATCCACCTCCACCAGTTTATGTCGTCTTCTTTTCCTCATAGCCTCATACTCGTGTTACATACTTTAGTACGATTTCTCAGTACTGATTGTAATTTACCTGTGAAGGCAATTGAATTCGCGGTTCTTGATTAAAAATCCAACTATGTAATCTGGCGCGCAACTCTACACACAATTCGCCTAAATTTCCTACTTACTCGAAAGGGGTTCTCAGCTTTCTGGAGCAGTTAAACCCTATGTAGGATATCGAGCCTTGCTCTAGCCATGAATTCCATGAGTCAGATCTAGGCAAAGACCGACCAACTTTTACTAGCCTGCCGCTTACCCTACAACTACTTCTGTGCTTTACAGTTCCGAGAATGTGTTATATAAAATCATCAGGCATTTGTTAGTAGTTCTAACAGGGGGGATTTGCTAACAATACTTGGCTACCCTGGCATTAAAAGGAGGTGATCCCATCAATAGTCAATCTATTAAGGGAGCCTCCAGTTACTCTATCTAGGTTGTTTGCATAAGACTTACTCGGGTAATTGGAGGGGTTTCGCTGAAGCAATTCACGATTCCTTTGCTCCCATAAGTAGTAAATCCCGCTATCGCGTTCAGTGATAGCGGGATTTTTTTAAAGAACAGAGGTTTCCTCACTAAGCTATCGACTGCCCAAGTAACTACGCAGCGGTGGTGGAAAATTTTTCTTGATCAATGCCTGCCGCAAATTCCATTGCTCGGCCGGATCAACTTCCCTAAGAAAACTCACCTTATCTGATTCCAATACAGCTATCGGAATTCCATTCTCATAGAGCACTCGGTTCTTACTAAGCCTCGACAACTTCCGATTGGGCAGTAGTAGATTGAGAAGGTTGAGCGGATCGACAGCACTGAGACTGTAATAGTTTACTTTGCTCTCATCGCTGCGCATCTTGAACTTGCGCAGAGCATCAACAGTCTCAGGGAAAGCAAACTGCTCACCACCAACTCCGGCTACAAAGCGACCACCGCGAATGCTCCCCCGCAATTCCATCTTACGCAGCGCTGCCAGCAATACTCTCCACGGTGGAGCAAACAGTTCTCTCTCTAATAGGCCGCGGAACAAGACTCCCCAACGCTGAAGATAAATGCCTATGAGACGCTCCAGTTGATCTGCATCGAGAACATCCCAATGCCAAGTGTTGCCTGTCGATAAACTTTGTCGATTATCCGTTTCCAGAAGACTCCACCTGCCAGCATCCTCGACACCGAACATAGCCTTGCGTCCACGCCTCTTATGCGTACTAGGCTTCTTTTTATTGGGAGTAAGCAAGGCGCGCAAGCCGGTAAAGCTATCACTGGTTATTCTGGCGCTCGAAACCAGTTCGGCGAGACCTTGTTCCAGCTGTGCTTTGAGCAGGCCAGTGCGCTGTTGAATCTGGTCGAAGAAGCTGGCGCCGTTACTGGCTAAATCCAATTCAATTCTCTTTGCCAGCTCACTGATAGGCGCAACATCTTCATTAGCCTGTGCCGCAGAAAGCGCCTTCCATATATCCAAGTTGGCGCGGCTGACAATTGATATAGGTGTTGACTTGATCGGGCCAGATGATTTCGAAGACTTTACCTCTTTGCGTAGCTGCATACGTAATGACGGATTCGGCAATGAGTAACGACCCCACACTATCCTGCCGCTGATACACATTACATCCAGCCAACTCGGGTCGTAGTTGGCGACCCTCACCGGATAGAGGTCTGCCTCCCAACTCGCAGCGGGTGCCGCTATGCCATCCAATAGCCCCAAGGTATTCTGCAGGCGCGTTTGCCCATCGAGCATCGGCTCTTTAGCCGTCGCCGTATCGATCGCAGGCTCTGTGACCGCAACCAATTGATGATTGTCGAATAAAAATTCAGTATAGGTTTGCAGTGATACTGGCTTAATACTTTTACGATGTGCATCGATGGTATAACGATGAATTCGCTGCAGTAGCCTTCGTTCACACCATTCAACAACCGTATCGCCAGTTGTCTTGTGCTTGCGAGCAGCCTGAGTAAATTGCCCCTGAAACGCGAAGCCTTCGACTTCCAGAGCCAGTAGTGCAAAATCTATTTCGCTAACATCGATAGCCAATTCCGTTGCCAATTGCTGCGACCGAATAGGCCCCAGGCATTCAAGCCTGGAGCGCACAATCTCACGCAGAGCATCCTGACGATCCCACTTCTTCTCAAGTATGAATGCGGGAATCTCCGGCAACGCTTGTAGCGACTCTAGCTGAGGGTAGAGCGCCAGGAAACAGCCTAGCTTTTCAGTAGCGATCAACAACTCGTTTGGCAGCCCCGTTAGCTTGAGACTACGCCCGGCATCTAGCAATACCGCCTGCCATGTTTGATAGTTCGCGTTGGATTCGAATTCCTGCTTGCTCATGTAGGCGAGGCTGCAAAGACCGTCATGAAACTCTTCGACATTATTGATGTAAGGCCATGCCTCATCTCTTACTCTTGCGATCGCCTCTTCGTCTAATAAACTAAAATCTTTTGCCTCGCCCGGGTCTGCCCAACTCCTATTACGAATCGCATTGGTGCGTCGCTCCTCAAAGGGCGCGTCATCGAGGAAGGCATAGGGCCTAGCGTTGATTATTTCTTGCGCAAACGGAGAGGGCTCGCGCAGGTCTTTTGCGATCAGCGTCAATTTATCTTGTTCAATATCGGATATTAGTTCCGTGAGCTCTTCAATATCCATGGCCTCTGTTAAACAGTCATGAATTGTCTGATTAACAAGAGGGTGATCTGGCACATCGCGTCGACCCGTAATGTTTTCGGCGCAGGCAATCTGATCCGGAAAAACATGCGCCACGAGATCTTCTGCATCCATACGCTGAAACTGCGGAGGTACACGCTTGCCATTGCGATTACGCTGTATCGCGAGAGAGCGCGTCGCATTCCAACGCCATCGAACTTCAAACATTGGTGCATCGAGTAAGGCCTGAATCAATACGTCTCTTACCGTTGCAGATTGCAGATACTTAAATACATCGTCCAGTGGAAAGCTATGAATAGACCCCAGGGAAATCACAATACTGTCTTCGTTGGCCGCTGCCTGTAGTTCGAAGTTAAATGATTTACAGAAACGCTTTCGAAGTGCCAAACCCCAACCACGATTAATTCGACTTCCAAATGGCGAGTGGATGACAACATGCATATCACCCACCTCATCGAAGAAACGCTCCATCACTATGGAGGTGCGGGTGGGCATCTCACCTAGAGCATTCATCCCGGTCTCCAGATACTCCACCAATTGCGTGGCTCCCTCACGCGGCAGCCCCGCGCTATTTACCAGCCACTGTACGGCGGCATTCGCGGAGTCGTTGATGAGAAGATCAGCGATTCTCTGGCGCAGTGCCGAAACGGCCTCGGACAGCTCCCGTGTTCGACCAAGGCCTTCGCCAAACCAAAAAGGTATCGTGGGCTGCACGCCCTGTGCATCACGCACTCGAACCTTAAGCCCATCCACGCGCAACATCTGCCAACTGTGTGTACCAAGTGTAAAGACATCCCCAGGCAACGCCTCTAGTGCGAAGTCTTCGTTCAAGCTGCCTACGACAATATCTTCAGGGTCCAGCACAACCTGATAGTCGAACATGTCTGGGATGGCGCCCCCGTTAGTAAGCGCAACCAGATTTGCTCCTCGCCTCGCACGCAGTCGATTATTGATAGCATCATGATGCAAGTGCGTACCGCGACGCCCTCGCCTGCTGGTGTAACCCTCTGCCAGCATTCCTACGATGGTATCGAACTCCTCTCGCTGCAAGTTGCGATAAGAATAGGCATTGCGAAAAAGGTCGTATAGCTCATCCACACTCCAGCCACCCTCTTGCTGATCGAATAATTCACCGGTTTGACCGGCTGAATCATGGGTCTGCGAAGAGACTTCGGCAACGATCTGCTGGGAGAGAATATCCAATGGCTTCTCGGGCATCACGATGCAATCCAACCCGCCTACGCGAATGCTGTGCACAAGAGCAGCACTCTCAACTAAGTCATCGCGGGTTAGCGGAAAAAGAATACCTTTAGGCGTGCCGTGGATGGAGTGGCCACTGCGGCCAACACGCTGCAAGAACGTCGCAATGCTTTTCGGTGACGAAAACTGAACCACAAGATCGACTGAGCCAATGTCGATACCCAATTCCATGGAAGCGGTCGCCACCAATACTTTTAACTGCCCCGCTTTTAGACGTTGCTCGGCATCGAAGCGTAGCTCCTTGCTCATGCTGCCGTGATGAGAACAAACCGCATCTTCACCAAGGCGCTCCGAAAGCGCCAATGCCAGTCGTTCCGATAGCCTTCTCGTATTGACAAAAACAAGTGTAGTTTCATGCTCTGTGATTAATTCAACCAGACGCTTGTAGAGCTCTTCCCAGACTTCGTTGCTCATCAATGCGCTAAGTGGCGAACTCGGTACTTCGAGACGAATGTCCAGGGCTCGACGAAAACCGGCATCCACTATCTCGCAGTCTACTTTTTCATCGCTGCAGTTACTATTTCCAACCAGGTATTTGGCAACCATCTCGATTGGCCGCTGGGTCGCAGAAAGACCAATGCGCTGCAACTGCTGCCCTGAGTTTTGCAGGACCAGCCTTTGCAGCCTCTCGATCGATAAGGCCAGATGCGAGCCGCGCTTGTCCCCCAGCATGGCGTGTATCTCATCCACAATCAGAGAAGAAACATTAGCCAGCATCGCGCGACCGCTCGCACTGGTCAAAAGCAGATAGAGCGACTCCGGCGTGGTAACTAGAATATGCGGAGGCTTCTTCGCCATCTTTTGCCGCTCGCTGGCAGGCGTATCGCCGGTGCGAACCGCGATGGTGATATCTACCGGCGCCTGACCACTTCGCTTCAAGTTAGCCGCGATGCCCGCAAGCGGCGTTTCCAGGTTCTTGTGAATATCGTTACTCAAGGCTTTCAAGGGGGACACATAGAGGATCTGAACGCCAGGGCTCAACTGCCGTTTCAGGCCACGCTGCAATATTTCATCAATTGCCGCATAGAATGCAGCCAAGGTCTTGCCGCTGCCGGTCGGTGCCGAGATGAGCGTGTGCCGACCAGACCTGATCGCCTGCCAGGCTTGGGCCTGTGCTTCGGTTGGCACACCAAACTGGTCTGTAAACCAATCGCGGGAGGCTGGATGAAATTGCGTCAATACCATGATCTAGTTAGCTCAGGATTTCACTGTACGGGCATACAGGTTAGTGAAGAGGCCGCGCGTTTGCAATAGTTGCGCAGGGGGCGGATGCTGGCAGCACACGCAAAGCAGTTGCCACCACTGAACTGCCCAGCAGGATAAGCCAGCGCAAGCCAATTGACATGCTTGGAACTCATGGGCTAGTTTAGCGCTCCATAAGGTGCATAAATGATGAAAGATTTACAGCCCGGCAGTATTTCCGAGCGTCTCGGCAGCAATCTCAGCCTGTTTTGGAAGGAAAATAAGCAATTCTTCCTGTTACTGTCCTGTATTGTCTTCTTTAAGAGCGCAATCGCGGATTTGAGCTCTATCTCCGGAGCGTCCATGCAACCCACTTTGTTAGATGGAGACAAGGTCTGGGTAAACAAGCTCGCCTATGACGTGAAGATCCCGTTTACCGAGATTTCCCTGGCGGAACTGTCCGACCCTAACCGGGGCGATGTTGTAATCATCGACTCCAAGAAAGCAGACAAACGCTTGGTTAAGCGCATCGTCGGAGTTCCTGGCGACACCGTATATATGCAGAATAATGCTCTGGTTATCAACGGGGAAGCCGCAAACTATGAGGTCCTATCCAGAGATGACGACGCCATAATCATCCTCGAGGAACTCCCTGATAAGTCACACCAGGCACGCTTGTCGAACCGTTTTGTAAGCCGCACCGCGCGCAGCTATGGGCCTTCCGTGGTGCCTGAGGGCCAATATTTCGTTCTGGGAGACAACCGCGACAATAGCGCAGACAGCCGCGTCTATAGCTTCGTACCGCGAGAAGAGATCATCGGCCGCTCCAATTCAGTGGTATTCTCTCTCGACAGTGACAACAGCTACATGCCCCGTGGCAAGCGCTTTCTAGCAGAAATCGACCACATCCAGTAATTGATAACACAGGTCTGTGTCGCTGTACTTACGGGGATACAGGCAGTTTTTCGATCGATTGGGCATGCGGGTCGCCCTAATGCCGGCGCAGATCGAAGTATTTTACCAATCTTGCAATAAAACCGTCCCTGATCGGGTATTGTTAGTAATGCTTTGATTCGTGGCGTCAGCGCGCTTCGAAGCAGAAACTTTCGATTGATAGAAAAAATGAGGTAAACATGATCGCGAAAACTCAACACCGCGTCGGAATACTGGGCAAGATACTGCTTGGCCTGATGCTGTTTGGGAGTTTCCAGATTTCACTGGCACAGGATTTCGTCTGGGCTCCAGACTTCCCCGTGGGTGCATCGATTCCGAAAATCTCAGCACAGGATCAAGATGGCAATCTTCAAACATTCGATGACTTGAAAGGCGAGAAGGGCATGCTCTTCATGATGAGCCGCTCGTTTGACTGGTGACCCTACTGTAAAGCTCAGCTCGTGCAGCTGACCGAAATCAGTGATCAGATCGAAGCAATGGGAATCAGTGTTGTAGCATTAACCTACGATTCCGTAGAGTTATTAAAAACCGTGCAGGAAGATCAGGACATACAGTTCACCCTGCTCCATGACGAAGATGTTAGCCATGTGAACGCCTTCGGTGTTCGCAATTTGGACTACGAGCCAGGGCACCGAGTATACGGTATACCGTATCCCGGGATTTTTCTGGTCGATCCAAACGGCGTTATCAAGGCCAAGTTTGCCGAAGAACGCTATCAGGACAGGCCTCCTTTCGAGGATGTTCTCGAGGCCGCCGCTCAACTGTAAGCGCTGTATCAAGAGGCAGGAAGTCGAGAGGCTTCCTGCTTTTTTATTTCCAGCGATCCTGAGCAAAGCGACGCCAGCGCGTGACTGCAGGACTACAGAAGGATTTGTGGCCCCCATTAAGCGTTTTCCCTTTGGCTGCATCAAGTGCAATAATCCACCCCCAGCATCTACGCGCAAGGCATGACCCGATCCATAAGGGCCAAGCAAGAATAATTGAGCAGTAGTCTCAGCAAATAGCCAAATGAGTGATCGAATAGTAGCAATGGCATTATCCTCATACCTTGCCCGCAGCACGCAATCTACGCTTAGCCTCGTCCTGGTTGCCCTTGTTCTAGTCTGCATCCCCGCCTCCAAGATTCACGCGCAATCGCTGACCAACTACAGCATTCCCAGGGTGAGTACCAAGCCGCGTATCGATGGCCAGATCGACCGGGGAGAATGGAGTCAAGCCACTCGCGTTGCGGTCAACATAGAAACCAATCCGAATGACAATGTCGCCGCCGAGGTACAGGCCGAAGCCCTGCTAATGGAAGACGGCGAGATACTGTACGTTGCCTTTATCGCACTCGATCCAGACCCTGACCAGATACGCGCCTTCTACAGAGATAGAGACGCCCTGTGGAACGACGATTACGTAGCTGTCATTCTAGACACGTTTAACGATGAACGACGCGCGTTCGAGTTCTTTGCCAATCCCTTCGGTGTGCAAGCCGATGCGATACAAGATGATGTGAACGACGACGAGGATGATTCCTGGAATGCCATATGGGATAGCGCCGGCCAGATCAATGAAGAAGGCTACGTCGTCGAGATGGCGATTCCGGTGAAACAGCTGCGCTTCACCCCCAGTGAAGACAACCAGACATGGGGAATCGATCTGGTACGTTACTATCCGCGCGATCGAGGCACGCGAATTGCCAATAACCGTCGAGACAGAAACATATCCTGTTATATCTGTCAGCTAAGCAAGGCGGACGGGTTTGCAAACCTGACTCGAAGCAGAAATCTTCAAGTCATTCCAACGCTCACCTCAACGGCAGTAGAAAACAGAAACCCGGCACTAGGTAACTGGGACCGTGAGAGCATCGATCCAGAAGCCAGTCTCGACGTACGCTGGGGTATTACTCAGGACCTCTATCTCAACGCGACGCTCAACCCTGACTTCTCTCAGGTAGAAGCTGATAGCGCACAATTAGACATTAACAACACCTTCAGCCTTTTCTTCCCAGAGCGGCGAACCTTCTTCCTCGATGGCGCCGATTATTTCGATACTTTTGAGAGGTTGGTGTATACCCGAAACATCTCCGATCCTGACTACGGCGTAAAGCTGACAGGTAAGAGTAATGGCCATACCTATGCCCTGCTTACGGCCAATGATGCCAGCACCAGTTTCCTGATGCCCCGCAGCCTGGGGTCTAGCATCGCAACCCTGGGTGATGTTGAGTCGGAAGTCGCTATCGGACGTTACCGCTTCGATATCTTCGAGAACTCGACCATAGGCGCACTGGTAACCGACCGCCGTGCAGACGGCTATAGCAACACCGTCAGCAGCATAGATGCCGTGCTTAGACCCAGTGATCGCGATGTGGTTACTGTGCAGACCATGCGCTCCAGCTCCGACTATCCAACCCTGATACAGGGGCGCTATGGGCAAGCCTCTAGTATGAGCGATAGCAGTCATCGCATGGAGTATCGGCACAACGACAGACGCTGGGATTGGCGCCTGGGCTACACCGATATGGGTGAAGATTTTCGTGCGGACCTGGGCTTCGTGAATCGGGTCGATTTCAAGTTCGTCGTAGCGACGCTCGGGCATACCTGGTGGGGTGAATCTGACGATTTCTTCAATCGAATTCGAGTTGCACTGGATTATGACCGCACGGAAGACCAATCCGGCCTGCAGCTCGAAGAAGAGTTCGAGGTATTCGTCAACATGAACGGCCCACAGCAATCGTTCCTCAATGGACTTTTTGGTGGCAGCGAAACTTACTGGAACGGCAAATATTTTGATGAACAGTTCAATCAGATCTCCATTGGCTTTACGCCAAGCGCAAACCTGCGCCTGAGCACTCTTCTTCGAGTTGAGGATATAGTCGACTTTGCCAATACCCGTCTCGGCCGTTCGAAGCGCTTCGGACCCAAAATCAACTACCGCTGGGGAAAGCATTTGGAGTTGAGTCTAGATCATACCTTTCAGGAATTCGATGTTGACGGTGGCAGGCTCTTTACAGCGAACCTCACCGACCTCAGGACAACCTATCAATTCAGTGCACGCAGCTTCTTGCGCTTTACGCTTCAGTACACCGACAACAAACGCAATCAGGACCTCTATCTATCTGAAGTGCAGGCATGCAGTAAGCAGCTCACCACACAGCTTCTCTATAGCTATAGAGTGAGTGCCGCTACCCGCTTTTTTATTGGCTACTCTGATGCCGGCTTTCAGAACGACACTTACGACTCGATCGAGAAAACTAACCGCACAATATTCGCAAAATTTAGTTACGCCTGGTTGCCTTAGAACCCCCGTATCACAAGAATCTGCCGCCTAGCTGTCGCTCCTAAATGAAGCAGTGATTAGCCATGGTTTTCCCTATTAAAAGGTCCTTGCTGTAGGTAAAATGTCGCCTTCTTTCCCCCTCTTAAGAGCAGTATCTAATGGGCCAAAAAACCTCGCTTTATCAGAAGCATCTCGATGCCGGTGCCAAGATGGTAGATTTCGCCGGATGGGATATGCCAATTAATTATGGCTCTCAGATTGAAGAGCATAATGTGGTACGAAACCAAGCCGGCATATTCGACGTATCCCATATGAATATAGTCGATGTCTCAGGTCCTGACGCGCAGAAATTTTTGCGTTACTTACTGTCCAACGATGTTGCCAAATTGGATGAAATCGGACGCGCACTCTACAGCGGCATGCTTAACGAAACTGGCGGCGTTGTAGATGATCTGATCGTCTATCGTATGAATTTCGGCTATCGCGTAGTCGTAAACTGCGCTACCCGGGATAAGGACCTGGATTGGATACGCACTCATGGCCAAGGCTTCGACGCTAAGATCGAAGAGAGACCACAACTCGCGATCCTTGCCGTACACGGCCCCAAGGCGATAGAGAAGGTATGTTCGATTCTAGACGACGAGCATGCCGCAGCTACGGCCCAGCTAAAAAACTTTCGCGGCTTCGAATCGGGGGAGCGGTTCATCGCCCGTACCGGTTATACCGGTGAGAAAGGAGTAGAGCTGATTCTGCCCAACGCAGAGGCTCCCGAAGTTTGGGACAAATTGATGGCGGTTGATGTCAAGCCCGTAGGGCTTGGTGCGCGAGATACACTGCGTCTTGAGGCTGGAATGAATCTCTATGGCCATGATATGGATGAATCAACTTCACCCGTTGCGGCGAACATGGAGCAGACCATCTCCTGGCAGCCCCAGGATCGAGATTTTATAGGCCGGGCGGCGGTCACTGCCCATAAGACAGAGCAGCTGGAGGGCGGCTTGCCCATACTCACGGGTCTCGTGCTCGAACAGCGGGGCGTTCTGCGTGAAGGCCAGAAAGTATTGTGTGAAAATGGTGAGGGGGTGATTACCAGCGGAAGCTTTTCGCCTACATTGAAGCATTCAATCGCTTTAGCTAGAATTCCGCTAGATAGCGGTGCCTGCCAGGTGGACATTAGGGGTACTCTGACTGATGTCCGAATCGTGAAGCCTAATTTCGTCCGCTTCGGAAAGAAGGTATTCGAGTAATAGTAAGAGATTTATCCCATAGACCAGCTCAGCTAAGATCAACTGGAGCATCAAGCAAACCACTTAAAATAGCTTCAACTAGAAGAGGAAAGCCCCGTGAGTACATATCCAGACAATCTAAAATACGCCGCCACTCATGAATGGGTTCGACTCGAAGAAGACGGCACCGCGACAGTTGGTATCAGCAATCACGCTCAGGATGCCTTAGGTGATATCGTATTCGTAGAACTACCCGAAGTGGGCGCTACTATTCATGCCAAGGATGAAGTCGCCGTCGTCGAATCGGTGAAGGCTGCATCCGATGTCTATAGCCCCGTGTCTGGTGAGATTATTGAAACCAACGGCCTGCTGGAAGACGCTCCCGAAACAGTCAATTCAGTTCCCTACGATGATGGCTGGTTCTACAAGATTCAGATCAGTGACGAGCTCGAACTAGACGAATTGATGGATGCCGACGCCTATTTCGATCATTGCGAAGAGGACTAGTAGTCTTTATTTGCCAGTAGGCTTTCCACTTAAAATTTTAACAACCAGTGTTAACGAAGAATGACGTTTCCAGAAAGGACAGTAATGCATACTCAATCAAGTCCGGCAAATCACGACGATTCTGCCCAGAACGACTCCGCCCCCTCTCTGGATTCTCTGCATTATCACGGCGAATTTATTGATCGACACATTGGGCCCAGCGCGCAGCAGATCGATCAGATGCTGCAGGCACTCAACGTAAAGTCACTTGATGAGCTGATCGCCAAAACTGTTCCCCAAGCGATCGCGCTTAATGCCGCGCTAGAGTTAGACGACCCTCTCACAGAGAATGCAGCCCTCGCAAAGTTGAAGGCAATCGCCGCGAAGAACACTGACACAAAGTCTTTTATTGGACTAGGCTATTACGACACCTTTACCCCGAACGTCATCCTGCGTAACGTGCTGGAAAATCCAGGCTGGTACACTGCCTATACTCCTTATCAGCCAGAAATCTCGCAAGGCAGACTCGAGTGCTTGTTAAATTTCCAGCAAATGACTCTAGACCTTACTGCTATGGATTTGGCAAACGCCTCTCTACTCGATGAAGCGACTGCCGCCGCGGAGGCTATGTCGCTAGCGAAACGCGTAAGCAAAAATCGAAAGGCAAACAAGTTTTTCGTAGATCGAAATTGCTTCCCACAGACTATCGATGTCATTAAGACTCGAGCCGAATGTTTCGGCTTCGAGCTTATTATTGGTGATATAGCAGATGTCGAACTGTCTGAATTATTCGGTGCCATTTTCCAATACCCAGCAGTCACCGGGCAAGCTCGCGATCTAACATCTATCATCGAGCAACTGCATGAGCACAAGGCTATTGCAATTGTCGCAGCCGACTTGATGAGTCTGACGTTGCTCAAGCCCCCGGGTGAGATGGGGGCTGATGTTGTAACCGGCACCACGCAACGTTTCGGCGTGCCCATGGGATATGGCGGGCCTCATGCGGCTTACTTTGCAACCAAGGAAGACTATAAGCGCGCTGTTCCGGGGCGCATTATTGGTGTTTCGGTTGATAAACGAGGGCGTCAGGCCTTCCGCATGGCATTACAAACGCGAGAGCAACATATTCGCCGAGAGAAGGCGAATAGTAATATTTGTACCGCGCAGGTTCTTCTGGCAAACATATCTGCACTCTACGCAATGTATCACGGCCCAAAAGGTCTTAAGAATATTGCCCAACGCATTCACCGACTGACCTCTATTTTAGCTGCAGGCCTAGAAACTGCCGGCACCGAAATAGTGAATGACAACTTCTTCGATACGCTTACGCTCAAAATCAATCCAGCGCATATTAACGACATAGTAAACCGGGCAAATACGGCCAATATCAATCTGCGTATCGACAATGCACAAGAGCATAGCCTGATTGGGGTTAGCCTCGATGAATGTTCTACCAGCGCTGATGTTAAGAAAATTTGGGATGTAGTTTTGGCTGATGCCGCGAAACTGCCTTCTGCAAAGGATATAGACGCCCAAATCGTTAGCGGGGAAAAAGGAGCGGTTATCCCAGATGACCTCGTGCGCCGCAGCGAATATTTGCAGCACCCTAATTTCAATAGCTATCACAGCGAAACCGAAATGATGCGCTATTTGAAAAGGCTCGAGGACAAAGACATTTCGCTTACTCATGCGATGATTCCGCTGGGCTCCTGCACGATGAAGCTAAATGCTGCCGCGGAGATGGCACCCATAAGCTGGCCTGAGTTTGCCAAACCACATCCGTTCACACCTATCGAACAGATGGCGGGCTACAAAGAAATGATTACCGGGGTGGAGAAAATGTTAGAGGTGATAACTGGGTTCGATGCCGTAAGCATGCAACCGAACTCCGGCGCCCAGGGCGAGTATGCCGGGCTGCTCGCCATCAAGAAGTACTTAGAGAGCAAAGGCGAGGCTACGAGGAATATCTGTCTGATTCCTACTTCTGCCCATGGTACGAATCCTGCCAGTGCACAGATGATTGGCATGAAGGTTGTTCTCGTTGCCTGCGACGATGATGGCAATATCGATGTAGAAGACTTACGCAGTAAGGCCGAGGCAAACAGTGAACACCTTGCAGCATTAATGATTACCTATCCTTCTACACACGGAGTGTTTGAGGAAGCCGTGAAGGAAGTTTGCCAGATCGTTCATGATAACGGCGGGCAAGTCTATATGGATGGCGCTAATCTGAATGCGCAAGTTGGAGTCGCCAAGCCAGGAGATATTGGTGCCGATGTTTCCCACGTAAACCTGCATAAGACGTTCTGCATTCCCCATGGTGGCGGCGGTCCTGGCATGGGCCCAATTGGCGTCAAGAAACATCTCGCTCCGCACCTGGCAAACCATCCTCTCATAAGACTGGATGGCCCAGAAGCCGGTAATAGCGCTGTCTCTGCAGCACCTTGGGGTAGTTCAGGGATCCTGCCTATTTCGTGGATGTACATTGCCATGATGGGTGCCGAAGGTCTGCTAAAGGCAACTCAGGTCGCGATATTAAGCGCGAACTATATAGCTGTCAGATTAGCCGAGCACTATCCCGTCCTCTATACCGGCAGCAGTGGCATGGTGGCTCACGAATGTATTATCGATCTACGCCCGCTTAAACTTAGCTCAGGCATTAGCGAAGAAGATGTCGCCAAGCGACTCATGGACTTTGGCTTCCATGCGCCAACGATGTCTTTCCCAGTAGCAGGGACATTGATGATCGAGCCAACCGAGAGTGAATCGAAACAGGAAGTAGACAGGTTCATCGATGCGATGATTCAGATTCGCAAGGAAATCGCAGCGGTCGAGTCGGGCAGTATTGATGCAGAGAATAATCCGCTGAAAAATGCCCCCCATACACTCGCCGATATGTTGGACGACAGCTGGGACCGACCCTATAGCAAGTTGCAAGCTGCTTATCCTAACCAAGCTGAGGGCGCCGACGTATCAAACAAATACTGGCCCAGTGTAAACCGCATAGACAATGTGTATGGCGATAGAAATTTATTTTGTTCCTGCCCGAGTATAGAAAACTACGAGTAGGTAGTGAGGTATGGATGAGAGAATTCGGCTAGTCTGAATTTTTCCCATCTATATGAGAATTTCGCATCTGCTTGAGTTTTTCTGGCTCGTCTTGAATCTGCTCTAACTTTTCCCCTAGCTCTTTCTTCTTGGAAATGATGTCTTTATCTTTTTTGGATTCGAACTGCTTGTAGTTCTAATACAGTCTTGCCTTCTCTTGTTTAAGCTGATCGGACCTAAAAGATTTGTAATTAGAAACCTGCCTTCGCACAGCGAGGCCTGGAATCAAAACAATAGAAATAGCTAGAATATAAGGCAGCGACACCCAGAACAGGAAAATTAATTGCACATATTGCTTGTGCATATAAGTCCACGATACGCCAAACATATGAATACTGAGCAGTATGCCCACAGCACCGATTAGGCTACCGAAGAACCATAAGGAGTCACCAAGCTTTTTAATGCCACGATTCCCATCAGGGTCACCGGGGTCTAATGTGTACTGTAGGCTAGGAGCAAACCTCAAGTAGAGAATTATTACGGCAGCGATAGATAAAAGACCCATACCACTAATAAACCCACCTAGAAAGAATCCGAAGAACGATCTCTGTTTGTTCACAATCAATCCACAGTATAATTCCAACTCATTGTATTAGACAGCACTCAGGGGCATCGAAATTGATCAGTATCAACTACGCAAAACATACCAAGACTCTATGCATCAGCTATTCTGATGCGCTGCAGCATATTAATGGGCCCTATGGGGCGGTATTAGTGCATAGTGGAGTAGAACATCACCACTTTGGCGACGACAGGGCGATGCCTTTCCAGGCCTATGGCCACCTGCTGCACTGGATTCCTGTCAATCGACCGAATCAGTTTATCTATTTTCGTCCTAACCATAAGCCTATTTACTTCCAGATAGTTCCCAGTGATTTCTGGCACGAGCAGGACATCAATGTTGATCCCGCCTGGGATGAACAGTTCACTATTGTGCGCCTGGGCACTCTGGATGAGCTGGCTAAGCAGCTACAACAATTATCGAAATCCGATGTGGCCTATATCGGAGAGAGCGCTACCGTCGCCTCTTCGCTTGGTATCGATAAGTCCCTGATAAATCCTCAAGCACTACTAGCCTATTTGGACTTCGCCCGGGCGATAAAGTCTGACTATGAGCTAGATCAGTTACGAGCCGCCAATCAACTGGCACTGCTAGGCCATGGGGCGGCTAAGACTTGTTTTCTGGAAGGTGGTACAGAATTCGAGATCCACCTGGCGTTTCTGCAAGCCACCACGCATCTGGAAGATGAAAGCCCCTATACTAATATCGTTGCACTTAACGAGAAGGCTGCGATATTGCACTATCAGTTCAAGCGCAAGGCGCATGCAAATAAGGGGCGAGTCCTATTAATCGATGCCGGTTGCCGAGTTAATGCCTATGGCTCAGACATCACCCGTACCTCGGTTAGCGAAGACGTACATCCCAGGTTTCGACCTCTTCTTCAGGCAATGGAAGAATTGGAGCTCGCGCTAGTCGCTGAAGTATGTCCGGGGAAAACTTACCAATCACTGCATCAATCTACGCTGAACAAGTTGGCTCGCGTGTTGATCGATAACGATATCTGTAGTGGCAGCGAAGAGGATCTTATAGCGCTGGATATTCCGCAACTGTTCATGCCACATGGGGTAGGCCACCTGCTCGGAGTGCAGGTACATGATGTGGGCGGACACCAAGCTGACTCCATCGGTACACTACTCCCACCGCCTGCGAACTCCCCCGCACTGCGCAATACCCGTGTGATGGAAGCCGACATGGTATTCACAGTCGAGCCTGGACTGTACTTCATTCCACTCTTGTTAGAAGCCCAGCGAGATTCTTCTAAGGGCAAGCTAATTAACTGGAAGAATATCGATGAACTCTATTGTTGCGGGGGTATTCGTATAGAGGACAATATCCGCGTTACTGGAGACGGCGCTGAGAATCTTACGCGTCAGTTCGAATAAGGAGCTCAATCAGATCTAGCAAGGCCGGCAAGGCATTCTGATTCTCTTGTATCAGTTGTTTGCCGCGCCTCCCCATTTCCTGTTGAGCTTTCTCGTCTGTAAACAGGTCTGATAGTTTCTGCGCCAACTGCCACTCATTCTGAACCGTAGTTAATGCGCCAGAGTGCTCTAGCTGTTTGCAGATCGTTGCGAAATTAAATTGCGATGGCCCGACCACTACCGGAATACCCTGAGCCGCCGGCTCGAGAACATTCTGGCAGCCGGTATTGACAAGACTTCCTCCAACGAAGGCAATCTCCGCAATACTGTAGTAGTCCAACATCTCCCCCATACTGTCACCGATTACCACCTGGGTCTGTTGTGAGACCTTCCCATTATCGCTTCGCCTAGCCGTGACAAGTTCTCTGTCTTCGCTAAGACGGAAAACTTTTGCGAATCTTTCCGGGTGTCTGGGAACGAGAATAAGCAACAATGAGGGAATAGTTTTAAGACATTCTTCAAAGGCTGTCAGCACCTTTTCTTCTTCGCCGTCCCGGGTGCTGGCAGCAACTAGTATCGGTCGGTTGCTGTCCCGTATTGACGTGAAATATGCCTGCTCTTCTCTCACTCCGGTTTCCACCATGAACTTTAAGCTTCCGGTCTCTTCTATCTGTGCCGGCTTGACTCCTAGATCAATGAAACGCTGTGCATCTGGCGCCGCCTGTGCAGCTATCTTATCGATCTTCTCAAGCAGGCTACGCGTGAATGTCCCAAGGCGGCCATAGCCTGCCGCGGATTTTTCCGAAAGCCGTGCATTGGCAAGTAACACTTTGACCCCATTGCGATGACAGGCATGAACCAGATTGGGCCACAGCTCGGTTTCCATCAAGATCAATAGGCTGGGCTGGTACATAGCCAGGAATCTGTGGCAGGCACCGGGCAGATCGTAAGGGATATAGCGGTGAAATACCCTGTCGCCGAACAGATCGCGAACTCGGTCGGATCCGGTGGGGGTCATTGTCGTGATTACGATCTGCGTATCTGGGTAGCGTTGCTGCAATGCAGTAACCAGCGGCGCGCACGCAACTGTTTCACCCACAGAGACCGCATGAACCCAGATCGTCTGCTTCTGCCTGGTAAACTCTTGCGCAGTAGAAGAGAAGGCGAAGCGCTCCGCTAGGCGCTGCCGATAGGCTGGAACTTTAATCGAGCGAAGCAATAGGCGTAGCAGAATTATAGGTATCGCAAGATAAAAAACGACACTGTAAATAATTCGATGCATAGGGATTCAACCTGTGAACTTAATAGGCTATCGACAGTAAGCCGAAGTAATTGGGAAAAGCTCCCTTATGCCGATATAATTTGACTCTAGCAGTTGGAATGAAAGCTGTTTCGGCTCTCCCGGCATAGTCACACAAGCACGAACGGCAGCAAAGCGCTAAGGTAACGAATGAGATCAAGCTATTCAACCGACATCGTCATATTTGGCGGTGGAATTGCGGGGCTCTGGCTGCTGAATCGCCTTCGCGATGAAGGCTATCAGGCGATATTGTTAGAAAGTGAGCAGCTAGGCTGCGGCCAAACCCTTGCCTCACAAGGCATCATTCACGGCGGCCTTAAATACGCACTGAACGGCGCCCTTAGCGGAGCGGCCAATGTCATATCCGATATGCCTGCCCGATGGCGTGCCTGTCTCGCAGGTGAGTCCGATATGGACCTGAGAGGTTGCCGGGTACTAAGCGAACACTACTATATGTGGTCAGACTCGGGATTTCGTTCGAAGCTCAAGACTTTCCTGGGAAGCAAGAGTCTTAGCGGTCGCGTGTCGGCAGTAGACGAGAAACAGTATCCAGACTTCTTCAAACAAGCCACGGTTGAAGGGACACTCTATAAACTACCAGACTTTGTCTTGGATACTGCCTCCTTATTACAAGTGTTAGCTGACAAGCAGCGTGACCATATTTTTCGAGTAGCTCCTGAAAGTTATAGTTTCGAGCGAGACGATAAAGCTCAGGTGAGTGCTATCGTAATCGCAGATGGCGAGAAGAAGTTTTCAATCGGAGCAAAGCGATTTATCTTTAGCGCAGGCAAAGGCAATCAGCAGCTCATCGATGATGCCGGTTTAGAAAAACCTAAGTCTCAGCTACGCCCTCTTAATATGGTCTATGTGAAGGGAAAGAGTCTTCCCAATGTGTTCGTGCATTGTATTGGTGACAGTTTCAGCTTAACACCTAAACTCACTATTACATCTCATGAAGATGCGGATGGAACAACTGTTTGGTATCTCGGCGGGGAACTAGCAGAGTCCGGCGTAGGCAAGGACAGAGAGTCTCAAGTTAAAGCTGCGCGCAGCCTTCTGCAAAACTTGTTCCCATGGATGGATTTTGAAGAAACAGACTTGAGCTGCTTTACTATCGACAGGGCAGAGGCAAACGTCAACAATAACTATCGACCGGAAGATGCCTTCTTCATAGAAGAGAGCAATGTATTTGTTGCGTGGCCAACGAAATTAACCCTTACTCCCAACTTGGCCGATAGGCTTATTGAGCGTCTAGCAGTGAGCAACCTTACTCCAACATCTACCGCTAACAATCAGGGTCTGAGTGATGTGCTCGAGGCCGCAGAAATCGCTACTTCACGCTGGGATTAGAATCGAATGAGCTTGGCGAAAAGAATGTTGGGAGCCACCGGCATACAGGTTTCCGTACTTGGCTTGGGCACGGTGAAGATAGGCAGAAATCAGGCAGTTAAGTACCCTTCCGGTTTCTCGCTTCCTTCCGACGAGGAAGTCTCCCTCTTGATTGCGCAGGCGCAGGAACTTGGTATCAATTTTATCGATACGGCCCCAGCCTATGGTAGCAGCGAACAGCGCTTGGGCCGGCTACTTACGAATCGCGAAGACTGGGTCATCTGCAGTAAAGTCGGCGAAGAGTTCGCTTCAGGTCAATCCTATTTTGATTTCTCCGCTGAACACACACGCCTTAGCATCGAGCGCAGCCTACGCAGCATAAAAACAGACTACCTGGATATCGTATTAATTCATTCCAATGGTCGGGATTGTAGAATTCTGGAGCACAGCGATTGTCCTGAAACACTATTACGATTGCAGGAAGAAGGCCTGATTCGCGCTGTGGGTATGTCCACAAAGACTATAGAAGGCGGGATTAGAGCCGCCGAGATGCTTGATGTAGTGATGGTAACTTACAATCCTTCTATGCAAGACGAGGCGGCTGTGATCGACCATGCACACACACTAGAGAAAGGAATTCTCGTAAAGAAGGCACTCAATAGTGGGCACGATTGCGTAGCAGGGCAAGTAGATGCCGAGGCAAAAAGTGAAAGTCTTACACAGAAAAATCTGCGCTTCGCCCTAGGCAGAGAAGGCGTGACTAGCGTAATAGTCGGCACGATCAACCCTAAGCATCTTAAAGAGAATGTCGAAGCTGTTGATCAGACATAATCCTATCAATTTTTTATATAAGCTTTAGCCGGAATCTTTCATCTTCTCCACGATAGCCGACGTAGAACAATCATCGAGAAATTCCAGGGCCTTAACCTCACCACCATAAGATAATACGTATTTACCACCTACGACTTGATCCAGGGAATAGTCTCCGCCTTTGACCAGTATATCTGGCTGCAATGACTCTAGCAGTGACTCGGGCGTATCTTCGTCAAAGCTTACCACCCAATCTACGGCCTCAAGCCCATCGAGGACTGCCATTCTCCTTTCAACGGGATTAATTGGGCGACCTGCTCCTTTTAATCGCAGAACCGAATCGTCGGCATTGATTGCAACCACGAGCCTGTCGCCAAGTTTTCTGGCCTCACTAAGATAACCTACATGTCCGGCATGAATAATGTCGAAGCAACCGTTAGTGAATACGATCTTCTCTCCATGAGCCTTGGCATCGTGCACGGCAATCCGAAGCTGCTCTGCCGTCATAACACCCATGCCCGAATTCTGCTCTGACATTATTGCTCGTCTAAGCTCAGGACCGCTTATCGCTGCGGTTCCTAGCTTGCCTACAGCCAGGCCTGCCGCAAGATTTGCGATGGCTGTTGCATCGGCAAGGCCATCTCCAGCTGCTAGCGCCGAGGCGAGGACGGAGATAACGGTATCGCCCGCACCAGTGACATCGAATACTTCACGCGCTCGCGCTGGCAAATGCAATTCCTCTGAGTCGGGACGCAGCAGTGTCATGCCATGTTCACCTCGAGTAATGAGCATCGTCTGAAGGTCTAGCTCGCTAATGAGTGCAAGGCCCTTCGTTACGAGTTCGTCTTCATTGGCACATGGCCCGACCACGGCTTCAAATTCATTCAGATTAGGTGTTAGTAAAGTCGCGCCGCGATACTTTTTAAAATCGGTTCCCTTCGGATCCACAATGATTGGAATATTCTGTTTTCTCGCAAGTGCGATAAGCGCGCTCACATCATTCAACGCGCCTTTGGCGTAATCCGAAAGAACGAGCGCCTGTGCGCTCGGTATTAATGACTCGGCAAGGGTCTGCAACTCGGCAACGTCTTGATCATCGAACTTATCTTCAAAGTCGAGTCGAATTAATTGTTGGTGCTGACTAATTACCCGCAGCTTGGTGATTGTAGGTTTGTCAGGCGAGCGCAGAAATTCACAGTAGACACCGGCGGCGCTAAGACGAGATTCCAGATCCTTCGCATTGTCGTCCTCACCCACTACGCCGATCAGAGTAGCGGCTGAACCCAGAGCCGCTATGTTCAATGCCACGTTTCCCGCGCCACCCGGTCGATCTTCCTGATTACCGACTTGCACGACGGGTACTGGTGCCTCGGGAGAGATACGTGAGGCTGTACCATGCCAATATCTATCCAGCATGACATCGCCGATAACTAGCAGCTTGGCCTGTTGAAAGGGGGGCATCTCAAGTTTCATCTATATGTTCCCGCTACATTTTTACTGGATTCACTTGCTGCAAATCATATCACAAGGATGAAAACCAGGAATAATGCACTGCACGGATCAGGTCCTCAGAGCGACACCAAGAATGTTGGCGAAAGGCTTGATACAGCCTCTATTGAATTCATTTCTGCAATAAGCCCGCAGTAAGGGGGAAATTTCGTCCGAACAATCAGGGCCGCAGATCCGTGAGGAGGGAATATTCCCCTCACTACGAGCGATTAGGCATCCCAGACTAAAGTTCAACAATAATTCCGACATCTGTTGCAAAAAGTGGGAAATCATACCAATATTTTTTGCTTATTTACGCTTAAAGTGGGGATTTCTCTGAGCCTAAAGCTTCTTTACCATTCGCAGCCTCACAAACTGCTGCTATTCGCAGGCTTCTGCTACAATTCGCGCCAATAAGAGCGATAAACCTAATATTCTCCTAACACTTCCAGCATCCATTCCGGTGCTAGCTGGCATACCTAGTGGCTGAAGACTCGCAAATAAGAACACCTCTAAGCCAGTTCGCGGCGCCGCGCTACTGGCCAACCTGGCTGGGCCTCAGCGCTATGTGGCTAGCCGCACACCTGCCCTACGCAGTGCAAATTCGCCTGGGCCAGGCCGTAGGCCTGCTTAGCTACTATTTTGCGAGGTCGCGCCGGCATATCTGCGAGGTCAATCTGCGCCTTTGCTTTCCCCAGTTAAGCGAAGAGGAGCACCGCAGGCTAGTAAGGAAGACGTTCCTCTCCAATGGTATAGGCATTATGGAGGTGGCGATCGCGTGGTTTCGCAGCCCTGAGGACTACCGCTCTCGCACTACGGTGACGGGGCTGGAAAACCTGGAGGCAGCGATTGCTCAAGGGAAGGGCGTGTTGCTTCTATGTGCGCATTTCTCCACCATAGAATTCGGCGGCTTCTTGTTTAATCTAGTTGGGGATATGGATGTTACCTACCGTCCTAACAAGAACCCTCTGTTTCAGGCCGCGATGTTTAATGGCCGAATTCGACACTTTCGCCACGTCTATGACAGGAAAGATGTACGCGGCGCAATGCGCAGCCTCAAGGCGGGACGCATACTGTGGTACGCGCCGGATCAAGACTATGGGGCGAAGCATTCTGTATTCGTCCCATTCTTTGGCGTAGAGGCAGCGACGATTACCGCCACCGCCAGATTCGCCAAGGTCAACGATTCCGCCGTGTTGTTCTATAGCCATTATCGTAATGAAGATAACTCAGGGTATCATCTCGATTTCAGCCCTCACCTACAGGGATTTCCAAGCGGAGACGCCGAAGCCGATGCACGCAGGACCAACGAGCTGGTAGAGGTGGCGATTAGAAAGCAGCCCGATCAATACATCTGGCTACACAAGCGCTTTAAGACGCAGGCTGCCGGGCAATCTGCTCGACCCTACTAGTCTGACGATTGATAATGTGAGTGAAGATGAATCTAGATTGGCGACAAGTTGACATCAGGTGGTTCGCGGTAACAGCGAGCCTACTGCTATCTATATTCACCCTGCTCAGCCAGGAAGTCCCCAATTCGGATGCCTACACCTATGCTCGCACGGCAGAAGTATTTTTCACAGATGGCCTCAGAGCGGCCTACCAACATTATCCCTGGGCAAGCTACTCTATTGTTATTGGCATCGTCTCCTGGTCCGGGCTCGATATTTTCTCCGCCGGCTTGCTTGTTAATGCGCTGTTCTATGCTCTACTCGTTTATGCGTTCTTGAGCATCGTAAAAGAAATCAAAGATTCACGACCGCTGCTTGTACTCGCCGCAATTAGCATACTGGTCTACCCGCAGCTGAACGAATACCGTGACTTAGTAATTCGTGACACTGGCTTCTGGGCACTCTCGCTATTCGCACTCTGGCAATACTTGCTCTACACAAAGACTCAGTCAACGAAATACGCAGTAGTTTTCTGCGCCTCTCTGTTAGTCGCCGCATCGTTACGCGCAGAGGCGGTCGCTTATCTAGTTTTTACACCGCTAGGGCTACTGCTTAATTCACGAATGTGCACTGGCGCACGCAGCAGGCTGCTCCTTCGAATGTATGCCATCATGGTTGCCTTATCCGCCGGCCTGCTTATTTTACTAGCCCTGATGGGGCTCAATGTCGCACAACTGTTTATCGATTTTGCGTCAATCTACGAGCCCTTTATCACCAGGAATTTTACCCTGAATGATGAAGAGAGAGCGTTTCTGGGCTCTTTGTTATTCACAGAGTATGCCGCAACGTTCTCCCGAGAATACATCGAGATCTTCCTGTTAGCCGGGATGATAGCGATTCTCCTGACTAACCTAATCAGCGCAATCGGCGTACCTTACCTGCTTGTCTTGATTGTGGCGCGACTACAACAAAAAATACGCCTGGACAGAGAAATTGCCGTACCCCTTATTTTCTATCTCTGCATAAACCTTATAATACTGCTAGGTTTCCTCCTACTTACCCGCTATCTAACCAGTCGCTATGCGATACTGATGTGCATCTTACTAGCGCTTTTCGTACCGATAGTCATGCTGCATTTTCTAGAGTCTGCGAAACCATCGAATCAGAATAGAATACGTATCGTTATCGCAATATTCTTCAGCTACTGCGCAATCGATTCTTACTATAGCTTCGGTGAGTCCAAGTCCTATGTAAGGGATTCGATCGAGTGGATCACGCAGAACACCGATGAAGACACAGGGCTAGTGACAAATAGTCATGCTCTGGCCTATTTCAGCGGCAGAGTAGAGAACTACGATCTGACGCAGAGAAACCTAAGCGAAGAAGAAATTCTTTCCAGTGAGGTAGGAGACACGATAGCGGCGGAACTCACCTTCGAAACACAGAGGCTGCTCGAGCGAAAAGGTATAGCAGATAAGTTGATGTTGCTAGCCTCTTTCCCGAATTCGCAGAAGCAGCGTATTCTGGTTTTCCAACGCGTGGAATAAAACGCGCCCCTCTTCTTCAGATTACCATTCGTCCGGAAGCTCTCGTTTGCTAACTAACACATCTTCCATTATCAGATAGTCCAGATCTGTTCCAAGAAACATATTTAGCGCATCCTCCGGTGAACATACCAGAGCTTCACCGGGTCTATTCAAACGCGCGTTAATCAACATGCCAGTTCCGGTTTCTTTCTGAAAGCTTAAAAGAAGCTTGTGCAAGTCAGGATTACTCTTCGCATCGACGATCTGTGTCTCGGTGCTATTGTCCACATGCACTATGGCAGGATACTTTGCAGCCCAGTCGCCGCTGGCCTGTACAGCTCGGCACAAATATTTATCGTGTTGCTGACCGGGAATAAATTCTTCTGCGACGCTATCTAACGCACATACCGAATAGGGCTGCCAGGCTTCGCGAAATTTAACCTGATGATTAATCTTCTCGGCGACTTCGGAGAAGTTTGGATTCGCCAAGATACTACGATTGCCCAGCGCCCTGGTTCCGAATTCCAGGCGACCCCTATACCAGGCAAGCAGATGACCCTCGGCGAGAATCTTTGCCGCCTTTTCATAGGGCTTCTCCAGAACCTCCCACAGTGGTTTATCACGATGAGACTTACAGGCATCGATACACTGCGCCGTGCTATACGAAGGGCCGAGGAACATATTTCTAACCGGGTGAATCTTAGTTCCGGATTTCCTAACCACGTAGCTGGCAGCTCCGATTGCGGTACCGGCATCACTGCATGCCGGGTGTACTATCAGTTCTTTAACGTTTGGAAGATTCGCAAGATGCTGATTCAGGCGAATATTCATCGAACCTGTTCCAGCGATAGCGAGGCGTCCAGATTCCTCTAACACATCCGATAGATAGTGTTTTACGAGCTGCGCAGACAGGTCTTCATAAAGTTTCTGAATCGCCGCCGCGTAGTGGACATAGGGATCATCTACCAGATTACCTACTCGTCTAGGCCCTAACTTATCCACTAGCTTCTGGCTAAAATAGTGCCCCTTGGATTTTGCCTTGTAACGCCGCAAACCCACGGTACCAATTAGAGTATTGTCTACGATAAACTTCTTGCCATTAAACTTGGCCAAAAAAGAGAGGTCATACTTGGAGGCATCACCGAAGGGGGCTATCCCCATTACCTTAATCTCGCCCTTAAGAATTTCGAAACCTAAATAATCTGTCAGTGCAGCATACATGCCACAGAGCGAATCCGGATTGTAGAACTCTTTTACTTTTACAATCTTGCCATTCTCTCCATAACCCAAGAAAATATTCGAGTACTCGCCCTTCGAATCGATGCAGAATATCGCGGTCTTACCTTCCTGTTCATTGAGATGATAGGCACTACTCGCATGGGCTAGCTGATGCTCTACAGGAACAATCTTTATCTTCTCTGCAGAAATGTGAAGCTTTTCCAGCAAGGCATGGAGATCGGCAATGTATCTGCGATAGCGTCTATTCCCGTTGAACAGACTATCTACCGCCCTGTCTGGAGCATACCAATGCCTGTAGGCATGATGCCAACGAGCTTTCGTAAACAGACTAATGGGCGCAAAGGGAACGGCTACCTGATCGATATCTGCCGGATTGACTCGTGCAATCTGCATGCAACGCCGTGCGGAAAGGTAGGGAGCCTCTGAATAGGCATGCTTTCGCCTGATCAGGCGCTCTTCCTCTACCGCAGCGGCAAGCTCGCCATCGACAAAGAGTGCCGCGGCGGGATCGTGTCCGATTGCTCCCGATAAACCTAAGGTAATAACACTCATAGACTAAGCCAGTTTAATACTCGGCCGCCTCGCTTAGCAGCTCGTCGACTTCGGGCTCAAGTAGTGTGCCCAGCCAATTTTTGCGGAACCGCTGTAAATCTTTGTAAAATTTTCCTTTGAACTTTACGTCAGTCCTGTGCCTCACCATGGCATCTAGATCCAGCACGTGCAATATCTTTTCCTTGACCAGAAAATTAGTCGCCTTCATGTCGCCATGACTAATTCGGTAGTCAGCAAGTATTCTGAACAGATCTCTAAACAGAGCCACGGTCTCTTTCTCGTTAATCTCGAGTTCCTGCTTGCTCCACGCCGTCGCCAGGTCGCTTCCTTCGATATACTCGCAGAGAAAATAGGCGCGGCGACGGAAGATCCAAAATACCCTCTCTTCCAGGAAAAGAAGCGGGTGAGCGGTGGGCACACCTAACATTTCAAGAATGGATGCATTTCGCCAAGAATGGTAAGCGCGACTCGGCCTGAATGCCCTGGATAATCCATGCCAGAAACTTTTGATATTGTATCGCTTAAGTACATAATTTTGCTTGTCAATTTCTATCAATGCAACCGTGGACGAATTGCCATCTTTCAATAAGGGTTGTCCTTCAATGAAGGCATCGGGGTCACTGATAAACCTATCGAGTTCGGGAGAGTGGATAGTTCTGTCATAGACATAGAAGAAGCTCCCGCCCTGTTCACAGCGATGTGCCGTTGTTGAGCGAGTCAGCTTGCGCTCATACCCGTTAAGCCGCCTACGCCTCGCCTGTCTAATCATCTGCGCAAATTCAACAACGTCTACTTCGTTTGTCTTTGCTATGTGTTGGCTATAGAGATCGAATAGCTTCGAGCTCTGCGCATCTTGCGCCACCGGGAACTGCGCCAGAAAATGGGCGAAGTTTTTGAGGCGAGTTTCAGCGTCTAGAGAACCACCCCTGCTCTTGATATCTCCACCATCCAGCACATAGACTACGTCCTTCAACAACATAAAGTTATCGAGATGAATATCGTTCTGCCAGAGCCCAGCTTGATGACAGTCGGCAACGGTCTTTACACCCATCTCTAGAACTTCTGTCTTTGCCTCTTCGCTCTTAGCTTCATCGAACAGTGCAGCCAAGCTGCTGCCTTCGTGCAGGTATTCGATAATCAGCAATCCTGCGTTGCCGTCGGCAGTCGAAGATTGTAAGTGCAGCTTTGGCGTAGGGATACGTGCCTGACGTAGAGTGTTGATGCCAGTGATGTCACTAAGCAGCGCACGCTTCCATCGATTCGGACGAATGAATATTTTTACGATTACAGCGGTGTTGCGCCAGCGGCTCAGGGCGACCAGGCGTTTCCCGGGGACTATCCGCAACAATGAATCTATCGTTAGTTCTTCGTCACCATGTTCAGCAGAGATACTGATACTAAAAGGTGTCGGTATATGACGACCCATGCGAACCAGTTCTGAGCTAGAGAATACTGTCATATGCTAATCCGCCGGGCCCAATTTCTTGTACATGGCCATAGCCCGCTTGTGTACCGCACCCCAAAAGGTTCCATCGTGCGCCAGGGCATCACGCAAGTTCTGCCCGCTGTATATCTTGATAAACCTGTATAAGTCGCGCTGCGTTAGTCCAATCTCTAGAGCCGAGTAGAGAAGCCCGCTTATATCTTTGATGACCCAGCGCATCCCTAGAGTGTTCTTAATAAGCGCTCTGTGGAGATCGATAAGATACAGGTCGAAATCTTTCCCTGCCTTGCCCTCGCCCGTCGTCTTGTTCAGCTGCGTATTCTTCGGCAACAGAAAGTGGCAGAGATAATAATCTCTGTGACAGATACCGTTCTGGTGTAGCTCTCGACTGATGTTAGCCAGCTTGCTCAGAAGTTTATGCTTCACTGCAAAAGCAGGAGGGTTCTTCCGCCAATCTTTGCAGTAATCTTCGAGGCTTATAGTCTCAACCAGATCCTCTGTGACGATAAGCGACTTACGGCTAGCCGGGTTCCAGCCCTTGCTGCCATAGGCTACAGAGGTCATCGTGGCCAGGCCAAGAGAATTGAGCTTCTGAATTGCCTGCCATTCGTTCTCGGCGCCGAGTATGGGCATACGTAGCTGGAGAACGTTCTTGAGAATTTCTCTCCAACCCACACCGAAGTGCTGCTTGACGAAATAGCTCTTACCCGCGAGTTCAAATTGCAGGGTCTTCCTGCCCTTCACGTGACGATAGACTTTTCCTTCTAGTCCCTGCAAATTTCGAAACACATCTCCCTCGGGGAGGTCTCTGGCGAAATCTTCATTCAGATAGTGCATAGGTGCGCCTTAGGCTTCTTTCGCCGCAAATTTCTCGATGAAGTTCGCTACGACAGCCGATTGCGAATATAGCTCGCCTTGCCTTCCATATTCCAGACCATTCTTCGACCAATTCGCCTTATCCAAGCCCCGTAACATCTTTACCAGGTAGCTATCTAGTTGTTGCTGCTGAAATGGCTGATCACATACCAATCCTGACTCGGCCTGCTCGATATGAAAAGCATAACCACAGCTAGAGGTTGTTAATACTGGCAGGCCCGCAATGGTCGCCTCTAACAGCACATAACCGGCACTCTCAGAATAGGCCGGATGGAGCAAGAGGTCTGCTGCCGCGAGAAATCTGGGAATATCATCGCGGCCCGGTAATACGGTGAAGTACTTAGCTACTCCGAGTTTTTTCGCAAGCCTTAGATAGCGGCCTGGATTGTCCTGCCCTATAAGCAGGTAGTGGCATTGTTCCAGCTCTGACTTGGTAAGAGAGGCCAGCGCTTGTAACGCCCTATCGACCCCCTTCACCCGAAAGCCGGAGCCTATCTGCAGCAGCAATTTCGTCTCTCTTGCCAGCCCTAGTTCCAAGCGCACTTCATTCCCGGCGGTCCTGTCGATCACATCGACTTGTCTGTCTATCGATATGCCTGGTGGAACTTGATGAAGTCTGGGTCCACAGCCTGGATAGTATTTCTCGAAGGAAGCCCGCTGTTGCGGCGAAAGGATTAGCACTTCGGTTTGTTGATTCGGAGCAAACACTGACTCCTCAAAGTGCTTGAAATGCTTAAAACGTGGCGTGAATTTGTAGTAGAAACCGCGCTGCTCGGTCGCCTTCTCCATAAAACAGGGATCCGCAGCGAAATAGATATCGAGTAGCGGCATCTTGTTAAATCCGATGACCAGGCTCTTGCTCTGCTTTTTTAGAACTGCCTGCACCCATTCAGTGTAGGCCTCATTTCGTTTGATACGATTTCGCGTAGAAACCGGAACCAGTATGACGTTAATCCCCTCTGGAACATCACCATCCCAACGTAGAGTATAAACAGTAATCTCATGTCCGCGGGACACACACTCTTTCGCTGTACGAAGAAAATCTCGCTGCAATCCGCCAAACGGAAAGTAGGTGTAGATGAGAAAGCTCAGTTTCATTAGATCGTTTTTCTTCTTCTAAGATTTTTCTAACAAACTCTGGAACTGCTGCCATACTTCAATCGGACCATGGGATACAAAGCAAGGAGGTGTGATTTTGAAGGAGTCTCCCCCATACTCTTCGGTAACTCCCGGACCCGAATAGCTGCAAGTCTTCTTCACACAGGGAGCACAATTTAAACTCGAGTTAAGATGCAACTGATTGTTCCCGAAAGTGCCGGATAGCCCGGGATCCGTTGGCCCATAGAGTGAGACTGTAGGCTTCGCCAGTGCAGCAGCCAGATGGCCCAGGCCCGTATCTACGGCGATGACTCCATCGGATTGCTGTATGTACTGAGCGAGACCGGTCAATGACTGCTGATCCAATACCTCTACCTGCCTGTTACCCTGCGCAATATACTCGGCACGCAATTTTTCTCCTGGATTACCCCATGGCAGAAGCACTTTATATCCGGCCTCAGTGCTAATCTGTGCGAGCTGTCGCCAATAAATTTCTGGCCAATGCTTTGTTTGCCAAGTGGTGCCGTGTAGAAACACTAGCTGCTTGCTAGATTTCTCTATTTTCTCCTGGCTTCCTTCAATTCTGCTCAGGTCAATGCCGTAGTCGATTTGATCTGGGTCGTACTCATATTGAAGTGCTCTGGAAAATAATTGTCTGACTCGATCGACTGCGTGTTCAGTCCAGGGAACAGAGTAGACCTTATTATAGAAGAGCGTAGCCATTGGCTCCCGAATAGTTCGGTTGCTTAACCCGACGGTTAAGCCCTTCGAGAGACGACTAATAAAACCACTCTTAATTAACCCCTGCGCATCGATTACCAAGTCATAGTGTACGCCCTGTAATGCACGTTTGAACGCACGAAACTCATGACTCATATAAGTCTTTACTATGTTGCACCGCCATCGCCGCAATGCCACAGGTATTACATTCTGCACAGCCGGGTGCCAACCGGGCACCTCTACGAAGTTTTCCTCAACTACCCAGTCAAACTGAATATCGCTGCGCGCGCGCTGCGCATCGGTAACTGCCGGAAGCGTGTGTATCACATCACCGAGAGAAGAAACTTTTACTATTAACACTCGCAATGAACTATCCCTTTTCTATACTCTTTGGTGTCCAGTCTATTACTGACTGATGTTTGAGATTGTTAGCTCATCAATAGCGCGTATGGCTATCGCCGGGTCAAGCTCGGTCAGACATTTCTTATGCCCCAGGGGACAATCCCTCTTGAAGCAAGGCCTACAATCGATATCTGTAAATAGTAGCTTCGACTTACTGTTCAACGGTGGCGTAAAATCAGGCGATGTTGAACCATAAAGTGCAACCACCGGCTTATCGAGCGCAGCCGCAATATGCATTAAGCCAGAGTCATTAGATATAACGGCATCGGCAACAGAAAGAAGATCTATTGCCTGCGCCAGGCTCGTCATTCCCGCCAGACTCACACAACTAAGCCTATGCTCCGGGGAAAGTAATTGAATGACTTCCTTGGCAACCTCAGCATCCTTCTTTGAGCCGAATATCCAAACTTTCCACCCTTCGTCAATCTTCTTGCTGCAGGCGGTGGCAAAATGCGCGGCTGGCCACTGCTTGGCCTCTCCAAATTCTGCCCCTGGGCAGATTGCCAGTATCCGATTCTGCCTATCCAGATCAAAGCTTCTAAGCACCTCTTCAACTGAAACCCTATCCGTGTGTAGCCTAGGCTCGGGAATGGCTGCGGGCGGTTGATTAGAAGCAGGAAAGGCCAGCGCGGCGAAACGCTGCACCATAAGAGGAAACGCATTCTTATCGAGACGCCGACAATCGCTTAGCAGAATGTTTCGCCACTCCCCTCTCCAAGCAACTCGATTCACAATCCCTGCATGAAAAGGTATCAATGCCGACTTAAAAGAATTGGGGAGAATAATTGCCCTGGTAAATTGCTCGCCGCGCAGAGACTTGCCCAATGCGCGACGCTTTCCCAGCCCTAAGTCTCCATGGCCTAACTCCAGACCAAGCCCCTTTTCTACCTCCGGCATTCGATCCAGTAGTGGTCGAGTCCAATCGGGGGCCAGAACCGCAATCCGACAGCCTGGGAATTCTTGTTTCAGGCACGTGAATAGAGACTGCGCCATCACCATATCGCCAACCCATGCTGGTCCTATGACCAGAATATTCTCTTGGCTATTTTGCGTCATCTAAATCACACTGTTTGATCTGGAGAGGATGTCTTCAGTCTCTGTTTTCTGGAGTAACGCGTAGAATCTCTTTAACGGTCGTAATCCCCGCCGCTACTTTCTGTGCTCCGCTTAGGCGTAGACTTAGCATGCCTTCTTTGTAAGGCTGCGCACTGGCGATTTTTACATTTAAAGTACTTACCTCTACAGCTAATATATGGTGCCGCTGAGTGAAGGCATAAGACATCACCTGAGTTACTTCCGCAGCATCAATTTTTAATGGATCTATTCGGAAGTATTCTTGGCCTGATTGCGTGCTCAGAGCCATCGTCAGAGACTCTATATCTAGCCTGCGCCCCGGGGACTTTTGATCTTCGATATGTAGATCGGCTATGTACTGAACTATATGCTTCTCTCGATCTTTAACCGATCGGCGATTGTTGAGTACATAGTCAAAATCTTCTTGTTTAATGCGCCCATCGGCGAGCAGCCCACTTAGGAAATCCTGTAAATCCAAAAGGGAGTTTTTCTCGCGAGCAGGGCGTTTTACTTCGTCTTTAGCTGTCATGTGATTCTTCTGCGGCGCCAAATCATGGTGAGGTGCTCAAGTTTAACCCCGCACCGAGCAAAAACAAACTCTAGGCAGGGCTAATTGGGATTGAGCGCACCGAACAGCGCACAGATTACGGAGTCAGGGGCTTTCGGAGTGTTTTACCGCCAGATGAAAAGGCCAAGAAAGGCCTGGCTCAGCTTATTCTACCAGCTTCACCCACTCACCCTCCTCGGGAGTACCACGGGGATAATAGCCATTGAGAAGACGCAGCGATTCCTCTGGATAATTAGCTATTCGACTTGATTGTGCGACGACAGCAAAATCAAAGAATTCGCTGGCCTGTACAAACTTAATCTTCGCTTCCGTTCCTGAAGATGTCTCGCCTTGCTGAATTGCTCTGAAAGATCTAATGGATGCTAGTAACTCCTCGTCGATCTCATCTATTGAATCTGCATCTGTGATTTCAGCCCTAAAAGTGAAAACCCTTGGGCCGAGGTAGATAGCGGCTATTCTCTGGATGTTACCTGTCTCTGGCGAGACGGCTACACCGGTATGTCCGAGCAATCGATATTGCTCAAGCTTCTCGGATTTTTGCAGCTGGCTTATCCCCAACTTGTCCCTAATAAACAGGCGAGGCTCTATATTTTCTTGGATGCGCTGCGCCTCAATACGAATAGTTCCACGCTCAGAGTTGGATGCAGTTACCGTCGTAGTGGTTTCATCGATCTGCCACTCTTCAGGAAATACCAAAGTATAACCAAGCAATGCCTGATAGTAGCGGTTTCGCGCATCTTGAGTCTGTGAGCGTTGGCTCTGACCGATGACCAACCCATCCAGACTCTCTCTAAATAGCGTATTGTCTGTTTGCGTAATTTCATTTCCAGAGATATCGCTTACTTGAACAATCGTCTGCTGCAGGCGAGTATCGTTTCGCGGGTGTGTGGCGAATAGGCCATGATAGCCACCGCTATTATTCGAGACTAATCGATTAAAGTCTTCCTGGTTTTTTAATACCGTGATTACATCAATCATGGCAGCGGGATCGTATCCAGCTTTAACCAAATATTCTGCCGCGAGGCTATCTGCTTCTAGTTCATTCTCTCTACCGAAGCCGCTCAAACCCGTCTGCGCCCAAATTGAAGCTACTTCGCTTATCTGAGAACCAACATAGCCGCTACCGGTTGCAACCGCCGTTACGAATCCACCAACTGTAGCCGCCGTCTGAGCGATGCGACCTCGTGCCTGTTGTTGAACCGCATGTCTGGCAGTTATGTGCCCGATCTCATGAGATAGTACGGCGGCTAATTCAGCCTCAGAGTTCATGAAAGTAAGCAGGCCGCGATTTACATAAATATAGCCGCCAGGTAACGCGAATGCATTGATCTCGGGGCTATCTATTATATTGAATGTATAGTCTAACTCGGGCCGATGACTGACAGCCGCCGCCTTGTTTCCAACCTCTCTAACATAGGCTAGCAGTACTTCATCTTCCAAAAGCGGCATACTCGCCAAGACTTTCTCATGCTCCTCAAGCCCAATTTCTTTTTCTCGACTCTCAGACATTAGAACAAGATTAGCGCTACCCGTGGCAGGATTGACCGCACAGGAAGTAAGAAAGGAAAGCAGACTTAACGCAATGATTAGGGTCGCTGCCCGGGAAATCCGATTCTTCAGAGTTGATGATTCAGTCAAGCTAGCTGCAGCCAGATTCGTCATGTTGC
>JAQWZF010000036.1 GCA_029253585.1 Gammaproteobacteria bacterium
GGCCAAGGAACCTATGCTGTCACTCCAAGACCTGAAAGCCACGAATACTCAATATGGTAGCTAAAAATAATGTCATTTTTGATAAATTATCCTAGCCTAATATTTTGCTTTTTCCCCGTGCTTTTCGCACATCTAGTAACATCCTACTTGCGGAAACAACACTGGTCTGAGATTTGGCTAGCAATGGGCATTCCAGTAGGTCTACTAGGAAGCGTTGTAGGAGCCACTTCGATGGCGATTTCTAATGCGGACTTTAATAGCATTTATCCCGCTTCAGCAATTATGTTACTGACAACCCTTTATGGTTCCATCATATCCATGCTTGGATATTTCGCTCGCCAAGAACATGGTCAATCAAGCGTAAGTCCAATTTCAACGGTTCAATTAGTCATATTGCTAGGAGTATTCTGGAGCCTCAATGCATCGGCTATGATGAGTAGTCTTTCATTTAATATGTACCTTTCAACAGAAGTCGCTGTTATTCATCTATCCGTTATAGGCGCATCAGTATTTTTATCTGCAAAACCAAATTATATAGACACCATTTGTGACGCAGCTTTAATGGGCGCAAGCATTAGTGTTGTCGTCGGAGTGATTGCGCTCTACTCAGGTCAAACAGAGAGGGAAGCGGCGATTCTAATTTCAATGAATGGCCTTACTTACGGTCTGTTAATCTATATCTCAGCATACTTCTTCAGCCTCAAGTATCCGACAGGAGAAGAAGTCAGTTTTAGCCGTTTAAATTGGCACTGGATGGAAATTGTAACGTTCTTGATCTTTATGTATTTTTCAACTGAAACAATTCGTGAGTACCTAAAAAATGGATTAGCAGCTTGAATAACATTAATTTTGAGGTTCGGTTTTTTACAGGAATCGTTCGTCCAGAATAATATGTAATACGCTCAGATGGAACCTACTTGGGAAAGTGGGGTGAGCCCCTAGGGTGGGGTGCTGGCTGGGCGGTTACTAGGAAATAAGGGTGGGGCAGCTATCTAGGGAATAAGAGCCAGTGGATACGCATTGAACGGTTAAGGTTATGGGTGCTTCCACCTGCCCGAGTTGTGGTGATGAGCATGCTAGATAAAGACAAAGAATTTGCCGACCGTATATTCGCGCACCTGACTTGCAACACCTTTAGTCCGCGAAAGATAGTAGCAATAATCCGAGAACAAAAATCAAAATTACTAATGCCCAGCCAACAAATGACCAGCCTATTGGCGTAACCCCGTTAACGATACTGGGTCTCCTTAGTTTTATAACTATCGAAAGAAATAAGGCGTATAAAAAACTGAGATATGAAACAGCTAAAGTTGGTCCTATGCTTCTTGGGTCATCGAGGACAGTAAGTACATAAATTGAAATTACGAAAAAGAGAAAAAGCCCTAAAAAAGGTAAGCTTCTTACTACAATCTCAAGAACATTGACTTGATTGGTAATCTTACTCAGCCCGGCAATTATACCGATACCACCCAGAACCAAAATCACAGAAGGAAGGTTCAAGTAAGCCGGAAGGCCCGGTTCAGTCCCAATCGCATAAAGAACAGTCAAGGTAAAGATACCGCATGCAATAGACGGCCTTATCGAGGAGGAAGATACAATTTTAACCTCGGTGTTATCGATGATAGATGTAACCCCATAGAAAAAAATACTATAAATGGCCACTAGGAGCATGACAAACACTGCGGGGAAAATTGCCTCTGGATCACTCATATTAGCCAGCATCGCTATTGCCCCAATGATGACACCGATAAGGCCGACCTCAAGTACGATATGCCGGACGAAAGCAGTGCCTTGGTGATAAGAATCTGTGGCTACGTAGGCAGCGACCAAGGAGCCTAATACAAATATTAAAGAACCGAACTCTATATACGAAGCTACTAGCATAATTACCCCTCACCACTTGCTGCAATCAAGGCAGTTGAGACACCGCCTTATCGAATTTTATATTTACAATGCGGCTGTGAACCAAGGGTACACAATCTAAGGTAACTATCCTAATGTATTCTTATAAAAAAATTCCGTACTTTTCAAATCAGTTCTAGCAAGTGTCAGCAGCAACTATAACCATAAGCTGTGTGCGTTAGCACCCCCCGTTCCTCAAATAAGCCCCCCTAAGGCTGCAGAGGGCAGATGTAATGGCTGTTGGGGCTTCCTCACAGTAAGAAGGCATCTAAAGAGCTAGAGGTGCTAGGAGGGGTAGAGAGTGATAAAAGCTTATCAGGGCTTAGGTTTTTGTCACATAAATGGGTAATGAGATTCTTAGCTTTAGTAACACTGTTAGTAACACCATTTATAAAATATAAAATAAAGTCGATTAAAAACAATAGTTTATTCTATCAATACGACTCCTGCCTCTTGCCACTAGCTTGTTCAAAAATATTCAGTACATATCAAAATTCGAAGTATATAATTCTAAAGTTTCAATTATGTCATAAATTTATTAAAGGAGACTGAGAGATGGTTTTAGTAAACCTTCAATTGAAAATCAAGCAAGACGTCAGGGACGAATTTATTACGTGGTTCCATTCCGTTTTACCAGATACACGCTCTTATGATGGTTGTTCAGAGGTAAGCGCATGCGACCTCCTTGGAGATGAAAGCGCAGTGGAGGTCATAAGTCGATGGGAGAGCAAGGCGCACTATGATAAATATTTGGCTTGGAGAGAAGAAGACGGGACGCTCGACACTCTTGCGAACTATCTAGCTGCGGATCCAGAGTTTAGGTTTTTAGAGGTAACTCTTCACATCTAATCCGAAACTGAAGTTTGAGGGGTACGCTCTTAGGCCCGGAATGAAGCGCAGAAGCGTCAGTATTCTGCCCCACGCAGATTACCGAATGGAGAGAAACGCCTTTTAAGCGCGTTACGCAGTCTTTTGAACGCCATCCCTGAGCAACCTGAGCTGTCACGGCATCAGTCAGCACTTAGAGGCCTTATAGCCGGTAAAAGCTAGCTGTACGACTTTCATTTACACAAGCCCGCAGCGGTAATAACGCCTCTGTGGGTTTTTATGTATGCGCAAGTGGTAGCCGGCTCCAAGCAGCAATAAGTGAGGTTTGCCTCAAGAAGTTTTGAGACCGCTACTGGGTAGTTATTACCGGCCCAATAAACCATTCCAGAAATGAAATATGCCTAAATATGGGTCATATCAAAATATGGCAGCAATTGAATACAAAAAAATAGTAAGAACGCCAAAACTATCAGTTTCACGAGTATGTCTTTTTAGCTATTTCTCCAGCTTCCTTGGTTCTCCGCTCTTGTTATTAGTCTTTTCATTCCTCTTTAACTGTCTTGAATAATTACGTGAAAAATCCAATGGAACCTGGAAAAATTCATTCCACAGAAGTCAATCCCCGAATAAGAAATCAGCGAATCAAATTTAACACCAAATTTTTATAGTCTTGCCCAGTTTTTAACATTAGCATGCTAGCTTCCTTCATTATTTTGGATTTAGTAAGATCGAGTGTCGCTTTAGCATAGTCTGTATCTTCAATTCTGGCTTTTGAGGCCATTTTATTGCTCTGATTTTCAGTGATTGCATTCATGCTTGATTCGAGGCGATTAATATAGGCTCCTACCTTTGCTAACTTGGAGGTGAAAGAATTCAAGACGGAGTCTATGGCCTTTAGAGTATCTTGTGATCCGTAAGGCGCGTATGGATACGTCACCATAAGCGGAGCAACATCGCCCCTGTGCACTGTGGGAAGGTAGGGGGAGTTCTCGGGCAGAGCGTCGGACGCATCGAGAGCAACAAAAAGATCGTTGCTGGTACTATGTTGTAACGCAATACTAACAACCCCAGAATTGTTCGAGCCCGATACACTAATGCTGTATCCCGTTTGTTGCCCGATGTTTGATATCAATATAGGGTCCCCATCGATTGCTGAAGTAGCGGCGGAATTTATCGTATCAATATCTGATTGGGAAAGGCGGTAGCTATATACCTGCGCCTGTTGGTTGGGTACATTATAGAGGGTGAAGGAAAGTATGTCTCCAGATTTGATATTTGTTGAGTCTGCAATTGTTAATATCTGCGCGTTTCCGTTAACAAAGCCCGTTCCAGACCGGGACAGCGTATTGTCTAGGGCGTTATAAGTAGTCCCGAGATCTAGATCAATAGTTGCAGTACCGTCGCTGATTTGAATTACTCCGTTACTGCCAGCAGAACCATCGAAAAGGTTCATTTCATTCCAATGAGCCCGCTTTGATATCGCGATAATCTCATCTCTCAGCTGGATATATTCGCCGACAAGGACAATATTATCACTTGCTGAAAAGGTCTCACTCGCAGACGCAATTGATATAGTTTTCATTTTGCGAATCATGCTTAGCACTGATTCAGCGTTAGCTTCGTATGTTTGCAATAAAGAAATGGCGTCGTTAATGTTTTTCATTGCCTGGCCGGCAGTTGCGACTTCAGAGTTCATTCGAGCAGCCATCGCTGCCCCAGCCGCATCAATCGAGGATGAAGTTATGCGCTTTCCTGTTGCCAGCTTGGTAGCAGACTCAGCGAACAGTTTTTCGGCCGCGCGAGCGCTCAATATCGCCGTATTTACGTTATTTGAATTGTTGATGCCTATCCCCATTGGGTATTAATCGACAGTTGTGCAACAAAATTTTAACACTCAGCCGCATCCTGTCTTAGTAAGTGCACCACAGAAAAATAAGGGAACGTTGATTTGATGAAAAACCAAATGTTGATGCAACTGAGAGGTGGGGGTAACTATAACAATAATGAGAGTATGCCACGCCGCTGCTCATTCCCTAGCCACGTAATTTGCCGTATTGCATCAGTGTGGCTCACCTGAGCGGTTATGTAGTAGACGGTATCAAATTTGTTGGCTGGTCTACTGTTACTACCCTAGGGAGTTATTATTGGGCCGCCATTACTTACCCAATGCTAATGGTAATTTTTACCGTCATCGTGCTCTTCAAGCACTACATCGCTAATAGCAATTTTGAGATAAGGAATCGCTGCAAGGTGAACTTGCTGGCGTTTAGCCCTATGTTCCTGTTTGCTGTTCTAGTCATCTTGTTTCGATTAGCAGGATTCGAGTCGTCTACCGCTATCACCATGCTGGCGGCGACTATCTTCTTCCTCTTCGTTATGTTGCTGCAGACTAACGGTAATATCTTCTGGGCATCTCTGCGCTTGAAGTTACTTATGTCCGTTCCTACGCATAAGAATATTAATACCCTGGACGAGATCTTGGGAAATATAGAGAAGCTGAGAATTACCGAGGCATTAAAGGCTAGTAATGGCATGCAGCGCAATACGGCAAAGCTGCGCAGTGTTTCGCTCTCTACGCTGAACAAGAAGATAGCAAAGTACGAAAATGTGCCGAAGACTTTCAGCGACTTAGCGTCTTCGACGCGATAAAGTCTAGACGACTCGCCTCCTAATTCAGGGCCCCGAGGCCACTGGCGAATATCACACCACTAATGCTGCTATATTCTCGCTTTAGGATGCTGCGTAAATTTTATCGCGTTGACTGCGACTTTCCTCCCCAAGACTGCGAGACTTGAATATGTCAGCTTTTCCTCCGTGCCCAAAATGCAGTTGTGAGTATGCCTATGAGGATGGCTCTCTCTTGGTCTGTCCCGAATGCGCACACGAATGGGTGCCAGGTGAGGAGCCGCTGTCTGAAGAGAGGGTGATCATTAACGCTAATGGCAATGTGCTCGCCAATGGCGATACAGTATCTTTTATCAAAGACCTGAAGGTGAGGGTAGCTCTTCGGTAGTAGAGGTCGGCACAAAAGTGAAAAGCATTCGCTTGGTCGAAGGCGACCACGATATTGATTGTTAAATCGACGGTGTCGGAGCGATGAAATTGAAATCCATGTGCGTTAAGAAGGCGTAGTAAGCCGATTCCGGTGCTTTCAACACTATTTGGATCTTTCTTTATTTAGAGCTTTCTGACTGTCACGAGCTTCAATCCAGCACTGTTTCGCCCAAGCATGGAATTGCCTATACTGCGGCATTGGTGTTGAAGTTTATATGCTTGCTCGGAGCTCCGTTTGAATAGGAATGACCTTAACTATGTATGAAGCAAATTGGATGTCAATCATCCCTCCATTGCTGGCAATAGGCCTAGCAATCGTAACGCGGCAAGTAATCTTATCCCTCAGTGTTGGTATCTGGATCGGCTTCTGCCTGCTCGAGTCGGTTAATCCTGTTTCTGGCATAGGGCTAGCGCTAGACGGCGTAGTCAATGTGTTTTCCGATGCCGGCGATACGCGGGTTCTCATGTTTACCTTAATAATCGGTGGGCTTATCGCCACTATTGAAAAGGTAGGCGGCGTTCGTGGTTTCATCCACTTGTTAGAGCATCGAAACTGGGTTAGCAACGGCAAGCGCGCGCAGTGGTTGGCCTATGCAACAGGCGTAGTGGTTTTTATTGAATCGAATATAACGCTGTTAATTGCTGGTGCGATATCGAGGCCACTTTTCGATAGATACAAGATATCCAGGGAGAAGCTGGCTTATATTATCGATTCAACATCTGCTCCCATCTGCGTGCTGATTCCATTAAATGCCTGGGGTGCCGTAATTATCAGTCTGCTCGGTTCGGCCGAGATCGACAACCCCATCGATATTTTTGTCTATGCGATACCGTTCAACCTCTATCCCATTGTAGTGATCCTGTTCTGTGCCTTTGTCATATTTCGCGATGTTGAAATTGGCCCAATGAAAAAGGCGCAAGAAAGAACCGAGGCTGGTGATCTACTGTGGCCCAATGCGACGCCTATGGTAGATCCCGCGATCCTTTCCCAGCAGGTCGACCATAGTGATGCTGACAAGGCGCGATTCATGATCGTACCGATTGTGGTCATGGTGATAAGTATGCCCTTAGGCTTGTATGTGACTGGCGATGGTGATCTAAGCGCTGGCTCTGGGTCAACATCTGTTCTATGGGCTGTCCTTGCCGCTCTGGTTACGTCGTGGGTTTTAACTTTACAGCAGGGCCGCATGGGTCTCGAAGAGTTAATGCAGATATTCTTAAAGGGAGCAGGGGGGCTGTTGCCGGTGACGATGATCTTGTTGTTCGCGCTGGCGCTCGGGGATGTTGCTAATCTTTTGGGTACCGGTGCTTATGTTGCTCAACTGGTGCAGGAAAGTATTCCTCTAGCCTTTTTGCTGCCCCTGCTGTTCATTATCTCGGGCTTTATAGCTTTTGCGATAGGTTCTAGCTGGGGAACGTTTGCCATCATGATACCGCTGGCCATTCAGATCTCTGTCTCTCTCGATCTGAATAGCTCACTTTTTCTTGCTGCAGTATTGTCTGGCTCGGTGTTTGGAGATCATGCATCGCCAATAAGCGACACGACTGTTGTCGCGTCGATGGCCTCGGCGACAGACCATATAGATCATGTAAGAACACAATTGCCCTATGCGTTGATTAGCGGTGCCATCGCAGCGTTCGGTTTTCTGCTGCTGAGTATGTTTCTTCTTTAGCAAAGTTAATCCATCGCTCTTATTTCTGTTATAGGAATCATTTCGATATCCTTAAACCTTTCGCTCGCCGGAGAGTTTTCGCCGATTAGATTACCGATGCTGGAGTAGGTGTCAGTAACAAATACAGACTCATTGCCGTGGGTCTTGCGAGTGATGCCAAAATTAATCCTGTCGCGTTTTTGCTGAGGTATCTGGTTCAACATGTTCTTTGTAGCCCAAACAGAACCGTTTCGGGCAAAATCGCTAATGCGTGAAGCTTAGTTAATTGTCTCGCCCAGCACGGTGAATTCGACGTGCCCGCCAACATGATAACTGCCAAACCATTCCTGGCCTTCATTCAGCCCTAATTTTGAAATATTTCGCTAAACCATCCTTTTCTAGCCTGCCATTGCTGCGTAATTCCCTTCATCATTTTCTGCAGTTCGAGAGAGCACTCTATAGCGTTTAACTTGTAGTCACAGTCTGGCTGCGGTAAAAAGTAGTAAACCATGCCATCGCCAGCGTGCTTGCCGTAAGTTCCATAGAATCGACGAAATATGGGCGCGCTCTCTTGCCAAATGTTGTTGATCAGCTCGAAGTATTCTTCTGCGGGCAGTTCCGAACAAATTTTTATCGAATTCTGCAGGTCTGCCACCATGACGGTGACATCGGTGAGATAGGGCCTGCGCCTTTTTATCAATTCATTAATAACCTGATTCCGTCTGCTCAGAAAATCTAGCAGATAATCGTCATCGCGAACCACAGGGCTGTGGGTGAAAAAAATTCCTTCACGATAGAAGCAGACATAGAGGTCATGTCGTGAAAGATCCCCCGTTGTCGTCTGACAGCATAGTAGGGAAGTGAATCATTGGCTCTCTTTCCACTGGTGCAGCGTGATCGTAGACGTCTTTGAGGATACCGAGTTCATCGCCATCCAGCGCCGTGTAGATCTTGATCAATGCCTGTTGGCTTAGTCTTTTCTTGCCGGCTGCGAGATGAGGGCGTAAGAGCTCCCATATGCGGTCAGGATCTGTCCCCGCTTCGGTGCTGAATAGCAATTTAGTAGATTACGAGACTCTAGGTCTGTTGGAAGCTTGCTGCTATGGTTGAAAAATGAGTGCTGTGCCTGATTATTCCACCAGATAAGCTCGAAGTTGTTGTTCACCATATAGGATGGGCAAGGTAGGTCTTCCAGGCTGCCATCGAAAGAAAGGTTCTGGCTCATCTGTGGTGAGGACAGTCTGCCGGGCGATCCCTGCCCGGCATCCGAGGAAAGAGTTCTTGTGGCTTTTTCGAGTTCGATTGCATCCGATGAGCCGGAAAATTCAGAGCTTGTAAATGTAGCTGCGCTTGCTTCGTTTTCCACTAACTGTAGCAGGGGAGTGTTGCGCTCGTTAAATTCCCTGGCGATTTGCGCCATGCTTTGGCCCTGCCTCTTTAGTTTCTGCACCTGCTTAATACGTTCGGCTGCGTCCTCGTGGAAGTAGCCGAGCCGTTTAGCGCGGCTCTCGCTTTCGCTAGGCGCCTTGATTACTGGGTTCGGTAGTGAGCCTAAGGTCACATAGTTAATGAGTGTGGCTCGAGAAATTCAAGTAATTTCAATAAGTTGTTTGCTAGTCAGCATGATTTTCCGCTCATTTCTGAAGTTTGGGCAGTATAATTAGACAGTATAGACGTGCCAAAAGTAGAAATAGACTGTATGCGAAGCTGTATAATTAGACTTTATAAGTAGTTGGCTGCAGGCATCCCATGCCTAGGCTATGCAAGGTTGTTGGGGTATAGATATTCGTAAGGGCGCAGCCCATAGCGTAGGCTGACTGCAGAAGCTGCTATCATTGCGGCTACTCAAGAATATCAGCAGGAATTGACAACAGATGGAATTTAAACGAATAGACGTGCATCAGACGCGGGCAATGTTAGATGAAGCGGCCGAGAGCGGCCTTCAATTGGTGGATATACGAGATGAGCAGTCCTTTATCAATGGCCGGATCAGCTCAGCACTGCACCTAGACAACAGTGGTGTGCACTCCTTTATTGAAAACGCCGATCAGAGCAAGCCTCTTATCGTCTATTGCTATCACGGTAATATGAGCCAATCTGCCGCCGCTTATTTTTCGGAACAGGGATTTGAAGACGCTTACAGTATGGACGGCGGTTTTAGCGACTGGGAGGTCAATTTTTCCGACAAGGTTGTGACCGGCTAGGGCTTAGCCGAATTCTCGAGATCTCGCTTAGCGAACATACGCTTGGCCGTCATTGCCGTTACCATGTAGATCATGTTGATCATTGCCCAGGCAAAGATTTCCAGCGTCCACAAGGCATGTGTTTCAGGGTCGACAAATTTGGCGGCCAAGATAAGAAGAGACCAGGCGAGCAACCCCACTAGCGGGAGCCCCGAGACCAGCCCCCAATTTCTGTCCCATTGGCGAATTGCAGCAATATTAAGCACGGCGCTTCCGGCCGTAGCAGCAAACACTATAAGTATGATCAATGTAGTCCAGAGCATCGCTGAGTTGGCTTCGCTTTCGGCGGCTGCTAATACGTTGTTTGATAGGCCTAGTACGAACAAACTAAAGAGAGCGGCTCGATACTTCGATCTATGGAGAAATTTACTGCTTCTAACACTAGGCAAAGTCTGTTTCCTTGTTGCTCTATTTCTGTGCGCTGTCAGTTAGATAGCGCCTGAGATGCGGTTCCAGCTTGCTGCTTAATCTCAGAATGCGCAACGGGATTAAAACAAAGTCAGCTGATTTGGGAAAGGATTCTTTTGTGCGTTTCTACTTTTAGGCAGTCTTGTAACTATGTAGGCATAGTCGCAAATAGCAGCTCAATTGGCTTAGCTACGATGATTCTGTGCAGCTCAGGTGTTTGGCACAGGGGTTTGACATAGGGTGTTAGTACAGAAGTTTAGTCCAATCGGGATTCTACTTAGTCGAACAACATTCCACTAAATTATTAATTGCTAGTCCTTTTACGCAGACCATGGGCAGGTAAACTATCTAGACAATCATTCTTCGGGAGTAATCAATGAATATACGAGTTTCTACTGGGCTAATTTTACTAGCCACACTTACAGCTTGTGCAAACGGTCTTTCTTCTAGCCTGGCGCCAGATCGAATAATTGCCGAACGCGGAGGATTTGTTCCTGAAGGAATCGAGTATGACAATAATCGTAACCGGTTTCTTGTCGGGTCGATCGCCGATGGCACCATATACGAAGTCACTTCCAGTGGCAGACTTGTTACTGCTATTGCTTCGCCAGATCTAAACGCCTCCGTGGGTATAGAAGTCGATGAAGTGCGCGATCAGCTATTCGTTGCGAACTCGAATACGGCAACTGCTAACGGAGCCGCCGAACTGGGGTATCTATGATCTTGCTACTGGCGAGCAGACAGCTATTGTCGATCTGACTGCAAGCATTCCCAATAAGCCAAGCGACTCTGGCCATTTTGCGAGTGATGTGGCGGTGAGTTTGACAGGTGTTGCTTATGTCACTGACAGCAGAATGAAGATCGTCTACAAAGTTAACCGTTATCATCAAGCGAGCGTGTTACTAGATTTTTATATATAGATGCTGAATATGGGTTGAACGGAATTGAGTATCACCCGTCTGGCATTTTAATAGTGGCTTCACCTGCTACAGCCTAACTACTTAGGATTCCGGTCGACAATCCGCAACGCTGGGCAGTGATAGACCTAGATTTTCCTGCGACAGGTGGAGATGGCTTGGTATGGGCATCTGGCGGAAGTCTGGCGGTAATATCCAATAATAGTAGCCGCGTAAGCAGTTACCTCAGCGATGATAATTGGCGTACAGCTCGACTGAGCGGTATGGCTATTTATTCAGGGCAGTCCTCGACGGGCGCGGTAGTTGGTGATGAGATTTATGTTGTACAGCCACATTTTTCAGACGCTGAACCGCCTGAAATAGTGCGCGCGAAGTTTTAAAGCTAGCAAACCATTGAGGGACATGGCCGACTCCATAGGGCTGGGGATGCTAGCGTTTCGTGCTAAGCATCCAGGTTCTTCATAGCAAGGCACTGGCAGTGCGCTCGCTCTAACAGCCTCAATCTAACTTTAGCTCTAGCTCTACCTCTGTCTACATCTGCATTCCAATCGTAAATAGGATCTAGTGCAAGAAGCCAAAGCTAAATGTTTTGTCAAATCCTATAGCACGCCTATAACTTCAATCGTGTTAACGGTCCTCAACTTTTCGCCCGGGCTTTTCTTAAGCGTTACCGCGTCGAGCGCCATCACAGCTTGAATCAATAGCTTTGCTAGCTCCTTAATACTGAGCATAGCTGCAGCTATTCATTCTGCAGTTTGAAGGCTGTCGATTTATTGCAAGACGAACTCTACAGGTGCGTTCGGTCCGAGCAATAATCCCAGTACAACCCAGATTATAGTGAGCAGCAAACCTGAACCTAATAGAACCATCGAGTAGGGCAGCATCGTCGCGGCCAGACTTCCTAGGCCGAACCCTTTCTGCCAGCGCTGACAGAACACCAGTATCAGAGGAAAGTAGGGCATGAGAGGCGTGATGATATTTGTTGCGCCATCGCCAACACGGTAGGCCGCCGTGCTCATCTCTGGGCTGATACCAATTAACATCAGCATAGGCACTAGTACGGGAGCGAGAAGGGCCCATTTAGCACTTGCGGAGCCTATAAATAAATTGATTGTCGCGCCAAATAATATGATTAATGCCATTAAGATCGAATCGGGCAGACTCGATCCCTCTAGAACTGCCGCCCCTTTGATCGCGAAAATAAGCCCGAGGTTGGACCAGTTGAACATGGCAACAAAATGCGCGGCGGTGAATGCGAGTACAAGATAATAGGAGAGGTCGGCCATTGCGTCGGTCATCATCTTCACGATGTCGCGATGGCTCGTGACCGAGCCAGCGGCGGAACCGTAGGCCCATCCAGCCGCAAGAAAGAGAAAGAAGAAGCCAGCTACCAGAGACTGAAACATCGGTGTCAGCCTTGCTTCGGGATTGGCATCTTCATTAATCAGTGGCGTGCCCGGGCCAATAGTAAGAAATACCCAGAGTGCGATAATGGCCAGACATGCATAACCGGCGCGCGCCAATCCCTTGCGTTCTGCATCACTTAGCGTGGTACTTGGATCTTTGATGACGCCAGCGGTACTACTCTCGGCATCACCCGGCGCTATAGGTGCCAGGCGCGGCTCTATGATCTTATCAGTCACGTACCAGATTGAGGGTAAGAACACGAAAGTCATCGCGATGATGAAATACGCATTGCCGGCAATATTGGCATCCCATGAGGGCTGGATAGTTTCGGCCGCGGCCTCGGTAATACCAAATAGTAGGGCGTCTAGCTGGCCCGGCAATAAATTGGCCGAGAAGCCACCGGAGACTCCGGCGAATGCGGCGGCGATGCCCGCTATAGGATGGCGACCGGCTGCAGCGAAGATCACGCCAGCCAGAGGTATGAGAACAACATAGGCGGCATCGGCTGCTAAGTTGCCGACCATGCCGATGAGTGCAACCGCCGGTGTTAGCAGAAACCTGGGTGCCTTAGATACGGCGCCACTCATTGCGGAGGCGAAAAGGCCGGATCGCTCTGCTACCCCCGCGCCTAACATAACCACCAACACATAACCGAGTGGATGGAATCCAGTAAAGGTTACCGGCATATCTACCAGTAATCGTTGAATATTTGCAGCTGACAGGAGACTCTCTGCATTCACCATAATGGCATTGCCCGCAGCATCTACCTGGGTAGGGTGAGCAGCAGAGACGCCTACAAGTGCGGCGAGGACGCTTACAGCTATGACAACCGCAATACAATAAAGAAAGATGAATACGGGGTCGGGCAGCTTATTTCCCGACTTTTCAATCCAGGCTAGAATGCCTTTAACTTCATTGGCTTGTGTTTGAATATCCTCAGTCATTATTAATCTTCCTGCTAGCTGATGCTTTTATATCGCGGTCTTTTAGAAATTTGTAGTAAATTCTCTGCTGCTATGGCCAGGCCCTAGCGGAGTAAACGGAAAAAAGTATTGAGTTCGTTTATGTAGCTCTCGGGCTGCTCCAACGCTGCAAAGTGGCCACCTTGATCCATTAGCGTGTAGTGCCGTAAGTCATAGGCGGCTTCGACCCAAGACTTGGGTGTTATGTAGATTTCCGCCGGATAGACGGCGGCACCGGTTGGTACATCAATATATTCGATAGGCTTGGCAACCGGGGTCTTGCTGTTCTCATAGTAAATGCGCGCAGAGGAAGTAATCGTTTCTGTATACCAATAGATGGAAATATTGGTCAGCAGCTCATCTTTAGTGAAGTGATTATCCAGATAGCCATCGGCACCCTGGGGCATATCGCTCCAACCGTGGAATTTCTCAACAATCCAGGCGGCAAGCCCGGCAGGCGAATCATTTAATCCATAACCTAAGCTTTGTGGTTTAGTTCTTTGTATCTGCTGATAACCCACTTCATTCTGCATATAGGCAGTGCGTGCTTCGCGTAGCGTGCTTTCTGCCTCGGATACATTATTTCTTACCGTCTCGTCAGCGGGAGGGTTCGCTAAGACCATATTAGAGTGAAGCCCTATCAAGCGATCGGGATAGTTGTTGGCGAGGTAGCGATTAATAATGGCACCCCAATCACCGCCGGCTATGGCGTATTGTTCGTAGCCGAGTCGCTCCATGAGTGCGGCAAGCATGTGCGCAAATTTTTCCGGGCTGTAGCCTGGCTGGTTAGGCTTCTCTGAAAAACCGAAACCGGGAAGCGACGGCGCTATTACGTGATAAGAGTCTGTGCTGTTTCCGCCATGGGCTACAGGGTCAGTAAGTGGCCCAATGATTTTGGTGAACTCGGCCACCGATCCTGGCCAGCCGTGAACGACCATAAGCGGAATCGCATTGGGGTTCTCTGAGCGCTGATGAATAAAATGCATATCTAAACCATCGATTTCTGTTTTGAACTGATCGAATTGATTTAATTGAGATTCTTGTTCACGCCAATCAAAATCATTCCGCCAATAACTAAGCAATTCAGCGAGATAACTTGAGTCGGTTCCGTATTCCCAGCTTGTCTGCCTTAGTTGATCAGGCATTCGAGTCGCGGCAAGTCTTCGCTGTAGGTCTTCGATCGCGGCATCTGAAACTTGGATCTCGAAGGGAAGGATGGGTGCATTGTTGGCAAGTTTTGCTTCTGGCATCGATGTCTCATTTGGCATTGGTTGGCTGTTGGCTAGGGTGTCGGGCTTGCGGGTAAGCAGATCGGGCTTAGCGAATGCTAGCGAGCAGAGTAGAATCGCCAGGGATAGTAGCCCAATTCGTTTAAACGGAAGGTCTGATAATCTTGATCGCATTGGCTGCCTCTTTGTGGATAGTGGTTAGATATTTCTTCTATTTTTTTTGCATTTCTATCAATGTCTTAGTAAGTATTTCTAATGCTGAATCAACTTCTTCTTTGCTCACGTTGAGTGCGGGCAGCAAACGGATGCTATTTGCTCCCGCCTTCACTACAAGCAGTTTGTGGTTCTGCAGGTGCGCAATCAGTTGCCCTGCATCTGTTAGGCAATACAGGCCTAGCATTAAGCCAAGACCTCTAACTTCACAAAGCAGCGTAGGGAAGCGTTCAACCAGTAGTTCTAATTCCTCCTTAAAATAGACTCCCATATTTCTGACATTGCTCAGAAAAATATCATCGACCAGCTCATCTAGAACCGCGTTCCCTACTGCTGTGGCAAGAGGGTTTCCGCCGAAAGTACTGCCATGACTGCCAGGCGCCAGAGCTAGAGCTACTTTTTCTATAGCCAAACAAGCACCAATAGGAAAGCCGCCGCCGAGCCCCTTCGCCGAGGCGAGCAGGTCCGGGGAGGCACCTAACTGCTGGTAAGCATAGAGGCTGCCAGTTCGTGCGATACCACACTGCACCTCGTCAAACATGAGTAAAATATCATGAGAGTCACACAAATCTCTGACAGCCTTAAGAAATTCGGTGCTGGAAACAGTGATTCCTCCTTCACCCTGAACCGGTTCAATTACAATTGCAGCTGTATTTTCGCTTATGAGGGCCTTCAATGAATCTATGTTTCCAAATTCAGCTTGATCGAAGCCTGGATCACCAACGATGAAGCCTTCGCAATGTGCTGGATTGGCTGCGGATGCGATCGCGGCGAGGCTTCTTCCATGGAATGCGCCAGTCATCGATATTATGCGATTGCGGTGAGATTGGCCTTTGTCGTGGAAATAACGACGGATAGCTTTGAAACCGCATTCGATAGCCTCGGTACCCGAATTGCAGAAGAAAACCCGATCAGCAAATGTATTCGCTGCCAGCTTCGCAGCCAACTCTTCTCCTGCTTCTATATTGTAGAGATTCGAAGTATGCCAGAGTCGCTTTGACTGTTGCGTCAGGGCATCGATCAATTTCGGATTGCAATGGCCCAGACTGTTGACTGCTATGCCCATAGCAAAATCGAGATAACGCTCACCCTCTTTGGTAAATAAATAAGAGCCTTCGCCGTGATCAAATTTCAGCTCTCGAGTTCCGTAGTTCTGCATGAGGGCAGAGCTCATATGTATATCCTAAGTCTCTAAATTGATTGATTTGCTTACTGCTATAGCTTAAAAAAATCAGCGGCAGTTTGCAGGATTAGAGTGTATCATTCTATGCAGAAATTACAGATGAGAATCCGTGATTGTTCCTGTTAAGAAAAAATCACTGGAGCTACCCGACAGCAATTCTGCATTGCCGGACAGGGCAGAAGCAATTCAAGCTGCAACCGACCATATTGTATCCGGTAATCGCTTTGTCGAACCCCTGTCCGAACATCTGGAGAAAGCGGTATTCGGACTTGCGTGTTGCTGTGGCGCCGAAAGATAATTTAGGGAGCTAGAAGGCGTATTTATTACTGCCGCATGTTATACAGGGCATTCCCATAACCCTTCCTATGAAGATGAATGTTCTGGGGACGCCGGGCATACCGAAGTCGTCCTTGTCTTTTTTGACACAGGCAAAACTTCCTATCTAAATTTGTTTGCTGCTCTGTGGGAGTCCCATGCCCTGACTCAAGGCATGCGTCAGGGCAGCGATCAGGGTCCTCAGTATCGTTCAGTTATCTATACCAGCTGCGCAAAGCAAGCTATAGCCGCCAAGGCCAGGAGCGAGGCATTTTCGAGTGCGCTCAGTGGTAAAAGTTATTTTTTATAATTAAAAAAATCAGAGATTTGCCCGATTTTTATTATGCTGCAGATCATCCTTAGCATATATGGCGAAGAACTCCGGTGGTTACTGTGGTCTTGCCGGCACCGGTATCTGTTACCGGGCAGATTAAGGTTCTAGCCTGTTTGATTGGCGGCCGGAGGCCTCATCGTTACTTGGTTTAGCTGGGGACTGAAGCAGCTGTAACTGCCTATTTCTCTAGAGGAAAGAATTCTCTGATCTCGGTTTCTTTCTACAGTGCGTCCTCATAGCCTGAATCCCACAGCGCACTGCAAAATCCCCTCTCGAAAAGTACTAGGCTAAGCAGAGTGCTAGAGCTATCCGCTTTGATATGCTTAGCCATCTGTTTAGGCGGCTCATGATAGAAATCGGTAGCGATCAGATTCATTTCTCTACTGGGTGAAATCTCAAGCAATTCAATTTTTTGAGTACGAAATCCAACACCTCATTCATGTCTCGTAGAAATTCAAGATCGTTATCCAGAGTGTCTACGAAGGCGCTGTTGAGCATATGCCCAATAATCTGCGACATGGAGGGACCCTCTGTCATCTTGTTTTCTAGGGGGGCTTTGTCGCGATTTCCACTGACCCCTACGGCAAGCAGTCGCGTGGCACCCAAATGAATCGGAGTTGAGGTGGGGCCAGCTGGTGCACTGCACCATCACCATAGAGCTGGCTTCCAATTTTCACCGCTGGGGACAAGGCTGGTAACGCCGAAGAGGCCAGTAGATGGGAATGGCTAATCTGACTTCGTCGTCCAATACGGGTGGGGGCCTACCCAATCCTTGAGTCCCTTCACACCCTGATAGAAGGAGACTGATTCCCCCGTGTTGTATGGAGATGCGGTAATACTTAATGCATCGAGAAAGCCTTTATCTATATTTTTCTGAATCTTACATACTTTTAATACGCGATTGAGCAGGCTAGTAAGCGGGGAGTTGTCTAAAAGAGAGCGCGGCACATCGGCGGGCTTGCAGCGCATCGACGACAGTAGCATCGCAGACGCGCGCCCGAGCATATTTCCAGACTGCGGTGATAGATCTGGTTGCTGCTAATACCCTTCCACACATACTCTAGCAGCCTAACCCCCGTTCGAAGTCTATGGGCGTGGGAGGCGAGGGACGCAGCATTCAAAGCGCTCGCAGAGGTTCCGGAAATGATATGGAGGGGTTCTGTGCATTCTTGGGCTGTAGTTTAGCAATGGCGCCTAGCACGCCGACCTGGTAAGCCGCGCGAGCGCCACCTCCCGAAAGTAGCACGCCGATACGTTCCTCATTCTTCCTTTCTAGTATATTAATTGTACTTCTCCCTTGCATTCGCTGGTATACCACTTAACCTGCTTCTAATAATATTACTTTATTAACAATCAGTTATGGCGGTTTTTTACAATTCTTGGTTAAAGCTTTGTATTCATCTAAGATTTTTCATAGATGGCTAAGTCGGCGATTGCCCTCTATCATGGTGCTAACTGTCAGGTAGAGTCTCTAATGGTAACCCCAGCACAGATAGACCCGCTCGTAATCGCGATATCCTCTCGCGCCTTGTTCAACCTAGAAGATAGCCATCGCGTCTTCGAGGAGAAAGGCTTGGATGCCTATCAGCAATATCAGATATCGAAGGAAGACAAACCGCTAGAGCCTGGCGATGCCTTCCTGTTAGTGCAAAAACTACTGGGGCTAAATGAGTTACTTGATGAGTCTCCTGTGCAAGTGATTCTACTCTCTAGGAATAGTGCGGATACTGGGCTGCGAATCTTTAACTCTATACAGCACTACGGCCTTGATATAAGCCGTGCCGCATTCAGTGGGGGAGACAGTCCGTATCGTTACATCTCGGCCTTCAATAGCCACCTGTTTTTGTCCACCGATGGCGCGGATGTTAGGCAGGCCTTGGAGCTTGGAGTCGCCGCGGCAACAATCTTGCCTTCTGAAAATAGCCGCACGCCTAACGAGAAGCTTAAGATAGCCTTCGATGGTGATGCTGTCTTGTTCTCAGATGACTCTGAAAAAATATTCAAAAAAAGAGGGCTAGAAGCTTTTACTGAGAATGAGCGTGAGGCAGCTAATGAGCCTCTAAGCGGAGGCCCATTCAAGCCGGTTCTGGCGGCTCTGCAACAGATCCAAATGGCGTTTCCTCCTGGCGAAGCGCCACTGCGCACCTGCCTGGTAACCGCGCGTGCAGCGCCTGCCCATGAAAGAGTAGTGCGGACTCTGCGTGCCTGGAATATTCGCATTGACGAGTCTCTTTTTCTAGGTGGACTCGACAAAGGTGAGTTCCTTCGGGCATTCGATGCCGATGTCTTCTTTGATGATCAGGAAGGGCACTGTGAATCGGCACGAAATCACGTTGCTACGGGTCATGTGCCTCATGGCGTGGCAAATCAATAGTAATTAAATCAGATTTTTATATTGTAAATTTAAAGCAAATTATTTAATACAGTATAATACACCCCTAAAGCGAATAAGATCACTATCAACAGACCCTCCAGCGCCTTTTCTGGCACCCGCGAGCTAAGACGCGAGCCTAGGGCAATAGCTGGCAAGGAGCCAATTAATAGGCTAGCCAGCAGAGTCAGGTCGACATACCCTGAGAACAGATAGCTCAGACCAGCAACAAATGTCAGTGGAACGGCGTGGGCTATATCACTGCCTATAACCCGCACGGTCGAAGTCTTAGCGTAGATCGTTAGAAGTATGGCCGCTGCAAAGGCGCCTGCGCCTACCGATGACAGCGTCACACAGACCCCCAACACAATTCCCATTCCTACGGTCAGTTGGCTTCGATGTCTGGAGACAAAGCCCATCAGTCTTTCAGGCTTGCTCTCGCGAGAAATTATTCTTAATTTACTATTAAATATCAGTATTATAGAAGTTATTGTTAACGTTATTCCTAGTATAGAAGTGAGGAGTTGCTCGAACTCTGGGGTCTGCTGGAATGTCGTTTGGTTAATAGCGCCATGAACCAGAAGCGCTGCGGGGATGCTGCCCAGTGCAAGCAGGCGGACGATAACCCAGTCTACATTACCTGCTCGGTGATGTGAGAGTGCGCCACCTGCCTTGGTTATTGCCGCGTAAAGCAGGTCTGTCCCAATAGCCACGGGGGCAGGATAGCCGAAAAGCAGAAGCAGGGGGGTCATAAGGGAGCCGCCTCCGACCCCGGTAAGCCCGATGGCGAAGCCAACCGCTGTGCCAACAGCGATATGTAGCGTGAGTTCCATGGGTTAATAAATCCGCGCATAGCAGTAAAGTCGCGAGATTAGACGGAACTAATTATATGTAAAAGGAATATTTTAGAATATTTTAATAACCAAAAGGAATAATATAGGGCGATACCTTACAACTGGAGCTATCTTATGAAATTACATCAGCTTAGATATATATGGGAAGTCGCAAAGCAAGACCTGAATGTGTCCAAAGCTGCTGCTCATCTATTCAGCTCGCAGCCAGGCATAAGCAAGCAGATAAGGCTACTGGAAGAAGAGTTGGGCTTGCAGATATTTACCCGGCGCGGGAAGCATTTGGTAGAGATTACAGAGGCCGGCCGAGAGATATTGAACACCAGCGGGGAGATCTTGCAGCAGGTTGACAAGATTCAGTCCCTGGCGCAGGAATATGGTCAAGAACTGGCTGGTAGCTTGTCGCTAGCTACTACCCATACGCAGTGCCGTTATGTCCTGCCGCCCGTAATAAGGCGGTTCATCGACAAGTACCCCGAGATCTCCTTGCAAATGCACCAGGGAACGCCGAAACAGATATCGGCATCTGCCGCCGAAGGTGCCGCCGATTTTGCGATAGCTACCGAGGCTCTGGAGCTGTATAGCGACCTGGTGATGCTGCCGTGTTATCGCTGGAATAGGTCAATCCTAGTGCCAAAAGGGCATCCATTGGCTCAGGAGAATGGGCTAACTCTGTGTGATATAGCTAAATATCCTATTGTCACCTACACCTTCGGCTTTACCGGAAGGTCAAAGCTGGATGAGGCCTTCGATGCCCAGGGCCTGCGTCCCAGAGTAGTTCTTACCGCTGCCGACGCTGATGTTATTAAGACCTATGTGCGCCTTGGCTTAGGTATAGGCATAGTGGCGAGCATGGCCTTCGATGAGGGGGAAGACAGCGATCTGATAGCGCTCGATGCCAGTGATCTGTTCGAATCCAGCACAACCAAGATAGGTTTTCGACGCAACAGTTACTTACGTAGCTATATGTATGATTTTATTGAGATGTTTGCACCACATCTTACCAGGGATCTAGTCCGTGAAGGGCTAGCGACTAAGTCCAGCGCTGAGTTTGACCGCTTAGTGGAGGCTATCGATCTGCCAACGCTGTAGCCGGCCGCTGTCTGTTAAGAGTCAAGCCTTAGGGCCGCTTCCCCTGGTCCTCTGTATTTGCTCGGTGAAGCCCGCATTCCTTGATAGTGGCTTCTTCCCACCACCAGCGGCCCTCTCGCTCATGCTGGTTTGGGCCTGTAGGCCGTGTGCAGGGTTCACAGCCTAGGCTGGTAAATCCGGCGTCGTGAAGCTCGTTGTAGGGCACATCGAACATGCGAATATAGCTCCAGACATCCTCTGAGCTCCAGTTCGCCAGCGGATTGATCTTGATCACCGGGTGCTCAGGGCTGGAAAAATTGTTGTCGAGCTCGACTACTGGCACGGCAGCCCGGGTGGGGCTCTGATCGCAGCGCTGCCCGGTGATCCAGGCGTCCACTGTTGCGAGCTTCGCCTTTAGCGGCTCAACCTTACGTATGCCGCAGCATTCCGAGTGCCCGTCCTTATAGAAGCTAAATAGGCCTTTGTGCTGAATTAGCTCGCTGATGCGCTGCGGGTCCGGGTGTAGCGTTTCTATAGGCAGGGAGTAGTGCTTTCGAACACTCTCGATGAACGCATAGGTCTGCGGGTGCAGTCGGCCGGTGTCCAGAGTAAATACCCTTGGTGTGTCGAGGAGCTTGCTCGCCATTGCGATCAGGACTACGTCTTCGGCCCCGCTGAATGAAATTGCCAGATTTGGCCATAGGTCGGCGACCTGGCGCAGTATTTCTTTGGGTTCGCTGCTTGCTAGATCTGAGCTGAGGTCTAGTACGTCTTGCGCGATTTGAGCTGTCGATGTGGATGTCATGAAGTGGTTTTGCCAATTTAAAGTCGCTAATGGGGTAGAGCCGACACATTCTCGGCTATTTGTTCGGCTTGGTAAAGTGCTTGATGGGTTGTGGCCAAGCGGTTTAATTAAACTATTGCTCATTACGGCCGGTGGTGATGTTCCACGTGAAAAACTCCAATAAAACTAAACACTTAGACAGTCTAAATGATTGCCTCTACCAAATCTTGCAGATTTTAGTGGCGATGAATCAATATCTAGTAATTAGACAGCCAGAGACTTTTTCTCCTGCTGTTTTGTATTGTTGATTTCTGGTAAATTGACGCTTTCTCAGGCAGGCAGGTCTAGGCAGAGTGCCCAGCTGGCTAGATTGAAAGTTGGCGCAAGAAGTCCGAGAAGGTCGCCGCAGCGAATAAAACAACCCGGGAGGAGAACTTTGCATCATGGAACTAGCCTGTCTAGATTTGGAAGGAGTATTGGTACCGGAGATTTGGATCGGATTTGCTGAAAAGACCGGTATCGATGAGCTGCGCGCCACCACGCGCGATATTCCTGACTACGACGTACTTATGAAGCAACGGTTGGCAATACTCGATCAGCATGGCCTGGGGCTGCCGGACATACAGGAAGTAATTTCTACTATGGAACCGATGCCTGGGGCCAAGGAATTTATAACTTGGTTGAAGGAAAGATTTCAACTTATTATTTTGTCAGATACTTTTTACGAGTTCTCGCAGCCTTTGATGCGCCAGCTCGATTTCCCCACGTTGTTTTGTCACCGCCTGGTTGGAGACGAATCTGGCAGAATTGTCGACTATAAGCTGCGCCAGAAAGACCCCAAGCGGCAATCGGTTAAGGCCCTGCATGGTCTTAACTTCCGCGTCATCGCCTCCGGTGACTCTTATAATGACACAACTATGCTGGAAGAGGCCGATTCTGGAATCCTGTTTCGCGCGCCGGCCAATGTAATCGAGGAGTTCCCCCAATATCCTGCGGTTGAGACGTATGAGGAGTTGCGCCGCGAATTTTGTGCGGCCAGCGAGCGAGATCTTAGCGTTTAGGAAGATGGCATGCTGCGCAAGGGCCTAGCGCTACAGGTTTTACTTAGTATCTGAGGTTAGTCTTGTAATACACTGAAAATATTATTTATTTTATCGAAACATTCCTGGTACTCCTGCTCACACTCAGAGTCGGCAACGATGCCGCCACCTGCCCAGCAGGTGAGCTCATTGGCCTCCCACAGTAAGCTGCGGATGGTAATGCTGCTGTCGAAGTTGCCTTGAGAGTCAAGATAGAACACGGTCCCGCAGTAAGCCCTCCTAGGGACTTGCTCTAGCCTCTGGATTATAGTCATTGCGCTTAGTTTGGGTGCACCGGTTATCGAGCCTCCTGGGTAGCAGCTGGCGAGTATGTCTAGCGCGTCCCTGTCGGCCCTTAGGGTGCCCGACACGTCGCTAACCATATGATGGACATTGCTATAAGATTCGACGCTAAATAGCTTTTTTACTTCTATACTTCCTATCTGGCAGACTCTCCCCAAATCATTTCTTAGCAGGTCAACGATCATAAGGTTCTCGGCCCTGTCCTTTTCGCTTGCCAGAAGATCTTCTGCCAAATGTGTGTCAGCCTTCTTAGTTGAGCCTCTGGGTCTTGTCCCCTTGATGGGCTGGGTCAATACCGCTTTATCAGCGAGTCGTAGAAAGCGCTCCGGCGAGAGGCTTAGCAGGGCACCACTATCCCAGTTTAAATAGGCGGAAAAGGGTGCGGTAGTCGCTCTGCGCAGTCTGAGATAGGCGGCTAAGGGCTCGCCGTCGCCCTTAGCAGTAAAACTCTGCGTCAAGTTAACTTGATAACAGTCACCACTATCGATGCGCATCTTAATATCTGTGAAAGCACGCTGATATTCCTCGAAACTAGAGCTGCTCTGAAAATTAGAATAAAGAGAAAAGCTCACGGCCTGCGCGCCTTCAACTGTATCTAGCGCATTGTTAATAGAGGAGGCGGTCTCATCGATGTAGGCTTGGTCGCAGCCTGGGTGAAACCTAAGCTCGCAGGTATTTTCCTCGTGATCGATGATGAGGGTCCAGAGATAGACACCGACGAAGCCATCATTTATGTGGAATCTTGCGCTATGTTTGAGTTCTGGGTATCCAAGATGAGCGATCACTGCGCCGGCAAAGTCATCGTCAGATACCGCTCCTTTAAGCTGTTCATTTAAGGGTAGATATGTGTCTTTTAACCATCTGATATTTTTTAATAAAATTTTACTATCTCTTGAGTCGCCAATGCGTTCACCTATATTTTCGGAACAAGAAATCTTGCCATTGCTTAGAATGATATGGGCAATCGGTGCCGCCGCGAGAATATCGCGTCTTCCACTGCGACCACCATGGCTTGCACTGTCCAAAAAAGCAGGCATGGCGAACGTATCCAAGGCGCGCATGAAAAGCTCGCTGTCTTGCTGGTAGGGTAGAACTCGTGTGTTACTGCTGTGCATAGCCTGTGCTGACGTGTTGCGGGAGCTTGATGGGCTTATCCAGAAGCGAGAAGACTACCCTGATTTATGAGTTGGCGCAGTAGACCCATCATCCCAGGGTCTGTGAACAAGCTAAGCGAACTATCTTCACTGAAATGGCTTTGCTCACACAGTGATGTGATAGCCGAAAGCTGATCGACAGGAAAGGCGACCATTGCGCCATCAACGAACAGGAGTACCCCGGCATCGTCGCTGGATTCCAGGAATGCAAAACGGGAACTAGGATTCTTTACCAGATTTACACCCTCGCAAAGCAGCGCTTTGAACTCTGTGCTAGAAAGGGGTTGGTCTAATCCCTGGATCAGTTCTGGATATTTGGGCTGGCTTACATGGCAACCAAACCAGACGATGAATTTTTTCTTGTCTGCCAGTTTTTCGCTAATTTGCTGGAAGCTCGTGTCTAGCAGCTGAGCCTTGATCTCTCCGCTACGAAGGCGGCCCGCTGCATAACTGTCTTCATAGCGATTGACTGGATCTTGTTCCTTAATGATCAGGTCACTAAAGCCCTCGATCATCTCCGCAAGTGAGGGCGCGCGAAACCCTATCGAGTAGCAGAGGCTATCGCTTGTCGCCGTGCCCCAGTGAGAAAAGCGCGGTGGGATATACAGCGCGTCGCCGGCACTTAGGGTGAATTCCATTTTAGGCTTAAACTCTTGCAGTAGGTTTAATTCGGTATTCGGTCTTTGGGTTGCCGTCGAAGCGCAGCGTTCCCCAACCTGCCAATTACGCTCACCGCAGCCCTGCAGCAAGAAGACATCATAATAATCGTAATGAGGTCCCACGCCGCCGCCCTGGGCCGCAAAAGAGATCATGATGTCGTCGATTCTCCAGCTGGGAAGGAAATCGAAAAGCGTCTTGATGTCTGCGACAGCTTCAACCCATTGGTCGACGGCTTGGACCAAGAGGGTCCAGTTTGACTCGGGAAGGGAGGTGAAATCCGACTCCTCGAATGGCCCGTTTTTAAGCAACCATCCGCCCTGTTCAAAATCGCTTATTAGACGACTCTCGATGAATTCCTCGCAGGCTAGCCCCGCTAGCTCTTCGGCAGAGATCGCATCGCTGAAGTTCTGTACCAGCTTGGGTAGCAGTACCGGTTTCTTTTGCCAGTTTTGCTTTAAAAAATCATCGACATTAAATGTCGGATTGAGCTGCAACGGCTTCAAATAGAACTAGCCTGTTCTTCGGCATTGCCCAGATAAGTCCGGGGACTAAGCGCCAGGAGCTCTTGCTTTGCCTTCGCTGGTATGGAGAGAGTTTCCACGAATTCCTGCACCGATTGCTTGTCTATCTGCTTGCCTCGAGTTAGCTCTTTGAGCTTTTCGTAAGGCTTTTCGATTCGATATCTTCGCATTACAGTTTGTATAGGCTCTGCCAATATCTCCCAGCAAGCATCGATGTCTCTATCAATTACCATCGCGTTAAGTTCAAGTTTACTTACGCCCCTCAAGGTGGCTCGATAAGCGATTAGGCTATGCGCCAGGCCAGTGCCTATATTTCGCAGAACTGTCGAATCTGTAAGATCGCGCTGCCATCTAGAAATCGGTAATTTTTCCGCTAGATGCGCCATCACCGCATTGGCAATGCCAAGGTTCCCCTCTGAGTTCTCGAAGTCTATGGGGTTTACCTTGTGCGGCATCGTTGATGAGCCAACTTCTCCGGCGACAGTCTTTTGCTTAAAATAGCCTAAGGAGATGTAAGACCATATATCTCGATCGAAGTCGATAAGAATAGTGTTAAACCGACCGACGGCTGCAAATAATTCGGCAATATAATCATGCGGTTCGATTTGCGTGGTATAGGGGTTCCAACTAAGCCCTAGTGATTCTACGAAATCCTGGGCGTTGCTCTGCCAGTCGATATCCGGGTAGGCTGAAAAATGTGCGTTATAGTTTCCAACAGCGCCATTAATCTTGCCTAAAATCTCATTCGATCCAATCTGCGAGATCTGTCTGCGTAGGCGATGTACAACGTTTGCAAATTCTTTACCGACTGTAGAGGGTGAGGCTGGCTGACCATGGGTGCGACAAAGCAGTGGTTGGCTCGCAAATTTCTTGGCAAGTTGCGCCAGGGTAGACTCGATTTCTCGCATCTGATCGAGAACAACTTTGTCTCTTCCGTCGCGTAGCATCAGGGCATAAGCCAAGTTGTTAATGTCTTCCGATGTACAGGCGAAATGCACAAACTCTAGCTGGTCATTCAGCTCGGCATTGTCTTCGAACTTTTCCTTAATGAAATACTCTACAGCTTTAACGTCATGATTCGTTGTCGCCTCGATTTCTTTAATGCGCCGGGCATCAATGAGTGAAAAATTTTCAATGAGGTCGTCGAGGTATTGCAGGCCTTGGTCGCTGATAACTTGAAGGTCATCAATCTGATCGTGTTCCGACAATTTCTGTAACCACTTTACCTCTACCAGAACGCGGTAGCGCATAAGTGCGAATTCACTAAAATAGGGCGCTAGATCTGCACATTTGCTTGTATAGCGACCATCCAGTGGAGAGATTGCCATTAGTGAACTGTCTGAGTCGTTTGCCATCTTCTATTCCTTGAATTTTGTTCTGTAATCAATGCCGTGTTACCTAGATCGTCGCCAGGAGACGCCGTCGCAGACCCCCGGCTGTTTCTTGCACTCGCTTTCGATAAAAGATCAGCCGCCAGCGGCGTCCACCGAGTTGATGCCACAACACAGCGGAGCGGATGCCCGCAAGCAGAAGTGAACGGACGCGATTGGCTACATACTCGTTTTGTAGATAGTCCATCTGCCCCTGCACCTGAATGCGGTGTGGTAATGTGCTAATTGTATCCTGATAAAGAGTAGCAAGCTGCTCGAATGTTTGTTCCTGACGCAATTGCCCTTGTGTTTTTTCTTCGTCTTCCATTCGCCACGGCGTGGCATTCTCCGGTAAGAGTTGTAAGGCATGAATTCCCTGCAAGCCCACTCTAACAGCCTCTTGCATGGAGGGGTTCGCCTCCAGCTTGTTGCGTAGTAGCAGCATCCCTAATGTATAGCGAACCATGCCCGCGTTTTCTGGCGCCTTTACCTGCTGGAATATGTCATGAAGGGACCGCAGACCCAGATTTAGGTGCCCAAGATTCGGATAGACATCGGCTTCCGTTCTTGGATTAAGAACCAATAGCGGATTAACGCTCGCCAGAAGTTCGGTCTGGGAAGCATTGCCGTGTCCGGCGAGTTTAGATACCAGAGCCGCAGACTGGACTACGGCAGCCAGTGCTACGGTCTGCCATTCCCAGCGTGTGAGCTCACCGACAGAACTTTTCAATGATGGCTCCCCCGAGACAGCGCTCGCCTTGATAAAATACGACATATTGGCCCGGTGTCACGGCACGTTGTGGTGTAGCGAAATCGACTTGCAGCAGGCCATCTGTGTTGAGGCTAATTCGGCACTGTTGGTCAGGCTGGCGATAACGCACTTTTGCGGTACAACTAAGGGGCATAGCGTCGGGCTGCTTGTTCACCCATGCTGGATTACCTGCAAGTAGCTGGCTGGAAAACAACATTTGATGCTCAGAGCCTTGTGCGACCAATAAGACGTTTCTCTTCAAGTCTTTGTCTACAACATACCAGGGTGCCTCGTCGTGCTCGCTCAAGCCCCCTATACCCAGGCCTTGCCGTTGGCCATAGGTATAGAACATCAAGCCGGCATGCTTGCCAATAGTCTCTCCGTCTACTGATTCGATTATCCCGGGTTGAGCCGGAAGGTACTGTTCGAGAAAATCTTTGAATTTGCGCTCACCGATGAAACAGATGCCTGTGCTGTCCTTCTTGTCGTGGGTGCGCAGGCCTAGCTTGGATGCTATAGCACGCACTTCGGGCTTATCCAGCTCGCCGACAGGAAACAGACTCTTGCTCAGGCAGCTCTCATTTACCTCGCAGAGGAAATAGCTCTGATCCTTATTATTGTCCAAGCCTTTTAATAACCGGGTATGGGAGCCTACAACTTCCTTTCTCACATAATGCCCGGTCGATATAAAGTCTGCGCCAAGTTCGCCGGCATATTCAAGGAAAGCCTTGAATTTGATCTCTCTGTTGCACAGTACGTCTGGATTGGGTGTGCGACCGGCTGAGTATTCTTTGAGAAAGTGTTCGAAGACATTGTCCCAGTATTCGGCGGCAAAGTTGGCGCTGTGAAGAGGTATTTCCAGGCTGTCACAGACTGACTGGGCGTCGGCCAAGTCGTCCATTGCGGTGCAGTATTCCGTGCCATCGTCTTCATCCCAGTTCTTCATGAACAGTCCTTCCACCTGATAGCCCTGCTCAATGAGAAGATAGGCGGCAACCGAGGAGTCGACGCCTCCAGACATGCCAACAATCACTTTAGTATTGCTGTGAATTCTCTGTTCCTTGTCTATCTTCATGATTTATCTGCTTATATTTAGCTCAATAATGCGCACTGTTAGTTTAGGGCAGCTGTACAACATTGAGTGGAAAGTTCACGCCACTCAGATAGTCTCGAATAACTTTTAGCACCAGAGGGCTGCGCAGCTCAGATTCAAAGTCTTCTAACTCTTTCAGAGTCAGCCACTTTGCCTCGAGTATGTCCGGGTCGAGATTTCGTCCTGTTCTAGGTTCTATTGCTTTGGCGACAAAGCAGTGGCGAATATAGGTAATACCGTTTTCAGCAGAGGTATACTGATAGATACCCAATAGTTGTTTGAGTTCGACGCGCCATGCGGTTTCTTCAAGAGTTTCTCTCAATGCGGCGTCGAATAGCGATTCGCTTGGCTCAACATGGCCGGCAGGTTGATTATAGACGAGGCGGCCACCGGAATTCTCTCTCACCATTAAGAATTTACCATCGCGCTCCACAATTGTGGCCACCGTTATGTGAGGGAGTTCGTGCATAGTAAAAGGGCCTGGTTTGCTCAGATTTAGAAAAGGGCTAATGCTAGCTGCTAAAAGCCTTCGCGATCAATGCTCTAGCTATGAAATTTAAATGCTCGCTTAAGCTTTGCTCTTTAGCTTGCTAGCAGAAACATGGATAATGAGGAATTACACAGCGATTTAAAGACTATGAGCAAACTGACCCATATTGATAGCAAGGGCAACGCCAAGATGGTGGATGTCGGAGAAAAACAGTCCACGCACCGTATAGCGACGGCAAGTGGCAGCATACGTATGGCAAGCGAAACACTAGCCTTGATCGCCGCGGGCGGTCACAAGAAGGGCGATGTAATTGCCATTGCCCGCATAGCTGGTATACAAGCGGCCAAGAGCTGCTCTGGATTAATCCCGCTTTGTCACCCCTTGATGTTGACATCGCTAGACGTCGCCCTAAAGTTAGATAGCGCTCAGAACTGCGTATTGATTGAGGCTACCTGTAAGGTGAACGGACAAACCGGGGTTGAGATGGAGGCACTGACAGCAGTTTCCGTGGCGGCGCTGACAATCTATGATATGTGTAAAGCCGTAGATAAGAATATGGTCATTGAGGCAATCTGCCTGAAAGAGAAGCTTGGCGGCAATAGCGGCCACTACCAACGCTCGGAACCGGTATAGCACCTATGTTACGTATTCAATATTTCGCCAGCATTCGTGAGACTCTGGGGCGCAGCGATGAAGAGCTCGAGCTGCCGGCTCAGGTGGGCTCAGTACAGGATCTTATAGATCATCTTTTGGGTGTAAACCCCAGCTTTCAAAGGGTTTTTAGCGCACAGAATATGGTATTGACCGCTGTGAATCAGACCGTGGTTGATCTTGATCATCCAATTTCAGAGAATGACGAAGTTGCCTTTTTTCCCCCCATGACCGGCGGCTAATGACTTATGATTAGCATCCAAAATCAAGATTTTTCTATTGCCGATGAATATGCGGCTCTGCGTCACCGCGCTGGAGATGCTGGCGCTATCGTTACGTTTACTGGCCTAGTGCGCGAGGTTTATGACGTGCCTGCAGAAGGCTCTGAATCTGCAGCGGTTAGCTCGTTGTTCCTGGAGCACTACCCTGGAATGACCGAGAAATGCCTGCAGGAGATCCAGCAGCAAGCCGAAGCGAAATGGCCATTGCTGGCCACAAGAATCATCCACAGGGTAGGCGAGTTACATGGAAAGGATCAGATTGTGTTGGTAGCTACGGCTAGCGCGCATCGGCTTGCGGCTTTCGAGGCTGCCGAATTCATCATGGATTACCTGAAGAGCAAGGCGCCGTTCTGGAAGCAGCAAAAAACTGCAACCAGTAGTGTCTGGGTCGAATCCAGAGATTCAGATAAGGCTGCGATAGAGCGCTGGCAAGATTCCTAGCCTAGAAATCGATTATCTTGCTTTCCCCCGGCTGCAAATCTCCTAGTTCCCATTGGCCAATCTTGATGCGGATAAGGCGCAGTGTAGGAAACCCCGTCGCCGCCGTCATACGCCGAACCTGCCGGTTGCGACCCTCGGATATCGATAGTTCAAGCCAACTGGTAGGGATCTGTTGACGCTCTCTGATCGGCGGGTCGCGATCCCAGAGTATGGGTTCGGCTATACGTCTAGCCTCTGCGGGCCTGCTAGGGCCATCCTTAAGGTCGACCCCCTGACGCAGAGCGGCGAGAGCGCCTTCGCTCAGGTCTCCTTCGACCTGTGTTAGATAGGTCTTAAACTTCGCGTACTTGGGATTACTAATCTTCTGTTGCAATTTACCGTCGTTGGTCAGGATTAATAAACCCTCGGAGTCTTTGTCCAATCTGCCCGCGGCATAGAATCCCTTTCTTGTTATGTATTCGGCAAGCGTGCGGTGAGGGGGCTCCGACGTGAATTGGGATAAAATAGAAAAAGGCTTATTGAACAGCATTATCTGAGGCATTAGGCTTGTATCGGTAAAATTGAGGAAGGCTTAAGCTTGGCGCAAATAAATATCTGCCGGTGGTTCGAATGACCTCCAGAATGCCACTAGATGCGAGAGCATCAATCGCGCTCCCAACTCCTTCAAGGCTTCATGCGCCCGGAAGCTGGGGGCCTGCATCAATTATTACTTCGGCCCGTTCATCCTAAGTTGTCAGCTCATCTTCAATCGCAGGTGTTGCCACGTCATTGGTGGCTGCGGCAGAAATGGAATCAGAATTCTGTTCAGGGCTTGCCTGATCGCTGTTTGGGGCCGGCGCATTATCGACGGCATGAATATTCGCCGCATGCAATCCCTTGGGGCCTTCGACCGTATCGAACGAGACTAGCTGTCCGGCCTTCAAGGTTTTATAACCGTCCATGCCGATGGCGGAGTAGTGCGCGAATAAATCTTCACCCCCTTCATCGGGCAAAATAAAGCCAAACCCTTTTGCGTTGTTGAACCACTTAACTTGCCCGGTACTCATGAGCGAACTCCGTACTTCTTATTATTTTTTATTTTTTTACTCCGAGGCTTACGCCCCAATAAAGTCTATACAGGAATGATTCGTCAATGTCAAAAAGGCGGCACCCGAATTAGCGAAAGCAGGTCCTATGAAGGTCTTGAAAATGGAGGAGAAGGCCCAATTTAACTGTATACTAGAGGCTTTCGGGAGCATGCATGATTAGGCAGACACTCCGCGAAAAGGGCCAATCTTTGGCCAGAACGTCTTGAGGCGAAGTGAATAGTTAAATGTTATGAGTGAGAAAGACCTAGAAATGATTCCACTACGAATGTCGACAGGCTTACCGGGGCCAAATAATTCGGACGACGGTAACGAAGAACGAATCGACCACGATTCTGGTTTCGCCGCAGTAACAGAAAAACCTAAATTGCAGAAGCCACCGTTGTACAAAGTCGTGTTAATAAATGACGACTACACCCCAATGGACTTCGTTGTCGAAGTGCTATGCTCATTCTTCGCCATGAATGTTGAGAAAGCGACCCAGATTATGTTGAAAGTTCACACCGAGGGTAAGGGAGTGTGTGGCGTTTTTGGAAAGGACGTTGCCGAAACAAAAGCAGCGCAGGTTAATGAATATGCTCGTGAATGTGAACAGCCATTGCTCTGTTCGGTAGAGATAGACAGTTAACTATCGACACAGATACAAAAGACTTTGTATTACAGATAAAGAGATTAATAAGGGCAGGGTAAATACACAAAATTTAGATTGATCCGTTTAGATTTTTTATTCGTTCAGGTCAGGTGTAAAGTTAGCCAAAGGGCAATTATGTTAAGTAAAGATCTAGAAGCAACACTTAGCGAAGCGTTCAGAAGCGCTCGTAAAAAGCGCCATGAATTTATGACGGTCGAGCATTTGCTACTCTCGCTATTGGACAATGAAGTTGCGGCGAGCGTGTTAGTGGCATGCGACTGCGACTTGGGTCGTCTGCGCGACGAGTTAGTCGATTTCGTAGATGCGACGACGCCGTTAATTCCTGAGACTGAAGAAAATCGTGAGACGCAACCAACCTTAGGTTTTCAGCGTGTGCTACAGCGCGCGGTATTTCATGTGCAGTCTTCCGGAAAGAGAGAAGTAACTGGCGCAAATGTACTTGTTGCAATCTTTAGTGAGCAAGAATCACAGGCCGTCTATTTCTTGCGCCAACAGGATATCGCCCGGATCGATATTGTGAACTATATTACACACGGCATCTCAAAAATTCCTGGTCAAGAAGGTGAGCGAGATGTGCCTCCCGAACAACTGGACGAGGAGGCAGCGGCAGATAGCGCAAGCAACCCATTGGATAGCTTTGCCACAAACCTAAACGGAGAAGCGGAGCAGGGTCGGATTGATCCGCTTATTGGTAGAGAGGAGGAGGTTAATCGTGTAGTGCAGGTACTTTCCCGTCGCAGAAAAAATAATCCATTACTGGTGGGCGAATCGGGTGTAGGCAAGACAGCCGTCGCTGAAGGTTTGGCGAAACTCATAGTCGAGGGCAATGTGCCAGAGGTGCTCTTGGGCAGTGTTATCTATTCTCTGGATCTTGGTGCGCTATTGGCGGGAACTAAATACCGCGGCGACTTTGAAAAAAGATTTAAGGCATTACTGGGCGAGTTAAAGAAGAACCCGCACGCAATTCTTTTTATCGATGAGATTCATACCATTATCGGAGCCGGCGCTGCATCCGGCGGCGTCATGGATGCGTCTAACTTACTAAAACCAGTTCTCACATCGAGCAATCTGCGTTGCATCGGATCAACTACCTATCAGGAATATAGAGGCATCTTCGAGAAAGATCGCGCCTTGTCGCGACGCTTCCAGAAAATAGATGTCGATGAGCCTGATGTAGATACTACCTATAAAATTCTTAAAGGGCTTAAGTCCAGATTCGAAGAGCATCATGATCTTCGCTATAGCGATAAGGCGCTGAAGGCCGCTTCCGAATTAGCAGGGCGCTATATCAATGATCGTTTTATGCCCGACAAGGCAATCGATGTAATTGATGAGGCAGGAGCCTATCAACGCTTGCAGCCCAGCAGTAAGCGCAAGAAACTTATTCAGGTTAATGACATGGAAAAAGTGGTTGCAGCTATAGCGCGCATACCTCCGAAACATGTTTCGAGTTCGGATGTAGAGTCACTTAAAAATATTGAGCCGAATCTAAAGATGGTAGTTTTTGGACAAGATCATGCTATCGAGTCATTGGCTACGGCTATAAAATTATCCCGCGCCGGATTGAACGATGGTGAAAAACCTATAGGTTCATTTCTATTCTCCGGCCCTACCGGGGTCGGTAAGACAGAGGTAAGCCGGCAGCTTGCGAAAATTATGGGCATAGAGTTATTACGCTTCGATATGTCCGAGTATATGGAGCGACATACAGTTTCGCGTTTAATAGGTGCGCCTCCAGGCTATGTTGGCTTCGATCAAGGCGGCTTGCTTACAGAGGCGGTTAGCAAGAACCCACACTGTGTATTGCTATTGGATGAGATCGAAAAAGCGCACCCCGATGTTTTCAACTTATTGCTTCAGGTGATGGATCACGGCACCCTAACAGATAATAACGGGCGCCATGCAGATTTTAGAAATGTGATACTAATCATGACTACGAATGCGGGCGCGCAAGAAATGGCACGCTCATCGATAGGTTTTACAGAACAAGATCACACCACAGACGGCATGGAAATAATTAAGAAAGCCTTTACGCCTGAGTTTCGGAACAGGTTGGATGGGATCATTCAGTTCGGTGCCTTAACCAAAGAAACTATCCGTACCGTTGTGGACAAATTTCTTGTCGATCTACAGGTACAACTCGATGAGAAGAAGGTATTGCTGAATGTCGATGACAGCGCAGTCGACTGGTTCGTCGAACATGGCTATAGCGAATCCATGGGTGCAAGACCTATGGCTAGACTTATCCAAGAGAAGCTGAAGAAGGAATTGGCCGAAGATATCTTATTTGGAAAATTATCAGCCAACGGTGGAGAAATTCAGGTCAGCTGTAAGAATGACGAGCTAGTTTTAACTATCAGTGAGAGAAAACCGCAGGAGAAGAAGGAGTTAACTCCTGCTAAAAACTAGCGAGCGCGATAGGTAATGCGGCCTTTGCTTAGGTCGTAGGGAGTAAGTTCTACGCGAACCTGGTCACCGGTTAGAATTCGGATGTAGTTCTTGCGCATCTTGCCGGAAATGTGCGCAGTCACGATGTGCCCGTTTTCCAGTTTTACACGAAACATAGTGTTAGGAAGGGTGTCGACGACCTCGCCTTCCATTTCAATTTGATCTTCTTTCGCCATTAGCGAACCTCAATGTATTTATTAGCGGCCGCATTGTGCCGTATTTTCTCGAGATAAGCAAAGATGTGGAGGCAACTCCTTTCAACGCTGACAGCTAGTTTAGGAGTATCCACTTGCCTTCTATCAGCATTTCTAAAGGCCTGTATGCAATCTTATACTCCATCTTGGCACAGCCTTTGATCCAGTAGCCCAGGTAGAGATAGTCTAATCCGAGAGACCGGGCCTGTTCGATTTGCCAGAGAATGGCATAGTTGCCCAGAGATCGCTTTTCCTGCGCAGGGTCGAAGAAGGTGTATACCGCCGAAAGCCCGGAAGCCAGGATGTCACTCACGGCAACGGCTATTAGCTTCTGCTCTAGGTAGAAACAATAATAGCGCCCGCCCTCTACACTACTGCGAATGAAGGCATCGAACTGCTCCGCTGTTGCCGGGTGCATATCGCCGTCGCTATGGCGCTTTTCAATATAGCTCTGATAAAGCTGGAAGGCTTCATCGCCTTCCAGGGTCGAGTGCTCGATAACCCGCAGATCGACGTTTCGATTCCAAATTCTTTGGAATCGCTTGTGCCGTTTGTAGTTTTGTACGGGTAGGCGACAGGAGATACAGGCATGGCAGTTTTCACAATCCGGCCTATACAGATGTGCGCCGCTGCGCCGGTAACCTAACTCACTCAATCTGGTATTCAATTTCTGATCTATTGTCAATTCTGGATCAACGAAAACAGTTGCGGCAGGCTCCTGCGCCTTATAACTACAAGGGTGGTCGGAGGTGCGAAACAGTCGAATCGTATCGCTAACTTTGGGTTTCGAATTCATATCGCTCTTTAACTATCTCTCAGCGTTAACACGTAAATGCCAGGGTCCCACCATGCCTTGCTGAGGTAGCAGTTCCCGCAACAGTTCAGCAAATTCATCGCGGCTTATCTCGATGGCACCTAAGGTCTCCAAGTGTTCGCTGCTAACCTGACAGTCGATAAGTTTATAGTTCCATTGCTGTAGCTGCTTTACAAGATTCACCAACGCGATTTTCGATGTATTGCTTTCAAAGCTAAACATAGACTCTCCGAAGAAGAGCTGGCCGATGGCAATGCCATAGAGCCCACCTACAAGTCGCTCTTCGCACCAAACCTCTACCGAATGCGCATGGCCGTCTTCAAACAATTGAGTATAGGCGGCTCGCATCTCATCTGTTATCCAAGTGCCAGGCGAATCTCCTCGCGGCTCGGCACAACAGGCCATAACCTGCGCAAATGCCGTGTCCATGGTGACCTTATAGAGAGACTTGTTTAGTGCTTTCTGCAGGCTCTTACTTATTTGCAAATCTTTCGGGAATAGCACCATGCGAGGGTCTGGAGACCACCAGAGTATGGGCTGACCCTCTTCAAACCACGGGAAGATGCCATTGTTATACGCAGCCAGCAGCCGCTCAGGGCTCAGATCGCCTCCCACGGCCAGAAGACCATTGGGGTCATCCAGTGCAAGGCTGATGTCCGGAAAATGCGTGTCTGCTAGGTTTAGCCAGGGCAGCGGCATCTGTTCAGGCGTTTCCTCGCGGCTTATTCATCGAGAAATTTTTCCGCGTCCAGTGCCGCCATACAGCCGAAACCGGCACTGGTTACAGCCTGTCGGTAGACCTGATCCGCGATATCTCCTGCAGCGAATACACCGGGTACGCTGGTTGCGGTTGCATTACCGGTAATGCCGGTATTTACGGTAACGTAGCCATTCTTCATTTCGAGCTGATCTGTGAAGATTTCAGAATTCGGAATATGGCCAATAGCGATAAAGACACCATCAACATCGAGCGTCTGCATCTCACCGCTATTGGCGTGTTTAATTGCTATGCCGGTGACTCCCATGTCGTCGCCTAGCACCTCATCGAGCTGGTGATTCCAGCTGATTGTGACTTTGCCTTCCTCAACTTTTTCGAAGAGTTTCTTCTGCAAAATCTTTTCTGCACGTAACGAGTCACGCCTATGCACCATAGTGACATGAGAGCATATATTGGCGAGGTAGAGCGCTTCTTCTACGGCAGTATTTCCTCCTCCGATAACGGCGACAGGCTTGTTGCGGTAAAAGAAACCGTCGCAGGTGGCGCAGGCACTCACGCCTTTGCCCATAAATGCTGTCTCCGACTCCAGCCCCAGGTACTGAGCTGATGCGCCGGTAGCTATGATTAGCGCATCACAGGTGAAAATAGCGCTATCCCCAGTCAGACGAAAAGGTTGTTTGCTTAGATCTACGGCATTGATGTGGTCGAAGATGATATTGCTGTCAAAGCGTTCGGCATGCTCCTTCATCCGCTCCATGAGGGCAGGGCCTTGCAGGCCTTCAACATCACCGGGCCAGTTATCCACGTCTGTGGTGGTGGTCAATTGGCCGCCTTGCACCATTCCGGTAATCACCACTGGGTCCAGATTTGCGCGAGCTGCATAGACCGCTGCGGTATAACCCGCAGGGCCGGAACCCAAGATAATTAGACGATGGTGTTGTGTATCTGTCATAGAGCTACTTCCTGCTTGATGGCGCTTTTTTCAGGTACTTGTCCAGCGCACGTTTATGTGAGTCGAGAAAATTTGTTATGTGAAGGCAAAGTGCCAAATTTAAAGCCTTGGCGGGGCATATTCTACTCAATTTTGAGCCTCAGGGACCGTTAAACTACTATGGGTTTCGACTTTAGGTCGGCTTACGCCTGAAGAAAGGCGCACAAATCGTGACCTGCTCCTGACTATTCTCGAAACGATGCTATAAACTACGTGTAGGTCTATGAATAAATTGAAAAATGCAAGCATGAAAAATAGCGGACAAGATCCAGAAATCAGCAATGTTATGCAGCGTCTGGTGCGAGAAGGTACGCTGATTGCTTATTCCTTGCTCGCTCTTTTTCTGCTGATCGCACTAATAAGCTACTCACCAAGCGATCCGGGCTTTACTACGACCGGCACTTCAGATGAGGTTGCTAACGCGGTTGGGGTCTACGGCGCGTGGCTGGCGGATATATTTTGGTATCTCCTGGGCTACCTGGCCTTCGCCTTTCCGGCCTTGCTCATCTTTAAGGTATACACCTCATTTCGTGAATCCGCGCTCGAATCAGAGTTTTCATGGCCTATGTTTGGCCTAAAGACAGGCGGCTTCGTCCTTCTGGTGATATCGGCCTGTGGCTTGGCTACATTGCACTTCCATATCTCGGAAGAGTTGCCTTCAGCCGGAGGTGTCATCGGGTCCCTGGTGGCAGACCTCAGCATTCCAGTCCTCGCAACTCTGGGTAGCACGCTGCTGCTACTTGCCGTGTTTCTATTCGGGCTGACCATAACCGTAACTATCTCCTGGCTTACCGTGATAGATAAGCTTGGCGCTGCTACCTTAAATACAGGTTCTGTAACCCTGACTCGCATCCAGAAGTGGAAGGAAGACAGGAAGCAGGAGCGAGCCACCAAGGATAGGCTGGAAAGTCGCAAAAAAGTTCTCGATATTCATATCGAGAAAGAGGCGAAGCGGGTCCCTCCTAAAATCAAGGCGCCAGCTGCGAAGAAATCGGCAAAGAGCGTACGTGTTGAGAAAGAAAGACAGGGCACTCTGTTCGCAGCCTCGTCTGTTAAAGAATTGCCGGCCATTGGTCTATTGGATGCCTGGCAGGAAACTAACGAATCTGGTTTCTCTAAAGAGTCTCTAGAGGCAATGTCGAAGCTTCTCGAATTGAAGCTCAAGGATTTTGGCATAGAGATCGAGGTGACGGCTGTAAATCCAGGACCGGTCATTACCCGATTCGAGGTTCAGCCTGCACCTGGCATTAAGGTCAGTCGAATTAGTAATCTCGCAAAGGATTTGGCTAGATCACTGGCTGTGATCTCTGTGCGCGTTGTCGAAGTAATTCCTGGCAAGACGGTCATCGGTATCGAAATACCGAATGAGACCCGCGAGGTAATTCAACTTAGTCAGGTATTGTCCACGCCGGATTTCGACCGCGCCTCTTCGCCGCTCAGCATGGCGTTGGGTCACGATATTGTAGGCAAGCCTGTCATTGTCGACCTTGCCAAGATGCCACATCTACTCGTTGCAGGTACTACCGGCTCGGGTAAGTCCGTTGGTATTAACGCGATGATATTGAGCTTGCTATTCAAGTCGACGCCGGAACAAGTGCGCGTAATCATGATAGACCCGAAAATGCTGGAACTATCGGTTTATGACGGCATACCACATCTACTCACGCCGGTAATTACCGACATGAAAGATGCTGCCAATGGTCTTCGCTGGTGCGTGGCTGAAATGGAACGGCGCTACAAGCTGATGTCGGCCCTTGGTGTACGTAACCTTGCTGGCTTTAACAAGAAGGTCACGGATGCAAAGAAGGCTGGGGCTCCTATTATGGACCCAACCTGGAAAGCTGATCCTATGTTATTGGAAGAAGAACAATCAGCACCCGAGTTAGAGGCCTTGCCCTGCGTTGTGGTGATCGTCGACGAGCTAGCCGATATGATGATGGTTGTGGGCAAGAAGGTCGAAGAATTGATCGCTCGCATCGCACAGAAAGCACGAGCATCTGGTATTCATTTGATTCTGGCGACACAAAGGCCTTCAGTTGATGTGCTAACCGGTTTGATCAAGGCGAATATACCAACCCGTCTTTCGTTTATGGTTCAATCGAAAGTGGATTCGCGAACTATCTTAGGCGAGGGTGGAGCCGAGCAACTTCTCGGTAATGGGGATATGCTATTCCTCCCACCCGGTGGCGGTATTCCGACTCGTGTCCATGGTGCCTTCGTCAGCGATGAAGAAGTACACCGCGTTGTGGCAGATTGGAAACAAAGGGGTAAGCCGGTCTATATAGAGTCTATTACCCAGAGCGTCGACGATCTGGACATGGGCGCCATGAACAATTCGGGCGCCGGCGAGGGTGAAGAAGACGATGCGCTCTATGACGAGGCGGTAAGATTCGTCACCGAGTCACGCAAAGCTTCGATCTCGGCGGTGCAAAGGAAGTTGCGTATTGGCTACAACCGAGCAGCGAGGATGATCGAATCCATGGAAATGGCCGGCGTAGTTTCTGAGATGGGCAGCAACGGAGCGAGAGAAGTCATCGCGCCACCACACCCACTTGATTAAAAGAATTTACAGGACTAGCAGCCATAAATTATGAAAACATTTTATATGTCCACCGCTACTGCCTGCATGCTTACATTGCTTCCTGCAGTCAGCCTCATAGCACAATTTGCTCCCAGTCTAACGACAATGGACCGGCTGGATGCGCTGCTTAATGATATTGCTACACTACGCTCGGATGTCGTGCAGCTGATCGTCGAATCCGATGGCGGTGTGCTCGAAGAAAGTGAGATACAGATGATGTTGAAGAAGCCCGATGGGTTCTATTGGGAAACACTCACGCCTTTCCCTGAACTCATAGTTACCAATGGCAGTACCCTTTGGAATTATCAGCCAGACCTGGAACAGGTAGTTATTGAAGACTGGCATAGCAGCCGCTCCGAATTAGCCGCACAGCTACTCAGCGGCAATATCGAATCTCTGGAAGGGGACTATCGCATTGAAGGGGTGACATTGGATACCAGCGAGCATCAGGAATTCGAGCTGTTGCCCAAGGCTGCCGATAGCGTCTACCAACTTATTTCGATTAATTTCATGAATTCAGAGCTAGAGTCTATCTACCTCAATAGCAAGAATGGGCAACAGACGGTTTGGCGTTTTGAGAATGTAGTACGTAATCAAGCGATATCCGATGCACAGTTCGAGTTCGTGCCCCCTGCAAATATTGAGATAATTGAGAATGATTATGCCCAGTAGCCTAGCGATTTGCATTAGTACGATAACCCAAATAGAAGCGAACTAGTAAGGTGTCTACTTACATTGCTATAGCTTTTGGTGGCGCACTAGGCGCAGTATCTCGTTACTGGCTCCATAGCGCAGTGCAGAGGTTTAATGATAGCGGCTTTCCTCTTGGGACCTTTGCTGTCAACGTGCTGGGTTCATTTCTTATTGGAATCTTCTTCGTCTTACTGGCAGAAAAAGCCAAGATAGCAGAGCAGTGGCGCCCAGTCATCGTCGTGGGTTTTTTGGGCGGCCTGACCACATTTTCAACTTTCTCCCTCGATGCACTTTTGTTATTCGAACAGGGCCACTACAATACCGCACTTTTCTATATCATTAGCAGTGTCGCTTTGTGCCTAATTGCCGCTTTTGCGGGTATGCAAATATCGCGGGTTCTGCTCTGATCAGACTCTCTCAGGAATAGCCAGATGTTAGATCCAAAAACCATTCGCAGCGATGCAGGTCTGATCGCTAGTGCGCTTCGCAAAAAGAAATTCGAGCTAGATGTCACGCGACTGGCTGAACTGGATAGTCAGCGCAAGATACTGCAGACAGACACCGAAGCCTTGCAGAACGAGAGAAATCAGCGCTCCAAGTCTATCGGCAAGGCAAAGGCTGCTGGAGAAGATGTTTCCGAGATTCTGCAATCGATGGAAGGCATCAAATCAGAGCTAGACACCAAGAAAGAACACTTAAATCTCTTGCAAAAAGAACTGGGCGATTACCTTCTTACAGTGCCCAATGTGCCTTCAGAATCTGTACCTGAGGGTGCCGATGAGAGTGATAACAAAGAGATTGCTCGCTGGGGAACGCCAAAGACTTTCGGCTTCGCCGCTAGGGATCATGCAGAACTGGGTGAGGCCCTGGAGCAGGGATTAGACTTCGAAGCCGCGACCAAGATCACCGGTTCGCGTTTTGCCGTAATGACAGGGCGCACTGCGCAACTCCATCGCGCGCTTATTCAGTTCATGTTGGACACCCATACCCTCAAGCATGGCTATACCGAGGTAAACGTGCCCTATCTAGTGAATGCCGAATCGCTGATGGGCACCGGTCAGTTGCCGAAATTTGAGGCGGATCTATTCAAGCTTAGAGGGGATCAGGAATATTACCTGATACCCACAGCGGAAGTGCCTGTTACCAATCTGGTACGAGATCAGATAATCGATGCGGATTTACTGCCCCTGAAATTCGCCTGTCACTCACCCTGCTTTAGATCGGAAGCTGGCAGTTATGGTAAAGACACCAAAGGGATGATTCGACAGCATCAGTTCGAGAAGGTCGAGCTGGTTCAGGCGGTCAGGCCGCAGGATTCCGATTCCGCACTGGAAGAACTTACGGCCAACGCCGAAACCATATTGCAGCTGTTAGAGCTACCGTACCGGAAGGTTATTCTATGCGGGGGAGACACCAGCTTCTCAGCCGCCAAGACTTATGATCTTGAAGTTTGGCTACCGTCTCAGGATTGCTATCGTGAGATATCCTCTTGCAGTAGTTTTGCTGATTTCCAAGCCAGACGCATGCAGGCTCGCTGGCGTAATCCAGAGACGGGTAAGCCCGAGCTATTGCACACCATAAATGGCTCAGGGCTGGCCGTGGGCCGAACCCTTGTAGCGATACTGGAGAACGGACAGCTCGAAGACGGTAGCATTCAGATACCCAAGGTATTACAAGCCTACATGAACGGAATAGAGCTTCTTGTCTGATGGATCTGCTGCCGATATTTCTCAATATCAAGAAGCAGAAATGTGTGGTAGTCGGTGGTGGTGAAGTCGCCTTCAGGAAGGCCTGCCTGCTATTACGGGCGGGGGCGAATCTCACTATTATCGCGGTGTCCATTGAAGAGCAACTACGTCAGCTATGCGTACAACATGACGCGGCCGTCATAGAAAAAGCGTTTGACAAATCGGATCTGGAAGGCTCAACTCTGGTTGTTGCGGCTACCGACGATACCCGGGTTAATGAGAGGGTGAGTGTTGCAGCTAACAGCCTGAGCATACCTGTTAATGTGGTTGACCAGCCGCATCTGTGTTCATTTATTATGCCATCGATAGTCGATCGCTCACCGATCGTCATAGCCATTTCAAGTGGTGGTAGCTCTCCCGTGCTAACGCGCAAACTGAAAGAGCTAAATGAAACTATGATTCCCGGCAGGATCGATAAGCTCGCGGAACTTCTGGGCTCATACCGAGGGCGGGTTAAAGCTGGCATAGAAGACTTTTCCGGAAGGCTCCGGTTTTGGGAAGGCGTTCTCGATAGTGAGATTCCGGAGTTGGTCTATAGTGGTCAGGATGATAAGGCCAGAGAGGCTTTGGATGCTCGACTTGCCCAGCCTATCTGTGAGCGAGTCACGGGAGAAGTTTATCTGGTAGGAGCTGGCTCAGGCGATCCCGATCTGCTAACACTGCGCGCATTACGATTGATGCATAGGGCTGACGTCGTTCTCTACGACAGACTGGTATCACCAGAGATTCTCCTCAAGCTTCGACCCGATGCCGAAAAGATCTATGTTGGCAAGCAGAGTGCCAACCATGCGGTTCCCCAAGAAACCATTAATCAAATGTTAGTGCGCCTGGCTAGCGAGGGGAATAGGGTGCTTCGACTCAAAGGCGGGGATCCTTTCATATTTGGGCGCGGCGGAGAGGAGCTAGAGTCGCTGGCCGAGGCCGGAATTCCATTTCAGGTAGTCCCTGGTATTACAGCGGCCTCTGGTTGTGCCAGCTATGCAGGCATCCCACTGACTCATCGAGACTACTCCCAGTCTGTCCGTTTCCTTACGGGTCATACCAAAGACGGAAGGGTACCTTTAGAATGGGATATTTTGGCTAGGGAACAACAGACTCTTGTGTTCTACATGGGCCTCGCGGGGTTGCCGGTCATCTGTGAGGAGCTCGTGTCCCATGGCATGCCTTCGAATACCGCTGTAGCAGTCGTTCAACAGGGCACGACTCTGAATCAGAAGGTGCTGGTAGGAAAGCTGAATACTATTGCAGAGTTGGTCAGAGAGCAAAAAATACAAGCGCCAACGATAATTATCGTTGGCGAAGTAGTGAATCTGCACAAATCACTCTCGTGGTTTAACGGTAACTAGACATTTCCGAAAAGCACGCTTAGAGACAATTCTCGGGCTTTGGCAAACCTGCGATCTTGCTTGCGGTCTTAGCCGGGGATCCCTTAAACAATTTCATCAGGTAGATGCTCCTTCCCTTGTCGCTGCCAAGGTCTCGCTTGACCAGATTAACCAGTGCGCGATTAGCCGGGGACATCTGGTGGCGATTATAGAATATGCGCAGAAGGTTGATCACCTCCCAGTGTGAAGGCCCTAAAGTAATTTGTTCCTGCGCAGCCAGCGTTGTTGCAACTACCTCATTCCAGTGTTCAAGACTGACTAGATAACCTTCTTTGTCCAGTGCTACCTCTTGGCCATCTAACAGCAATGTTTGGGCTTCGCTCACAATCTAGAACCAGCTAACTATTTTGTCATGGTCACAGCAAAGCTTCACAAAGCGGGCGGTATCTATAAGCTCTACTGAGTCCGCAGCCTTTGTGAGGATTGCCCGCGCTAGCATGTCTTCTCGCAAGCCATAAATCTTACAAGTCTTGTCGATCGCTTCTAGTTTTCGAGCAGAGTTAGTGTAGTAGGTGCCATCTTCTGTAAATAGAATCGCGTCTCCGTCGGCAATTATCTTAAGGCAACTTTCTAGCAGCTGAGTATCAGGACTCTTACTGATTGTATGCAGGCAACTCATAGGTTGAACACCGTGTCAGATGATTCGATCATCTGCGCTATCGATTCGCCGTTGACGATCTGCATGCCGGATAATAATTCAGACTCGCTGATATCTCGCTCCTCAAGAGACTGGCGATCGGCGTATGTCTTCTCAATGCCATAAAGCTCTAACGTCTCTAGGGCGTTGCCAAGGGTTTTGCTTTCGATAGCCGAGCCGTCCTGCCCCTTCAAGATTTGATAAACCCCATCGCCAAAGAATATATAATTAACGTCTTGTTCGAACACCGCCGAAGCCAGGGCCATGTCCAGGCAGAGATTCGCCTTATTCTGGCCATAGGGTGCCGCACGACTAATGAAAGTAATCCGGCTTTTCTGTGATTTGGAGTTTTCTGTCACGAGATCTACCCAAAATTAACAAGTCGATCGGAATGTATCGCCGCATCGACTAGCTGTCCAAGACCGGCTACTTCCGAACTTATATATGCGCTGGCAGTGCCCAAGTCGTGTCGATCGGCTTCGGTCTGATTCAGAACGCCGCGCCTTAGTGCCGAGCTAACGCAGATGACAGAATCGATGCTGTGCTCTTCGATCAAGTCATTCCACTGTTGTTGAAGATTGTTCTCATCCTGTGCCACTACCGTAAGTTGGGAAGCGTTATGGACCCCGTCACCAAAGAAGAAAAGCCGATAGAGTTCGTGACCCTGATCGATAACCGACCTGGCGAAGCGCAGCGCGGAGGAGGCGGCCTCGAAAGAGTAGGGAGCAGCATATATGACGATTGAAAATTTCACAGGTTCAGTTTAATCCAGACAGGCTGTCATGACTAATTCTAGCAATAAAAAACCCCAGGCTAGCTGGGGTTTAAATTCAATCTAACTGTAATTCTCTAACTATTCTCTGCCAGTTAATGCGCCCAGCAGGTGCAGCAAGTGAACAAAGATATTAATAATACTCAGGTACAGCGATATGGTCGCCATTATATAGTTGCGCTCCCCGCCGTTAACTATGCGACTGGTGTCAAACAAGATGAAACCTGACATCAACATAATCACAGCAGCAGAAACTGCCAAACTCAGCGCTGGTATTTGCAAGAAAATATTGGCGATCATGGCAACAATAACCACCATCATTCCAGTGAAGATGAAACCACCCAGGAAATTAAAGTTCTTGCGAGTGGTAAGCGCATAACCTGACAGAGACAGGAAGATAATCGCTGTGCCCCCAAGTGCCTGGGCAACAATAGCAGAACCATTAGCATAGGCCGCCAAGTAAACTGAAATAACAGGGCCTAATGCGCCGCCCCATAATCCGGCAAACACGAAGATAGCTACTAATCCCTTAGAGGAATTAGCCGTAGATCGCACAACGAATGACATAATAAAGCCACCAATCAGCAGCATCATTCCAACACCTTGGCTAACTTGCAGCGCCATAGTGGCTACCGCACAAATTGCACTGAAAAACAGAGTCATGGACAGCAGCATATAGGTATTACGAACTACCTTATTGACAGATAGTGCCGATTCCTGGCTTCGGCCAATATTTAAATCAACTTCGTTCATCGTTTTCTCCAACTAGGGTTGAATAAAGTAATGCTCAAAATAGGTAACGACCGCAGGCCGTTAGACTTTATATAGATATGAGGGTGTAGCCCGTGATTTCAATGTCTTAGGCCAGTATAAACCTCAATTTAATAAAAGAATGATACGCGGAAACCACCCAAAATCAACGGATTTCGGACAAAGTAGACTAGCGGAATGTCTGGTTGACTGTGACGGGGATTGTAGTAAGATTCTCCACCGTACCGCGGAGGGGTGGCAGAGCGGTTGAATGCACTGGTCTTGAAAACCAGCGAGGGTGAAAGCCCTCCGAGAGTTCGAATCTCTCCTCCTCCGCCAACTTATACCGTCATTTCAGCCTTCCAGGCCCCTTTTTTTCTCAGCATACCCAAAAACATACCAATATTTTGTTGCTCTTGATTCCAAGTCTGAGTAAATCCCGAGGCTGGACCCAAGTTCAGGGTCTGCAAATTTTGAGTGATAACGGTGAATTTCTTCTTTCCGGATACTCGGGGCTATTTATTCCCGACACAGCAGCTGCGCGGGGACGAGCAACAGAAAAACTAAGAGGCTGGAATGCTATATCCAATAGTAGTCCTGCTGAAGGCCTTGAAACTGCTTTGAAAGCCTACGCCAGTCAACCCCTTCATTATCTATATATGTGTTTGGGGATGACTATACAGGAGCATCATATGATGAAGTCTTAGATGTAATCGACCGCTGGAATGTTGATGAATACGGTAACAGGTTGGCGTCCATCCACGGAATTGGGTTTCCTTGGGGAATTGGGGATCGCTATGCAACGCTGATGAAGGAGGTGGCTTACAGGAACAAAGGAGTTTTTCTTGGATTGTAAATCCTAATGACCTCTAAAAATAACTCAAAATAATGTACGGAAGTAGTCAGGCTATAAAGCAGATTAGCCAACTATCTCGCCAAAGTATTCGATTCCTTCGTAATTCCAATTGCCTGTAAATTGGACATTCTGTACTTCGCTCTCGTCTGCCGTGAAAGAATGGCGATTTAATCAAGGGCTGTAGAAAAATGTTCGCCCATCAGTTATCAACTTTGCGAATATCCTAATTGAATAGATTTATATGCGTCTGACTCCCACCTAATTCTCCTCTACATCAAACCTATCGCCATGAAAATTGATAAGCTCTTCGCCAATTACCTGGTAGAGAGCATAGCCATTATGGCCAATTCCACCCACGAAATATGATTTATAACCAATCTCCAGAGAATCAAGATACTTCATGTATTCGATAATTGATTCATAGTTGAATCCGTTGGTTCCTCCCCAGAGCGCAATCTCGATGCGTGGTCCATCGCTTTCCGCATATTCTCTAGCAAGGGTATAAGCATCATTGCCTTCACCGAAATCGAATCTTGTCGGCTCGGCTGCTCGGGTGTCATATTCAACGCCATTATTTTCCGAAATCTGATACTCAACTGAGTAGGCAGCTCCTCCCGGTGCTCCGGATGAAAATAATTCCGGATACTTAAACATGATTCGGGTTGTGCCGCGACCACCTTGGGAAAATCCCTGGATAGCGCGACCGGATCGATCGGCGAGAGTTCGATAGTTCGAGTCAATATGAGGTATAAGCTCTTCTACAAATAAGTCCTCTCCCATTGATTCAAGAGGCGCATAATTATAGTGACTAAGAATCCCTCCATTGACGAAAACGTAGATAGCCGGATCTGCCGCAACCGAGGACATCGCGTCAATCAAGTGGGGGATTGGGTATAAGCTCCTAGTTTCACTCCCAGGTCTTCCTCCGTGCAAATAGTAGACGACTGGAAACCGTCTATTGGGGGCTTCCATGTAGTGTGGCGGAAGATAGATGGTGTAACCGACATTTCTCTGCATCGACGGACTTAGGAAAGTTCTGTGATGTACTCCTGGTGGTGCTTCCAGATCTTCGGGAAAGGGGTTCACCCATTTGAATTCAGTGCCACGGAACATGAGTTTTTCTTCGGCCGCAAAGCTAGAGCAAAAGAAAAATAGGGTACTGAAAAATATCGTCAGTAGTTTATAGATAGGTTTTTCCATCTTTATCATCACTCAAGAGGTGCTAAAAATGTAACTTCGCCTTTCGGCCAGGAGCCGACATTAAAATTTAGTTTCAAAAACTAAATCTGCTTCAATCTCGGTTTGATTGCTAAGTATTGGTTGCATACTAGTATTGATCAAGTTGTTCGTACATATAGATGAACACGCTTGTACTTGCCAGTGCAGGATAAAGATCTGCAATTTCTTTCCGTACGGATACCATAGATGGACTGGATGTCGCTATAGAATCTCGAATATCATCAAGAATGTTATTGTGAGTCACATCTGATGATGCAGCAAGCTATCAGGTTTATCCAGAAGACCTACATCTCGCAATGGTAAGAATCAGCCAAAGCTGATTCGAATCAATCTCTCCCGTCCAGTACTTGCATATCTCGAACAAAGGGCTAAATGGATGGGGTATGTTTCTTCCGCAAGCCAAAAGCACCCCCATCGAGCAGTCTCCAGCGCCAGCCAGACGGATGATGAGGACTGAACCCTCCCAGTAGGCGCTAGCGTCCAACAGGGATTTGCCGCAAACCAACCCCTCCGATCAATGAAGGCATGAAAACCAATTCGCAGTTGCCACAATCCAAACACAATTAACCCCAACATGGCCCTAATTGCAGTATTGCGAAGTTAGATTTGCTTGTTTTAATAAAGCCTCAATCAACTACAAATTGATTGAAACCTCCTAGAGCTTGACCCCGCTTGAAGGCCCTCATCTAGAGGGCCTTTTTTTTGCGGCATAAGGGAGAAAATTTAGCGGTTGGGCCGGGTCACCGGCGGGGTTACAGAGCTTACTCGATTCGCATTGAGCGCAATGAAGTCTGCAAGAATACGTCCGCTTTCAAGGAGTAGTGGATCACCCTCGTCCTCGGTAGCATCCTCTTCAGGCTCATCTGGACCTGCAGTGTCGTCGCTCGCTATTAGCGACTCTTCATCGTCCTCTTCGTTTAAATCTTCAACCCACTCATTCAGAGGTAGGCCTTTAAGCAGGCGGCGCATATTTTCAGCATCGAATTCTGTGCGCCGAGATTCCTCACGTTCTTCCTTAACTTTTACTTCGTTAAGAGACAGCTGTTCTCTCTGACGAATAACACGAGTACGCTCGATCTGTTCGCGAAGATAAATAAAATCCGGGGAGGTTTCGGCTCGCTCCTCATGACGCGTCTGCAACTCTGGCAACAGGGCCTGAACCGCTAGATAGGGGCGGTATTCAACTGGGCGCACGGTATCCCAGGGTAGGGCACCGTCAAGGCTGCTCTCGCCTATATCTTCATAGGCATCGTAGAAATCGGGAAATATAATGTCCGGAATAACGCCGCGGTGCTGAGTGCTCTCACCGGAGATTCTATAGAACTTGGAGCGAGTTAACTTAACCTGGCCATAGTCCATCGGAATGATCTCCTGAACAGTTCCTTTGCCAAAGGTCTGGCCGCCCAGGACAATGCCGCGTTGATAGTCCTGAATAGCCCCCGCAAAAATCTCTGAAGCCGATGCGCTTGTTCTATTCACCAGGACAGCCAGTGGGCCGTTGTATGCCACTTCCGGGTCATTGTCTCCGAAGGATCTAGTGAAGCCATTGCGCAAACCCGAGTATCGAATCTGTACCGTAGCACCTGTCTCTATAAATAGGCCTACTAATTGATTCGCTTCGCTCAAGCTACCGCCGCCGTTGTTTCGTAGGTCCACCACTACGGCGTCGACATCTTCTTCTTTTAATTCATCGAGAAGGGCATGCACGTCTCGAGTCGAACTCTTGTAGTCGGCATCACCGCGTGAAGCCGCCTCGAAGTCAAAATAGAAAGTGGGTAGATCGATAATGCCAATTTTATACATATCGCCGTTATAGCTTAACTCGATCACTTCTTTCTTCGCCGATTGATCTTCGAGCTTAACGGTGTCGCGAGTGATACTCACAACTGTCGCGTTCGATTCGCTTACAGCATCAACCGGAATCACATTAAGACGAACCACGGTGCCTTTCTCGCCACGAATTTGTGCGACCACATCGTCAAGCCTCATGCCAACGACATCTTGCAGCTCGCCATCTACACCCTGACCAATAGCAATAATGCGATCTCCAGCCTGTAATTCACTGCCCCGTTCGGCTGGGCCGCCCTTAATAAGTTCGGCTACCTTCGTATACTCTTCCTCGGTAGTAAGCTGTGCGCCAATGCCTTGCAGGGAAAGCGACAGACCCATATTGAAGTTTTCAGAGTCACGCGGTGAAAAGTAGGAGGTGTGAGGATCTACAGCCGTGGCAATGGTTGCCATATAGGTCTGAAAAATATCCTTGTCGTTAGTCTTGGATATCTGGCTTAGCTGATTACGGTAACGCTTGCTGAGCTTTTCTTTGATTTCTTCGTTGTCATCACCTGTCAACTTCAGGCTCAGGACACTGTTCTTGATTCTTAGTCGCCATAGCTCGTCTAGCTCTGCCAGCGATGCGGCATAGGGGGCGTCTTCACGATCGATAGCTATAGACTCATCTATAGTAAAGTCCATTTCATCAATATGGTTCTCTACACGATCTACGGCGTAGATCATGCGTTCGAGAATGCGTCTGTAGTAGACATTATAGATTTCGAATCCGGGCTCGACACTGCCGCTCTCGAGGCTATTGTCCAGAGTATAGCGGTAGCCACTAAGGCGATTTATATCTTCATTGAGAAAATACAGTTTGGAGCCATCAAGAGAGTCGATATAGCTATCGAATACGGTGGAGGAGAAATTATCATCGATGCTAACCGAGGAATAATGCTTGGTTTCTAACTCATTCAATAGATTCAGCGCGGTTTCACCATGAATAGGCTGACTCTCAAGGGGGGTATACAAGGCATCAACATCGAGAACGGTGCTCAGCTGGCTGGGCTCTTCCTGTGCAGCCAACGTGGATGCCAAGAGGATAGAGCATGCCGTGACAGCGGCTTTCAGCATGAATCGATTTCGTTTACATTTTGGTGAACTGTTCTTCATAAGTCTCCACTGAGTTCATTAAAACTGAGTTTCTTAAATCATGGTTTGTCGCGAGATGATGGAGTTCAACAGGCGAAATAGCTCCAGACCCATTTGGATATTTAGAGACTAAGCGAAATAAGCCCGTGAGAGAAGGGCTTTGACGCCTAATCTGGGTCTAGAAAAGGTCCAGATCTCGTGTCAGGGTTTCTAAAGCTTACTTTGTCGCTATTTAATAGGCTTCTGGCGAGCAGATGCGTGCCTTTCTACCCGTTCCACATCGATGTATCTATCGGTGATGGCGCTGGAGCCATGGCCCGCATCATCTCTCACATGTTCTCTAGGCCGGTGCTTTACGTCCTCCGATATCCCGGTGTGGCGAAGCCAGTGGACGGTCGCGGCACCGAGGCGCTCTGCGTCTTCAACGAAGCCGTTGGCGCGCATCTTATCGGCTGCCGCATCGAAACATTTCTGCACTATGCCACGAATTTGACGCGTGCTAATTATGCCACCTTTACCGCGGGTCTTGTGAATGAGAGGAGTAGCCTCGCCCGGCGTGGGGAGGCTGGGAAGGCCCCGTGATAATCGATAGCGCTTAAGCGCTTCCAACATAGCATCGCTAACCGATATCTCGCGCTCCTTATTACCCTTACCAACTGTCAGAAACCACCAATTCCCTTCCTGGTCGGCCTGAAAATGGCCCATTTGTGGCTGCCATCGACTTGTATCAACCAATTCGGATATTCGCAAATACATCGCAAAGAGCGCATTCATAATAAATAGCGTACGCTCGTGCACCAGGGGCTGTTCCGCCGCCATCTGCTCTGCTGTCTCAATAACGAAATCCCATTGCAGCGGGGAAAGCCGGCGTATCTTGCCTTGGCTCTGCTGCTTGCGCAGAAACTTGCTCTTCTGACGTATCTGGGCAACTGGATTAGCGGAGATGTAGCTCTCTTGAATGAGCAAGTTAAAGAAGCTGCTGAGCACGCTAAACAGCGACTGCAGCGCCGCTTGGGACACGACAAACTCTCCACCGGTTTGGACATAGGGGCGCCAGTCGGTGTTTGGGACACGCTCTCCCTGTCGCAGTAAAAACCGCGGGACATTCTTGTCCCCAACCCAATTATTGGGAGGCTGCTTTGCAAATTCGATATAGGCTTCAATATCTTCTCTAACGATTTGTTTTAAATTCTTTTTTGAGATTATTAGACACCAGTGTAGGAAGTGCTCGATCTCCCGTCTATAGGTACTAAAAGTATCGGGGCTACCGCGGTAGCTGAAGATAAACTCTGCCGCATACTGATAATCGTCTACTGCATCCTGGGGGGCATCGAGTAAGAGATGCTTCAGCGATGTAACAGGCCGCTTGAATGGATTCGGCATTTCTTCGAGGGTATCGAAGAAAGCGGGAGGACAGTTCACATTAGACATTAGCTTGTTGCTTCAATATTATGTTTCAGTTGTAGTTTAGCGCAATAAAATATCTATAGCACTGATGCATATTTAGGTGCTTAGCTATTGAATTGTCGAATGTTTTCCTAAGCTCAATGTTAAGTCGGTGGATTCTCGACTTACTTGATAGCCTATCGTTAAGATCAGCTCGCTTTTGCTAATTGGCAAAGCTGTATCCTGATTGTACAATCAGCGTTATATAAATGGGTATATAACGGCAATCCTACTTTGACAACAATCATCAGATACAGACTACTTGCTGCTCTTGCACTAATTCTGTCTCCAGCGGCCTATGGAGACAGGCTGAATGTGGCCGTTGCTTCCAACTTTGCTGCGCCAATGGAGGAAATCAAAAAAGTTTTCGAGTCACGATCTGAGCATGAACTGGTCATAGTCCGAGGGTCAAGCGGCAAGCACTATGCCCAGATTCGCAATGGTGCGCCATTTGATGTGTTCCTCTCCGCCGACCAGGCCAGACCACAGCGCTTGTTGGAAGAGGGCATAGCTATCCAGGGAACTCTTGGGACATACGCCTTGGGGCGTCTGGCGCTATGGAGTAGAAAAAACGGTCTCAATCTCGGTAGGGAATATCTATCAAATACAGATAATTACGAGACGCTCGCAATAGCTAACCCACGCTTAGCCCCTTACGGGCTGGCGGCTGCCGAAGTATTGGAAGCTATTGGCTTACAATCAGACCTAAACATCAAAATGGTCACGGGGGAAAATATTGCCCAGACCTATCAGTTCGTCTACAGCGGTAATGCGGATATAGGGCTAGTCGCCTATTCCCAGACGCTTTCTCCAGCGGTTCGCGGCCAAGGCTCCTCCTGGCTTGTGCCTAGTGAGTATCATCATGCAATACGGCAAGATATGGTGTTGCTAACAGAGTCGCTTGCCGCCAGGGAGTTCGCCGCTTTTATGGACAGCGACTTGGCGCGGGAAATCCTCACAGACCAAGGCTACCTTTCAAGTGAGGATCGATAATAATGCCGCAAGATTATGATATTGCAGCTTTAATTATTACTCTTAGGCTTGCAGCAACGACTACTATTATCTTGCTTATTGTTGGCACCCCGATAGCGTGGTGGCTGGCAAACACCCGTTCCCGGCTGCGCAGCACCATCGAGGCCATTATCGCCTTACCCCTGGTGCTCCCACCAACTGTGCTGGGATTTTATCTGCTACTGGCCTTTAGCCCTGATGGACCTGTAGGCCGTGCTGTATCAGTGGTGGGTCTGCCTTCGCTGGCATTTTCTTTTACCGGCCTAGTCCTGGGATCGGTAATCTATTCCATGCCGTTTGTAGTTCAGCCCTTGCAGAATAGTTTTGTCAGCCTGGGTAATCGGCCTCTAGAGGTTGCTGCCACATTAGGCGCCTCTGCCATTGACCGCTTTATCAGCGTAGTGCTGCCATTGTCTAAAATGGGCTACCTTACGGCGGCGGTCCTTGGCTTTGCGCATACCCTTGGGGAGTTTGGCGTCGTACTGATGATTGGCGGAAATATCCCCGGGCAGACGCAGGTACTCTCAATCGCCATCTACGACCATGTGGAGGCCCTTGAATATGGCCAGGCTCACTGGCTGGCCGCAGGTCTACTAATAGGCTCTTTCCTCGTGCTATTAATGGTTTACGGCGCGAATCGTCGAATTCACTTGATGAAGAAAGCATGATTGAGGTCGAACTACATCTGCAGGGCTCCGAGTTCCAGCTGAATGCCGAGTTCAGCGTTCCTGGCCATGGCGTAACCGCCGTGTTCGGCCCCTCGGGCTGCGGCAAGACGACGCTTCTGCGAGCGATAGCAGGGCTCGAGCCGGATGCTATGGGGAGCGCACGGGTGAATGGGAAGAAGTGGCAGACGCCTCATGAACGGCTTCCAGTGGAGGCTAGGAGGGTGGGCCTGGTGTTTCAACACCCAAGTCTATTTCAACATCTGACTGTGGAAGAGAACCTGTTCTATGGGGCAAAACGTTTGGAAAACGCATCTAAACCTTTTGATTTAACAGAATTAATTCTTATTCTCGGTATCGAAAAACTGCTTAAACGTCACCCCGGCAGCCTATCAGGCGGGGAGCTGCAACGCGTAGCTCTGGGACGGGCCTTGCTGGCAGAGCCAAAGCTATTACTCATGGATGAACCCCTTTCGATGTTGGATCAGGCGAGCAGAGGGATACTCATTCAGCTTCTCGAGAGATTTCTGCAACAGATTGATATACCTGTTCTTTATGTTACTCATTCCAGTGAGGAAGTAGCCCGTCTGGCGGACAATCTGGTTCTGCTGTCCGGTGGCAGGGTAACAGCTTGCGGTCCCACGACAACCGTGCTGGCTTCTTTGAATAGCGAATTAAGTCGCAGTGAAAACGCATTCAGCGTACTTCAGGGGAGAATCTCCAGTAAGGAATTACCTGGATTGCTGTGCGTGGAATGTAGTGACGGTATAGACCTAAAGGTACCGGCATCCGAGACCATGGTAGCTAATCACTATAATCTGGGCAGAGCCGTTAGATTGCGCATTCGTGCCCGAGACGTGAGTATCTGTCTTGAACGGCCGCAGCAGAGCAGCATCCTAAATATTCTGCCAGCTGTGATTGTGGAGATTTCCACCTCAAGCGATAGCGGAAGCCGGGTGATCAAATTGGATATAGCAGGCATGCATATCCTATCGAAGATCTCAGATTACTCGGTTCAACAGCTGGGTTTTCATACAGGACAGGCCGTTTTTGCCCAAATAAAATCTGCATCACTTGTTTAAATATTGCATGCATTTAATAAGATAGAAGATTTTATTAATGTCTTGATTGATTAAAGTGACCGGCGCCTGGGAAGGGCTGAAATTAGTAGCACAAGGCGGCTCCACTAGGCCAGCATCAGAATCACACTGGAAGCCTTGAACAGGGCGGTAATGGGCATCCCCTCCGTCAGGGCCAGGTTATCTGCGCTTTTGTTCGTAATGACAGCGCTCAGAGTCTTACCACCCGGAAGCTCAATACACACATCCGCATTGACTGCGCCCCGATCTAGCTTGAGCATGGTTCCTCTTAGTACATTACGCGCACTCACCTGGAGCCCATCACCGACCGCAAGCGTTACAGATGAGGCCTTTATCATTGCCACAACCGAGACCCCCACATTTAGACTCATGTCGCGCCTGCTTTGCTCGGTCACCATGGCTACTATCTGCTGCTCGGGCGAGATACGGATCTGGAGCTCTGCATTCACAGAGCCGGCCTCTATGGTCGAAATACTTCCAAGAAACTGATTGCGAGCACTGGTTTGTAAGAGGGTGCTTTTCACGAAATTTGATACATCGTCCAGTGAATTGAGCTGCTGATTCAGATTCTCTAAAAATAGATTATGTTGTTCTTGCAACTGCTTAAAACCATTAAGCATTTTCTTCCCATAGCTGGTTAGGTTTGAGCCCCCACCCATGTTTCCGCCAATACTTCTTGCAATAACTGGCCGCTCCGAGAGATTGTTAATTCGCTCCAGTCTATCCCATGCGGTTTTGTAACTAATTCCTGCGATCTTGGCTGCAGCTGTAATTGAGCCTGTTTCAGCTATTGCCTGGAGCAAATCGATCTGATCCAACTTCAGGCGCTTTGACGTGGTTTCCGTTAACCAAATTTGACCCTCGAGATTTGCCAAGAACTAATCCTTTTTTATAGAGGCAGCCACTATGCCATATATATAAGCACAACTAAGCAAGGAGGAGGAAGAGTGAGGCTCGCTTTTACACAGGCCTGCGCTTGATATAGATTAATCGGTATAAGTAAATGAGAAAATTTCTGCTCGTAGCTTCAGCCACAACGGTCTTTCGTGAAACGTCTGAGAACCTGGCAGGTGGAAAGCGGTGCCGTCGTTAATCTGCGCTTCCGGTCTCTCTTAGCTTTGCCGTCGAACGCAATAGCGGTTTCGACAGGCGATTAGGGGCGCCGAAGATTAACTCCAAGGCTGAACTGGAGCACCTAAACGATTAGTTCTTGCGCGAAGGCGGCTGCGCTTTATCAGAAATACATGTCTGCACGGGCCGAACAGGACAGCAAGATTTTGAAAAAACGCAATAATATATAGATATTTTTATATGAAATTATAATAATAACAGAGAGTTATAATCTAAAAGCGATGTGAATATTTAGAATAGAGGGCTTACATGTCAAATCGCAGGATCAGAGCATGCCTGCTTGCAGTCTGTGCGGGACCCCTAGTTTGCTGCAGCAGCACTCCCGGCGGTGGTGATTTTAGGAAAATGTCGTCGACTGAATAAATTACCTACCATCGCACAGTTGAATTTCGGGATCAGGTTTACTTCGCCGATGAAATCCGGGCTGGTACGCATATCCGGCGGCGTTACTGTTACTGTGAGTGAGATATACATGGAGCTACAGAACCGCCTCACTAAGGCTGCCAGCTCCCTCAATGTGTTGAGTACGACCAGGATCTATTAGTCTCACGCGGCATTAGGAGGCCGCTCAGTCATCACAGAGGCAATTCACGCTTCGTTGCCGCGGCCTATACAATACAATCACAGACCCGGTTCAATGGTGGGCCATTAATGGCTGGACAGTGCCGTAACTATTAAGCTTTACGACAACAATTGTAGCCGTCCCTTGAGAGATATCAGTTTCAAATCACAAGAGGAGATTACGGTCGTTTCCCGCGGCGATGGGCAGGGGCGGGCAATCGTACGTTTCCGCTTCAATCTCAGTGTAGATTGAGCGCATGGAGGCCACCGCAAGGGGTTCTGACTCGCTTCTCCTCTATTTCCGGTAATCTTTATTACCGGAAATAGGGGGGAGGCCTGTTTAGGGACGATAGCGCCCCAGATCACGGTTTTCAGTCACTCTGCCTCTATGGCCCGACTAGGAACTCTCTTTCTGGGTTCGCATGGTGACGAACTCTTCGGCCAATGTCGGATGAATACCGATAGTCCTATCGAAGTCTGCTTTGGTAGCACCGCAGTTAATGGCAACAGCAAATCCCTGGACGATCTCTCCGGCGTCGGCTGCAACCAAATGCAGCCCCAGCACTTTATCTGATTGCCGGTCGACTATCAGCTTGACCATGGAGCGCTCGTCACGACCGCTTAACGTGTGCTTTAGCGGTGTAAACTGGCTCTCATAAACATCAACCTCGATTCCAGCGGCAATGGCGTCTTGTTCCGACAGGCCAACTGTGGCGATGTTGGGGTGACAGAAAACTGCAGTAGCGATGTTGTTATAGTCCAAGGCGGCTGTATCACCGGAAAACAATGCCCTAGAGACGATCTGGCCCTCGGCCAAGGCGACCGGGGTTAGCGCAACGCGGTCTATAACGTCACCCACGGCATAGATGCTGGGCACATCAGTTTGAAAATGATCATTTACCTTAATAGCGCCGTTTGTGCTTAGCTTGACCGCTACAGTGCCTAGGCCCAGATCGTCGGTAAGCGGAACACGACCAGTAGCGGCAATCACCATAGCGCAGCTCACCTTAGACCCAGACTTAAGTAATACACTCATCTTATTGTTTTCTTTCGTTATTTTTACAATATCTTCCTGAAGGCGAAGATCAAGTGACTTGGACATTTCGGCGCTGATGAAGCGCCTGACATCGTCATCGAAGCCCCGTAATAACTGATCTCCCCGATAAATCAGACTGGTCTTACAGCCTAGCTTGCTAAAGATGCTGGCAAACTCTACGGCGATATAGCCGCCACCCATAACCACGATCTCTTCGGGCAAGTTGTCCATAGCAAAGACGTCATTGGACGTGGAAACGAATTCGCTACCTGGAAACTCAGGCACCCAGGGCCAGCCTCCTACAGCGATGAGTATGTACTTGGCGGTGATATCCTTGCCATCTACGCAAACTTGGTTCGGGCCACTTATGCGCGCACGCGCCTCGAAGATGTCAACATCATTTGATTCAAGTATATTTTCATATATTCCATTTAAGCGCCTGATCTCAAGGTCTTTATTAGCTTTTAGGCTGGCCCAGTCGAAGCGTAAATTGTCGTATTGCCAGCCAAAACCCCTGCCGTCTTCGAAGTCATCGAAGAAATGCGCACCGTAGCTGTATAGTTTCTTTGGCACACAGCCTACATTCACGCAGGTACCACCAAAGTATCTTTCTTCGGCGACTGCGACCTTAGCGCCTAAACTTGCTGCAATACGAGAGGCTCGAACGCCTCCTGACCCTGCACCAAGAACGAATAAATCATAATCAAATGTATCCAAGTTCCTGTATCCTTTTATTTCTTGTTCCAACGATAGCTGCAATGGCCAAGACAAACAGCATTATGCCTCAGCAGCTCCAGCGAGAGTATTCAGACCCGCAATGCAGGCAAATTTATTTGAAACGAATGACAGTAGCAAAGATCCGATAAGGCACGCGTTGGGTGATGCCGAGCTACTCGAATTTCCACATCTATTCAGTCCTTCTGAGGCTGACCAAATCTTGGCGACGCTGATTCAGGACATACGCTGGCAGCAGGAATACTTGAAGATCGCTGGCCAGCTTCGAGCGGTGCCTCGTCTACAGTGCTGGATGGGTGATCATGGTAGTCATTACGGTTATTCTGGAGTGAGACTTAGCCCCTGCCCCTGGGATGAAACCGTCAAGTCTGTCCACGCCCGCGTAAGTGAGCTAAGTGGCGCCCTATTCAATTCGGTGCTTATTAATTACTATCGCAACGGCCAGGATAGCGTTGCCTGGCATGCTGATGACGAAAGAGAACTAGGCGAGGCGCCAGTTATTGCCTCGGTGAGTCTGGGCGCTGAGAGAATTTTTGAAATGAAGCAAAAAAATAACTCGCCAGCGAAAAAGTATCGGCTACCACTGCGACACGGGAGCCTACTGGTAATGGGCGAAACAATGCAGCAGCATTGGCTGCATCAATTACCGAAGGTAAAAGATTTGCAAGAGCCACGAATTAATCTCACATTCCGTAACATCATCGCCAGTTGAAATGACCGCGGATATCACAACCGGTGGTCAGAACCGAAGTAGCCAAGGTTAGAAGTAATGAGTAACAGGGATTGTTTTGATATCTGCATAATCGGGGCCGGAGTCGTCGGCTTAGCTACAGCTTATGAACTCGCCAAGGAATTTGCCACAAGAAATGTCAGTATTGTTGTTCTCGAACAGGAGCCCAGTTTCGGCCAACACACAAGTAGCCGCAATAGCGAAGTCATACATGCTGGAATCTACTATCCCAAGGCAAGCCTCAAAGCCAAATTCTGTGTGGCTGGCAAAGAGCTTCTCTATGCACATTGCACTCAGTTCGATATTCCGCACAAAAAGGTAGGAAAACTAATTGTCGCTCAACAGTCAGAAATTAGCGCCTTAGAGAAAATCCACAGTGGTGCTACCAGCAATGGAGTTATGGATCTGCAGTTCCTGGACAAAACACAATTGAAAAAGCTGGAACCCGAGATAAATGCCGAGGCCGCTTTGCTTTCGCCATCTACGGGTATTATCGACAGTCATAGCTACATGCAGAGCCTGCTTCATCTCGCTGAAAATCTGGGCGTGCAATTCTCTCCCTTTTCTCGAGCGCAGAAAATTCTAGTTAAGGATGAGGGCTTCACCGTTGAATGTCTGCTCGACGAGAATCGCAAGCCAGAGGCTTATGCCTTCGATTGCAGCTATCTGATCAATGCTGCGGGACTGAGGGCGCAAGCATTAGCGCAGACAATCGATACCATGCCAGCCAAGGCTATTCCTACCCTTTATTATTGCAAAGGCGACTATTTCGATTACCGAGGAGCGAATCCATTTAAACACTTGATCTACCCAATGCCGGAGGCGAATACGGCAGGCCTAGGTGTTCACGCGACGATGGACCTGGCGTCGCAACTTAAGTTTGGTCCCGACACGGAGTATGTTGATCAGGCAAATTTTGAAATCGAAGCAGACAAGGCAGAAGTATTTGCGAAAGGTATCGCCTCCTATTTTCCCGCTATTAAAGCCGGCGACCTAAAACCTGCCTATGCAGGGATTCGACCTAAACTGGCAGGGTCGGGAGAATCTCCGGCAGACTTTATAATACAAGAGCAAAACATCCACGGTCTTCATGGCTTGACGCAGTTGTTCGGCATCGAATCCCCTGGGCTTACTGCCAGCCTAGCTATAGCTAAGCGCATCGTTGAGGGTGTTTCGATATAAGCGTCTAGCTAGCCCGAAATAACCGAGCTGCCTGCTACAGAGTCTGAGAGTGTTTTGAGATACCTGCACCTGTTGCGAGGTGCTTGTTGAGCCTCGATTCTATCGCGCGGCGAAGCCGTCGATCAGTCTTGTGAAACTGCAAGCCTATGCCCCTACTTTTCCCCTCGCGGAAGCTCACTGGCATTACCCAGGCCACTGTTGCGAGGGTACAAAATTTTCACATGCGCCCGGCAACCGCAACACAAGGCAAACGATGTCAATGAATTGATAAGTCTCTAGCAACTTACTGGTTCAGTCTCCTGCGCCTTCAACACTTACTGTTCCTTCCGAGTTTCCTGTTCACCTACTTCCTAGAGCTCCAATATGAGGCCGTGCAACAGAGATGAAAAGCCCGCCATTGTTTAAGAATGGCATATACGACATCTGCAATACACTAAGGCTGTCGATACGCACAGAGAGTATTCGGATTTGAGGATTGCTGTCTGGGTTTATGATGATGGCTACAGTCCATTGCGGTGATGTATTTAGCTACAACCGCAAGACTGTCTAAATGAAATCTAGCTAAGTTCCAACTGACTCCATCGCCAGAGAATGGATTCCATGATTAGCTGCGGATTTGGATTGCTTGCCGAAGCGAGTTGTTTTCTTGCCAGCTCAACTTCTGTATGGAACAGGGCAAGTGAACTGGCCACCGACTGAGTGACCTGTTGGTCGTTACTGGGTTTAAGTAGCGTGTACAAGCCTGCAAAGGCCGGGTCGTCTTCGCGCACCTCGCTTCCAGTCAAGCAGTATTTAATTAGTTTAGACAAGAAGGCTGACAAGTGCAGTAAAACATCTGATTCTCCAATTTTCGGAGTCAATGCCAGGGCTTGCTGCGTCGATTTTTTGCCTAACTTCATGTCGCAGATGCTCTGTAGAAACTGCGCTCTACCCTCCATCCAATCACCACCGGCTAGCCGTAACGCAGTAAGCGGCCTCATATCACTGGCTTCGAGAAGTGCTTCGATATTGCTTCTGCCAAGAATAGCTCCCAGCCAATTTTTAGCGACACTCGCTTGAGGTGTTTGGAAATTGAGCTTCTGACAGCGACTGCGAACGGTCGCCACTAACCGGCCAGGATGATCGGAGACAAGAAGCAGATGGGTCTGCTTGTTGGGCTCTTCCAAGGTCTTTAGCAGTGCATTGGCGGCATTGCCGTTGAGTAGATGAGCGTCCTGAACTATCGCAACTTTCGCTCCACCAGAATGACTGCTGCGTATCACAAATTCAGACAGCCAGCGTATCTGGTCGATCTTGATATTCTTGCTACCCTCCTCCACTTCGATATGAACAATATCTGGGTGGTTGCCTGCGCAGCCTTTCAGGCAGTTAGCACACTCACCACAGGGAACCCTTACCTCTTTGCCCGCAACTTTTTTCGTAGTTGGCTTAAGACAGAGCATGGTTCTAGCGAAACTCTTCGCGAACAGAGATTTACCCAAGCCCGCACTACCTGCAAGCAAGTAGGCGTGTGCCAGCTGGCCTGCAGCGAGAGCACGGCTGAGCTGTGACCATTGTTCTAGCTGCCAAGGCAAAGGAGCGGCAAAGCTATCGGCTGAAAACGTTGACTCATTCATAGGCTGTTTTCACATTATGCGAACTTCGCAAGCCCCTGTTTGAGGACCTTCAAGAGATCTAGTTTTACCTGTTCCAGCGGCTTCGACGCGTCGATTACTACGCAACGCTCCGGCTCCGCTTTCGCTATGTCCAAATATCCCTGTCTAACACGATGGAAAAAACTCTGCTGCTCCTGTTCGATTCTATCCAGCTCACCTCTATTACTGGCTCTTTCCATGCCTACCGACGGGTCTAGATCAAGGATAATGGTGAGATCTGGGCGCAGTGTTCCTTGCACCATGGTTTGCAGCTGTTCTATCTTTTCAATGCTCAGGCGGCGACCATAGCCTTGATAGGCGAAGGTTGCATCCGTAAAGCGGTCGCAGACTACCCACTTTCCAGCAGCAAGCGCTGGCTCTATCTTCGCTTCAAGATGTTGAGCGCGTGCGGCGAATATCAGCAACAGTTCGCTTAGCTCAGACATGGACTCGTCATGGACGGCCAGCAGAAGCTCGCGTATTTCCTCAGCAATTAGTGTTCCACCCGGCTCTCTGGTAAGAATATACTCAATTCCATTCTCTTCAAGATGCGCTGTGATGAACCCAATATTGGTGCTCTTGCCCACACCTTCTGCGCCTTCTAATGTTAGAAAGAGCCCGCGTTTATCTGCCATATCTTTAGTTACCCTTGGTATAGCCTACACCGATCAATGCGCTCATTTAATTAGCAATCTGCAACTGATACTCGCGTACCGCAGCATTATGCTCATCCAGCGAGCGAGAAAAATGGTGACTGCCATCCCCCTTTGCAACGAAATACAAATAGTCAGTCTGTTCCGGATTCAACGCGGCTACTATCGATTCCTCTCCGCTAAGGGCTATCGGGGTTGGCGGCAGTCCATCGATACGGTAAGTATTATAGGGAGTCTGCTCGGATAAATCTTCACGGCGAATATTTCCGGCGTATCGATCACCCATCCCATAGATCACGGTAGGGTCGGACTGCAAACGCATACCCAATTCCATACGACTGACGAAGACTGCCCCGATCAGGCCACGCTCGCTATTGCTGGCAGACTCCTTCTCTATTATCGACGCCATGGTGAGAGCTTCATATTGATCGGCATAGGGCAATTCGCCCAGGCGTGCTGCCCAGGCAGCGCTCAAGACTGTGTTCAATTTTTTACTGGCTCTTAGCAATAATTCTATATCTGAAGTGCCCTTCGTATAAAAATAAGTATCCGGGTAGAGCAGGCCTTCCGGGTTCTCGCGACCGAGGTTCATGCCCGCCGACACCTCGGCTATACTCAGCCCGACAAGACTCGGTACTAAATTGTCCGCGCTCCAGATAGCCTGCAGAGCTTGCTCAAAAGTCCAACCTTCGACCAGAGTTATTCGGTACTGCACCGACTCACCGTTAACGATCTTAGCTAGTAGCTGAACCGGGGTAATCCCTGGCTGGAGCTCGTATTCACCGGTTCTAATACTATTCTCTACGCCCTGTACTCTTGCCATTAGTTTGAAAATTGTCGGGCTGCGCAAAAAGCCAGCCTCCGCTAGTTCGGCTGCAACACGGGAGAGCGAACTACCGGCAACAATCTCTATCTTTACCGGAGCCTGTGGCGCCGCACTATTAGCAGCCAGATCTATTTCCGCAAACAAGGCGCTATAGCCAATGGTTACCACACTGATAAAGATTGCTAGGGTCGTGGCCCCTACTATGAGAATATTGCGTATGTTCATTTCAATTGTTGGCTCGGAATATCTCGTTCGCCCAGTCTATTGCAGCGCAGGTGTATTGACCTTCAACTCTATCGGATTTCCAATATAGCTCAAAGTCCGCGTTGTAGATTTCAGCAATCGGCCAGACTCCGAAGACACTATTGCAGAGGAATAGCTCATCTGCCATTTGCAGTTGCTTCAGGTTAATCTTCTTTCTTGCAACGGTGTAGCCTTTCACAGCATAGGATTTAATCAGCTGCTTAAGCATCACTCCCTCAACACCGCAGCTACTCAGGTCGGGCGTTATAAACTCATCATCTATGCAAAGCATTAGATTGCTCTTGCAGCCTTCTACTATATTTCCCTGCTGATCCAAACAGAGCCCCTCATCAAAATCATCCGGGACTTCTTTACTTGCCAGAACTTGATCTAATCGATTCAAATGCTTAATACCTGCCAGCATTGTATTCGCAGAAAGCCCATGCTGACAAAGGATGACCTTCGCTGCTTTGCGTACATCCGGCACCTGATAATCACTTAACTGCAGGACATGTGTACAGCTGGAAATAGAATCTGGAGCATAGCCGCGACCACCCTCTCCCCGCGTAATGATGATCTTCAGAATAACGTCCGGGGATTGATTAATCTCTAATAGCAGTGACAGTTCCTTATTAAGCAAATCGAAATCCACTTCGAGAGAGAGAATTCTACAGGCGCGCTTAAGACGACTCAGGTGCTGCTGCCAGAGTATGGGATTATTAGCTAGAACTCGAATGGTTTCGAAGCAACCGTCACCGTATTGGAAGCCACGATCGTGAATTGATATGTGATCCGCTTGCTGTCCGTTTACTAAACTTTGCAAGGGTACGCCAGCCATTGATGAAGTAGGCTATTTTAGCCGAGAGAAAATCAGGCTACCGTTGGTGCCACCGAATCCAAATGAATTTGAAAGCACTGCATTGACTTCCTGTTCGCGGCTTTCATTTGGGACGTAATCTAGATCGCATCCCTCGTCTGAGTTTTCCAGATTAATAGTTGGACTAATCACCTGATCGCGTAATGTCAGAACAGAGACGATTGCTTCGACCGAACCAGATGCGCCTAACAGGTGCCCGATCATCGACTTGGTAGAACTAACCGCTAGTTTCTTGGCATGCTCACCAAAGACAGTTTTGATTGCCTGGGTTTCGGCTATATCACCAGCCATGGTTGAGGTGCCATGTGCATTTACATAATCGATGTCTGCCGCATTGAAGCCGGCACTAAGCAATGCATTATCCATGCACTGCGCTGCACCCGCTCCGCCTTCAGAAGGCGAAGTCATATGATAGGCATCACCGCTCATACCAAAACCGACTAGTTCGGCATAGATCTTTGCGCCGCGATTCTTAGCATGCTCGTATTCTTCTAGAACCATAATCCCGGCGCCGTCACTGAGCACGAATCCATCGCGGTCTCTATCCCAGGGTCGACTGGCACGCTGCGGGTCATCGTTTCTCTGTGAGAGTGCCCTAGCAGCACAGAAGCCACCAAGCCCTACAGGAGTGGTCGCCATCTCGGCGCCACCCGCCACCATGACATCGGCCTGATTGTTCGCGATCATATTCGCAGCAAGGCCGATGTTATGAGTGCCGGTAGTACAGGCAGTAACCACTCCTATATTCGGCCCCTGCAATCCAAATCGAATAGACAGAGTGCCGGCAACCATATTGACGATTGAGCCTGGAACGAAGAAGGGGGAAACTTTTCGGGGACCTGATTCTTGAATGATGAGGGTGGTTTCTTCGATACTTCCGATCCCGCCGATTCCTGAACCTACCGCGACGCCGCCACGTTTGGGGTCAAGGTTGGTTTCATCAATTCCGGCATCCTCAATTGCCTGAACGCCTGCCGCGATACCGTAGTGCATGAATATATCCATGCGCCTGGTTTCTTTCGCAGACATATAGTCTGTGCAGTCAAAATCTTTGACCGTGCCGCCAAATTGAGTACTGAAGTCGGAGGTATCAAAATTCTCAATCCTATCAATACCAGACTGACCATTTTTGATGGCGTTCCATGCGGATTCGACATCATTCCCTACTGGAGTGATGAGGCCAAGCCCTGTCACCACTACTCTTCTACTACTCAATGCGTGATCTCCTGACTAAAAACAACGAACGCCAGATAAACAAAAGCTACTCGAGAGTAAACTAGAGTAGCTCTGTTTGGTCCTGTAGTTCAGTGTTACAGGTGTGAGTTGATGTAGTCACAGGCTAATTGAACAGTCGTAATTTTCTCAGCCTCTTCATCAGGAATTTCAGTTTCGAATTCCTCTTCTAATGCCATTACCAATTCTACGGTATCTAGAGAATCAGCGCCTAAATCTTCCACAAATGAAGCAGAAGGTTTTACTTCGTCTTCCTTTACGCCTAGCTGTTCGCAGACAATTTTCTTAACGCGCTCTTCAATGCTACTCATATCTATTATTAGCTCCTAATACTGTATTTCTAGCGGTGTTGCCAGTGGCCTGTCAAACAGCCCTTGTTTAGGTTATTTCGGTGGATAATGAACAATCTATTCACCGATACTTTCACCATTTTAGTGCTCTTCGCAGGCCTCGCACTTACCCAGCGAATAATTCTGGACGCAAGTTTACCTCTATTTCAATGCGATGTAATGCCTAAATTCAAAAATAAGCCTCGCTCCATAAACCCTTATGAAACTCAGAGACTTAGGACTACGCCATATACATGCCGCCGTTCACATGCAGGGTCTCGCCAGTGATATAGGCCCCACTATCGGAGGCCAGAAATTCCACCATTGCGGCGATTTCCTCAGGCTGTCCAAGTCGACCAAGAGGAATCGAAGACAACAGGGTGTCGGCCTGTTTCTCCGGTAGATCTTTGGTCATATCGGTTTCGATAAAGCCTGGTGCGACGGCGTTCACCGTAATGCCTCTGGATCCGATTTCTTTGGCCAGAGCACGACTAAAGCCCTCAATACCCGCCTTCGATGCCGCGTAATTCGTCTGTCCGGCGTTACCACTGGAGCCTACTACAGAGCTGATATTAATGATTCGCCCCCAGCGCGCCTTGGTCATGCCTTTGACACAGGCTTTGCACAGCCTATACATGGAGCTAAGGTTAGTATCGATAACATCTGACCACTCATCCACCTTCATCCGCATCAACAGATTATCTTTAGTAATACCAGCATTATTTACCAACACCGTGGGTAGAGCGTATTTATCACCAATATTCTCCATAAGAGCCACGACAGACTCATCCGAGGACACGTCGAGACACATCCCCTCACCCCGGATCGAATGCTCAGCAAGGTAGGCGCTTATGTTCGCCGCACCGGATTCAGAGGTTGCGGTACCGACTACGGTAAAACCGCGATTACCTAAGTTCAGAGCTATGGCCTGGCCTATGCCCCGACTTGCGCCAGTTACCAGAGCGACTGTCATAGAATCATTCATGTTTCTTCCCTTCTCACTAAAATTATTCACTCGCTTACACTATTTGCAACGTACTAGGCGGAAGCTGCTTCGATTGCGCCTCTCAGGCTCGCACTCTCATCGACAGCGGAGCAAGCAATGTCTGGTTCGATTCGCCTAATAAGACCGCTCAGCACCTTGCCGGGCCCACATTCTATGATTCTCTCAATGCCATACTCACGCATAGCTTTTATAGAATCTACCCACAGGACAGGGGTATACAGCTGTTTTATTAAGTTTTTCTTTATTACTTCAGGGTCGGCGCTGGCCTGTGCATTGACATTTTGCAGCACGGGAATTTGCGCTTTCCCAAATTCAACTTTATCTAATCCTGCCTGTAGCTTTTCTGCCGCAGGTCTCATCAACGCGCAGTGCGAAGGAACACTAACGTTCAATGGCAGAGCTCGCTTCGCACCAGCCTCCTTGCAAAGGGCCATGGCTCTGTCCACGGCATCTGCATCACCGGCGATAACTGTTTGCCCCGGTGAGTTGAAATTAGCTGGTGATACAAGCTCTCCCCCGCTGGCCTGCTCGCATAGCTGCGTTATTTTCTTATCGTCCAGACCAACGATTGCCGCCATCTTCCCAGAGCCGGCGCTCACGGCAGACTGCATGAAGCGACCCCTTTGATGCACCAGCTGGACGGCATCGGCAAAACGCAAAACACCAGAGCAGACCAGAGCGGAGTACTCGCCCAGGCTGTGCCCGGCCAGAATCGCCGCCTGCGGCCCATCCAAACTCTGCCAAACCCGCCAGATGGCAACGGATGCGGCAAGCAGCACGGGTTGGGTGAAATCTGTCTGATTTAGCTTCTGTTGCGCGTCAAGCTGCACTATTTGCCAAAGGTCTTCTCCTAGCGCCGCCGATGCCTCGCTAAAAGTCTCTTCGACCAGGGAAAAACCAGACGCCAGGTCAGCTAACATCCCTACCTTCTGAGATCCTTGTCCGGGGAAGACAAACCCAAGATTTTTCATTTTGATTCGATCCTTACTTGGTTCTTATAAGTATGATTGCCCACCAGCGCCATCTGAGCGGCCTTAACTGGCTGCAATAATGGCAGCTACTTTCTCCCTTATCAATTCAGGTACCGCGTTCTCAGCCTCTCTGACGGCCTGCTGAATCGCGTAGGCAAATCCTTCTATCGTCGCATTGCCATGACTCTTTACTATGCCGCCCTTCAGGCCTAGCAGACTCGCTCCGTTAAAGCTGTGCGGATTGATCTGATCGCTGAGGATACGCATCAGCTTTGCGGCGCTTCCGTCTTCGGAGGCACAGGCCGCATCGAGGAATTCCTGAGAAGAAAGTAGCCTTTTCACAACATTGGCTACCCCGGCGCTAGTTTTAATCGTTACATTACCTACAAAGCCATCGCACACTACGACGTCTGTCTTCCCCTGAAATAGTTCATTCGCCTCAATGAAGCCGACATAGTCAAACGCGGGGCATTTATCCATTAGCAATCCGGCTTCGCGAACGTCGTCAGTGCCCTTGAACTGCTCAGAGCCGATATTTAGTAAGCCAACGCTGGCAACCTCTCCCTGAAGCGATTCGGCCAGCACAGAGCCCATAACGGCGAATTCGAATAATTGCTGGGCGTTGCACTCTAGATTAGCGCCCACGTCTAAAAGAAAACACTGGCGAGTGGCCCCTGGGATGCTGGCGACAATTGCTGGTCTTTGGATACCACTAATGGTCTTTAGAAGATGTCTGCCGATCATCAGCAGTGCGCCGGTATTACCGGCACTCACCATCGCCCCTACCTGCTCTGACTGCAGTAATTCGACAGCCATGTACATGGAGGATGATTTGCCGTTGCGCAGCACATGAGAGGGATTGTCCTCATCACGAACTACATTCAGGGTGTGAACCACCTGAATTCGGTCAAGAAGAGCGGACGAAGTAGACTCAAGATAGGGTTGCATCTGGCTTTTATCGCCAACCAGACAGATAGAGAGATCGGAATTTAATTCGAGGGCATGCAAAGCGGCAGGAAGGGTAACCTTAACCCCCCCTTCTCCGCCCATAGCATCGATGGCTATGCGCTTAGACAAACTCAAGACTCAGAGCTCTAGTCTTCGCCCAGATCCAGTACTTTCTTGCCTTTGTAGAATCCGTCTGCCGTTACATGGTGACGACGGTGAATTTCACCGGTGGTTTGATCCGTAGATAAGGTCGGTCCCGTGAGGGAATCGTGAGTTCGTCGCTTGCCACGCCGTGAACGGGTGACCTTGCTTTTTTGAACTGCCATTTCAGTCTCCTAATACAAATTCTTTATTAAATATTTCAAGTGCTTGAGTCATTATCTTTAAGCGATCTAAGCACTGCAAACGGGCTTTCTTTAGAGACGGAGCTAGCTGCGTCCTCCTCAATGTGCGCGCCCGACACATAATTCTTTAAATTAACGCAGTCACCACTATCGTGGTAACTCACCAGAGGCATACAAAGTATCAACTGTTCTTCGACCATTTCGGCCAAGTCCAGCTTATGATCCTCGCAAATCCAGGGATCCAATGCCGCGTCCAATTGCTTAGACGCCTCGTCATTTCTCACCAGTGCCAGATTTACATCGTCCGCAAGCGCTATAGCTAGAGGTTTTAGACATCGCTGACAGAAAACATTCACCTCGGCCCGCAGACTTCCCGAGATTAGCCGCTCTTTCGCGTTATTGAGCGAAAATTTCAGCTCAATCGACACAGAACCGTTCTTATTCGCTAAACTTTTACAGAATCGAGGCAGTCTGTCTAAACTCAAAGTTCCACTGATATTCCCCTCTTGGAGGAAGATCTTACGGGTGTCCGCGTAGGCTGGAATAGAGCTATCCGACATCAGGCGCGCATAATAGGCGTATGGCCGCCATCTGTCAAAGATTTATATAAAGGTCGGCACTATGGATAACTGATTCAACTACCTGTATTTAATCACTTTTATCCAATTTTCGTAGCAGAGCATCTAGTTGATTTGGTATTGGCGCCTGCACACTTACCGCTGCGGCGCCATTCGGCATTTCAAATTCGATTTTCCACGCATGCAAACAGAGGTTTTTGACCTTCTCCAGGGCAGCATTTTCCGCCTTCGCCGTGTATTTGTCATCCCCAACTATGCCATGTCCGGAATGTTGGCAATGGACGCGAATCTGATGCGTACGGCCAGTTTCAGGCATAGCCACAAGCAAGGTAGCCCCTTTGAAGCGCTGCTTCACAGCGAAGCGAGTCAGCGACGGCTTGCCACTGTCTAGCACCCGAACAATACGCTCACTATCACCAACCGGGTCTTTTTGCAGTGGTGCAGCGACCGCCTTTAACGAGTCTGGCCAGATTCCATGCACCAAGGCCAGATAATGCTTTTTAAAATTTTTTGCTTTAAGTTCACGCTGTATGTGCCTTAAAATAATCGAGTTTTTAGTTACGACAAGACATCCAGTCGTGGCCCTGTCGATCCTGTGAGCAAGCTCGAGCTCAGCCCATTTGGGCTTGCACTGACGCAGTGCTTCGATCAAGCCCATAGCCACACTGGTACCCCCATGAACAGCCATACCCGCAGGTTTATTTATCACCAGTAACTGCTCATTTTCGAAGAGGATGCTGCCTAACAGAAACTCCTGCAGGGCTGGGCTAGGTTTTGCGACCTGCGAGCTGTAATTGGACGTATAAGGCGGAATACGCACCTCATCACCCATCTCCAGCTTCTGCTCTGGCTTACAACGCTTCTTGTTGACTCTTACTTCGCCCCGGCGAATTATTCGGTATATGCGTGTTCTGGGCACGCCCTTAAGCTGTCTAATCAGGAAGTTATCGAGGCGCTGGCCAATATAGGCCTTTTCAACTCTTACCAACTGCACGCCATCACTGGCATTACTTTCGCTGTTCACGGCCTTCCTCTGGCTAGGGTGAGAAAATTAGAAGTTTCGATATCTTACACCAATCTGCGCCTCGAATAATGGTGTACAATTCCCTCCTTTTTGCACATGTCTAAATCCATGAATACCCTAAAACTAACACTGAGTCAGATCGCCGGCCACGCACTAAGCGAAGCCTCTGGCCTAGAAAATTGCGATCCCAATGTCATAACCGCTTCTAAACCGGAGTTCGGCGACTACCAGAGCAATGGCGTCATGTCGATCGCCAAGAAAATTGGCTGCAAACCCAGAGAACTAGCCAATCTGGTAGTCGAGGCAATCGCAGCCCAAGCTAGCCCCCTCATCGAGAGGCTCGAGGTTGCCGGTCCAGGCTTTATCAACATTCACCTGTCCGATGCCGCGTTGATTCAACGCGCCAATGAGATCGAGGGCGACCTAGGGAAACTTATCCCGCCAGCCGATGCCCCAGAGAAAATTGTTGTCGACTACTCTTCGCCGAATTTAGCTAAAGAAATGCATGTAGGACATTTGCGCGGAACGATAATCGGAGACTGTCTAGCTCGCGTACTGGAAAGACAGGGCCACGAAATAATTAGACAGAATCACGTGGGCGATTGGGGCACTCAATTCGGAATGTTGATTTCCTATATGCGAGAGCTAGGCGAAACAAAAGGAGATTTACCGACACAGCTAGCCGATCTTGAATCCTTCTATAGAGCAGCAAAACAGCGCTTCGATGAAGATCCCGACTTTGCGAATATCGCGCGCTCTAGCGTGGTTAAGCTGCAAGGTGGTGACGAGGAACATCTAACTGCCTGGCAACTTTTCATCGATGAATCACTGAAGCACTGCCAGGCAGTCTACGACAAGCTCAACGTTACCCTGAGCCGTAAAGATCTTAAGGCCGAGAGTTTCTACAATAAAGAACTCGAGGGAGTGGTTAAAAAATTAGAAGACGCCGCTCTGCTTTCTGTTTCCGATGGCGCACGCTGCGTGTTCTTGCCCGAGTTCACTGGCAAAGATGGTGAGCCACTACCAGTTATCATCCAAAAGACTGACGGGGGCTATCTCTACGCGACCACTGATCTCGCCGCTGTTGCCTACCGATCGTTTACTTTACAAGCCGAGCGCTCCTTGTATGTCGTAGACGCAAGACAGTCACTTCACTTTCAACAAGTATTTGCCGTTGCGCGCGCAGCAGGGTTTACCTCGGAAAATATCTCGCTAGAACATATCGCCTACGGCACAATGATGGGGAAAGATGGACGCCCGTTCAAAACGCGCTCGGGAGATACCATAAAACTCGTAGACCTCTTAGACGAAGCCATTCGGCGCGCACATGAATTGGTAGCCGAGAAAAATCCTGGATTAGAGGACGCAGCCTACTCAGAAATAGCGGAAAAGGTCGGCATTGCCGCAGTTAAATACGCAGACCTGTCAAAGAACAGAACGAGTGACTATGTATTCGATTGGTCTAGCATGCTGTCCTTCGAAGGCAATACCGCTCCCTACCTGATGTATGCCTACGCAAGAATTCGCAGCATCCTGAGAAAGCAGGAATTGGGGCTGGAAAACATACAGATCACAACTGCTACAGAAGCGGCTGAGAGATATCTACTATTGAAAATATTGCAGCTGCCTGAAATTGTCGACATGGTTGCACGGGATTGCTACCCGAATTTTCTCTGTAATTACCTCTATGAACTCGCGGGCTTGTTCATGCGCTTCTATGAGTCTTGCCCGATACTGAAAGCCGAGCCTAAACTGCGAGATTCGCGACTGGCGTTAAGCGCTCTAGCAGCTGCTACGCTGCAACAGGGCCTTGGTCTTCTTGGAATAGAAACTCTGGAACAGATGTAAGCAAAGATAGTTAAGAGCGTCACAGTGAGCAATAGCTTCTGCGACGCTCTTTCAGAGCTAAGCCTAGGCCTAGTCCACCAGCACTAACAATAGCTTATTGAGTCGCGTGGAAAAATCTGCAGGATCCTCCAGCTGTACACCATCCGCTAGCCCGGCTTGACCAAACAATATCGATACGATGTCGCTAAAACGATCCTCATCTTTTTCCTGGTCCAACTTGACTACCAGAGGGTGAGTTGGGTTGACCTCGAAGATGGGCTTGGTCTCAGGTACCGCCTGTCCCGATGCCTCCATTATTTTGCGCATCTGCATACCCATATCAAAATCATCTACCGCCAAGCATGCCGGCGAATCTGTTAATCGATGAGTTAGGCGTACTTCTTTTACTTTGTCGCCTAGATCTTCCTTAATGCGCTCTACCAGTTTTTCGAATTCTTTCTCGCTCTTCTCTTGTACTTCTTTGTCCTCATCGTCTTCTAGCTTGCCAAGGTCTAATTCACCACGGGTAATATCCTGGAACTGAAGTCCATCAAACTCTTGCAGATGACTCATCAACCATTCATCGATGCGATCATGCATTAGTATCACTTCGATACCCTTCTTGCGGAAAATTTCAAGATGGGGACTATTTCTGCCTGCTTTTGCAGACTCTGCAACGAGGAAGTAGATCTTTTCTTGACCCTCCTTCATACGTGACACATAGTCTTCTAAACCCTGATTTTGAGCATCGGCGTCGGAATGGGTTGTAGTGAACTGTAGTAACTTCGCAATTTTTTCCTTGTTGCTAGCATCTTCCGCCGGGCCTTCTTTCAAGGCCTGGCCAAATTCGTTCCAGAACTTATTGTATTTATCCTTGTCCTTCTTGCGCATCTTCTCGAGCATGTCCAGGGCGCGCTTGGTAAGTGCGCTGCGCATGGAATCGACAACCGGGTCTTTCTGCAATATTTCACGAGAAACATTCAAGGAAATATCATTGGAATCGACTACGCCTTTCATGAAGCGCAGGTACAGCGGTAGAAACTGTTCGGCGTCGTCCATAATGAAGACGCGCTGAACATAAAGTTTTAGGCCACTTGCAGAATCCCTGTTCCACAGGTCATAGGGAGCGCGAGCTGGGACATAGAGCAGGCTCGTATATTCAAGCTTCCCCTCGACTTTGTTATGACTCCAATCCAAAGGGTCTTCGAAGTCATGACTGACGGACTTATAGAATTCCTTGTATTCTTCTTTTTTTACATCTTTGCGCGAGCGTGTCCATAGGGCCTTCGCTTGGTTTACTGCTTCGTATTCTTTCTCAGTGGGTTTCTCCGCGACCTTCTCAGCGTCCTCAGTATTTTCAGGATCTTCAGCCGGGAAGTTCTCTTTCTCCATCAGCACTGGGATGGAAATATGGTCAGCATATTTTTTCACTATGCTACGCAAGCGGAAGCTTTCCGCATATTCCTTCTCTTCATCCTTAAGGTGTAACGTGATCTGCGTGCCGGCCGTTGCTTTCGTTGCCGCATCAATGGAGTAGTCTGCCTCGCCCTTTGAGATCCATAGAGTCGCTTCGTCTTCGGCGGTTCCCGCTTTGCGGGTCAATACTTCGACTTCATCCGCAACGATGAAGGCCGAGTAAAAACCGACGCCAAACTGTCCTATGAGTTGCGAATCTTTCTTCTGGTCGCCGGTGAGCGACTCCAGGAACTGAGCTGTGCCTGATTTCGCAATAGTACCCAGATTGCTGATCACTTCATTCCGTGTCATGCCGATGCCGCTATCACTGATAATTAGGGTATTCTTTTCGGCATCGAAATCTATTTGAACCTGCGGCTCCCCACCACTGGCGAGTAAGGCTGGCTCAGACAATGCAGCGAATCTGAGCTTGTCGGCCGCATCTGAGGCGTTAGAAATGAGCTCTCTTAGGAAAATTTCCTTATTGCTATAGAGAGAGTGAATCATCAAGTGAAGGAGCTGTTTAGCTTCCGTCTCAAATCCTCTGGTTTCTGCGGTTTTTGTAGCCATCTATCTTTCCTCGTTTATTCTGCCGTCTGGGACTGTATCTGCTCTCATAAAAAAACCCAATCTGCAGCTTTCGCTACATGATTGGGTTTTATTAATGGGGGCTTAGCCTAGTTTTTCAAGCTGTCCTACACTGCAATATGCTATCGAAGTGGCGGATACGGCTGATAGAAATCAATAGCATCTGCCTTTCGGCTAGAAATAGTTGCATAGTAAGAGCGGCGGCCATCAATAGCGCGCATGAAGTCTTGCGCAGATTTGCGCCCTCGCTCATCGCCCGCATCGGCAGCATCTCTTGCAGCCTCATCTGCCTCATCAAAATTTTGCAACTCAAGCATTGCCCTGGACAGAAACATCAGAGTATCGGAACGATCATTGAGGTCGCCCTTATCGATCGCTTCACGAAACGCCTCTGCAGCGCCTTCATAATCACGTAGTACGTAACGTATATAGCCCAATGTATCGTAGCCGTTACCAGTCTCGTCTGCCTCTGCTGCTGCCATCGCCGGCTCTAGCGCGTCATCGAACTCGTTCGCTATCAGATGCATCTGAGTGAGTCGAGTCAGGTTCTCTTCGTCGACTTCTACGATTTCTTTCTCGAGACCTTCGCTCAAGATCTTCGCTCCCGTATACGGAAGGTCAACACCTGCAAGTGACTGCGCAAGGTTAATGAAGCGCGTGTCATCGTCCAGCATCCCTTTCAGATAATAGAGATTCAATGCCTGTAGGCCTCGGTCATCGTTCTCCAGACCGGCATAGATTGCACTTAGATTCTGCCAATCAGTCTTATTATCGTACAGCACTATCATTGTCTTCGTGAGCTCCAAAGCGGACTCGAAGTCTTCAAGCGTAAAATACAGACCATTAAGATAAGCATAGTCTTCGCGCTCTAAAGTCTCGCCGGTATCCAGCAGCAGCTCCATGCGAGCTATCCAAAAAGGCTTGGCTTCTTCGAAGTTCTCTAACTGGTAATGGGCATAGGAAAGGCCACGAAAAACGATTTCATCTTCGGTATCCGACAGATTGCGCCATTGCTCGTAGTTATCGATCGAACCCTGCCATTCTTCTTCAGATGCATACAGCTGCCCTAAAGAACGGTGAGTACGTAATCTGATATCTGCACGCAGAGTTTCGATTTCAAGCATCTGTAGAAAGATGCCAATTGCGCCTGGATAATCTTCTGTATTGAGATAGTAGTTCGTGTAGAAGTTAAGAAGGGTAGATTTCTCAAAATCGTTCATACGCTCGAAACGACGCTCATAGAGCTCATCCAGCTCGATCTTAGCTTGAACAAGATCAGGCTCATCCTCTTCGTCTTCCGGTTGCATCAATTCCTGAATCTCAGATATTGCTCGCATTACAGCCGGACCTAGAGTGCCCGCAGATCTTGCCTCTGGTGGAGCTCTCTGTTCTTCACCAGCCCTAACAATCTGCGAAGGCAACAAGACCACGCTAAGTACAGCTGCGAGAAATCCCAGCTTTAGCTTGTTGAGTATTCTCATTGTTAATTATCCTCGAGTTCATAGCGAAACACGTACTGCACACCCTCGACAGCGACCCCCTGCCCATCTACAACGCGGGGTTGGAACTTAAAGCGTCTCGCTGCCCGTATAGAGGATCGGTCGAAAATACTGCTCGGCTCTGCATCAACCACTACAATGCTGTCTTCTTCCACATTCCCCAGACCATTCACCGTAAAACTTACCAGACACCAGCCTTCGATTCCGCGCTGTGCGGCCCGTGTCGGATATTGTGGTGCAATGGCCACGAGTGGCAAAAAGTCACCATCGGTTGCCGAGATAGATGCGTTGCTGAGTTGTAAGCCAGTATCGAGTTCTATTGAGGCACGCTCGATGTTCAGAGAAGGACCGTCCGACAAATTGACTTGTCTATCAGGCACTTCTTCAACAACTTCCGTGTCGTCCTGAATCGGCTCAGGCTTATCAATTTCCTCGATAACTTCCAGTTCAATCTCGGGCATCGTAGCATCAACAATCTTCACAACTGTTACGCGCTGATCGAGTTGCGCTCCTGTTGCGATCAAGGCCTGCATAAAATAGAACAGCCCCAGTGTGATACCAGCTGCCATTACCATGGATAGAGCCCATCTAATTACTATCATAGTCTATGCCTCCGCTGAAATGGATACGTCTGAAATATTGGCTTCGCGTGCTGCTTCCAAAATAAGCATAACCTGTTCGTTGTCAGAGTCACCGTCAGCCTGAATAATTACGGCTGAATTTGGCGCATCGGCCAAGCGCAGCTCAAATCGAGACCTTATGAATCTCGGATCTATCTGATCACCATCGAGCCAGATGTCACCCGATGGACCCACGGCGATAAGTATCAAGTCACCCTTTTTACCTTCGGCAGTAGATGCTTCTGGCTTGGTTACTTCGATACCGGCTTCACTAACGAATACCGACGTCACAATAAAAAATATGAGAAGGATAAATACGACGTCCAGCATTGGGGTCAGATCAATTTCACCTGCCTCTTCCTCGTCCCTCTTCTTCATTAAACCTGATTTCATGGTTTCACCTTGAATTAACTATTAGTCGCTTAATGGTAGATGATCTTCAAGCAGCTCTAAATCTCGATCTACTTTCGCTTTCAGGTAATTTGATGCAAATATGCCTGAAATAGCGCCAACCATTCCGGCCATTGTCGGAATCGTGGCCATAGATACTCCGCCAGCCATCGACTTAGCATCACCACCACCGGTTACTGCCATAACAAAGAACACATTGATCATGCCGGTTACCGTGCCAATCAGCCCTAACAAAGGACAGATCGTCACCAATACCTCAATAATCGGCAATGTGTTGCGTACGTCTAATGAAATCTTTGAAATCATCATAGTGCGAATCTGATGAGCACTCCACGACTTGGTGTCTGCGCGCGCATTCCACTCGGCCAGTGTGTTCTTCACATTGGCCTTATGGGTAGTGTTCAGATACCAGATTCTTTCGAATACGAGTGACCACTTAACGAGGAGCAACATGGCGATAACTGTTAAGACAGGACCGCCTCGTGCCATGAAAAGTGATACCGCGTCGATTATATCCAGAAATGCAAAATACATAGTATCTTCCTCTGCTTCACCGGATTACCCAGCTGACTGTTCGGCCTTCTGCGCAATCATTCCAGTAGCCTGTTCTTCCAGGATATGAATGATATTGTCAGCACGGCTCTTAACAACTGTGTGCATGAAGATTGTTGGGATAGCCACAACAATACCTAGCACCGTTGTCATCAATGCAGATGAAATACCGCCAGCCATGATTGTCGGATCACCAGCACCGTATACGGTAATCTGTTGGAACACCTGAATCATACCGGTAACAGTTCCTAGCAATCCGCCTAGTGGAGCAATAGTCGCAATCATCTTGATTAGCGTCAGCATGCTTTCCAGAGATGGCGTCTCTTGCAGGATTGCCTCACCTAGCTTCAGTTCCAGCGTCTCTGTATCAGCAGCCGGATTTGACTCCGCTACTAGTAGCACACGACCTAAAGGATTGCCTTTAGAGGCTTTATCGCTCTTAAGCTGACCGCGAACCTTTATAGAAACAAGTGACAGAATAAGCAGTCGGAGGAAGCCAATGAGGATACCAATAACACCGACACCAATAATGATAAAACCGATAGTGCCTGAATTGTTTCTCACCTGTTCTTCGACAGACGGAAAGTTAACCAAGTTAGCCATCACCTGTCCGCCAACACCACCTGTAGGGTCGATGCCTACACTTGTGAATCCGCTGCTAGAGCCTTCCAAAGCGGCTGCGGCTGATAGGATGCCGGCAGCAGGTTGCTTAGGCAGAACCTGGAAATGGCCTATATCACCATCGTAACTTAGGTATTCACCTTCAGACACCACGTTGTAGAGTCCGATTCTGGTTACGCTACGATTAACAGTTTCGCCTGTTGGTAGCGATACGTCTGCATTAAATGTAGCTACTCGTGCTGACTCTATGACTTCTTGCTGCATGTAAAACCAAAAGCGCTCTATTTCTTCTGGGTTCAGCTGCTCGATAGTACTACCAGCTTTTGCAATGAAGTCTTCTAGATATTCTGAACGGCTTGGAAACTGTCCGCTAATTAAGGAATTTTCAAAGTTACTTAAAAAGTCACCAGCGACACCTTGCAGGGTGCCAAACAATTCATTCAAGTCACCACGACGATCACGCAGGATATCACGCTTGTCGCGGATGATGATTTCGTTCGCTTCGAAAAGGTCGCTGAGTCTGCCCTGCTCTGTTTCTTGCTCAATGATCCTCTCGTTAGTGGTCTGAAGAATTTGCTCTTGGCGATTAGCGTTCTGCTCAAATTCCTGCCGACGCTGCACGTATTCTGCGGACTCTGCTACTCGATCGTTCTCGACCAAATCAAGTAAAGCAGAAAGAGATGTTGCGCCTTGCGCCGCTGCAAAATTGGCAGTGAGGCTGAAGGCACATGCAGTGGCTGTTAGGGCTGTTAGTTTTAGTAAATTTCTCATTGTGCTGCCTCCGGCGCCGCTACAGGCAGGTTAATGATGCTTGGGGCATCCACATTAGAGGCAACTCGCATCGCCTTCTGTACAGCCGTACGATATTCGCCTGCTGGTAATTCAACCCACTGACGCGCATTGTTATCCCATGCGCCAGTCACCTGGCGGTCCGTAGATTGGTACATCAAAGCTACGCGGCCGATTCGAACCACGTTTACATCACGCTCCACGCCGCCGATCTCAATAGTATCGGGGTAAGTCGCGTTAGTTCTGCCATAGGTGGCCTCAGTCTGGTACATGACCAACACTTGGCGAAATTTCTCAGCGATTGACACATCTGGATTGTCGATGGCAGAACGGGCAAACCTAAGTCGATTAGCTCTCTCTTCTACCTGGAACGGAAAATCAAGCTCAACAAACTGCTCTATACTTGAAAGCATTTTTTCCATCAGAAGTGGGATCTCGCGTGTAATCGATTCAACACTTGCAATCGACTCATCTAGGGTAGCGATATTCTCTTCCTGAATAGAGACTGACTTGCGAAAACCCGCGTTGAGCACCAGTAGTGCTTCTAACGCGTCGTTTTGACGCTTGAATTCTTCAAACGTAGAGCTTGTTGAATTCGCCAATCGGTTAATTTCTTCCTGCACTGCGGCAGCCTCGGTGTTCTTAACCCCAATAACGTCCATAGCCTGATCAAGAATACTGCTGTCTACGAGAATTTCCGCAGCCTGAGCCGAAGCCATGATGCAAGACATGAGCAATGCTATAGCAGTCATACTCATATTTGTAATTCGACGGTTTTTCATGTGCCATCCTATTTTCTTGTTAAATAATCAGATCTGAACTATTAAGCTTCTGCTATTGATCGAAAGTTGAGCAGCAACTAATTCAGACACGACAAACTTTTTTCCTAAATATCAGTTACCTGATATGTAAATTAACTGTCTGAGAATTCCGTGATTTTTCTAAATCTCTCGCATCCGACAGTTTTCCATGAAATAAAGCCCACCATTGGTTACTAATCTACCCAAACCGTAAAAGGTTGAGACGCTTTGTAACCAATCGATTGACCTTGTTAGCAGCCCAAAAACTACTAACTAAATAGTCCCTTGAATTCAGCATTTTATGCATGAATTTCGAATAAGACTATCACACAACATCGCGCTTTTAGAACCTTTTAAACAGAAAAGTTAAGCGCGATGCCCTTGATAAATAGAAGAAATAACGGGAGGAAAATTTGAAAGAGAAATAACTGGCTAGCGGCTTACCAGCCAGTTATTTCAGAAAGACCGTTTCCGATCTCAGCGAGGCTGCGTACGGACTTAACACCGGCATCCTGAAGTGCGGCAAATTTTTCATCAGCGGTGCCTTTACCGCCAGAAATAATTGCACCAGCATGGCCCATGCGCTTGCCTGGCGGTGCCGTCACGCCTGCAATATAGGCGACAACCGGCTTGCTTACGTTGGCCTTAATATAGGCCGCGGCTTCCTCTTCGGCGGTACCACCAATCTCGCCTATCATTACAATCGCCTCGGTTTGCTCGTCTTGCTCAAACAATGACAGAATGTCGATAAAGTTAGACCCAGGAATCGGATCCCCGCCAATACCAACACAGGACGATTGCCCGAAGCCATGATCGGTAGTCTGCTTAACCGCTTCATAAGTCAAAGTGCCTGAACGAGACACAATACCTACCCTGCCCGGCTTGTGAATATGCCCTGGCATAATACCTATCTTACATTCACCTGGCGTGATGACGCCCGGGCAGTTAGGCCCGATTAGCTGAACGCCCAGTTGATCGCATTTTTCTTTAGCGACCAACATGTCCAGGGTTGGAATTCCCTCAGTTATGCAGACAATAAGCTTAATGCCCGAAGCCGCCGCTTCCAGAATTGAGTCCTTACAGAACGCTGCGGGAACATAGATGACAGAGGCATCGGCCCCGGTTTCGTCGAAGGCTTCGCGAACAGTATTAAAGACGGGCAGGTCCAGATGCACCTGGCCACCCTTTCCTGGCGTTACACCACCTACCATCTTAGTGCCGTATTCGATGGCCTGCTCAGAATGAAAGGTACCCTGAGCACCGGTGAAGCCCTGACAGATAACTTTGGTATTCTTATTGACTAATATGCTCATTTTGCACCACTGGCCGCAGCAACGACTTTTTCAGCTGCATCGGAAAGGCTAGTAGCCGCAATAATATTCAATCCGCTTTTCTTCAAAACTTCTCTACCTAATTCTGCGCTATTTCCCTCGAGCCGAACCACCACTGGCACTTCAACACCTACTTCGTCTACCGCGCCAATGACACCTTCCGCTATAAGGTCGCAGCGTACGATGCCGCCAAAGATATTGACCAACACCGCGGCGACATTTTCGTCAGAAAGAATAATTTTAAATGCCTCGGTTACACGCTCTTTAGTTGCGCCACCACCCACATCGAGAAAGTTAGCCGGGCTACCCCCGTGCAACTGAACTATGTCCATAGTTCCCATGGCCAAGCCTGCGCCATTTACCATGCAGCCGATATTGCCGTCTAAAGCAACATAGTTCAGCTCCCATTCTGCGGCCTGCGCCTCACGCTCATCGTCCTGACTCGGATCATGCATTTCTCGCAGTTTGGGCTGTCGGTACATGGCATTGCCGTCGATATTAATCTTGCCATCAAGACAGTGCAGATTGCCCTCGTCTGTAATAACCAGAGGATTAATTTCCAGCAGCGCCAGATCCATATCTTGGAACAACTTGGCGAGGCCAAGAAAAAGATTCGTAAACTGTTTAATCTGCACGCCTTCCAGGCCCAGGTGGAATGCCAGGTCTCTCGCCTGATAGGGCTGCGCACCGGTAAGCGGGTCGATCGTCGCTTTTAATATCTTCTCAGGAGTCTCGGCAGCAACCTTTTCAATCTCTACCCCGCCCTCGACCGATGCCATAAACACTATCCGTCTTGAAGATCGATCAATTACAGCACCTAGATAAAGCTCCTGAGCGATATCCGTGCAAGTCTCAACTAGGATCTTGCTTACCGGCTGACCACCCGCATCAGTCTGGTAGGTCACCATATTTTTGCCTAGCCATTGCTCGGCGAAAGCTCCCGCCTCTTCAGGCGTATCTACGAGTTTCACACCGCCGGCCTTACCCCGTCCGCCCGCATGCACCTGCGCTTTAACAACCCATTTGCTGCTGCCTATCTTTTTTGCGGCAGCGTTAGCGTCGGCCGCAGTATCTACAGCAATTCCCTCTGAAACCGGAAGTCCGTATTCGGCAAAAAGTTGCTTCGCCTGATATTCATGTAAATTCATTTATGCTCCATCTTTTTAGCTAGTCTGCTATCTATGTAACAACGTGGGTTAAACTACTTGCGTCGCTTACGATTCCCTATGTGAATTGCGTGACCGTTCGCTGCCAGGGCAGCCTCGTGAACGGCTTCCGAGAGTGCCGGGTGAGAGAACATCGTCAACCCAATGTCTTCAGCACTTGCACTGAATTCCATGGCAATCACTATCTGCTGCAGCAGGTCAGCGGCGCTGGCTCCTACAATATGGCAGCCCAATATCCTGTCGGTTTTTGCGTCGGCAAGCAGTTTGACCATGCCATCCACATCGTCAGCAGCAAGGGCGCGCCCATTTGCAGCGAACGGAAATAGGCCGACATTGTAATCAACACCTGTCTCTTTTAATTTTTCTTCGTTCTCTCCGATCCAGGCTATCTCGGGATGGGTGTAGATTACCGAGGGAACCAAGTCATAATTTACCTGAGTCTTCTTGCCGGCAAGTCTCTCTGCGACCATTACCCCCTCTTCCATTCCCTTATGAGCTAGCATTGGGCCTCTGACCACGTCTCCAGCCGCAAAAATAGACGGTATATTAGTAGCACATTGCTCATCTACCTTAATGAATCCACGCTCATCCAGATTAACGCCTACCGACGCATCTAATAGAGATTCGGTGAAGGGGCGGCGACCTACCGCTACTATCAGTTTATCAAATGTTTCTTTTTGCTCGCCGTCTTTATCAGTGTACTCCACTGTGATGGTTTTCTTTGCACCCTTACTTAGCTTGCTACCGGTAACTCGACTACCCATTTTGATATCGAGCCCCTGCTTACTAAGAATCTTCATAGACTCCTTAGCGATCTGTCGATCGACAACGGGCAAGAAATCGTCCAGCGCCTCAAGCACAGTGACTTGAGAGCCAAGCCTTGCCCAAACACTGCCTAACTCAAGACCGATGACGCCTGCACCAATAACGCCGAGGCGCTTTGGCACTTCTTGAAACTCCAATGCGCCAGTGGAATCGACGATGGTCTCGTGATCGATAGGCGTGGGCGGGATATCGATTGGCACAGAACCGGCGGCTATAACAATGTGCTTCGCCGTTAGCTCCTGTTGATTGCCGTCCTTACTAGTGACGGTGACCTCATTAGCACCTACAACCTTACCTGTGCCTTCAATCCCATCTACTTTGTTGGCGGTAAACAAGCCCTTTATGCCTGAAGTAAGTTGATCTACGACTTTGTCTTTACGTGCTATCATCGCCGGAACATCGATGGCTACTTTGCCGACGCTAATGCCGTGCGCGGAAAAATGGTCCTGCGCTTCCACATATTTGTGCGAACTATCTAACAAGGCCTTCGAAGGTATGCACCCCACATTCAGGCAGGTGCCACCGTATACGGTCTTGTCTTCTTTATTAAGCCACTTCTCTATACAGGCGGTCTTGAAACCCAGTTGCGCGCAACGAATGGCAGCTACATAACCCGCGGGGCCCGAACCGATAACCACAACATCATATTCGTTTGACATAAGTCTTTCTCAATCTCTAAATTAGGTAAGTAATGAATAGCTAGGCAGCTAATCGCTAGCTAATCTTCAGTGAATTCTGTTTATATTTCTAGGAGAAGCCGCGTCGGATCCTCTAGCAAATCCTTCACGGTTACCAGAAACTGAACCGCTTCTTTGCCATCGATCATTCTATGATCGTAGGAAAGAGCCAGATACATCATCGGAAGAACTTTCACCTCACCTGAGACCACCATGGGGCGCTCCTGTATCTTGTGCATACCCAGTATCGCGGTCTGCGGTGGGTTCAAAATAGGAGTCGACAATAGAGAGCCAAACACTCCGCCATTAGAAATGGTGAACGTTCCGCCTAACATTTCTTCAATGGATAGTTTGCCATCTCGCGCCTTCTCGCCAAATTGACGAATCTCTTGCTCAACTTGGGCTAATCCCATGTTGTCTGTATTACGCAGCACCGGCACTACCAGACCACGCGGTGACGATACGGCCACCCCTATATCTTGATAGCCGTGATAGATGATTTCATCGCCATCCAGAGACGCATTCACGGCAGGATAGCGCTTCAATGCCTCAGTGCTGGCACGCACAAAAAATGACATGAAGCCGAGACGGGTGCCTTCATGGGCTTCCTCGAACTCGGCTTTATACCGATTGCGAATCTCCATGATCGGTTGCATGTTCACTTCATTGAAAGTCGTTAACATTGCAGTGGACTGGCTAGCCTGCAGCAATCGCTCGGCAACCTTTGCGCGCAGGCGACTCATAGGAACTCGCTCTTCCAAACGGCCTTCTTTCGACATACCTATGCTGCCCTGTGAGGCCGCGGCAGTGTCGGAAGCAGGCGTTAGCCCCGACTCGAGCACATTCAGGACGTCTTCCTTGGTGATTCTGCCGTCCTTACCGCTGCCGTCGATAGTAGAACCATCTAACTTATTCTCTTCGATCAACTTCTTTGCAGCAGGACTGACAATCGCCTCACTGCCTGACGCAGCAGTCTCCTCTGCCGGCGCGTCAGTTGCGTTTGCTGTCGGCTTCACCTTCTCTTCTTTAACTGCCGCCTTTCCTTCACCGGGCAATACACTACCGATTGCCTGATTACTCACAATTGTATCGCCGGCATTCTTTAGAATTTCTTTTAGCGTTCCATCGGTTGGCGAGACCACCTCGATAACGACTTTGTCCGTCTCGATGTCTACCAGCAGCTCGTCACGGGATACCGTGTCGCCAACATTCTTATACCAGTTCGCGATAGTCCCATCGGGTACCGATTCGGGTAATGTGGGGGCTTTTATTTCAATAGTCATAGTTGATCCTTGCTATACCTTCTAATTATTTTTCGTGGGCAAGCTAGCTTAGAGCTTGATCGATGAATTCTTTCTGCTGGCTTAAATGCAGCGCAGGATAACCCGCTGCCGCAGCAGCAGATGCTTCTCTGCCCACGTATTCCAGATACACATTGGGGAAGTATTCCTGAATCGGTCGTCTTAGATGATGTTGACTTGAATACCAAGCACCCTGATTCATCGGCTCTTCCTGACACCAAACTATAGAACTCAGATTTTTGTATTGCTTAAGACACTGCTCAAAATCGTCTTGTGGGAATGGATACAATTGCTCGAGACGAATGATGGCAATATCGTCTATCCCACGGTCGCGACGCTCGGCTCTCAAGTCGTAGTATACCTTGCCACTGCAGACCACAAGCTTGCGCATCTTCAGTGGATCAAGCTCGTCTGTCTCATCGAGAATAACCTGAAAGTTTCCTTCGGCCAGATCTTGAAGCGACGACACTGTTTCTTTGTGCCTGAGTAGACTCTTAGGAGACATAACAACTAATGGCTTCCGCAGCGGACACAGCACCTGCTTTCTTAGCATGTGAAAAACTTGTGCTGAAGTGGTAGGCAGACAAACCTGAATATTATGCTCCGCACACAGTTGCAAGAAGCGCTCAAGACGCGCAGATGAATGCTCTGGCCCCTGACCTTCATAACCGTGGGGTAATAAAAGTGTCAATCCGCAAAGCCGCTGCCACTTATGTTCACCGCTGGTAATGAATTGATCGATCACCACCTGCGCCGAATTAGCGAAATCGCCGAACTGGGCCTCCCAGACTACAAGGGCATTTGGCATGGTAGTGGCATAGCCGTATTCGAAGGCAAGCACAGCTACTTCCGATAGAAGCGAATCGTAGATAGCAAAGCCATCCTCCTCTTCTATTAGACTCTGTAGGGGTATATGCGTATTGCCAGTCTTCTGATCGAACAACACTGCATGTCGGTGAGAAAAAGTACCTCGACCTACGTCTTGGCCGGTAATGCGAATCTTGTTACCCGTTGTCAAGATACTAGCGTAGGCGAGCGTCTCGGCGAAACCCCAGTCGACAGGAATGTCACCTGCTGCCATCTTCGCGCGATCATCAATCACACGCTTCACCTGACGCTGTAGAGTAAAATCCTTAGGAATTTCCGCCAGCTTCTTCGCGATTGCCTGCAAATTTTTAAGCTGCATCGAGGTATTAAAATGTGGACTCCAATCGTGACCAAGATAAGGACTCCAATCAACAAACAACTCTATTGACGGCTCCTTTATCAAACTCTTGGCTACGTGCTCGCCGGTATCCAGTGCGGTTCTATAATTCGAATTGATGCTATCGGCTTCTTCTGTCGAGACTACGTTCTCGCTTGTAAGCCGTTCGGCATAAAGTACACGAGTCGACTTATGTCGCTTGATCGCCGCATACATAAGAGGCTGCGTAGAAGCCGGCTCATCGGTTTCGTTGTGGCCTCGGCGCCGATAGCAGATAAGATCGATTACAACGTCTTTCTGAAATTGATAGCGAAAATCCAGAGCCAGCTGCGTAACGAACAACACAGCCTCAGGATCATCTGCATTTACATGAAAGATAGGCGCCTGAATCATGCGAGCAACATCAGTACAGTATTCTGTAGAACGCGCATCGTCCTGCCGACTTGTTGTGAAACCGACTTGATTGTTAATGATGATATGGACCGTGCCGCCGGTCTTGTACGCCCTAGTCTGAGACATCTGGAATGTCTCCATGACTACACCCTGCCCTGCGAATGCTGCATCACCATGTATGATGATAGGAAGCACCAGGTGCCCTTCCTTGTCTTTCCTTCGAAACTGTCTTGCCCTCACCGAGCCTTCAACAACAGGCGCGACAATTTCCAAGTGAGAAGGATTAAATGCCATCGCCATGTGCACTTCGCCACCTGCCGTCATGATGTTTGACGAAAAGCCCTGGTGATATTTAACGTCTCCCGAGCTCTCATAGACGGCCTTGCCTTCGAACTCATCGAATAAGTCCGCGGGATTCTTGCCCAGCAGATTTACTAGCACATTTAACCGGCCCCTGTGAGCCATACCCAACACGATCTCTTTAGCACCGTACTTACCCGCTCTCTGGACTAACTCATCCAACGCGGGGATAAGACTCTCACCACCTTCAAGCCCGAACCGCTTAGTTCCTGGATACTTGGAGTCCAGATGTTTTTCCAGGCCCTCAGCCGCAGACAATCTTTCCAGCAAATGACGCTTAACCTCGCTTTCAAACACCGGGTTACCATCATTGCTTTCTATCCGCTTCTGAATCCACTGCTTCTCTTCGAGATTCACAATGTGCATGAATTCGTAGCCTATAGACGAACAGTAGATACGCTCCAGGGTTTCAACTAGCTCCTTGAGAGGCGCCGTATCCTTACTTATATAGAGTGATCCAGTTTGAAAAACCGTCCCATAATCAACCGGGGAAAGATCATGAAATTGTAGCTCTAGATCGGGAACACTTTCGCGGTACATCAAAGATAGCGGATCAAGCCTGGCCTTCTGATGACCGCGGACCCGATAGGAGCTGATGAGTAGAAGGACCTGAACTTGCTTGCTCTCATGGACGGAGTGAACGCCGGCATCATTAATCTGCAGCGGTCCATAGCGGCTTACTCTACCTAAGGCTTTAAACTCATTTTCTATAGCGGCATGGGACACATCAGGCGCAGCGTCATCGTTTGCCGCTGCAAGTGAGTGAAAGAACTGCTTCCATTCGGATGGAACCGACTCTGCATCAAGCAGGTAGCTCTCATACAACTCTTCAACATACGCCGCATTGGATCCAGAAAGATGCCCCGTGCTGCGCATTATTTCTAACAAGCTGTCTTGCATACTACTTCCTTTAACTTCGCGGAATTTGCGAAGCCAGACCTAGGACTTCTAGTAAATACGACTCGTAACGTTGACCAGTTAAGTTCCGTGCTCAATTAACATCGACCGGATATGGCCAATGGCTCGGGTCGGATTCAATCCCTTAGGACATACAGCGACACAATTCATGATACCTCTGCAACGGAACACGCTAAACGGATCATCCAATTCTGACAATCTTTCGTTATCCGCCGTATCGCGTGTATCCGCGAGGAAGCGATAAGCCTGCAACAAGCCTGCAGGGCCAATAAATTTATCCGGGTTCCACCAGAACGAAGGACAGTTTGTGCTACAGCAAGCACAAAGTATGCACTCATAGAGGCCATCCAACTTCGCTCTATCTTCCGGTGATTGTAATCGCTCGATAGCGGGTGGTGAGGTGTCGTTAATAAGATAGGGCTTAATCTTCTCGTACTGTTTGTAGAAAATTGACATGTCGACGACGAGGTCGCGAATCACCGGCAGACCTGGAAGCGGCCTCAGAACCAACTTTCCACCTGGCTTTACGGCGGTGGACATTGGCGTGATACAAGCCAAGCCATTAGTGCCATTGATGTTCATACCATCAGAACCACAGACACCCTCTCTGCAGGAGCGACGATAGACAACACTCGAATCTTGCTGCTTAACCAATGCCAATACATCTAGCACCATCAGGTCTTTGTCTTCGGGTAATTCTACCTCGACATCCTGCATGACTGGCTTTTCGTCAGTATCGGGGTTGTAGCGATATATGCTTACTAACACGGCTCACCTATATATTTACGACTAGTTATATTTACGACTAATTATTTTTCGACTAAATCGGCGATTTCTAGACACGGAATCTTGATTCATTCTAAAACTGAATTTCACTGACATATCAATACACAGTGTCGTGCAAACTGTTACTCAACAAACACAATCAGTAGGAGCGAACCTGAGGCTCAAACGTATCAACCGTTTTCGGTGAAAAATTCACATCGCGCTTACCAACGCGCTTTTCCTTGGGGAAATACATCGAGTGACATAGCCAATTTTCATCATCGCGGTCACGATAGTCATCACGTGCATGCGCGCCGCGACTCTCGTTTCGGCCTTCGGCTGCAATCGCTGTAGCCTCTGCAACCTCGAACAAGTTTTCCAACTCTAATGCCTCGATCCTAGCCGTATTGAATGTAAGACTCTTATCGTCAAGATGAACATTCGCAATACGCTCGCGTAGGGCAGACAGCTTCTGTATGCCATCTTGCATGAAGTCTCCACGACGAAACACGCCAAAGTGATTCTGCATGATGTTTTGCAACTCAGCACGTAGCGTAGAAACACTTTCGCCTGTGCTAGATTCATTCAGCCTGGACAATCGATTCTGCGCCTGCTCGATATCAGTTACAGAGGCTTCGCGCTGTTCCAGACCCTGGCTCAGCATCTCTTCGATATGTTTGCCGGCGGCACGACCGAAAACCACCAGATCCAATAAGCTATTGCCGCCCAGGCGGTTGGCACCGTGCACAGAGACACAAGCCACTTCACCGACAGCAAATAGCCCAGGAATGATTACATCTTCACCTTTCTCATTCTGAGTTAGCGCCTGGCCGTTTACGTTGGTTGGAATGCCGCCCATCATATAATGGCAGGTAGGAACTACCGGAATAGGTTCTTTCACTGGGTCCACATGTGCGAACGTTCTGGACAGCTCCAGAATTCCAGGCAGTTTAGAATTCAGTACTTCCTCGCCTAGGTGATCAAGTTTCAACATCACATGATCGCCGTTTTCACCGCAGCCGCGACCCTCTAGAATTTCCAGGACCATTGAACGCGCAACAACATCGCGTCCCGCTAGGTCTTTCGCGTTAGGCGCATAGCGCTCCATGAAACGCTCACCATCTTTATTGATTAAATAGCCACCTTCACCGCGGCAACCCTCGGTCACGAGCGTACCTGCGCCGTAAATACCCGTAGGATGAAATTGCCACATCTCGATGTCTTGCACAGGAAAACCCGCGCGAAGCGCCATACCGACTCCGTCTCCGGTATTGATCAACGCATTGGTAGTGGACGCGTAAATTCGGCCAGCACCGCCCGTAGCAAATACAGTGGCTTTCGATTTGACGAAAACGGTTTCGCCCGTTTCTATGCAGATCGCGATGACACCCACAATTGCGCCATCCTGATTCTTGACCAAATCAGTTGCATACCATTCGTTTAAAAACGCAGTTTTGTTCTTCAGATTCCCCTGATAAAGTGTGTGTAACAAGGCATGCCCTGTTCTGTCTGCCGCAGCACAGGTTCTAGCAGCCTGACCACCCTTACCAAAATCTTTCGATTGACCACCGAATGGACGCTGGTAGATTCGCCCTTTATCTGTGCGAGAGAATGGCAAGCCCATGTGCTCCAGTTCGAAAACTGTTTGCGGACCTTCGCTACACATGTATTCGATAGCATCCTGATCGCCTATGTAGTCACTGCCCTTGACCGTGTCGTACATATGCCAGCGCCAGTCATCATTGGGGTCGTCACTTGCAATCGCACAGGTAATCCCGCCCTGGGCGGAAACGGTGTGTGAGCGAGTTGGAAATACCTTCGTGATAACTGCCGTGTTATAGCCCGACTGCGCAAGCTGCAGTGCGGCTCGCATGCCGGCGCCGCCCCCGCCGACTATTACTGCATCGAAAGTTAGTGTACGCATGCCAGTCATCTAATTACCCCAGAAAATCTGAATGCCCCATAGCAAATAAACCGCGATCAACAGAACGCAGCCCGCTTGAAACATTATTCTAAAAAAAGTCGCATTCTTGCCTAGCTGTAGAGACGTCATGTAGTCGGTGGAGATTGTCCACATGCCGATCCAAGCGTGAGCACATAGAGCCAGCAGTGTAATCAGACTGAACAAACGCATAGCATTGTTGTCGAAGATCGAACTCCACTTTTCGAAATCCATGTCTGGATTCATAACGAAGATAGCTAGCATGAACAGAGAATACGTAGCCAAAATAATTGCGCTAAAGCGCTGTACAACCCAATCGAAGAGACCGGAACGCCCCAGATTCGTAACATTCGCTACCATATCCATACTCCTGCAACGATGATGGCTACAGCAGACAGCGCGAGCGTTATACACGCACCTATGAAGCCACCTCTTAGCGTCTCACCGAAGCCTAAGTCCATAAGCAAATGTTTGATCCCTGCTATCAAGTGATAGAGCAAACCCGCCAGCACAGCCCAGGCCATGAACTTGATCAAGACGTTGCTCAGCAACTCCTGCACCAGCGCAAAGCCCGATTCAGACTGCAGGGAGAGTTCCAGCAAGTACAACATCAGAGCAACGCCAATAAAGATGAAAGCGCCTGAGAGTCGATGTAGCAAAGATGTGATCGCTGGCAAGGGGTAGTTAAAGGTAGTTATGTCGAGATTTTTTGGTCTATTATCGTTCACTTTCTGCCCGTCGCGTTGGCCAATAAAATTTACGCGTCTTTCGCAAGCCCAAGCCTTTGAAACGACGCAAACTGATTGAATTAATTACAGTATTTAAGCGTGCAAAACGGAGGAAAGTATATGCCGTAAAGCCACGTAATACAATGAATCCAGTAGTTTTTCACCGAATAATGACAATGTTCTGTCAATACCGCAGAGACGTTGAAATTCAAGCCAACTCTCCCTAGCAGAAGAGCCAGTTAATCAGTATGACTCGGAACCTATAAAGAAAGGCTTTTGCCGCTATACATAGGCTGTAAAAGCCCCAAAATCGCGATGGACACTGAGCTTGAGCATATAAAAAATTTGACAAATAGCACCCTCTCTACCTAGTATTGCCGACCTGTTCAGACACTGAGCAGGCCACTAAAAGTACGCGAAGCCAGCTGTAAGCAGTTGTTTCCCCTAGAAAACTCAATTAAAGAAGAAGTTACAGGAGTCACGCATGAGCGCAAGAAAGGCCCAGTTAACCATCGACGGAGTTGATAAACCTATCGAACTACCCGTCTATGAAAGCAGCACTGGCCCAGACGTAGTGGACGTAAGCAGCCTTGTAGGCCAAGGCTTCTTTACCTACGACTCCGGCTTCATGTCCACTGCAGCCTGTGAATCTGATATCACATTCATCGATGGCGGCAAGGGAGTCCTACTCCATCGCGGCTATCCCATAGAGCAGCTTGCCGAGAAGGTGAGCTTTCTTGACACTTGCTACCTGCTTTTGAACGGCGAATTACCGAACCCGGCCGAGAAGGAAGATTTTGAGAATATTATCCGCTACCACACCATGGTAGATGAGCAGATCCACCGCTTCTTTCGGGGTTTTCCTCGCACTTCTCACCCCATGGCAATGCTAATGAGCGTGGTAGGTGCCCTTTCAGCGTTCTACCATGACAAGCTAGACAAAGATAACCCTGAGCACCGCAAACTCGTGGCACACAGGGTCATCGCCAAGATGCCAACACTGGCAGCCATGTGCTACAAACACGGCGTTGGGCAGCCCTTCATGTATCCGCAGAACAATATGGGTTTTGCCGAGAACTTCCTACACATGATGTTCGGCACGCCTTGCGATGCACCGAATGTTAGTCCTGTATTAGCCAAGGCGATGGATACCATCTTCCTTCTGCATGCAGACCACGAACAAAATGCATCAACCTCTACAGTCCGTCTAGCTGGCTCTTCTGGTGCCAACCCCTATGCTTGTATTGCTTCTGGCATAGCCGCACTGTGGGGCCCTGCTCACGGCGGTGCTAATGAGGCAGTGCTTGAGCAGCTGCACGAGATTGGCGATGAGAAGAATATTGAAGAATACATTCTTCGTGCCAAGGACAAGGACGATCCATTCCGCCTTATGGGATTTGGCCACAGGGTCTATAAGAACTTCGACCCTCGCGCTACGGTAATGCGTGAAATCTGCAATGAGGTATTAGATGAGCTTGGCCTAGAGGATGATCCACTATTCAAGATTGCCCGCAAGCTAGAGAAGATTGCTCTGGAAGACGAATACTTTATCGAACGTAAGCTGTATCCGAACGTCGATTTCTATTCGGGCATTATTCTGAAGGCTATTGGCATTCCTACCAGCCTATTTACGGTAATCTTTGCGACAGGCAGAACGCCAGGCTGGATCGCCCACTGGGACGAGATGCTAAGCAATCCATACCGCATCGGCAGACCACGGCAGCTTTACAAGGGCCATACCAAGAGAGACATCTAGGCTAAATGGCTATCGCTGCCGGCAGCGATAGCCCAATCCTCTGCTGTACGAAAGTACACAGGAACATCGCTATATTAGCCCCGCTAGCATTAATCACGGGCACGGCAACGCAGACCTCACTTAGGTGAATATCATCGGTAGGTAAGGAAATGGTGGAGCCTAACGGGATCGAACCGTTGACCTCAACGCTGCCAGCGTTGCGCTCTCCCAGCTGAGCTAAGGCCCCATCACCACTTTCGAGGAAGGCGCATTCTAAGCACAGTCGCTAAGTCTGTCAACGCAGCGCGCCTATCTAAAACACTAATATTCACTAGAGAGAACGAAATTCTTTTTCCAAGACCTTCGCCTGTTTCTTGGAGATACCGCCCACTACTCTAATTCCATGGCGTATTCGCGCTCTTGTGATATCGATGCCCAATATTGCAATCGACTCGATAACAGAGGTAGAGACCGCCTTGCCGCTAATCGCAACAAACAAAGGAAACAGGAAATCCCTTATCTTTAACCCCAGCTGCCCTGCGAGTGCCTGAAGCTCTGTCTCGACAACGTCCCTGCTCAGCTCTTCCACTTCCTCTAATTTCCAGAGCGTGAATTGCAGTATCTTGGCCGCGAGAGATAGCTCAACCGACTTATGCTGAAAGTCCGCCTCGCCTAATTCCAGCTGACCGTCAACAAAGAATCCACTCAGAGAAACAACATCACTGAATCGCTCAACGCGCTGCTTGAGAAGCGGTACTATCTGAGAGATCTTATCTGGATCGAATGCCCATGCAGCAAAACGCCTGGCGAACTCTTCATCGCTAAGCTCTTCGCGAATATACTTGCCATTTAACCAATCCAGTTTCTCAATATCGAATATCGGCCCACCTAGCGACACGCGACTAATGTCAAAGCTCGCCTCCATCTCAGCGAGCGAAAATTTCTCTTCGCCAGAAGGCATCGTCCAGCCCATCATGCCCAAATAGTTCAACAAGGCCTCCGGCAAATAACCCATCGCCTCATAGTAGCGAATGCTGGTGGGATTCTTGCGTTTACTTAATTTGCTCTTATCGGGATTACGCAGCAGTGGCATATGACAGAACTTTGGCGCTTCCCAGTCGAAGTATTGATAGAGCAAAATGTGTTTCGGAGTGGAATTAATCCACTCCTCACCGCGAATGACATGGGAAATTTCCATAAGGTGGTCATCCACCACATTGGCAAAATGGTAGGTTGGCATGCCGTCAGACTTGATCAATACCTGCATATCGATCTGGGACCATGCGATATTCACCTTGCCACGCAAGATATCTTCAAATTCGCACTCACCGTTTTGCGGAATCTTCATGCGAATCACATGCTGCTCGCCCGCCGCCTGCTTGGTTTCACTCTCTTCCTGAGTCAGCTGCAGACAATGACCATCGTAACCGGGTTGAAACTTGTCCAACATCTGCTGCTTGCGCACCTCACCGAGCCGCTCGGAGCTGCAGAAACACCGAAAGGCGGATCCGTTGTCCAGCAGTTGCTGAATATGCTTCGAATAAATAGCAGAGCGCTCACTTTGCCGATATGGGCCAGCACCAGCCTCACAGCCGGGGCCCTCGTCCCAAGACAGGCCTAGCCACTTGAGAGAGCTAAGAATGTCTTGTTCCGACTTGCTCGTGCTACGCTCCCTATCCGTATCTTCTATGCGCAACACGAAGTCACCGCCATGCAGGTGTGCAAAGCAGCGATTGAATAACGCGATGTAGGCCGTGCCAACATGTGGGTCTCCAGTTGGAGACGGTGCTATACGGGTACGAACTTTCTTCATATTGCTTCTACTCGAGATGACCCCATATCTACGATCGACCCAGCAGGAACTCGGGGGCCTCCGACTTATTGAAGGCGAGATTATACGCGATTCGACTTCAATTCCTATCTTAGTCGAATTAACGATTGGCGCTACTTCTTGACATGCAAAGGAGCATTCGCTAAAACCTGCGTCCCATTATAAGGAAAGCCCTAAGGTGCAATCGTTGAAGAGCGCTTCTGAGCAAGCAGTTATACCCCAGATCACAGAACCGCCAGTAGCTTTAAGCCACCGTTTCTGTGTCGCCCCGATGATGGATTGGACCGATCGTCACGATCGTGTATTCCTGCGCCAGCTGTCCGCACATACCCTGCTCTATACCGAGATGGTAACAAGCGCGGCACTGAAACACGGTGACGCAAATTATCTACTGCAACACAGCCCCGATGAGAATCCCGTTGCTTTGCAACTTGGAGGGAGCGATCCGGAAGAGTTGGCCCAAGCAGCGGTATTGGGCGAACGCGCTGGATACGACGAAATAAATCTCAATGTAGGCTGCCCTAGCGATAGAGTTCAGTCTGGCGCTTTTGGTGCCTGCTTGATGGCGGAGCCGGAACTTGTTGGCAGATGCATCCAAAGCATGATGGCTAGCGTTGATCTACCTGTGACGGTAAAGTGCCGCATTGGAATAGATGATCGTGATAGCCAAGCCGAACTAGAAGACTTCGTGGGTAAAGTAGCGACTGCCGGCTGCGAGCTGTTCATCGTGCATGCACGCAAAGCAATCCTTTCCGGACTGAGCCCAAAAGAGAACCGTGAAATTCCACCGCTTAATTACGAAAGCGTGTTCACCCTCAAACGCAGCTTTCCCGAATTATCGATCATCATCAACGGCGGGATAAAAACACTGGAAGAGGCGGTCGCATTGCTTGATTCGACGGATGGCGTGATGCTAGGCAGAGAAGCCTACCAGAACCCCTTCATTCTCAACGAAGTTGACAACCAGTTCTTCGGCGCCATGAAGAACGCCTGCACCCGTATCGAGCGCTTACAGAAATTCATACCCTACATAGAGCAAGAACTAGATCGTGGTACTCCGCTCCACCATATGACACGACATATACTTGGCTTATTCAAAGGGCAGAAAGGTGGTAAACAATTTCGGAGACACCTAAGCGAGAACAGCTACAAGAAATCGGCTGGAATTGAAGTTTTACTCGATGCTGCTTCTTTCGTGAGCTAATTCAAGATAAGTGACGACAATAGACTAAAACAGAGGAATAGACCCCGTGATCGACGCGATTATGAGCTTTTTTGAAGACAAACTTGCGAAAGACGACGTCAGTGTGACTAGCGACGCCCTACTCAGCCAGGTTGACCTAACCTGCGCCGCTTTACTGATCGAGGTAATGAATTCCGATCATGAATTGGACGAACGCGAACATGTGGAATTTATGAAGGTTCTGAAACAAAGCTATCAGGTTGCAGATGAAGACTTGGAAGAGTTGACAAAACTAGCTAAGGAAGAGGTTCATGATGCGACGTCTCTGTATGAATTTACTCGACTGATAAATGACAATTACGACAACGAGCAGAAAATCGCTTTAATAAAAAACATGTGGCGTATTGCCTTTGCCGACGAGAAGCTCGACAAGTATGAAGACCACCTGATCAGAAAAATTTCAGAGCTCATCTATGTTTCACACAGTGATTTCATCAAGACGAAGTTACAAGTAAGAAACGCGCGACCCGGCTAAAAAAATTCTATTTAGAAGTTACCGAAATCGCCGAATTCATCTTCGACCTGACCATCAGTAACCAGGTATTCGCGCCTCTGCACATAGGCCTCGCGCACGAAGAGATAACGGTTACCCGTGATTAGCTCATCCAGAGCGAGACGACCGGACCGAGAGTCTGTTTCCCTAACAAAAAACAGGGTCAGACGCAGCGATTCATCTTTATGGTACTGAATAGGGTTAAAAAAGGTATCGAGCACCAAGCCAAAAGAGTCTCTTAGATTGCTTGCTCCAAAGACTGGAAGCATGACGTAGGGCCCTGCAGCCACGCCCCACCTACCAAGAGTTTGCCCAAAATCTTCTTCATTCTTGGAGAGGCCATAACCACCAGCGACATCCAATACCCCACCCAAACCCAGTGTCGTGTTCACCAAGAGACGGCCAGAATCATTTAGCGCAGCGTCGAACTTTAGTTGTAAAAGGTTATTCACAAAGACATTGATATCATCGATGTTACTAAAAATATTCCGGATACCCTGCCGCGCTATTCTAGGTGTAAAAGTGGTATAGGCAATCGATACAGGTCTTACAACTACCCGATCGAAATAGTCGTTGAGCGTGAAGACTCTCTCATTAGCCTCGCGCCAGGGGTCATAGGTTTGGGCCTGAGCGGGGGCTATCGAAAAGACACATAGAAGTAACGGCGGCCAGGAGGCCCCGCGCGCATACGTGAAAAACTGCTGTGTAATAGAATATTTCACGATTTCGCCAACTTTTGGAGCTTTAATGCAATGTCTCAAACAACTTGTTTATGCGCTTCTCGGAAACTGCAATTCGTGTCCCCAGAGTCTGAGCGAACAGTGATACTCGAAATTCTTCCAACATCCAGCGCAATGTCTGTAGTTCTGTCTTGTCGCTGGCCTTAGCCTTAGCTTCAAGCGCGGTATATTTCAGCCAGTACTGGGATAGTAGCTCAGTATTCGGCTTATCCTTATCCCCCATATGAGGGGCCTTGCTCAGACGGACTGAAATCGCCTTCAAATACCTTGGGTATTCAGTAAACCAAACTAGACCGGTCTCAGAAAAAAAGCTCTCATGGAGAAGTCCGGCCAATTGCTTCTCGATATCTTCCGCAACATAGGCCAGCGCTCCTTGCCTAAATTCAGCTATGGCGCGACCGATGACAAAATGCTCCTCTACAACCTTGGCAAATAGTGTCTCAATCTTTTCTGCATGGCCTATGATCTTCGGCTTTCCAGTCTCCAGCCGCTGTAGAAAGTCTGACTTAGTTCTAGGCAACGATTCTTCTAGATCGAAAGCTGCCACATAGCTAATCCAAATCGCATCTTTTGCAAACCTAGCTAGTGGAAACGGGGCCTTAAGAACCAGCACATCGGCCAATCGACTAAACTTCTTCTTTAGCTGATTTCGCTGTTGGATACTCCGCAATTGAAAGAGTTTGACCAAGCCCTGCAGGTGACTCTTGTTAGCGAAAAACCTGTCGGTAAATAAGTTTACGCCTACCGTATCGCCTTCAACAACAAGCGCGGGAAATCGAATTAATTTAAGTGTCTCACCTATTTCTACCTGCTCTGGCAGGTTATCGAACACCCAATCCTTAGCCCCGGCTATTTCCAGGGGATGATTATAGGCAGTTTCACTCGCCGACTTGTGACTCGTATCACTAGCATGCATGTCAGCCAGGCCATTCTCAAACAGCCCTTGCTCCTCTAGTTGGGCCTTCACCTGATCGATACTGCCAGCGAAAGCAATCTCATTGCCCCCATCGCCCATTACGCGTATTTTCGTTTTCAGATGAGCCGGCAAGTCGATCTGCTCAAACTCTGCTCTGTCTACTTCCAAACCCTTGAGATTGCGAATCTGTGATAACAAAGAATCTATTATGTCGCCGTCAGCATTGGACATTTGTTCACAAGCTTGTTTAACGAAAGCATTCACAGGAATGAAGTTCTTGCGGCGGGACTTGGGCAGCCCTTTAATCAAGGCCGTGCATTTCTCAATCAAATTACCAGGTACAGCCCAGTCCAGATCCACCTGACGCAACTGACTAATCATCGCCAATGGCACCTCTAGCGTTGCACCATCAGCCTTATTGCCAAGTTCAAATACGTAGTCCAGGCGAAGCTCGTTCCTGTGAATAGCCGCTGCATCGGGAAATGCCTGCATCGCATCAATGGCCGTTTCCGAGCTAATCAGGTTGTCTACTGTCATCGAGAGCAGCTCTTCGGCAGCTCTGCCCTGCTTCTTTATCCATGAGCTTAGATCGCGAGTCGAGCATACATCCTCAGGGATACGCCGCTCGTAGAATGCGATAAGATCCCGTTCCGTGACCAATAGCTCCGGACGACGCATCTTCTCCTCCTGCTTTGCCAGTGAGGAAACCAATTCCAAATTGTTTTTATAAAACTTAAGCCCAATGGCTATCTCACCTGGAACCAGCCCTTCCCTAATAAATAACTCTCTAGAAACCTTAGGGTCAATCTTGTTATAGCTGAGAAGAGATTTCTCTATGATCACCAGGCCGTAGAGCTGCACCTTCTCATAAGCCACGACCTGTTGGCGCTTCTTGCTCCAATGAGGTTCAAAGTACTCGCGCTTGACCAGATGAAGAGCCATTGCTTCAACCCATTCTGGCTGGATTTTGGCAGCTTGCGTGGCAAAGGTCTGGGACGTTTCGATCTGCTCGCCAGTTACAATCCACTTCGCCCCTCTATTCGATAGAACAGAGGTCGAAAACAGAGAGAATGACTTGTTCCTATTTCCGCGATAGTTTCTGCCCTCGAGACGCTTCGCGATTTGATTTAGGGAACCGCTGATCAGGCTCTTGTGAATTGCCTCGTAGTCCCCCGCTTCCTTATTAGTTCTCAGCCCCAGTCTCTGACAGGAGAGGACTAGCTGGTGATGAACTTCGCGCCATTCGCGCATGCGCATATAGGAAAGGAAATATTTTTTGCAGTGCTTTCGAAGCTGCCCCTGATTTATGTCCTGCCGTCTTTTCTCGTAATCATCCCAGAGAGTGACCAGGGAGAGGAAGTCAGAATCTGGATGCTCGAACTCAGCCAGCTGCTGCATTGCCTGCTGCCTGTTTTCACTCGATATTTCTCTGGGATCCTGAATGCTTAACCCGCTAACTATTATAAGCAACTCACGCAGGCAGCCCTGTGCACTCGCCGTTATCAGCATGCGAGAATATTTGGGATCTACAGGCAGAATCGCCATCTTACGACCACTGTCGGTAAGCTTTCGGGAATTGCTCAGGGCATCGAGCTCTATCAGCAGCTTTGCTCCTTCGTTAATTGCCCTTGGCTCTGGAGCATCCAGAAACGGAAACTTCTCAATATCACCCAGACGAAGGTGCTTCATGCGCAAAATCACCGAAGCCAAATTAGTGCGCATGATTTCCGGGTCGGTAAACTCGGGTCTACCCTCGAAGTCATTCTCCGAATACAGACGGACACAGACGCCATCTGCCATGCGTCCACAGCGGCCCTTGCGCTGGTTTGCACTCGCCTGTGATATGGCCTCTATGGGAAGCCTTTGCACCTTGCTCTGCAGACTATAGCGGCTGATGCGCGCGAGCCCGGTATCAATCACATAATTGATGCCGGGTACGGTAATCGAAGTCTCCGCGACGTTAGTCGCCAGCACTATCTTCCGGCCTCTACCGGGCTTGAATATCTTGGCCTGCTCGGAATAGCGCAATCTTCCATACAGAGGCAGAATATCGACATCGCGGTATTTCTTTTTTCTCAATGCAGTTGCGGTTGCTCTTATTTCTCTCTCACTGCTGAGAAAGACCAGAATATCGCCACTTGATCCACCCTTGCGCTTGTCATTATGCGCTATTTCCTCAACCGCCTTGATAATGCCATCAATTTGGATATCATCATCGATCTGCTCTGCACTCGATTCAATGAGCGGTTCATATCGAGTCTCAACTGGGTAGGTTCTTCCGGAGACAGCCACTATGGGGGCATCCTCGAAATGCCTGGAAAACTTATCAACATCGATGGTCGCCGAGGTAACAATGAGCTTTAAATTCTTGCGCTTACTCAGCAATTGCTTCAGATAGCCAAGCAGAAAATCGATGTTCAGAGAGCGCTCATGAGCCTCGTCGATAATTAGAACTTCATATTTATTAAGAAACTTATCTTGCTGAATCTCCGCCAGCAAGATTCCGTCAGTCATCAGTTTGAGGAAGCTTTGATCGCTGGTATTGTCCTTAAAACGAATCTGCGAACCCACACCGCCACCTAGTTCACAACCCAACTCCTCTGCGATTCTGGTCGCTACCGACAAAGCAGCCAGTCGTCTGGGCTGGGTATGACCTATGAGCCCTCGTATCCCAAATCCCGCCTCGAGACAGATCTTGGGCAGCTGCGTAGTCTTGCCTGAACCGGTATCTCCCGCGACGATGACGACCTGATGCTCACCAATCAATTTGGCGATCTCAGATGCCCTGCCACTTACCGGGAGACTTTCAGGATAGTGAATGCTGGAGGGAATAGCTGCGCGTCTTATCTCACAGGCTTTCTGAGACTTGGCGATGGCAGACTCAAAGGCCGCAGTCGCCGACGCAAGATCGTTTTTTGAAAGCGTTTCACGTTCGAGTCTGCTCAATGTTTTCTGCAAGCGAAACACATCGGCAAGCTGACAACTATCGAGCTTTTGCTGCAAGGCTTGTGACACGGTAGCTACCGACTTTGAAGTGATGATTGAGGACTACAATACTCATAAAACAAGCGCTGCGATCATGATGGTTCGCGCAGTTCTCTATGTAGAATTTTGCCGATAATAGATTTGGGAATATCGTCGATCAAGACGAATTCTCGAGGAATCTTATACGCGGTTAGGCCCTCCCTGCAATGAGCCTTAAGCGATTCGATGTCGACCTCTTTCTCATTCGGCACGATAAATAATTTTATCGACTCCCCTGTTTTCTGGCAGGGGACGCCGATCGCCGCACTTTCCAATACATCTGGATGACAGTTGACCCAGTCTTCGATTTCATTCGGAAATACATTAAAGCCAGATACCAGAATCATATCCTTCTTGCGATCCACTATCGAAATATAGTCATCATCACTAATGCTGACATAGTCGCCTGTCTTAAACCATCCGTCGCTGGTGAGAGAGTTGGCCGTCTCGCCATCATGCTGCCAGTAACCCTGCATAACTTGAGGGCCACGAATCCAGAGCTCGCCGGTTTCGCCACTAGCCACCTCATTGCCGTCATCATCGACGACCTTGGTTTCTGTCTCTGGCACAACGGGGCCTACAGTCCCGAGCCTTTCCTTGCCTGGGATATTGACTGAAACTACCGGAGAGCATTCTGTAAGGCCGTAGCCTTCATAGATAGGACTGCCTGTGGACTCGGCCCACTCCTCGCTGACCGAGGTCGTCATCGCCATACCACCGGCGCCGCAAAACTTCATGCTGGAAAAATCTATACTGGAAAAATCCTGATGCCGCAGCAGAGCGAGATAGAGCGTATTAATTCCTACGAACCCGCTAATAGGCCACTGCGTGAAAAGCTTGATCAATGCCAGGGTGTCTCGCGGGTTCGCCACCAGAATATTGTGGTTACCCGCATACGGCATAGTTAAACAATGCAGCAAAAAGGCATAGCTATGATACAGAGGCAGCGGGGCGAGAATATTTTCGATCTTGTCGTCAATCACGCTGATGCAACGAGAACGCAGCTGCATCATATTAGTAATTAAATTATTGTGGCTAAGCATGGCACCTTTTGCGACCCCGGTGGTCCCGCCGGTATACAAGATAAGTGCAACGTCATGGCCCTTGCCAGACTCAGGATAGTTAAATTTCGGCGCTGGCGTGTCTACAATTTTCTGAAAATCGACAGCCCCTTCGATCTTATAAGCTGGCACCATCTTCCGAATATACTTAATCATGAAGTTAACGAACTGTCGCTTTACTGGCTTTTGAATATCACCTAACTGAGTAACGATTACCGTCTCTATCTCGGTCTGGGGCAATATTTTTTCTAGCTTGTCGCAGAAACTGGACAGAATCACAATGCCTTTCACGCCAGAGTCTTTGAACTGATGAGCCATCTCCTGAACCGTATAGAGAGGATTCGTGTTCACCACCACAAGACCAGCTCTAGTCGCCCCAAAGAACGCTATAGGAAATTGCAAAAGATTCGGTAGCTGGATAGCGATTCGATCGCCGGGCTTAAGATTGGTTTGAGTCATCAGGTAATGGGCAAACCTATCGCTCAATTCGTCCACCTCACCGTAGGTTAACGTTCTTCCCAGGCAAGTATAGGCAGGCAGCTGCGCATGCTCTGTGCAAAAATAATCGACCACTTCAGTTAGCGTGGAAAATTTCTCCGGCCGAAGGTCTTCTGTAAGTCTCTCTATGCTCATAATTATTTCGTCAACAGCGCCATCGCTTCTTCCAAACCTTTAACTGACATAGGAAACATACGGTCCTCCAAGAGTTCTTTCACGATTTCAATAGAGTAGCTATGCTCCCAATACGTCTTGGGTGTCGGATTTATCCATACCATATGATCGAAAACCTCGGTAAGGCGTTTAATCCAGACCGCTCCAGCCTCCTCGTTATAATGCTCGATGCTGCCACCCACATGAGTCACCTCGTAGGGAGCCATAGTAGCATCACCCACGAAGATGATTTTGTAGTCTTTCGAATACTTGTTGATGATGTCAAATGTCGATGTAGTTTCTGCGTGGCGTCTGTGACTCTTCGTCCATACCGATTCATAGATAAAATTATGGAAATAATAATACTTCAGATGTTTAAACTCGGTGCGCGCGGCAGAAAACAACTCTTCACACAACTTCACATGAGGGTCCATCGAGCCACCCACATCAAAAAACAATAATACCTTCACTGAATTGTGGCGCTCTGGCACCATCTTGATATCCAGCAGGCCAGCATTCTTCGCCGTTGATGAGATAGTATCGTTAATATCTAGCTCTTCTGCAGCACCGGTTCTGGCAAACTTCCTTAGTCGCCTCAGCGCCATCTTGATATTTCTTGTACCTATCTCGACCGAATCATCCAAGTCCCGATAGTTTCGCTTGTCCCAGACCTTGACGGCGCTTCCGTTGCGACCCTCTTGCTGCCCTATGCGTATACCCTCGGGGTTATAGCCATAGGCTCCGAACGGTGATGTGCCGCCGGTACCGATCCATTTATTGCCGCCTTCATGCCTCTTCTGCTGCTCTTCCATGCGCTTGCGAAACTCTTCCATGAGCTTGTCCAGGCCACCAAGCGCCTCAATCTTGGCTTTCTCTTCATCACTTAACATCGACTCCATCTGCTTTCGAAGCCAATCGTCTGGAATTTGATACATGGCAAGATCATTGATCGCGTCTATGTTTTCGAAATATTTACCAAAGGCGATATCAAACTTATCGAAGTTTTTCTCGTCTTTGACGAAACACATACGCGACAGGTAGTAGAAATCTTCCACGTTCGCGAAGATTATATTTTGCTTGAGACACTCGAGTAATGAGAACAACTCTGTAAAGGAAACGGGCAGCCGTTCCTTTTTGAGGGTCATAAAAAAATTGATTAGCATGAACGCGTCTCTTTAAGAACTATGGCTGCTAGCTTTTAGCTCTATGCATGAATGCTAGCTTCTCCAATAGATGCACATCCTGCTCATTCTTAAGCAGTGCACCATACAGCGGAGGGATGGCGTTCTTGGCGCTATGACTCTTAAGCACATCCTCTGGAATATCGTCGGCCATTAGCAATTTCAGCCAATCTATCAATTCTGATGTGGATGGCTTCTTCTTCAGACCAGGGATTTTTCGAACATCGAAGAAAACATCCATTGCCTGAGAAAGCAGATTCTTTTTGATGTCTGGATAGTGTACATCTACAATTTTTTCCATAGTCTGAGAATCTGGAAATTCAATGTAGTGAAAGAAGCAGCGACGCAGGAATGCATCAGGCAATTCTTTCTCGTTATTGCTGGTAATGATTATGATAGGCCGTGTCTTAGCCTTGACTAGCTGCTTAGTCTCGTAGACGAAAAACTCCATCTTATCGAGCTCAAGCAACAGGTCGTTAGGGAACTCTATATCTGCCTTATCTATCTCATCGATAAGCAGAACAGACTGGTCACCCGCTTCGAATGACTCCCATAATTTACCTTGCACGATATAGTTGGAGATATCATGCACTTTATCGTCACCCAACTGCGAGTCTCTAAGCCTGGAGACAGCATCGTATTCATATAGGCCTTGCTGAGCCTTTGTCGTCGATTTGATATGCCACTGAATAAGAGGAAGGTTCAAGGATTTAGCGATCTGCTCTGCCAACATTGTCTTGCCCGTTCCCGGCTCCCCTTTTATGAGGAGGGGTTTCTGAAGAGCGATCGCTGCGTTAACCGCTAGCTGTAATTCATTTGTAGCTATGTATTCGTCTGTACCGGTAAAATTCATCAATCTTTTCCACTGCGTAATTTACGTGCGCGTATTGTAAACATCAGCTCACTATTAATACAGAAAAACCCCGATTTCGCGTAGTCTCAGCCCCCTATTAGCCTACATTTTGTGCGGATATTGACTGGACTTAGAAGCGAAATCCAGCCCCCTATCGCGATAGATTTCCTGCCTCTGTCAGTGATATAGCAGCATGTATACTTTCCACCCCCAACACCGCCGCTAAGCGACTTCAACTTCAGAAGCTCAAGCGTTTTGACCAGAGTTGATTCATCCTTCTCTGCCCGACGACACCACCCCGATAGCGATTTATAGATAAACCTGCCGCAGCCCGGGGTCTTCAAGACCTTGGAAGATGTGTATTCAGTCCATTTGGGCAGAGTCATTGGCCATCGTCATGTCTGTGAGGCTATCGGCTTCTTTTGCAGTACCGATGAGTGGCGATAACTTGTCCTTCAGTTGCTTCAGTTGCTTCAGCTGCTTCAGCTGCTTCAGCTGCTGAGTTGATACTGCAGCATGCGGACTTCATCCCGGGCAGCCTGGGTTTCATTCAATACGCTTTCGGACAGGTTAGTGAGGAAGAAGCGAGGCGCTATTGCCACAGCCCGGCAGATCACGACACAATTGAGTGGCTTTACAGGATTTCCCTCACTACCAATAACCCGTGAGCTGCGAAATAGGGAAACAAAAAAGAGGAGCCAGTCATGACAATTCTCTACTTGCTAAGCTATCGTTTTAAATGAGTAAATTTGTACTTTTTACAATAGAGGCGCATTCAAGCAGAAAATTCTCGCGGGGAAAGGTGTTACTCGGAGCGTAATTCCTATATTACTTTAGAATTGTTATTTAATTCATTGTTATTAATAGCTATCTTATCCTTTCTTTTCTTCAGAAAGGCCATTATTCCAGCGACCAGTAAGCCGAATAGAACCGCCAGGACAAGTGGCACGAAGCTGCGAAAAGAGGCACTGCCACCAATCGTTATAGCATCCAGAGTGGCAACCATAAGCGCGGGCGCCATAATGCTATCCTGTGGATTGCTATACCAGGGAGTAAATATGCCTGCTATAGCTACCGCCCTGAGACTATATGATCGCCAAAACCCATGTTGAAAGCGGGTTAATCTCCACAATAGTGCCGTGAAAACAACCGCCGCCGCCAGGTAGAGAGTCCAAAAGAACCAATAATTACCGATTGCCTCCATTACGTCTCAACCCACCGAATAATATGCTCGTCGAACCCATCCGGGTGGACGTGCTCCTCGGAGATCACTCTGCCTTCTAGCAAGATTCTCGCCGCCGCCATCTTCTCACGGGACCCGGCAATAAGTGGATGCCAATCGAATAGCTCCTTCCCTTCGAAGCGAAGTCTATAGGCGCAGCTGTCCGGCATCCAATTACTCTTCTCAAGATCCATTTTACGAACATCGAGACAGTCGGGCACTAGCGTAGACCGATCTTCGTAGCAGCCACAACGACTGCTCTGCTCATCGAAATACCTGCACACTACCCTTGTATACACTACCTCGGCGCTATCCTCATCCGCGAACTTCTTAAGACAGCAGCGTCCGCAGCCGTCGCAGAGACTCTCCCACTCAGCCGCATTGAGATCATCGAGGGGCAACTCCCAAAATTTCGGTCTAAGCACTGTACGCCCTATTCATACTCAATCTTCACCAAGTATCGCCGTGAGCTCCGATTCGAGGAGCTCCCTCCGCCATCCAGCGAATTCACCCGACCATCTAAGCGCCCCATGCTTCTCGTAGTCTCTTAGCAAATCCACAAGATATTTTTTGCGCCCGAGCAACTCCGGAGACATGCCTAACTCCTCAGCCTTGTTGTTCGCCGCCTGTTTGCTGAGCTTTAACTTCTTCCTAAGCGAGGTACTAAGGGGCTTGTTCAAAAGAGTAGCGTCTACCTCACCTCTATTCGCAGGGTTATTCAGTAGAAGAAACAACTCCTCGGCACTGCGCGACAAGAATCGGCGATCAACGCCTTCGATGTTTTTGATGATGTCGATACTGAGACTATCCGAGTTAGTCGCCTCTGCGATTTCTGCACAGAGGCTCAACAGATCGTTGTCTTTAACAACCCAACTACGCGGCTTGTTGCGTTGCCGGGCCTTCTGTTCTCGCCATACACATAGTTGCTGCAAGACTTCCAGACCGCCATTGTCGAGACGCCACGCGTTGCTGACACCTGTATAATAAGTCTGCCAATTAGACTCTTGCTCTATCTTCTGAGCAATCGCGAGCTGTTGATCACACTCAGCCTGCATCCAATCGCTCATGCCTTTTAACTGAATCTGCTCGCTGAGAATCTCACGTATCTGCAGCAGATAGCGCACATCGGTAGCGGCATAGAGCTTCTGCTTTTCCGACAGGGGACGCTTGATCCAGTCCGAACGTGTCTCGTCCTTAGCCACCTCTACACCCAACAACTGTTCCACCAATCCTTGATAGCTAATACTAAAGCCTATGCCCAAGAATGCAGCGGCGAGCTGAGTATCAAATAGTGAGACTGGCAGGCAACCAAGAAATGTCTGGAATAAGTTTAGGTCTTCGCTGCAAGAATGCATGACTAATATACATGACGGGCTGGAAATTAGCGCCTTAAAGGGAGACCAGTCTTCGATACAAAGGGGGTCCACCAGATAGCAGTTCTTACTATCCGCTATCTGCAATAATCCAATGCGCGCATAGAAAGTACTAGTGCGTTCAAATTCCGTATCAACGGCGAGGAATTCTTCATTACTCCATTGTGCGCACAAGGCAATCAGAGTGGCGTCATCATCGACGTATTCGATTGGCATGCCGTCGCTATGATTTAACTCGCTCAAGATTGGCCCATGGACTTACGTCCGGAAAATGCATGGGTAAGCGTGCTGCCATCTACAAATTCCAACTCACCGCCCACAGGCACTCCATGTGCGATTCTCGAAACCTGCGCCGGAGAATCCTTTAACTGCTCAGCAATGTAATACGCGGTGGCATCGCCTTCAACATTTGGGTTACAGGCGATAATAACCTCCTCTATTTCAGTATTTGCAACTTTCTCTAACAGTTGATGCATGCCTAATTGTTCGGGACCGATTCCATCAATAGGGGAGAGGTGACCCATAAGGACGAAGTAGATTCCCCTGAAAGAGCCAGACTGTTCTATAGCAAAAACATCCGCTGGCGATTCTACGACACAGCAAATCTTGCGATTGCGGGAGGAATTTGCGCAGATGCGGCAAGTCTCCTCTTCGGTGAGCGTGCGACAATGAATGCAGTTTCCGACTTCATTCAATGCAACGGCCAGGGAATCACTCAGCTTCTTTCCTCCGGCGCGGTTTCTCTCCAGAAGATGCAGAGTCATCCGCTGCGCAGACTTGGGGCCCACGCCTGGCAGGCATCGAAACGCTTCGATTAACTGATCAATTAAGGGGCTGGAATTCACGACTACTCCTAGAATGGAAACTTGAAGCCATCTGGCATTTTCATTCCGCCAGCCATAGTGCCTAACGCATCTTTGTTTTTCTCTTCGATTTTCCTTACCGCATCATTGACCGCGGCAGCCAGCAAATCTTCGATCACAGCCTTGTCTTCACCCATGACACCATCGTCCAGGCTCACGCTTATTACATCGTGCTTGCCATTCATGACGACTTTGACCAGGCCGGCTCCCGACTCTCCTTCGGTCATAGTCTTAAGCTGTTCTTCCTGAGCCTTTTGAAACTGCTCCTGCATCAGCTTCGCCTGCTTCATGATTTCATTCAAATCGGTCATGCTAATTATTAATCCTTGTGAGGGGCTATAGATTCTCTTGCCAGCGTGCCGGAGAAGTGTTTGAGCAGCTCTTGCACGTTCTCATCTTTTTCAAAATTATTTATCATCGCCGCATGCTGCTCTTCTTTGAGCCGCTGACTTAGCAGTGCGGGTGTTTCGTTCTTTGTTTCGCCAATCTCTATGTTTACCGACAGCTCGGAAGAGAAATAATCACTCAGCGCCCGTGAGATCTTTGGTAGCAATTCCTCGCTGAACACCGCGCTCTGCGAATGATCCAGCACGAAGTGTATGCTATTCGAACTCGCTAGATGAAAGTCAGAATTCGCCAAAACATTCGCTGCGATGCCGCTTATCTCGAGCTGCGGATAGACTCGCAGCCAACTTTGCTTATTGAGCGAGTCTAAGCTTATTTTTTCTGGCGTTTCGACGGCGGCGTGCTGCGCATCTAGACGAAACTTTACGGCAGACCCTGCACTATCACTCTGCACATCAACGGAGTTGCTGGCAGGTTTCGCTGAGCTTTCAACAGATCCCATTGCCTGCTCGTTGGCGCTCGATTCCCTCTCCTCTTCTGCTGCAACATCTACAGAGGACTCCAAAGCCTCTGTGCCCGGCTCCTGATTCGGCTCTACTCTATTCTTTTTTTTTTTGCTTTCCGCCGCTGCCCCCGACTCTGCCACAGTATCCGAGGGGCTCTCGCTATTCGCGTCCAGGCTAAGGATTTCTTTAGGCTCAACATAGCTGGGAGAAAAGACCAGCATTCGTATCAGCAGCATCTCGAAGGCTGTTCGCACTTCGGCAGAGAGTCGAAGGTCCTCTCGGCCCTTGATCCCCATCTGATAATACAACTGCACGTCTTCAGCGCTAATTAAGGAGGACAGCTCCAAGATCTGGGGCATATCACCATAACTATTGTCCACCGCCTTTGGCTCTATCTGAGCGATAGCTACTCGGTGAAGGGTCGATAAGAGACTATCCAGGGTATGGCTGTAGTCGGGCGTCTGTTCTGCAATGTACCGAATTAGTTCGAGAACAGTAGAGACCGACCTGGATGCCATGGCCTTCAATAATTCGTAGACTTGTTTCTGTGGTGGCACGCCAAGCATCTCAATGACACCGTCCGTTGCAACCCTGCCTTCGCAATATGAGATGGCTTGATCTACCAGGGTCAGGGCGTCACGCATACTTCCCGATGCGGCGGCTGCAATTTGCCAGAGCGCCTCATCCTCGAACTCTAGACTCTCTTTCTCGAGCACTGAGCCTAAATATTCCGTTATTAATTGCGGGCTTAAATTCTTTAAATTGAACTGCAGGCATCTCGATAGAATCGTAATTGGTAGTTTCTGTGGGTCGGTAGTTGCGAAGAGAAATTTGACGTGTGGAGGCGGCTCTTCCAGAGTCTTTAGCAAGGCATTGAAGCTATGGTTCGACAACATGTGCACCTCATCGATGAGGTATACCTTGAAGCGCCCTCTGCTCGGCGCGTACTGCACATTATCGAGAAGCTCGCGGGTATCTTCGACCTTTGTTCGCGAAGCCGCATCGACCTCTATCAAGTCGATGAACCGTCCCTCGTTAATCTCCTTACAAGAATCACACTTTCCACAGGGAACCGAGCTAACCCCTTCCTCGCAATTCAGGCATTTTGCCAATATTCGAGCGAGCGTGGTTTTCCCCACTCCACGCGTACCGGTGAAGAGATACGCATGATGCAGACGCTCATTATCTAGAGCATTGATCAATGATTTGAGAACATGAGCCTGTCCAGCCACTTCGGAGAAGTTGCTTGGTCGCCATTTGCGGGCTAGGACTTGGTAGCTCATTGGATTTCTTCGTTGAAAAACTGTCTGATATGACAATCGATGACAGCGATATTTACTCTTTTGAGAATTTGATTGGAGGCAGCTCTTGCCAGCCACACCGCGGCACATGAGTCAGTTACTACCGTTGCTCCCTTCCGGGCCTGGCGGGGTTTATAACTTATCATTGCGTGGGGACCGACAAGAGTTACCAGATCTCATAATACCATAGACGGCGGGGGATACAGTGCCCCAATAGCAGAAAATCTTTGCCGATTCACAGTTATTACTACACCCCATCCCAGTTAGCTAAGGAAGAGACAGAGTTAGAACTCTGGCATCCCGGCCGCCGCCAAGGGCAATAGAGATATATTGCTTGCCGTCCACCGAATAAGTCATAGGAGTAGCCTGTGGCGGCAACGGCAGGTCCATCTCATGCACGACCTCGCCATTAGCCTTGTCAAAGGCTCTTAACACACTGCGCCCATTGTCCGATTGCGCGATAAACAGCAGAGTCTTGGTGAGCACAGGGCCTGTCCTGCTTGGCCCGCCTACGGGGCCGGGATCCAATATACCCATATCGATGATCTTCTGCCTGATACCCTCACCATGGGCAACCATCCATTCATGTTCGCCCGTATTCAAATCGATTGCCGTTATGCGGCCATAGGGCGGCTTGGTCAGGGGCAGCCCTTGAGGTCCACCTACGTTAGTCGCCCCGCCCCGGGTGTAGACTAGGTTAGATTGCTCAGGGTCAACCTCAACAAGCTGCACAACGATAGGGATAGTTGTCGATGGCACATAGAACAAGCCCGTATCCGGGTCGAAAGAAGCGCCTGTCCACCAACCACCACCACCCCAACCAGGCATGTTAATGGTGCCGCGCAGCGATGGCGGGGTAAACACGGGTCCGTAGTCGAAACGCTCGATCAGCTGCAGCGCTTCCTGTCGCAGTTCTGGCGTGAAATCGATTAACGTCTCATCGGAGATCCCCTGAACGGCGAAAGCCGCAGGCTTGGTCGGAAATGGTTGCGTCGGTGATAAGGATTCACCCGGAACCGTACTCTGCGGAACAGCCCGTTCCTCTATAGGCCATACAGGCTCTCCGCTTACTCTATCGAACACATAGGTAAAGCCCTGCTTGGATATCTGCGCAATCGCCTTAATATCACGCCCATCCACAGTAATATCGACGAGAGTAGGCGCTGCTGGCAGGTCATAGTCCCAGACCCCATGGTGCACCATCTGAAAATGCCACAGCCTCTCCCCCGTGCTTGCTCTCACAGCAACCAGAGATTCTGCAAAAAGATTATCGCCTTTTCGAAGAGCACCATACCAGTCGTTCGTTGGTGTTCCGATTGGAATATAGGCTATATCCAATTCGTCATCGGCACTCATAATGGTCCAGGAGTTGGTATTGCCGGTATATTCCCAGGACCCATCTTCCCAAGTGTCATTTCCAAACTCACCCGCTTGCGGGATTGTATGGAACACCCATTCGATCTCGCCCGTATCTGGATTAAACCCACGCACATGACCGGGAGGCATTTCCTTGTTGCTGGGCCCATCGTTAATAATAGAGTTAACAATCACCGTGTTATTCGTAACCAACGGTGGAGAGACTACTCCGTACTGTCGTCTATCAATCTCGCGCCCCAAGCCTTCAGCCAAATCGACCTTGCCTCCATCACCGAAACTTGAATCGGGGCTGCCATCCTCGAGATTTAGCGACCAGAGATTGGAATCGTTGGTCGCGAAGAAAATACGCTTCTTGCCTCCCCTCTCCCAATAGGCGACACCTCGGGAGTTATAACCCAAATTTGCCGGGCGCCCCGCCTGCCACGCCTGGGTATCAAACACCCATTTCTCTTCACCGCTGCGGGCATCTAACGCCACCACCCGACCGAATGACGTGGGTATGTACATAACGCCGTCTATCACTATAGGGGTAGCTTTGAAGCCAGCAGGCATCGCGCGGAAATTTTCCTCACGCACATTATTAGCAACAGTCGCGTTATCGACACTGTCCCAACTCCAGGTTGTCGTTAAACTACCCACATTGCTTGCATCGATCTGGTCCAGAGGGGAGTATTTTTGAGAACCGTTATCTCCGCCATAACTAGGCCAGTCGGCGCCATAACTACTGACAGCGACTAGAGAAAAGGCCAGTGTGATCAGCCCTTTGTGAGGAAGTAGTGCAAGCATAGTGCCCCCGAGACAATGAATATGAGTATGGTGAGATAGTACCTTAGGGTTTGTTTGTAGGGAAACTGTGTGTGTTTGGGGTTTCTGGGATAGGCAGGGATGGTTCGGGAGGATGGTTTTGTATTTGGCTTAGCCAAACTTAGTTGAACAAGCAGATCTTTTGGAATTATTACTTAACGAAAGCTTTGTCGCCCACTCACCATCGAATCCCCTTCGGGGCGGCCTTTGGCCGTCTACGGAGCTTCGCTCCTGTGATTCTGGAATTAGCTTAGCTAATTCCCTCACCCTACGGGTAGCCTGCGGCTATCCTGCGCGCTTCGCGTTTGTCGAACCGGAGGGTTCTCACCCGACCTCACCGGCGATAAACAAAAAAAACCCGACTTATAGTCGGGTTTTTTGTTTATTGGCGGTGAGGGAGGGATTCGAACCCTCGAAGCCTTTCGGCTTACACACTTTCCAGGCGTGCTCCTTCGGCCACTCGGACACCTCACCGTTGTTCTTTCTTCTATCTGATGCTGTGCTGCTGATGCAAAAGCGGCGTAACCTTAGCTTACCGCTTGGTGGAATTCAAGTTAGTTGCCTACTGTCTAATGAGGCGACTGTTTACCGAATCGGAGGTTACCGGTGTTGTAGCTCTATACACATTGATATCCAGACCGCCGCGACGGACAAAGTTCATTCCCACGCGAAGCTCGCTAGGCTGGCATCTAAGCATAATGTCGCGAAATATCCGCTCGGCACACTCCTCGTGATAACCCTGATGCTCACGAAATGAGATGAGATACTTTAACAGGCTCGATTCATCTATTTTCTTTCCGGTGTAGCGCAATTCCACGCTAGCCCAATCGGGTTGACCTGTAACCGGGCAATTTGATCGAAACAAATCCGAGTAGAGAACTTCGTCATCGACATCTTCCGTGCCCAGCTCAAGCAACTGCGCGTCTGGCTGATGACTGTTTATCTCTACATCCAGGTTATCGATGGATCTGCCTGCCCTTCCCCCCAACGGATCAACCTCTATCTCATCCAGGGCATGAAGCATTACCTTCACCTCGGATCGGCTTATCGCCGAGAGATCCTGCTCAATAAGGGAGCGAACTGCTTCGGCGCTCTTATAGCGCTCCTGATTCAGAGAATTCAGGTATAGCTTAAGAGATTTAGACTCAACGATATTCTCGGACTCGGAATTAAAATAAAACTCACCGATCGCCACCTCCGGCTTTCCATTGACGTTCAACCAGGAAAGCTCATAGGCCTGCCAATGATCGAGTCCATACATCAATACCTTCTTCTCTATATCGAGAAGTGAGCGACTTGCCCAGCGGGGTATTGGATAGAGCACATCTGGCTGGTATTTCTTCGGGTGCTCAGTCTGACTGCCTAGAGGATTGTCTGTCATAAAATAGTTGAGCGACTAGCTTCTTAAGCCGGTGCCCTTGCGCAGTAACATGATGCAGGAAGAAAACAGAACCACTATGAATACAATCAGAATGAAGAATGCCCAAACGATGTCCACATCCGATGAACCTAGAATGCCATATCTGAATGTATTAACCATATAGAAAATGGGATTCAACGCAGACACTAGCTTCCAGAACGGCGGCAGCAATTCTACAGAGTAAAAAACGCCGCCCAGGTATATTAGAGGAGTGAGAACAAACGTAGGAATAATAGAGATGTCATCGAAACTATTGGCAAATAGCGCGTTTATAAATCCGGCTAGCGCAAAAACAATTGAGGTTAATAACACTACAGAGACAGTAATAAATAAATTCTGAATCTCCAGGTCCGCAAAAAATAGTGACATCAGAGTAACTATTGTCCCTACGGCCAACCCTCGCGCCATTCCTCCCGCAATAAAGCCAGAGAGGATAATATAGTTCGGCACCGGAGATACTAACAACTCTTCTACGCTGCGCTGAAATTTATGGCTAAAGAATGAGGAAACAACATTCGAATAGGAATTCTGAATGACCGACATCATGATCAGCCCAGGCACAATAAACTCCATGTATTGAAATCCGCCCATCTCACCGATACGCCTACCCACTAGATTGCCAAATATAACGAAGTAGAGACCGATCGTTATTGCCGGCGGCACGAGAGTCTGCACCCAGATCCTGGCGAACCGGCGAACTTCCTTAATGACTATTGTTTCAAATGCTATGTATTTATGATTGGTCAACACAGTGAATTCCCTTAGCCATTGCCTTCAAGCTTTGACATAAACAACTGCTCTAGCCGGTTTGTCTTGTTTCGCATGCTATCGATCTTGATGTCAGCCTCACTAAATTCTGTGAATACTGAATTCACGCTCTGTCCGCCGGACACCGTAACCTCGATAATATTCTCATCGACGATGTTAAGAACCATATTATCTTGCTTAAGGGAAAAACCTGCGGGAACCTGCGAATTCGTTTCTAGAATATAGACCTGAGAATCGAGCTCTTTAAGCAGCTTGCGCATACTTGTGTTTTCGACAATTTTGCCTTCATCGATAATCGCGATATTCCGACAAAGCTGCTCGGCCTCTTCGAGATAATGGGTCGTTAGAATAATAGTCGTGCCGTTGTCATTAATCTCTGTAAGAAACTCCCACATGGAACGCCGCAACTCTATATCGACCCCAGCCGTGGGCTCATCCAGTATGAGCAAACGCGGCTCATGAACAAGAGCTCGAGCTATCATTAGACGTCTTTTCATACCCCCCGAGAGCGATCTGGATCGCTCATCGCGCTTGTCCCACAAACCTAGTTTACGCAAATACTTCTCGCAGCGCTCGGCGGCTAGTTTACGCGGCAGACCGTAATAACCCGCCTGGGTCATAACGATGTCGCGGACTTTCTCGAACTGACTGAAGTTGACTTCCTGGGGGACGACGCCGAAATCCAGCTTGGTTTCATAGGAGTGGGTATCGACATTCTTGCCAAAAACCTCTACCGAGCCAGACGTCTTGTTAACTAGCGTCGAGATCACACCGATAGTCGTAGATTTACCGGCGCCATTGGGCCCTAGCAGCGCGAAGAAATCTCCCTGCTCAACTTCCAAGGAGATACCCTTGAGAGCTTCAAAACCATTTGCATAGGTCTTCACTAGATTCTGAATCGAAATTGCTATTGTCATCTTATAGGGTCTTCGTATCTCTTAATGTAGTTGCGCTAATAATGTAGGTGCGCCGATTCCTGCTGGAGTATGTCGATTGTTAAAACGATTGGCAACTAGGCGGCTGTGCCACATGCCCTACTCTATCGATAGGCGGTCTGGCGGCAGCAGGCAGAGAAAGTGATATTTCAGAAACAGAAAAGCCCGGCGTGAGCCGGGCTTTAAGTGTTGGCGTCCCCTAGGGGTTTCGAACCCCTGTTGCCGGGATGAAAACCCGGTGTCCTAGGCCTCTAGACGAAGGGGACTTGGACTTTCTGTGCTGCTATCTCAAGCAGCGGGGGATTCTAAGAAGCTTGGCCTGATCAGTCAAGTGCAAAGCCCTAATATTCGGTATATTTATGCCATTCTTCATCGATTTGCTCTAACCGCATCTATTACTGGCCAATTCCAGGATGCCTAAGCACATTCGGGCGGGAAAACCAACTCGGGCGAGGAACAACTTATCCCCCAAATAGCAGCATCTTGACCGCAAAATTGGACTATGCCATTCTCAACTATGGCTCTGTCTGGTTCCACGAGACTGAAAAACAGCATGAACTTACAGACCTGCTCGAATCGGCCGATGCATTCAGGGTGCCGATAAGAATAAAGCCTGCAAAATAGAGGCTGTTGGGGATACTAGGAAACCAACCATGAACGATAAGCGTCAGAAGCAAACTGATGATGCTGGTGTAAGCATTGATCAAAAATTGATCGAAGAAGGCACTGCTCAACTCAATAGCGAGATTCAGGTCTTAGAGGCTTGGCTTTCGGAGCTTGACTCATCAGATCAAGAGAACTCAGAAGTGCTAGCCGCCAGAAAGTCGTATAACGATATGCTCAGCAGCCGTAAGGAGATGCTCAGCACCCTGGCAAAACAGGCAAAACTGCAGCCCGTAGTTCGCAGCTAGGCACAGACCCTACTAGCGATCCATGCGAGAATGCCCCGCTCGCCACTAATTAGCCCAAGAACCCACTTTAGCCCAAGAACTCACTTTCCCATGCTGTCAGATCAACAGACTACAACCATGCTATCGCTGCAGGCGGCGATGAACGCAAAGGTGGACCCAAACTGGGTTACCGCCCGCTATCCTTATATGCGCGCCGTTGTTATCGAGGCCGCAGAAGCCATAGAGCATCACGGCTGGAAATGGTGGAAGAAGCAGGACAAAGACCTGGCGCAATTACAGATGGAGCTGATCGATATTTGGCACTTTCTGCTCTCAGAGATATTACTCAATGAACAGGGAAGCGAAACGGCGGCTCAACCTAAATTAACTGCGCAGCTTAGCGCCATAGATCTGTCCGGGATAATCGAATTCGACGGCAAGCAGTACGCACTTAGCTCACTGGATCTGCTTAACCAATTGGAGCTACTCATAGCGCTCTCGGCGGCACGAAAGATCGAGCTGTCTGTATTCGCAGCGATCATGAAAAATTGTGAACTTGATTGGACGGAGCTTTATTGCCAATACGTCGGCAAAAACGTACTTAATTTCTTTCGCCAAGACCACGGCTACCAGGAAGGCACTTACCAGAAAATGTGGAATGGCAGGGAAGATAACGAATATCTAGTAGATGTAATGTCTGAACTGGACCCTGACGACCCTGAGTACAAAGACAAACTCTACGGCGCGTTAAGGGCACACTACCCCAGCTAGACTCCAAGCTAAGGGTGAGCGCCGGCCTGCTCTACTGATAGTAGGCGTTTTCCTTTACGGTATGATCGGTTACGTCGCGCACCTCCTTCAATTGAGGGACCTGCTCTAGCAGAGTCTTCTCAACACCGTCCTTAAGTGTCACATCAACCATTCCACAGCCCTGACATCCCCCACCGAAACGAAGCACGGCGATATTCTCCTCAAATAGTTCTTCGAGGGTGACGTGACCACCATGGGCGGCAAGGCCAGGATTAATTTCATTGTAGAGAATATAATTGACCCTATCTTCGATGGGGCTATCATCAGATATCTTGGGCAGACGAGAATTTGGCGCCTTTATTGTAAGCTGGCCACCCATCGAGTCCTTGGCGAAGTCGACTACCGCCTCCTCTAGAAAGGGTATACTATGCAGCTCGATGAAGGCCTTGAAGGCTTCATACTGTTTCACTTCGTCGTCGTCTTTTTCTTCTCCCGGCCGACAGAATGAAATGCAGGTTTCAGCTTTCGGTGTGCCTGCATCCAGAATGAAAATTCGCACGGCTATACCCTCGCAATCTTGCTTCTTAAGCAGTTCCGCTAGGTATTCTTGTGCAGATTCAGTGATGCTAACCATATGTCTATCTCACGCTGATGTATTGGACTGCGCTAATGATACTCCAATCGTCTGGAAATTAGAATACCCGAGTGAAATGCTAGGTTATTTTAACTATGCCCCAGGCCCCGGTCTTTGCTAGAATTGACCGTTTTTTTGGGGCAGCTATTTACCACCCCAGCAATAACCGTCACAAAGTAGGCAGACATGAAAATCACGAAATCAGAAAACCTCATTCGCCAGCAGCTAAGGCAGCGCATTCTTATTCTAGATGGAGCGATGGGGACCATGATTCAGTCCCATAAACTGTCGGATGCAGACTTTCGCAGCGAGCGCTTCGCTGATTTTCCTCATGAACTCGCTGGCAACAACGATCTGCTATCACTGACCCAGCCGGAGATTATCAAACAGATACATCTTGCCTACCTGCGTGCCGGGGCAGACATTGTAGAAACCAATACCTTCAATTCGACTCGCAGCTCGCAATCTGACTATCATTTGGAAGATCTGAGTTACGAACTGAACCTTGAGGCTGCGAAGCTTGCAAGGGCAGCCTGTGACGAGGTGACCGCCGAGAAACCTGAGCGTCCACGATTCGTCGCCGGCGTGCTAGGACCGACGAGCAAGACAACCTCTATCTCTCCAAAAGTGAGCGATCCGGGCTTTAGAAACATCAGTTTCGATACCCTGGTGGACGATTACAGTAACTCGATCCGAGGCCTGATCGAGGGTGGCGCCGATATCATCATGATCGAGACCGCCTTCGATACGCTAAATGCCAAGGCAGCTATTTTTGCCCTAAGCGCCTGCTTCGAGGCACGCGGTACATCTCTGCCCATAATGATATCGGGCACGATAACCGATGCTAGTGGCCGCACACTCTCCGGCCAGACCGTTGCTGCATTCTGCAACTCCGTAGCCCATGCTAACCCCCTCTCCATCGGGTTCAATTGCGCACTGGGAGCAGAACAATTGCGTCCTCACATAGCAGAGACTTCTTCCTTAGCGAATTGCTACGTCTCGACCCATCCGAACGCAGGGCTGCCTAATGAGTTTGGCGAATATGATCAATCACCCGCAGCTATGTCCGCCATCATCGCAGAGTTCGCCAGCAGCGGTTTTGTCAATATCGTCGGCGGCTGTTGCGGTACCACTCCCGATCACATTAAAGCCATTGCCGAAGCGATAGAGGGGATCACGCCAAGACAGATAGCGGAACCCAAACCAGCATGTCGTCTAAGCGGCCTAGAGCCCTTCAATATCGATGGGGATTCTCTGTTCGTTAATGTAGGTGAGAGAACAAACGTAACCGGATCTGCAAAATTTGCTCGACTGATTATCGATGAAAATTATGACGAGGCACTGGAAGTTGCTCTGCAACAAGTTGAATCAGGCGCTCAGATTATCGACATTAACATGGACGAAGGCATGCTCGACTCAGAGCTGGCCATGGAGAAATTTCTGAAGCTTGTTGCGTCGGAGCCAGACATCTGTCGCGTACCTATAATGCTCGACTCCTCGAAGTGGGAGATTATCGAGACTGGACTAAAATGCGTACAGGGTAAATCTGTCGTCAACTCCATCAGCCTAAAAGAAGGTGAAGAAGATTTTCTCGCCAAGGCTACGCTTTGTCTGAAATACGGTGCGGCAGTAATCGTCATGGCATTCGATGAGAATGGCCAAGCCGACTCGCTGGAAAAGAAGAACGCCATCTGCGAGAGAAGTTACGACCTACTCACGCAGAAGCTCAATTTTCCCCCTCAGGACATCATCTTCGATCCAAATATTTTCGCCGTCGCAACCGGCATCGAAGAACATAACAACTACGCTGTCGATTTCATCGAGTCCTGTCGCTACATTAAAAAGAATCTACCCGGCGCACTCATTTCCGGCGGCGTGAGCAATGTCTCGTTCTCCTTCAGGGGAAACAATCTCGTTCGCGAAGCCATTCATTCCGCCTTTCTCTATCATGCGATCAAGGCCGGCTTAACAATGGGTATCGTTAACGCAGGTCAACTCACTGTGTATGACGACATACCAGCAGATCTAAAGAAAGCGGTAGAGGATGTCATCCTAAACACGACCGATGAAGCGACTGAAAACTTGATGACTGTAGCTGCCAATTACTCCGGCAGTACACAAAGACAATCTGCGGAAGACCTTGCCTGGCGCGAGGCGAGTGTAGAGAAGAGGCTCGCTCATGCACTGGTTAAAGGTATAACAAAGTTCATCGAAGAGGACACCGAAGAGGCCAGGCAGAATGCCGACAAGCCTATTAAGGTAATCGAAGGCCCTCTGATGAAGGGCATGGATGAGGTCGGGGACCTATTTGGCAGTGGCAAAATGTTCTTACCCCAGGTGGTTAAGAGCGCGCGCGTCATGAAACAGGCTGTGGCCTACCTGCTGCCCTATATCGAGGCCGAGAAAGGCGGCGCTGTTCAGAGCAAGGGCAAGATTCTTATGGCCACTGTTAAGGGCGACGTGCATGACATCGGCAAGAACATTGTCGGCGTGGTGCTAGGCTGCAACAACTACGATGTTATCGATCTGGGCGTAATGGTTCCCTGCGAGAAGATTCTACAAGTCGCGAAAGACGAGAACGTCGATGTCATCGGTCTTAGCGGATTGATCACCCCCTCGCTGGACGAGATGGTACATGTTGCTGCAGAGATGCAGCGCCTGGATTTTAACATCCCACTTCTGATTGGAGGCGCCACCACATCGAAGGCGCACACGGCGGTTAAGATTGAGCAGCATTACAAGAACGACAGCACAATCTACGTGCCCGATGCATCCAGAAGCGTGTCGGTTGTCAGCACCCTATTGAATGATGACAACAAGCCAGACTACGCAGGGAAAATTCGCGCCGAGTATGAAGTTATTCGAGAACGTACGGCAAACAGATCGAACAAGCGTAGATTACTGTCCTACCCAGATGCCAATGCCAATGCATTGAAACTGGACTGGGAAAACTACGCCGCTACCAAACCGGCATTCTTAGGCAACAAGGTATTTACCGACTACCCTCTGAGCCAGCTAGTAGACTATATTGACTGGACGCCTTTTTTTATCACCTGGAGCCTGGCTGGCAAATACCCAGCCATACTCGAGGATGAGAAAGTAGGAAAAGCAGCGACCGATCTGTTCGCCGATGCTCAGGCACTCCTGAAAAAGATAGTCGATGAGAAGCTACTTACTGCAAAAGCGGTAATCGGCTTCTGGCCGGCAAATAAGACGACAGATAATGACGTTCAACTCTATGCTGCAGATGAATCTGGAAGCACTATCGAAAAGTTACATTTTCTGCGTCAGCAAATTCCTAAAGAAGAAGAACTTGCCAACCTATGTTTGGCAGATTTTATAGCGCCTGACGATAGTGGAGCTAGTGGAGATAGTAAAAAAGATTATATTGGTGGATTTGCTGTCACCACGGGTATTGGCGCAGATGAGCTTGCCGCCGAATACGCCGCCGAGAATGATGACTACACCGCTATCATGGTCAAGGCCCTTGCAGACAGACTAGCCGAGGCCTTTGCCGAGCATATGCACGAACGTGTACGCAAAGAATTCTGGGCTTATGAACCTGCTGAGGCACTGTCCGCAGTAGATTTGATAAGCGAAAAATACCGCGGCATACGACCGGCGCCTGGCTACCCCGCCTGCCCCGATCATTCAGAGAAAGAGACACTGTTCTCTCTGTTAAATGCCGCAGAGGAAATTCAGATCGAATTGAGTGAGAGTTTTGCCATGAGCCCCGCGGCAAGTGTCAGTGGCTTCTATTTCTCTCACCCAGAGTCGAAATACTTCTCTGTCGGAAAGATTAGCCAAGAACAGGTCGACGACCTGGCAGATAGAAATGGAAAAAACATAGCTGAGATGACAAGATTACTCACTCCAAACTTGGATTGAGCGCAGCAAAATTCCAGTCGATAGCAATAGATAGAGAGTTATAGAAAGTAATGTATAAATACGATGGATACGATCAGCAGATGCTGGCAGATAGAGTCGCGCAGTTTCGCGACCAGACTAAGCGCTACATGGACGGCCAGCTTAGCGATACCGAATTCTTGCCACTGCGATTGCAGAATGGTCTTTATATTCAGCGTCTGGCACCTATGCTGCGCATTGCGGTTCCTTACGGCATGCTCTGCTCAAGGCAGTTGCGAAAGCTCGCCTATATAGCCAACCACTACGACAAAGGCTATGCACACTTCACGACACGGCAGAACATTCAGTTTAACTGGCCACAGCTCAGTGACGTTCCAGACCTACTTGCCGACCTTGCGGAAGTAGAAATGCATGCTATACAAACCAGTGGCAACTGCATACGAAATACAACTACCGACCAGTTTGCCGGCGTAGCCGTTGATGAACTGGAAGACAGCAGAGGCTATTGCGAAATCATTCGTCAATGGTCAACCTTTCACCCGGAGTTCGCCTACCTGCCGCGAAAATTCAAGATCGCCGTGTGTGGAACTGCCATAGATCAAGCTGCAACCCAGGTACATGACATCGGTATCTATATAGTCAAAGGTCCGAGCGAGGAGATTGGCTTTCGCATACTCGCCGGCGGCGGGCTTGGACGCACACCTGTAATAGGACAGGAGATCTTCGAATTCGTTGAGAAGAAACATCTACTCACCGCACTCGAGGCCATCCTCAGGGTTTACAACCGGGAAGGTCGCCGTGATAACAAGTACAAGGCAAGAATCAAGATATTGGTAAAAGAAGCTGGTGTCGAAGAGTTCCAGAATAAGGTATTTCAGGAATGGGAGTTAATCAAAGACTCCTCTCTCACACTCACAGATGAAGAACTCAATCGTTGTCTGAGTTTCTTCAACTCTCCGGACTACGATGATCTCCCCGACAGCCCCCCAGCGCTCATCGAAAATCTACAAAGCGATTTGCTCTTCGCCGCATGGCATACGCAGAATGTCAAACCACACAAAAAATCAGGCTATTCTATCGTCACCCTCTGCTTTAAAGAGACAGGTATTGCCCCAGGCGACGTGACAGACAGGCAACTGGAACAAATTGCGGATCTGGCCGATCAGTACAGCTTTGGGGAAATTAGAATAAGCCATCAACAGAACATCGTCATGGCCGATGTGCAACAAGACCAACTCTACGAGCTATGGAAGCAATTAAAGACTGGCGCTATGGCTAGTCACAACTTGGGACTACTCACTGACGTCATCTGTTGCCCCGGCGGAGATTTTTGCGCACTCGCCAACGCCAAGTCCATACCTATCGCCGAGGCAATTCAGCGTAAGTTTGATGATCATGAAGAGCTATGTAACATTGGCGAGATGAATCTCAACATCTCTGGCTGCATGAATGCCTGCGGACACCACCACGTTGGAAATATTGGCATTCTGGGCGTGGACAAGAAAGGTGAAGAATACTATCAGATCTCCCTTGGCGGCTCATCGAAGAGGGAGGCGAGCCTTGGAAGAATTATAGGTCCCTCCTTTGCTCAGGAAGAAATTCCAGACGTTGTAGAAAACATCGTCAGTGTCTACAAAGAAAGACGCCATGAAGGCGAAAAATTTATAGACACATACAATCGAATTGGCCTGGCCCCATTCAAGGAAAAAGTCTATGCAAAAGCTGATTAGTAAAGATGCCGTCATGGACAATCGATGGGCGCTGCTCAAAGTAGCGACCGGCCCAGAGATACTACAAGCGGTACCTGGCAGGAATTTTATCGTGCCATTCAAATTCTGGAAGCTTTACCGAGAAGAGCTCAACGACTACGGCGGCAATATAGCCATCTGGCTGGACTCAGACGAAGATATTTCCCAAATCGGAAATGAGCTGCATAGCCTTCCCCTGATAGCGCTTAATTTTCCGGTATTTTCCGACGGCCGCTCCTACACTAACGCTAGAGAACTAAGACAGCGCTATGGATACAAGGGTGAGGTACGCGCCATAGGCGATGTCCTGCGTGACCAGCTGTACTATATGGCACAGTGCGGCTTCGATAGCTTCGAGCTGCGCAACGATCAGGACGCAGACCTGTGTCTGAATGCGTTCGAGGACTTCAGCACAAACTACCAGGCGACAATCGCAGAACCCACTCCCTTGTTCAGGCGGCGCTAACTGGCTATAGTCGAGTACTACTAGCAAACGCCCAACGCAATGGAATCAGATTCTCTACTCTTCTCCTTCTTCCTCATCTTCAGCGGTGCGGCGGTACTCTCGACAATAGCCTTATTTTTCCGGCAACCCCTGCTCGTAGCCTACATATGCGTAGGCGCCCTGCTCGGGCCTTATGGGTTAGCCTATATCTCAGACGCCAGCCTTCTCACCGATATTGCCGAGTTTGGCATCATCTTCCTGCTGTTTCTCCTGGGCCTGGATATGCAGCCCAGCAAACTCATCTCCACGCTACGCAAGACCTTTCTCGTCACTCTCGCAAGCTCATTGGTCTTCGTCATTCTTGGCTATAGCACGGGATTACTGTTTGGCTTCAGTCAGATCGAAAGCCTGGTAATCGGTTTTAGCCTGATATTTTCAAGCACCATCATCGGCATCAAACTCTTGCCTACTACCGTGCTGCACCAGAAGCATATGGAGAGTTGATGGTTGGCATATTACTAATGCAGGACTTCATAGCGATATTCCTTATCACCTTCCTGGATGCAGGAAACCTGCAACAATCGGCTGCACTTAGGGTCTTGATCGCCTTTCCGCTGCCCTTGGTATTCGCCTACTTTACCACCCAATATGTACTCATCAAGCTGATTGCGCGCTTCGATCACTTCAAGGAATATATTTTTCTGCTAGCAATAGGCTGGTGCCTGGGGCTATCGGAACTGGGAGCGGCGCTGGGACTCTCTGCAGAGATTGGCGCTTTCGTCGCAGGGGTAGCCCTGGCGACTAGTCCTATCTTGCTGTATATCGCCGATAGACTAAAACCACTAAGAGATTTCTTTCTGATTTTGTTTTTCTTCACCCTCGGCGCGCAGTTTAACCTGTCCCTGTTGCCAGACATTATCCTAGCCTGCGTCGTACTGGCCACGGCAGTGCTGTTGATCAAGCCGGTGGTATTCAGATATCTACTGAAGAGATTTAGTGAGAAGGACAGGCTTGCCTGGGATGCAGGTCTGCGCCTAGGGCAAATCAGTGAGTTTTCCTTGTTGATTGCCTTCGTCGCGACACAGTCTGGTGTAATAGGTGAAACTGCCTCACTGACGATACAGGGTGCCGCAATAATTACCTTCTTGGTTTCTTCCTATATCGTAGTGCTGCTGTGCCCTACCCCGATCGCCATCAATCCAAAATTGCGACGGGATTAGACACGCTCTATTTACTATGCATTCAGGTCCAAAACAAAGCGCCCATTAGCGCCCCCACCCAAGACCTGCTTCAGACTCGCCTCTAATTCAGTGAAGCCGATATCTACGCAGACGTCTTCAAGCGTATCAAGCTTCCACTCAGCGCCAAGCTTATTCCACAAATTTCTCTTGATCTCGATTGGCAATTGAACGGAATCCACACCCAGCAGATTGACGCCACGGAGAATGAAAGGAAGTACCGTCGCGGAGAAGCTGGTCGACTGCACTAAACCACAGGCAGCGACACTACCACCGTAGCGAAGTGACTTGATAACATTACTCAAGGTATCCCCGCCAACCACATCAACCGCCGCAGCCCACTCCTCTTTGAGCATAGGTCTGGAGTTTTCCTCACCTATCGTATTTCGGTCAACAATTTCGTCTGCACCTAACTTAGTCAGCGCCTCGTGGGCCTCTTGCTTTCCAGTGCTTGCCGACACGGTAAAGCCAAGCTTGGCAAGCAATGCAACGGCGATCATACCCACCCCACCACTAGCCCCTGTCACTAGCACTTTACCCTGCTGCGATTGCAGCCCATTAAGAAGTAATTTCTCCACGCACAAGGCAGCGGTAAAACCTGCCGTACCCAGAATCATGCTTTGTTTCTGGCTCAAACCAGCGGGAAGCTTAACGACCCACTGCGCCGGCACGCGAATTAGCTGGCCGAAACCGCCGCTGGTATTCATGCCGAGGTCATAGCCTATAACCAACACCTCATCGCCTGTGCTCAGACTTGCGTCATCACTGGATATAACGGTTCCCGCCGCATCGATGCCTGGCGTGTGTGGGTACTGACGCGTCACCCCCTTATTGCCGCTATAGGACAGAGCGTCTTTATAGTTTAACGATGAATAGTTAACTTGAATGAGCGTATCGCCGGCTGGCAAATCGTCTACATGACGATCAACCACCTGCGCGGCAAATTTTCCGTCATCTTCTGTTACTACCAATGCTTTAAATTGTTGCAATTTTCTATCCGCCTTCTTTTATTTACTATCGAGCCGAGCTTCTGCGCCGCTCTATGATGAACAGGTTTTATTGAAAGTGATTATTCGTAGATTTTCCGATCCAGTTTGCAAATAACTTCTCTACGGTGCCCTGAAAGGCGCCACCAATTTTGTCTTGCAGGGATTTTGGCAGCTCGTATTCGACCTCATAGACATCCGCCGTCTCACAGGCAGAAACGATGCACTCATCACTGGTCTTTATTTCATCGACCATATAGCGCTCTTTAGCCTGCGTACCAACCCAAGTTTCACCCGTAGCGATCTTGTCGATATCAACGCTGGGTCTATGATCTTTTATCCACGCCTTAAAAATGTCGTGCATAGTCTCTACTTCTTCCTGCACCTTATCTCTTCCCTTCTGCGTGATCTCTCCAAATTGGGTAAGAGTCCGCTTGAATTCACCGGCGCTAATAATTTCGTAGTCGATATCGTTCTTCTTTAGAACCCGATGAAAATTCGGCAACTGCACCAATACACCGATAGAGCCGATGATAGCGAAAGGTGCCGATACGAGCCGATCAGCCAGGCAGGCCATCATATAGCCGCCACTTGCGGCGACCTTATCTACGCAGATAGTGAGTGGTATCTGCCTACTCTTAATTCGCAACAGTTGTGAAGATGCCAGACCATAAGCATGCACCATTCCGCCGGGACTCTCCAGACGCAAGACAACCTCGTCACTGGGCTCCGCCAGAGTCAAGACTGCAGTAATCTCTTCACGCAGCGATGTCACTTCGTCTGCGGCTATGTTGCCCGTAAAAGTGAGCACATAGACACGCTTCTTCCTCTGTGTTGATTCGCCAGACTCAGGGTCGGTTACGGCATCTGCGTGCTTCGCCGCTTCTTTGTCTGACTTGGCCTGTTCTTTCGCCTCTAGCTTCGCCTGCTTCTTCTCATTCTTATGCACCTGCTTTAGTTGTTCCTTTGCGAGCACCGAATGACGCAGCGTGTCTTTCAAATCATCGTAATGTTCATTCAGATGTGTGACCTTAATCTGCCCTTTTCTGCCAGACTTGCGCTGACGGTTTCCACTAGCCGCCACCGCGCCAAGCACGATAACGATAGCCACTACTAGAGTAGCGGCCTTTGCCAAAAACATGCCGTACTGGATCAAATATTCCAAGCGTATTTCTCCTGTTGCGCCCGCTGCCTGTACATTTTGGCCTATTGGCCGAGTAATTCAAAGCTTAGTCGGTCTGCGTTTTCTTAACTTCATCGATGAACGTGCGGATCAATTTTCCTGCAACGCTAATTTTCTCCGAGGGCACATTTGGCAAGGAATCGATGTCATACCACTTTGCGTCGGCAATCTCTGTCGGTTCCGGGATTATCTCGCCGCTTTCATATTCTGCCAGAAACCCCAGCATCAATTGCGAAGGAAAGGGCCAGGACTGACTGGAAATATAGCGAATATTCTTAACCTTCACGTTCACCTCTTCCATCACCTCGCGCTGCACCGTCTGTTCCGGCGTCTCGCCAATCTCGATGAATCCGGCGAGACAGCTATAGAAATTGGCGTTGAAACGCGCACTCTTTGCCAGCAGCATTTGGTCGTCTTTAGTGACTAGCATAATTACACAGGGACTAATTCGAGGAAAAAAATGCAGCGAGCAGGCTTCACAGACCAGGGTTCTCTCGTTCTCATGATGAGTAGTCGCAGTCCCGCAGGTACCGCAGAATCTATGGCTCTTATACCATTCGATCAATTGGCTGGCTCTACCTGCAAGGAGAAATTTTTCTTGATCGGTGAAGAACAGAATGCTTCTGAGAGAGTTGAGCTCGGCTTGTAAGTGCTCAGAAATATCCTCTTCCAGACTGACGGCGATGACAGACGATCCGTCAGTTCGCTCCAGCAGAATCAGATCTGCCGAGTCATTTAAGTACTTACTGATCTGATCAAGATTCCACAGGATGTGCTGATCTCTTACCAATATCCGGGATGAATAGAACAGTATGAAGCTATCCGATGCGCATAACTGTTCGATGCTAAGAAAGTGTGCTTGTTCAGACATGGATACCCGATTACCTAATGAATGAAGCCGCCTTTTCTAACCTACCCGCTTCAGAACCACAGGATATTGTATTCATTAGAATTTTTTAGGCGGGCGCTACAATGGCGCAAGATACTATAGCTTCTATGCGCTGTATTCAAGATAGAGGGTCTACATAGTTCTCGCCCAGAGCAGGGATGGCTACCGCTGCGGTACTCAGAGGCTTGCCATTAGAATTAGCAAGAAGACTACTGAGACTGAGCCTCGGCCTCCAATTGCAACCAGAGGCAGCCCTCGTCGCTACTCTCAGCAAGATCTTGCAATCTTTGCTCATGCGCCGCCAGCTCGTCTTCCCCCGCCTTTATTACCGCGATCCCCTCTCGCTGAACATCACGCTGATTATTGCGACGCCTGCGATTAGAGCCTTCCGATTCGTCCTCGCTTAGCAACAAACTGGACTGACCACTGGTCATCACCAAATAGACGTCGGCTAAAATCTCCGCATCGAGCAAAGCGCCGTGAAGCTGTCTCTGGGTATTATCGACACCGTAGCGCTTGCACAGAGCGTCAAGACTATTGCGCTGACCTGGATGTTTCTCCCTTGCTAGCAACAGACTATCTAACACGCCGCAAAAACTTGAAATAGCCGTCACATCGGTTTTGGTAGCTCTAAGCTCATGATCCAGGAACCCGATGTCGAACGGTGCGTTGTGAATAACGAGTTCCGAGCCGTCGATAAACTCCAAAAATTCTTTCTCTATCTGATGGAAGCGCGGTTTGTCACGGAGAAAATGCGAGGTTAACCCGTGTACTTCGATGGCAGCGGCATCAATCTCCCGACCCGGATTTAGGTAACAGTGATAATGCCTGCCGGTTAATTTACGGTTGTCGATCTCCACACACCCGATCTCGATGACTCTGTGCCCCTGGGAAGGGTCCAAGCCCGTTGTTTCTGTATCGAGTACTACCTGCCGCATAACTATCCCTTTTTGTCTTTGATGTAGTGCCTATTAATCCAGCTCATCGATCCCTAGATTTGCCAACTGATCCGCTATCTCGTTTTCAACATGGCCGCTGTGCCCTTTGACCCAGCTCCATTCTAATTCATGTTTGACGACCAATTCGTCCAGCTCTTTCCATAGCTCCACATTCAAAACCGGCTTCTTGCTGGCTGTGCGCCAATTCCGCATCTTCCAATTTGCCATCCATTCGGTGACACCCTTGAGTACGTATTTCGAGTCGGTAGTGATATGAACCTTGCAAGGCTTTGTAAGAGCCTCTAGCCCCTTAATAACAGCGGTAAGCTCCATTCTATTATTGGTGCTCATCGCCTCACCGCCGTGCAGGGTCTTTTCAACGCCGGCATAACGCAGAAGCACACCCCAGCCTCCAGGACCAGGATTACCCCTGCAGGCCCCATCTGTATACATCTCTACTGATTGCAACATAGAACTAGTGGCGACTCTTAAGATTCATGTACTTGCCAAGTCTGTGGTCACTGAGACCTGGTCAATGGAGCTTGATTTTAGCACGAACATTTTCTGTTGCGGGCATCACAGAGGAGCGCGCACGCAGCGGACGCCATCTAGGCACAATGGGAGTGAGCGGTGCAACTTGCTTGATACAGTGAATATAATACGCTCCGCCGAAAGGGCTGCGGATATTGCTGCCAAATTTCTCTAGTTTTGTAGCATGGCGCAATAAATTGGACATCTTTAGCGGCATAAAATGCAGGCCATAGAGAACAGAATCGATGTGCAGGTCTAGCAACTTCAGCCAGTCCGTAACCCGCCCTTTAGAGATAAACCGTCCCCGCCAGGGTATATTCTTCTTGCGCTTAAAGACCTTCCAGACCCCCCAGAAGCTGAAGGGATTAAACCCGATGATGAGCATATGCCCTCCCGGGCGAAGCACACGGGTAGCCTCTCGCAACGCTCTATGGCTATTAATTGCGAAGTCCAGGGCATGGTGAATGACTACAACATCGACGCTGTCGGTGCCCAGAGGCAATTCTTCATTACTTGCCACTGGCCTCGATGAGCCCTGCCTGTAATTAGGAGAAAAGATTATTTTATGTCCAACAGGGCTCTGCTCGATTAGCGAATGCTCCTCGCTGAAACCAAGCTGGAGTATATGGTAGCCGAAGAGCTTCTCCAGCATAGGCTCAACAGCCTCTTTCTCGGCATTCAGGACAGCCTCCCCCTGAGCTGTCTGAAACCAGTGAGCTACTTGGCTGGCTAGTAGGTCTGCATCCGCCATACCCCGCAACAATCGGCGGCGGGTTTCATGCTTCGAGAGTAGGTTCATACTGGTCGGTAAACCTGATTCCATGGAATTCGACAACGGGAAGCCAGTGTAAACTCAATCCGCCGAGAAATTAAGCGATATTCCTATGCATACGGAGCTTTCACCGGCATTTTTTGGGCTTGTAATAGCTGGGTTTCCTTATATCATGTGCTTTTTCACAAGACCGTACTCATATGATCAGCACAATCCACCCAATCCCCGCTTTCTCAGACAACTATATTTGGGTAATACGAGAAGCTGGCAGCAACAGAATCTGCGTGGTCGACCCAGGGGATGCACATCCTGTCATCGACTATCTCAACAGCAATGACTATCAGCTCTGCGACATTCTCATTACCCATCACCACCCCGATCACACCGGCGGAATTCAGGCTTTAGTAAACTCCTACGGCTGTAGAGTAATCGGCCCAGGATCAAGCGGCATCAAGGGACTAAGCGAAGTAGTGAAAGAAGGCGATAGGATCGAAGTTTTCGGACAAACTCTATCCGTTATAGAAGTGCCAGGTCACACTCTAGATCATATTGCCTACTACAGCGAAGAGAAGGAGTTACTTTTTTGCGGAGACACCCTCTTCGCCGCAGGATGTGGACGACTGTTCGAAGGCACGCCTACAATGATGAATGCCTCACTCAGCAAATTAAGCAGTTTGCCGCAACAGACTCAGGTGTATTGCACGCACGAATACACACTCGCTAATCTCAAATTTGCCGCAGCCGCCGATTCTGAAAACGCTCTACTAAAGAAGCGCATAGAGGAGGAAACAGCCAAAAGAGAAGATAACAAACCGACACTTCCATCCAGTATCGAGTTAGAACTACAGACGAATCCCTTCCTGCGCTGCAATGAAGACGGCTTAAAGAAGTCTGCCGCGACAAGACTAGGCAGAGAACCGGCTGACGATGTCGAGGTGTTTTCTGCCCTTCGCGCATGGAAAGATTCATTCTAAGTCTATTACTTTAAGAACATAGTAAACTCACCTCCCAGGTCCTTCGCATTGCAAATAGTATGTAAACAGCTCTCAATCGCCCTGCTTCTCCCGTTACTTGTCGCCTGTCAAAATTTACCCCAATCAAGCCCTCTGTTGGTTTTGGAGCCTGCTGCCAAGTCTCCAGATGAAGAAGCGGTTAATGTCTCGGGAGCCAGCAGCACCTCCTCTACGGTTAGAGATGAAGCGATTGAGTCTGTCATGGAGTTGAAGAAGAGCTACGACGACCTCTGGGAGAGAGTTCGCGATGGCTTTCAGCTTGGCATTCATTACGATCACCCCAAAGTGGCTAGCTATATCCAGTCATATTCGAAGCAACAGCGCTACTTCGATCTCATGCAGGAACGCGCCTCACCGTTCTTATTCTCTATAGTCGAGGAAATTGAGAGACGCGGACTGCCAATGGAATTTGCGCTACTCCCGATGGTCGAGAGCACCTACAACCCAAACGCCTACTCGAGAGAGCACGCGGTGGGCCTGTGGCAGTTTGTAGGCGCAACCGGCAAGAGCTTCGGCCTACAGCAGGATTGGTGGTTCGATGGCCGCAGAGACCCTGGGGCCTCGACGATTGCGGCTCTTGACTATATGGAACAACTCTATAAGCAATTTGACGAAGACTGGTTGCTTTCAATCGCAGCTTACAACACCGGAGATGGGAACTTACGTCGAGCCATTCGGCGTAGTAACGAGGATGAGATTGAATTCTGGAACCTAAATCTGCCAGACGAGACCAAGGCCCATGTGCCGAAACTCCTAGCCTTGGCCGCGATCATCTCGAACCACAATGCCTGGGAGATCGAGTTACAAACCCTCCCCAATGCCCCGGTGTTGCGAGCAGTTGAGGTTGGCACGCAGATAGACATCTCACAGGCCGCCACCTTAGCCGAAATCGACTATGAGCTGTTACGAGCATTAAACCCTGGCTACCTGCAGTGGGCTACGCACCCGGATCAGCCGCAACGTATGCTACTGCCCTTCGACAACGCTGAGCTTCTCGAGAATGCGCTAGTCGGTCTCGACAAACGTGACTTGCTAACCTGGGATCGCTATGAAATAAAACCTGGCGACACCCTGGGCGCAATCGCCGCTAAGCTAAATACTCGCGTGGATATATTACAGACCTTCAACTCCCTACCCGGCAGTCGCATAATAGCCGGCAATTCTTTGCTTATTCCCAGAACAAGCGACCCGCAGCTTCTCGCAACCGCACCACGCATCGACCGAAATCAGGGCCGAGAACGGATTAGAGTACCTAGCGAGTACACCGTGAGAAATGGCGATAATCTTTGGAGTATCGCACTGCGTTTCGAGCTGCGATCCAAAGAGATAGCAACCTGGAATAGGATGTCGCTAGATGAATTGCTGCAACCTGGTCAGGTCTTGGATTTGCGCTATGCACTGGAAGAGCTGAACGAAGAACCCGAGGTGGACAGCACAGATGATGCCGCCGTCTATATTGTAAGGCGCGGAGATAGCATGGATGCAATCGCCAATCGCTTCGGCATTGACCTGCAAAACCTATTGCAATGGAATGGACTAAGAGTAAGTGAACTGATCTTCCCAGGGCAGGAGCTTCAAGTTACTGCAGAGACAATAATAAACGAGCGGCTATGACTGAAAGCTTAAGCAACATAAAAACAGAAAAAGAATTCCTCGGACATCCACGCGGCCTAGTTATCTGTTTTCTTACCGAGATGTGGGAACGGTTCAGCTACTACGGAATGCGCGCCCTGCTTATCTTCTACCTGACCCAACACTTTCTTTTTTCAGACCAGTCCGCCTCCAGCATCTATGCGGCCTATATCTCATTGGTGTACATAACACCCGTAATTGGAGGTGTAGTCGCAGATCGATACTTAGGGTCCGTGAAGGCTGTTATATTGGGTGCCATTCTACTCGTTGCCGGACACATGGGGATGGCAATCGAGGGCTCTCAAGCAGTGGAGATCACTGTAGCGGGCCAGAGAGTCATCGAGCGAGACCCTTTCTATTTACAGGTCTTCTACTTTTCTCTTGGTCTTATCATCATGGGAGTTGGATTCTTGAAGGCCAACATCTCGACACTTGTTGGCTCTATGTATGATCGGCAAGACCCCAGACGTGATGGAGCCTTTACCCTGTTCTACATGGGCATCAACGCCGGCTCATTTCTGGGCGCCATTATTTGCGGCTTACTGCTGCAATATGGCGGCTTCAGTTGGGGTTTTGGCGCTGCCGGCGTCGGCATGCTTTTCGGTCTCTTCGTCTTTTTGAAAGGCTATCATCTATTTGGAAGCGCTGGCGCACCGCAGGATCCGGTAGCCCTGCAACAGAAAATACTACCGGGACTGAGCCGTGAGTCCGTCATCTATCTCCTTGCCCTCGTAGGCGTATTGATATGCTGGCAGCTGATGCAGACCCCGGTGCTAGTCGGTGGTTTGGTGGGCGCCACCCTGCTCATCATGACCCTGATTGTAGTTTTCTACGCTTTCACTAAATGCGAGCCCGTAGATAGAAACAGAATGTTAGTCTGTCTCTTTCTGATGAGTTATCAGATTATTTTCTGGTCGCTGTGGGAGCAAACTGGTAGCTCACTGAACTTAATGGCTGATCGCAATGTGGATCGCGTCATTCTAGGCATCGAGCTTCCCGCTGCAATTTTCCAATCGGTTAATGCGTTCTTTATAATTACGCTGGCGCCCATTTTCAATATCGCCTGGCTCTATCTGAACAAACGCGGCTGGGAACCCAGGACGCCCACCAAGTTCGCCCTGGCACTTATACAACTAGGCTTCGGCTTTCTGTTCCTGGTATATGGGGCATCCATTGCCACCGACCCAACTCAGATCGCTCTTATCTGGCTAATATTGCTCTATCTACTGCATACTACGGCAGAGCTTTGTATATCCCCCGTTGGGCTTTCAATGACTGCCAAACTATCGGTACCGAGCGTCGTTGGTATGATGATGGGCTGCTGGTTTCTTGCCATGGCTGGTGGTAACTATATCTCGGGCACAATCGCTGCGATGACCGGCTCCGACTCCGTAGCTGGAGAAGTCGTAGACCCCGCGGCGGCCTTGGCAAATTACATGGATGTTTATTACACAGCAGGCATCTACAGTATTGGTATCGGGATATTCGCTTTATTTCTCGTTCCAGTATTGAAACATTTTATGCACGGCATAAAGTGAGCCACCCCGCGATTCTCGTTATATTCAAATATGGGTTATCAAGCACAAATACAGTAAAATAGGCTACATAGACTATGTGCCAAAACAGGAAATAAGCATGGGTTATCTAACAGGAAAGAAAATATTAATTCTTGGTGTTGCCAGCAAGCTATCTATAGCCTCTGGAATCGCCGAAGCCATGCACCGCGAAGGCGCCGAACTCGCCTTCACTTATCAGAACGACAGACTGAAGGATCGCGTTCTTAAGTTTGCCGAATCCTGGGGCTCCGATCTCGTCTTCCCTTGCGACGTCTGCAATGACGACGAGATTTCAGATCTGTTTACCGAACTCGGCAAAAGCTGGGACGGATTGGACGGCATCGTACATTGCCTTGCTTTTGCCCCCGGCAATGAACTCGATGGCAATTTTGTGGATGTGACCACCCGTCAAGGCTTTTTGACTGCCCACGAAATAAGCTCATACAGTTTCGTCGCCCTCGCCCAAGCAGCAAAATCCATGATGACCGGTAGGAATGGCTCCCTTCTCACTCTCAGCTACCTGGGCGCGGTCCGAAGCCTGCCTAACTATAATGTTATGGGTTTGGCTAAGGCTAGCCTGGAAGCTAACGTGCGTTATATGGCTGCCAGCCTAGGTCCCGATGGCACCCGTGTTAATGCCATATCCGCAGGTCCGATAAAGACGCTCGCGGCAGCCGGCATTAAGAGTTTTAGGAAGATGCTAGAGCACAATGCGAAGCAGACGCCTCTTAGAAGGAATGTCACGATAAGTGAAGTGGGAAATGCCGCAAGCTTTCTCTGCTCAGACCTCGCATCGGGCATCAGCGGAGAGATACTCTATGTAGATGGTGGCTTCAATACCACCGCCATGGGCTCATTAAATGACCTCGCTACCGAAGAGAAATAGCTCTCTATAGAGGCACTTGCTAGAGAGGCACTTGCTATAACGGCGCTTCGCCTAGGATGCTAGATTCGATATCTGCACTCTGTTGCAGATTGCTCATATAGGCCTGAAAGTCACTATTGCCTAGATCCGAGATCATGGAGCTAACCATGTTCTCTTTGTCTATCTGAGCGAGAGTTTCGATGGAACCCGCGTTAATACTATTCAGCTCTACGATTACTGCGGTATCGTTGCTCAATACCAAGTTGTCATATGCAGGCGCATCTGTCTCCGGTAGTGACATGGCAAACACTCGGTTTAGTATTTCTCTGTTAACACTCGCGTCGACTCTTGCAGAACCCTGCTCTGTCAGCCATTCCAGCTCATTAACCGTTAGCAGTTGCTCAACCGAGTCATCATTTTCTATAGCAGTCAGTATCTGGTCACTCAAATCCTGAACAGCTAACCTTTCCATCTCAGTTCTTAGAATCACCGCTATCTCAGGTTCCACCTCTTCCAGGGGAAGGATAATCGCCTCGGTAAACTCTAAAACATTCATCACCACAGCCTGCGAAGGGTTCAGCTCGACTACTTCACTGTTATTCCCCTCAAGTAAAACCTCTTCCGAGAAGGCTGCAGCTATCAACGCCTGATTCGAGAAGATGCCACTGCCTCCACTTCGAGCGAAAGCGCCACTAAACAGCACGTCCATGTCGAGCTCCTCGGAGATTGTTTGCAAGTCTCCTGTCTCGAACGCCAGGTTTGATAGGTCTTCCAATCGTTCTGCGTAGATTAATTCGATTTCCGAGCTCTTTAATTCGCGTTCTATACGCTCAGCTACTTCCTCGTAGCTCTGGAATACGTTCTCGGAATCTTCGGTAAGCATTACTATGTGAACACCAAAATCAGAGACTACAGGGCCTGAGATTTCGTTCAGCGCCAGCACTTCCAAGGCTTCTTCAATCGCTTCCGGAAAAGCAGAGCCGTCTGTGTAGCCTATATCTCCGCCATCCTCAGCTGAAATCGTATCCGTAGACATGTCTAGGGCCACTTCGCCAAAGTCCTCGCCTGCATCGAGTCGCTGTTTCGCCGTAGCGGCTAACTCTAATGCCTGCGCCTCTGTGAGATCCCCGCCTACCTCGAATAAAATATGGGATGCACGCTTTTCTGCAGAGCCTTCGAATGCCTCTCTTTCTGATTCGTATTGAGCACGAATTACCACCTCATCGAGCTCTATTTCTTCGGTGATCGCGTTCTTATCGAGCATCATGTAGCCCACAGATACCGTCTCGGGCTGGGTAAAATCTTCTTGATTATCATCGTAATACGCTTGTATTTCGGCATCGCTAATCCCTTTTCCCAACGTCCTGGTACCCAGAGGAATTGAGAGATAGCGAAAATCCCGGGTCTGCGCAGACAAGCCGGCAATTCGTTCCAGCTCTCCGTCGGTAACAAATGCCGAGCTGCTATAGGCGTTAGCCAGCTGCGAGAGCAGCATCTGCTGCTGCAGGGTTTCCCGATACAAGGGCACGTTAAATCCCTGACTGGCCATTGTTCGTATCGCAAAATCGGAATCGAAAGCTCCGTTAATTTGAAACTGGGGATTCTCGATAATCGATCTATCTATCCGGTTGTTCGATATTGTCATCGCAGAATTCTGAGCAGACTGACGCAACAATACCTCTTCCAATATCTGCGACAAAGCGATTTGCTCTAGCAAACTCTGATCCAGAGAATCGGCGCTGCCACCAATAGAATTCAACAGATTTTGCGTGCTTAGTTGCAATTGCGCTTCGGTAATTTCCTCTCCGTTGATTTCGGCAACAGGCGGTGATGTCGTGAAACCACTCATGATTGAATCTACTCCGAAAAGAGCAAAAATGGCCACGATAAATCCAATGATGACTTTCGCTACCACGCCCTGAGAGTTGTCACGTATATCTTGCAGCATAGTTGTTCCTAATTACCGCTAAATCGCAGTTTTGCTTGTTACCCACAGGGTAAAAGTGGTGTCAGTCGTAAACGAAAAAGGCGCATCATAGATGCGCCCTACTATATCGGAAACCGCAGAGACGAGAAGTCCGTTCAATATGATTCGAAACTACAAATTACACAGCAGCGAGTCTTATCAACCTGAAATTTCAGGTATGTTATTGAACTTGCAGTCCAATCAACTCGATTAAGAGTTAACAGAATCCTTGAGTGCCTTACCCGCTTTAAAGCTGGGTACGCGAGCCGCTTTTATTTGAATTGGGGCGCCTGTTTGAGGATTACGACCAGTTCTAGCCGCTCGATTCTTAGTAGCAAAAGTTCCAAAACCAACCAGCACAACAGGATCTTCTTTCTTCAAAGAGTCTGTAATTGCATCAATCATAGCATCTATGGCACGACCGGCAGCAGCTTTAGGTAGGTCCGCGCTCGCGGCAACAGCATCTATTAATTCTGATTTATTCACGTTATCCCCTTTTTCTTTATTTAAGTGATTTTCTTAATCTAATGAAGGCCTAAAAAATGCTGGTGTATTTCTGACATCGTTTACGCACAAATTACACAAATTCTAAGCTTTGGTTTAATCTAAATATTTTCCCGAAAATATGACGTAAACCTGCCGTATGCCTGACCTTTATACCAATTGCTTGAAAGCGATGTCAACAGAAAACAGGCGGCATCAGTGCGTATTTATATGCTTTTCGTCACTACTTTTATCAATATCTTCTTGCTTTGCATCTTTGTCTGATACTGGATTTTTGTCATCGCTCAAAGGAGTCGGTTGATACTGCAAAGCATGTTCTAAAACCTGGTCAATCCATCGCACAGGAATGATATCCAAATCCGCCTTAATATTGTCCGGTATTTCTTTCAAGTCTCTTTCGTTGTCGGCCGGAATGATCACAGTCTTAATATTTCCTCGGTGTGCAGCCAGCAGTTTTTCCTTCAATCCGCCGATTCTTAAGACCTGCCCTCGCAATGTAATCTCGCCCGTCATCGCCACATCCGCACGCACCGGTATACATGCCAAGGCAGACACCAGCGCCGTACACATGCCTACACCGGCGCTAGGGCCGTCTTTAGGGGTAGCCCCCTCAGGCACGTGAATATGGACGTCATGCTTTTCATGAAAATTAGAGGACAAACCCAACGATGCAGCACGGCTCCTGACAACAGTGAATGCTGCCTGTATTGACTCTTGCATTACGTCGCCCAGAGAGCCTGTCTTGATAGTCCTACCCTTGCCCTCAACGGCACTTGCTTCGATGGTCAGTAGCTCACCACCCACAGATGTCCAGGCCAACCCGTTGACTTGCCCAATCAGATTCTCTTCCTCGGCCTTCCCATAGTCATACTTGCGAACACCGGAAAAATTCTCCAGTAGTTCGGAGTTCAGATCGATATTGTCTGGATCTTTCTTTAGAGAATTGTCTTTAACCACTTTACGGCATATTTTAGCAATCTCCCGCTCCAGCCCACGAACACCTGCCTCACGCGTATAGAAGCGAACCAGATCACTGATCGGCTCTGTGTTAAAGGTTAATTCCTTGTCTTTCACACCGTTATTCTTCTTCTGTTTGGGTATCAGATAACGCTCGGCGATGCTGACCTTCTCTTCCTCGGTGTAGCCTGGAATACGAATCACCTCCATTCGATCTAGAAGTGGTTCGGGTATGTTCATGCTGTTGGAAGTACAGACGAACATAACCTCTGAAAGATCATAATCAACCTCCAGGTAGTGATCGTTAAAACTGTTGTTTTGTTCTGGATCTAAAACCTCGAGCAATGCCGAAGCCGGATCGCCTCGATTATCCATGCCCATCTTGTCGATTTCGTCTAACAAGAATAGCGGGTTCTTGACAGCAACTTTGGAAAGTTTCTGTATTAGCTTGCCCGGCAAGGACCCTATATAGGTCCTTCTGTGGCCTCTTATCTCAGCCTCATCACGAACACCACCTAGCGCCATGCGCACAAACTTACGACCCGTCGCTCGCGCAATGGATTCACCCAGAGAGGTCTTGCCCACACCCGGTGGTCCAACCAGACACAGTATTGGGCCCTTCAATTTCTTTACTCGCTTCTGTACTGCTAAATACTCGAGGATTCGCTCCTTAACTTCCTTGAGGCCATAGTGGTCGGCCTCTAAGATCTTCTCCGCATTCACCAAGTCCAAGCGTAATTTCGAACGCTTCTTCCACGGTATGTTTACCATCCAATCCAGGTAGGTGCGGACCACGGAGGCTTCCGATGACATCGGCGACATCTGCTTCAATTTATTCAATTCTGACAAGGCCTTCTCTTTAGCCTCTTTAGGCATACCGGCATCGTCGATGCGAGTCTTCAGTTCCTCCGCCTCGTTAGGAACGTCATCCATCTCACCCATTTCCTTCTGGATGGCTTTCATTTGCTCATTCAGATAATACTCGCGCTGGCTCTTCTCCATCTGCTTCTTGACGCGACCACGAATACGTTTCTCTACCTGAAACAGGTCAATCTCTGACTCTATCAACGCCATCAGGTGTTCGATTCTGGCCTGCAGGCTAACCAACTCAAGTAGATTCTGCTTTTCCTGCAACTGCAGGGTCATATGATTGGCTATAGTGTCAACCAAACGTCCCGGCTCATCGATGCTGGAGATCGAAGTCACCACCTCGGGTGGAATCTTCTTGCTTAGCTGCACGTATTGCTCGAATTGAGATAACAGAGAACGAATCAGCAATTCTGCCTCTTTCTCAGCTATAGCTTCGGTCTGCAAAGACAGAGTCTCGGCACGGAAGTGATCTTCAACGAAGCTCACATTGCGCAGCTGCGCCCTCTCCAGGCCCTCGACAAGTACTTTAACCGTCCCGTCTGGCAGGCGAATTAACTGCAGAATAGTTGCTACCGTCCCTATCTGATACAAGTCATCGGCGGCCGGCTCATCATCGGAGGCGTTCTTCTGCGCTACGAGCAAGACCTGCTTATTACTGGCCATAGCTACTTCTAGCGCCTTGATAGACTTAGGTCTGCCCACGAATAGCGGCTGTACGATCTGGGGATATACCACTACGTCACGCAGGGGTAATAAAGGGAAAAGTGTCTTGCTGGAACCGTCCGAAGATATACTCATATACTACTCTATGAATTTGTGGACACGCCTGATTGCTGCGCACTAAAGATGGGTTGAATGACTACTCAAGCCTACTAGCAAAGATGGAGCCTAAGCCTCAAATATCAAGGCTTAGATAGAACTTTATCTGGGCTAATCATCAGCAACAGATTTGCTCTGCTGCTCTACATTCTCATACATCAACAGGGGCTCAGACTCGCCCTTGATCACGGCGGCGTCGATTATAACTTTGCTGACTTTATCCAATGAAGGAATCTTGTACATGGAGTCTAAAAGCACTGTCTCCATTATAGAGCGCAGCCCACGAGCACCTGTCTTACGCTCACGCGCCTTTCTCGCAATCGCGCGTAACGCATCGTCGCGGAATTGAATCTCTACGCCTTCCATCTCGAACAGCTGTGCGTACTGTTTCGTAAGCGAGTTCTTCGGCTCACGGATAATACGCATCAAGGCCTCGAGGTCCAGCTCATCGAGGGTAGCGATCATAGGCAAGCGGCCAACAAATTCCGGGATCAAACCGAATTTTACCAAGTCTTCAGGCTCTACTCCGCGCAGCGTTTCACCTACCTTGTTTTCCTCTTCCTTAGACCTCACTTCGGCGGCAAAGCCGATACCACTCTGGTCTGAGCGATCCCGAATAATCCGATCCAAGCCTGCGAAGGCCCCGCCACAAATAAACAAAATATTTGCCGTGTCGACCTGCAGAAATTCCTGTTGTGGATGCTTGCGGCCGCCCTGAGGAGGCACGGAAGCAACAGTACCTTCAATTAACTTCAATAACGCCTGTTGCACACCCTCACCCGATACATCTCGTGTGATCGAGGGGTTATCTGACTTGCGGGAAATCTTATCGATCTCATCGATATAGACGATACCTATCTGGGCCTTTTCTACATCGTAGTCGCATTTCTGCAGCAGTTTCTGAATAATATTCTCGACATCCTCGCCTACATAGCCAGCTTCAGTGAGTGTCGTCGCATCGGCAATGGTAAAGGGCACATCAAGCAACCGCGCCAGCGTTTCCGCCAACAGCGTCTTGCCCGTTCCAGTAGGTCCCACCATCAAGATATTACTCTTGCTTAACTCAACCTCACCATTAGCCTTGGCGTAGTTGAGCCGCTTGTAGTGGTTATAAACAGCGACAGCGAGGACTTTCTTGGCGCTTTCCTGGCCGATTACATATTCGTCCAGCGTGTTTTTGATCTCTTCAGGAATAGGAAGCTTACGCGTAGTAGTTTCCGTATCTTTTTCCTGAATCTCTTCACGGATGATGTCATTACATAGGTCAACGCATTCGTCACACACGAACACAGAGGGGCCCGCAATTAGCTTGCGAACTTCATGTTGACTCTTACCGCAGAACGAGCAGTACAGCAGTTTGCCGTTGTCGTCGCCCTTATTGAAATTATCGTCTGACATCTAAGTGCTACCTAAACCTTCTTAGAGCCCCTGATTCTAGGCCTCTACAGAGTTGACATGAACTCATTATCCATCAGTCCACGGTGCTAAAAAATGATTTAGCGCGACCATTACTACGTAAACTTTTAGTTTCCCGATTCGTTCACGGTAAAATGGCGACATCCTGCTGGAATTGCAAGCCCGCATCGCTACTTCTTAGTCGATGCTTACACTCTCCATTCCCTTATTATCTACTCTTCGCTGAATTACTTTATCCACCAAGCCATATTCCTGAGCCTCTTCGGCGCTCATGAAATTGTCGCGCTCCGTGTCTTTGGCGATTGTTTCGACAGTTTGGCCGGTATGTATGGCAAGTAAAACATTAAGAGTTTTACGTAACTTAATGATTTCCATAGCTTGTATTTCAATATCTGAGGCCTGGCCTTGAGCGCCGCCGCTAGGCTGGTGGATCATCATACGAGAATGGGGTAACGCCAAACGCTTGCCCTTGGCTCCGCCTGCTAACAACATCGCACCCATACTCGCCGCCTGCCCGATGCACATAGTGCTCACATCTGGCTTGATGAACTGCATCGTATCGTAAATTGATAAGCCAGCTGTTACCGAGCCTCCCGGTGAGTTGATATAGAGATGAATGTCCTTGTCTGGATTCTCCGACTCGAGAAACAGCATCTGCGCAACGACAAGATTTGCCATATGATCTTCGACCTGGCCGGTCATGAAGATTACTCTATCCTTTAAGAGCCTGGAGTAGATGTCATAGGAGCGCTCGCCACGGGCCGTTTGCTCGACGACCATGGGTACGAGTGCTGCTGAAGATTCAATAATGTCTGACATATATCCCTGCCCTGTAAGTACTAATGAAATACTAATAAAAAACAATCGCTTACGCTTCTGAATCAGCCTCGGCCTCTGCCTTAGGCTCTGGCTTAATCACCTCTTGGTAATCTACCAGCCTATCCGTTACTGCCGACTGATCGATAATATAGTCGAATACCTGATCTTCAAGAACATTCGACTCAATGGTCCCCAGCTGCTCTTGATTACCGTAATACCAGTTAATGACATCGTCAGGCGACTCATAGGTGGAGGCCAGCTCCTCAATTGCTTCACGCACCTTTGCCGGATCTGCCTTCAGCTCCTGCTGCTGTATCACTTCACCCAATACCAGGCCTAGTAATACCCGTCTCGCTGCCTGCTCCTTAAACAAGTCATCGGGGAGCATGTTTGCGTCGATATTTTGCCCGCCACCAAACTGTTGCAAAGCCTGCTGTCTTAGTTGATGGATCTCTCCCGCTACCAAGGCATCGGGAATATCAGTCTCTACAGCGTCTACCAAGGCATCCATAATCTTGGTTTTGATCTTATTGCGACTCGCCGTCTTTAATTCGCGGCGCATATTATTCGTTACTTCTTCGCGGAAGGCATCATTACCACCCTCTTCGACACCAAAACTCTTATAGAACTCTTCATCGACTTCAGGCATTACCTGCTCGCTAACAGAGTGTAGGGTGATCTCGAAGGCCACTTCTTTCCCCGCTAGTTCCTTATTGTGGTACTCCTCGGGAAAGCTTAAATCCAGAGTAAATACATCGCCCGCCGACTTGCCTTCAATGCCCGCCTCAAATCCCGGAATCATGCGCTCAGAACCCAGAACCAAATTGGTTCCCTGCGCACTGCCGCCTTCGAATTCTTCGCCATCGAGCTTACCCGCATAGTCGATATTCACCATGTCTTCGCTGGCTGCTGCCCGCTCGGCTACGTCCCAAGTCTGCCGCTGCTTGCGCAGTGTCTCGATCATCTCATCGATATCCGACTCAGAAATCTCTGCACCAAGGCGCTCTAGCTCAATCTTGGAGAAATCGGGAAGCGCAATCTCTGGATAAACCTGGAACGTCGCAACAAACTCCAAGTCCTCACCTTCATTTAGGTTCTTCGGATCAATGCTTGGTTGACCCGCTGGTTTCAGGCTTTCTTGATCGATGGCTTCGTAGAATGACTGGCTCATTAACTCGCCAACTACTTCCTGTCGCACACCCGCGCCGAATTTGCTTTTAATCACCTTGAAGGGAATTTTCCCCTTGCGAAAGCCATTGAGCTGCACATTGCGTGCAGCCTCCTGCAGACGGCTATTTACTGCGCTATCGACTTTGTGACTGGGAACAGCGATGGTCATTTTTCTTTCCAAACCCTGGGTAGTTTCAACGGAAACCTGCATGTATAAACCTCTTCATTTCCAAGCAAAAATACTCGGAATTGTTAACATCTGACAGTATCGAGATATGGTACTGAATTAATCTGGATAGTGGCTAGCGATAGCTGGATAACCTGTTTGCACAAGCTATTGATTTTAAGGCTTTTCAAGAAGCCAACGGGCTACCGCAGGGCCCGCAAAGTGCGCGATTTTCCCACATCGATATCTTAGATTCAATGAGAGAATATGGGCCCTAAGTACTTAATATCAACACCGCACTTTGTAATTGGATGAACTGAGAGCAATATTGCTAATCTTTAACGGATAGTGACAGGGATTATGATCGATACCTTGCAAATTGGTGGAGTGATTTTAGCCGGGGGCAAAGCTTCCCGCATGGGTTTTCGAGACAAGGCACTCCAGCCTCTCCATGGAGAAGCCCTACTCGCCCATGTAATCGACAAGGCGAAGCCTCAGGTAGCTAGTCTAGTGCTTAGTGTTAATCATAATGCGCAGCATTATCAGAGGTTTGGCTTGCCCATCGTCGGCGATCATGTGAAGAACTATGCCGGCCCTTTGTTGGGCATTTTCAGCGCGATGCGCTGGTTTCTGGAATCCGAACAGCATCGAGATATACAATACCTGGCATGTTTTGCCGCTGATGTACCTGAGTTTCCCGGCCATGTAGTGCAAGCTTTGGCACGAACGATGCGCATGGAATCTGCTACTGCTACCTATATCGAGCACCGGGGACAGATTCAGCCTCTGTTTTCGCTTTGGGACCTGACCGCGGTCGATACGGTTGAGGCCGCGCTAACAAAAGGTGTCTACGGACCTAAATTGCTATTCGGCGCTATTGCGGCCACTGCCGTAGATATTGAAGGAGACTCTCCCGGCGCATTCTTCAATATTAATAGCCTTGAAGATTTAGAGGCAGCCGCCCTGCTTATTGGTAAAAAACAGCCCTGAGCGCTGTACCATTCTTGTTCAGTTGGAATTTTCTGCCGCTTTACAGTTTTTTTCGCTCCTTAGATGAGGTCCCTATCTTATTGTTTCTCTTCAAAAAATTAGCCCTCACGGTTTTTCAAAACCAGCCCCATCTAATTGATATATATGTGCTTATTGCGATAGTAGCTTAATGGAGCCAGACCTTGCGTAGGGTGCAAATGGCACAAAATTTGCGCCCTTTAACTGCCAGAAAACAGCGATTAGTCTTATCTTACTCGCTAGCTTGAGGTTGCTTGCCGACATTGAGTGCGGGGCTGACTTTCGGGTCAGCTGCGACCTTGAGCTAGCGGAGACCAAATTAATTTACTCTTTTCATCTGTGCCATGGGATGAGTATACTCAGACTAATTAATTAGAAGAGAACGCCCTCAACAATGTCTGATAATCGACGCCAAGACGGCTCCCAAGATCCCACACCCGCTCGTAGCGAAAGAATATATAGCGAGCAGGATTTATGGTATTTCCGAGTCCGCGAAGGAGATGAAATAGGCCCTTTCCGTTATCGCAGTGAAGCACAGAGCAATCTCGATCGGTTCATGGAGCAGTTAAAAGATCAGCTGAGTTAGTCGACTCTGAAGCGTCGACCTTTCATTCCCCTTCCAAAGCTATCGCATATGCACGCGCCCGGCGTCACACTGCGTCTAGCTTGTTTGCATGACAACAACTCCAATGAATTCATTCAGTAATACGCAGCAAACCATATCTATCGGTTACGGTCCCGGCTATTCCAAAAGCAACGTTTGGGCTGGTTTTAAATCTAAATTAATCATTTCCACCGAAATTGTTTCAATAACCGCTGCGCAACGATATAACCTTGCATTAATTCTGCTAGATCACCACCTCACTCGCGAGATAGATCATGCGCAGTGGGTAGAACAATTCCCAGCGCCATCATCCTGTGCATCGAATCCATGGATTTGAATGCCGACCTGATTCTTTCGAACAATTTACCCTATCGCCAGACTTGCAAATTATTGGAGATGGCCTGTTACCAATGGGTATTGAAAAGCGAGAAGACAGAGCGCGAAAAAAGGCGTGATACAAGTTTTCGCTACCTGAACAAACTTGCCGACATCAGCATCTCGCTGTCTTCCGAAGACGACTTGATGACACTACTGAGAAAAATTCTAGAAGAGGGACAGAATATCGCCTGCTGTGATGCGGCGTCTCTGTTTTTAATAAACGAAATCAACGACCATGAACGCGACCTGCTTTCAAGCTTACGCGAAATGATTCCATTGAGTTCCCGTTTGAAGAGCTGCGATTTCCTTTAGATGAATCCTCGATTGCGGGCTATGTGCGCATTCAGATACAGAACTCAACATTCCCGACGCCTATCAGCTTTTGAGAGATGCACCCTACGAATTCAATCGATCCTTTAACCAAAAAACCGGCTATAGAACCAAATCAATGCTCGCCATACCCTTAGCTAACAAACAGCAGGAAGTCATCGGTGTACTCCAATTTATTAATCGAAAAAAAGCGCGCTCCTTAAAAGTTACCGGCAAGAATTCTGCTCAAGCTTACACTCTACCCTTCGACAGTGATATCAATGTGTTGCTTCAGGCCTCGCAGGTCAGGCCGGAATCGCAATTGAAAACACTATCCTACAGAAAAATATAAAGGCCCTATTTGAAGGCTTTGTAAATGCCTCGGTATCGGCGATTGAACAACGAGACCCAACTACAAGCGGTCACTCGTTCCGCGTCGCAGACTTATTGTGTGGATCTGGCGTCATCCGATTCCTCATCCAACCTCACACGAATGCGCAACATACGCTTCACCGATAAAGAAGTCAGGGAGCTGAGATATGCTGCTCTGCTCCACGATTTCGGCAAGGTTGGCGTGCGCGAGTCCGTGCGGGTTGAAGAGAAGAAGCTAACCACTGGAAGCCTTGAAAACATTCTATACCCAATATAGTCGGCCCAAAAAAATTACGTACTCTCGCCCTTGGCAGGCAACTGGAAATGTACCGCTCTGGAAATGCTATAGAGTCCGAGTTACACATAATTAATGCACAGCTCGAGACTGACATAGTCCTTCTAAACGAATTCTACGCGACAATCGTCAGTGCCAACGAACCGAGCGTTTTTTAAGGAAGACAACAAGGAGATGCTCGACAAAATCAGCAATTATAATTTCGATACTTTGGATGACGACATTAAAATTATCACCGAAGACGAATTCGACCTGCTGTCAATAAAACGAGGCAGCCTCTCTCTTGGCGAACGAAAAGAGATCGACTCCCATGTTGTGCATACACAAAGCTTTCTGAACCACATACCATGGACCAAGGTATTTCAAAATCTTCCTACCATTGCCGGCGCACACCATGAGAAGCTAGATGGCAGTGGCTATCCTTATGGTATGACTGCCGAGCAAATACCTCTACTTTCGAAGATCATGACAGTCTGTGACATCTTTGACGCACTGACTGCGTCAGACAGACCCTACAAACCCGCAATGGGATTAGAGAAAGCACTAGATATTTTGCGGATAGAATCGAAACGAGGATATTTAGACAATGATCTGGTGCAGATCTTCATCGATGCGAATGCATTTAAATGCATCGAAAGCAAGGATTATTCATCGACAAATCCAGCAATTGGCACCAGTAACCATCCGTGTGACCACGATCTGCACGAGCACAGCTAAGGCAAAATCGATTTAACTCTAAACCGCCTTGCCTTATTGTTATGTGACGGCTATCGCTGTTGCTCCGCTCCCAATAATGGACACTAATGCTGTAGATTAGCAGAGCGAAGCAGTTTAGAATTACTTAGCGCTTAACCCTGTCGATAGTCGGTCGATACAGAAACTAACTATGCCACTATTCAAAGAACCAGTTGCCCTCGAAGCGTGCCCAGCCAAGACCGCCGAGTCGATAAGTTATACGGCAACATTTGCCGTTCTCGGCTGGTTGCTTGTCAGCAATTATTCTGGGCTGACCTCAAAGCAGGTCGAGGCTATTCCGGTAGCCAATACTACAACCTCCAGCACTTCCCAAGCAGACTTAATCGACACCCGATGGGGTTACCTAGCAACTTTCATAGATAGCGACTCTGCCAGCGAAGGTGCTTCTGCTAAATCACCCGCCCCTCTGTTCATTGCCGAGGCACAACTAGAGCCCGAGGAAATCAGCGAGTCTATCGACTCGCGTTTAGCTAAATTGTCTGAGTGGCATACCGAGCTCGACCAATCTCGACCAATTCAGCTCAGCCAGAGGCGAAATAGAGTCGTTGGTGATGCCAACTGGCATAACTTACAGCCCAGTGTTGCGCAGCAAAATGATGAGGATTTCGCAGCCGTTGTTCCGCCAGGCCTGCCACTGGCTCTAGTCGAATACCCACTAGATAGTTTTGTGCTCGAAGATCTTGAGGCCGATACCAGTCAGGCAAGCACCGAGTCGAACTCCTCCAGAGAGATTCGCGAGATCACCGTCACGGGCGCTGAGGCGGAACGTATCGTCGGCCGGCCTAGCCACATACAAAGACCCCGGATCCCCCGCCCCTCTAGAGCACTGGAAGCGCAGCGCTCCCTGATACTTCCCCCGAGAATTCAGGCGCTTAGACCCTAATCCATCGACGCATTTGCTTAAAATTGACGCGCGTTACCAGCTGTAACTTATTTGACCCAACACCGCCGTATCCGCACTTGCCTCGGTGAAGCCGAATGCAGTTAGCCCTGTGAAGCTCCAGCTTTCGGATATCTGCCAACTAAAATAAGGAACCAATTCATGGACCTCGGTCGAAAACATGGATGCAGGCTCCCTAAAATCGTAGAAGGCACCGATATTCCACTTCGGGTTTAGCGGCCTCGCAACCCCCAGCTGCAAATAGGCTGAGTCTTCCAAGCCGGCATATAAATCTGTTTTTCCACGAAAAGTGTAACCAAATGTGCCAAATAGCACCGAATTTCCATAATTTTGTGAAATATCTACCTGGGTACTATAGTCCATCTCACCTGTGCCTAGGCCCCTATTCTGATCGGCCGTCGGAATTTTTATATCCAGACGAAGGTCTATAAAAGGGCTGCTTTCTGAGATCGGATCCATCTGGTAGGTAACTGCTAGTGTAGAATCTCCAATGCCGCTATTCTGCTCCCGCGCAGTGCCGGCAACGGCCCGATTTACACCACCGACGTTAACTAACACGCTACCTACGCCATCTACTCGCAGGTGAGGTACAGTTAATTCTGCTGCCCACTTACCCTTATTGACGGAGTAGCTTACGGGGAAATACAGAATATCTGTTTTCAAGCTTTCGCCGTAATCTCCGCTACTAAAGTAAGATGAAACGCTAAGCCTTTGTTTTATATCGCTATAGTCTTGCGAGAAAGCAGAGCCAGGTAGGCTTATGCCTGTAATTAGCAGATACCCTGCCAATTGAATTACGGGGATTTGAGTTGGTTTAAACGACATCATGAAACGTCACAATTATAGGCTTTAGGAGCATAGCAAATTCTATTCATTTACTAATCAAAGCGATACTTGGAATTTTTGAATTTCAGGGATAGGCGGTCATGCAAGTGATTTGAATTGAATCAGTATATTTGACCGGGTGTCTGGCCTATAGTGGCGGTTATCTCCCGCCATAAACATAGGCAAGACTTATACCGGCTTTTTAATACTATGCCGAATGCATCTATTTGCTATAGGGCCTAGACTACGTCACTAAGATTTCAGATAACCGTTATCACAAAAAGGGTAATAAAATGAATAAGCAGCAGTTGCTCGCCACTCCCATCGCGTTCCAGGTTTCTCTGCTACTAGCTTCAACACCTATCCTCGCGGCAGAAGGTGAATCGCCTGTTTCTGAAATGGACACCCTGATCACGCAAGAGCAATATCAACAAGCCTTTGCACTCGGACAAGAGAATTTAGACGAATGGGAAGGCGACCCCGATTTCGACTACGCATTCGGCCTCGCCGCACGGGAATCTGGCAATGCAAATGAATCCGTCTTTGCGCTTGAACGAGTCGATGCAATTGCAACCGATGCAAGCCTAAGAGCCCTCGCGCGACTGGAGCTAGCCCGAGCCTATTTCGTCAATAATAACCTGACCGCATCGGAAAATTTATTCAATGCAGTTTTGGCTAGCAACCCTCCACCGAATGTTCAGCAAAATATTCAAGACTTCCTCCAGCGGATCGAAGCGCGTCAGAATGCGCAGACACCAACGTTCAACTGGACAATTTCTTCCGTCATCGGGTAGTACAGCAATGCCAACAGCGCCACGTCGAACGGCCTGATCGACACGCCTTTGATCGGCCAGATTGAACTGGACCCTGCGGAACAAAAGACTGACGATAATTTTTCAAGCATTACAATGCTGAAGACCTACAAATACCCATTTACCCGAGACCGCTCTCTCAATATCAATCTGAACTTGGGGCACCTGAATAACTTCAACACAGACCAGTTCGATATCGACAACTCGCACGGTGAGCTGCCTATTACTGGGGACACGACGTCCACCGGTTCAAACACGGCATATCCACGGGCAAGGTGAATTTGGATCAGAACGGCTTTCAAAAACTCTAGCAGTAGATTCTTCGTGGCAGCGTGAGGGCGTGAATGGCTGGTACCAATCACTATCCGGCTTCTACACCAAGGCACGCTACGACACAAGTAATGGTGGCGAATTGAATGACCTGCGCGATGTCGATCAAATTTTGTTTACAGCAGGACTTACCAAGATTGCGGGCCCACTAACTCATTCATTAAACGTCTATACAGCGGATGAAAGCCCTGCGGCAGCTTCCGGAGGCGATCACAATGGACGAACATTTACCGGGCTAGCCTACAGTTTACTCTACAGAATTAATGCACAACACACGCCCTACCTGAGCACCTCGTTGCAGGACGTTGAGCACGATAGCACACACCCCGTTTTCTTTAACACAAAGCATAGTGGCGAAACCAAGTCTCTAACCCTTGGCTGGTTTTAACAGGTAGCAAGAAATTTAATGATAACTGGCGAGGCCGGGTTTACCGATAATAGAAGTAATATACCGTTATTCGACTACACTCGATTTAAGTACCAAGCGGGGCTACGTTACCGGTTCTAATAAAAAGAGATATCAGCAGTTAACTTATCTAAGAGTATAGAAGCCATGCTTGAAACATTATGACCGTGCTAGTGAGTTCAACACCATAGAGCATTAGGCAAAGAAAAGTTGAACAGATAAAAAAGGGAGGCTAGCAGTTTCCCTTTTTTATGTTGTCGCTCTACTAGATGATGATTCTAACTAAAGATCGCGGGCTCTAAGAGCCCTCTTCATTTTTGGCTTCGCCCCCATCGAATTGCAGCGAGGCAGAATTAATGCAATCGCGCAGCCCTGTCTCAGGAGGGCCGTCAGGAAACACATGGCCCAGATGAGAGTCACACTTTTTACACACGACTTCAGAGCGAATCATCCCATAGGGCTGATCAGGGTTCTCACCAACAACACCATCCCCTGCCGGGGCGGAGAAGCTGGGCCAGCCAGAGCCCGAATCATATTTGGTTCCAGACATGAACAGCGCTTCGCCACAGGCGGCGCAGTTGCGTATGCCCGCTGCCTTTAGATCCCAATATTTGCCAGAAAATGCCGCTCCTGTGCCCGCCTGACGAGTAATCTTATAGGTTTCACTATCGAGCTCCTGCTTCCACTGTTCTTGAGTCTTACTCACGCCCCTACTCCTCTCGCTTAATCGAGCCAAATAATACACTGGAAATTGGACTAGGCTCTGCCATCCTGTAGAATCCGCGTTCTCTCAAAAACGCCTGTTTGACGTAAACAGTTTATTCTAAAGCAATAGCTGCCGATTATTAGTCTGAGACAAGTAATTCAGATAGCAGTAGAGTACGAAGCATGACTAAAGTGTATCAATCTGACAAATTAGGCAATGTCTGCTACGACATCCGAGGACCAGTGATGGAGGAAGCCAAGCGCCTGGAAGAGGAAGGCCATCAGATATTGAAACTCAACATAGGCAATCCTGCCCCCTTCGGCTTCAACGCGCCCGATGAAATCCTACACGATGTGATACACAACCTATCCACTGCAACCGGTTACAGCGACTCCAAGGGCTTGTTCTCCGCACGCAAGGCGATCATGCAGGAATGTCAGCGGCTCAATATTCCCAACACCGATATCGATGACATCTACCTCGGCAATGGTGTCAGTGAACTCATCACCATGGCCATGCAGGCGCTATTGAACGATGGCGACGAAGTGCTGGTGCCGGCTCCCGACTACCCGCTATGGACCGCGGCGGTGAGCCTCAGTGGCGGCACGGCTGTACACTACCTCTGTGACGAGCAGGCTGACTGGTTCCCCGACATCGCCGACATCGAGTCGAAAATCAATAGCAATACTCGGGCTCTGGTAATAATTAATCCTAACAACCCCACCGGATCGGTCTACAGCAAGGAGATCCTGCTGCAATTGATAGATCTGTGCCGTAAACATGAGCTAATTTTGTTTGCTGACGAGATCTATAGCAAGATCGTCTATGACGATGCCGTACATATTCCTGCCGCTTCGCTGTGCGATGACGTTTTCATTGTCAGCTTCAATGGTCTCTCGAAGTCCTACAGACTCGCAGGATTCAGGTCGGGCTGGATGATACTCAGTGGACCCAAAAGTGAAGCCAAAAGCTACATAGAAGGCTTGGAAATTCTCACCAATATGCGCCTGTGTGCAAACGTGCCCGCGCAATTTGCAGTGCAGACCGCTCTAGGGGGCTATCAGAGTATCAACGAACTGATATTGCCGGGCGGGCGACTCAAGCAGCAACGGGATACGGCTTGGGAACTACTGATGCAGATTCCGGGGGTAAGTTGCGTTAAACCCCGCGGCGCGATCTATATGTTTCCCAAGCTGGACCCGGAAGTCTTTAAGATAGACGACGACGTCGCCCTGATACTGGATATCCTGGAGCAGGAACAAATTCTTCTAGTGCAGGGCAGCGCCTTCAACATTGAAGACACGCAGCACCTGCGATTGGTTTTCTTACCCCGAGTCGATGAGTTAATACCTGCTGTTGCCGGCATAGCCAGAGTCTTGGAGCAGTATCGACTGGAGTGATTCTTATGCTTCGATGCTTTGGATTACTTAAAATTAAAACCAAGAACTAAGAGACGCTCTTGCTGCTCAGCAGAGTAATTGCTGCTATGCAATAGGCTGCTTTCAAACTCCTGCCTGCTCAACAATTTCTGCCGAATAGAGTCGAAGGCCTGCGCTCCCGACCCCGCCAATTGTGCCTGTAAAAATTCTTCACTAAGTTCTATCAAGGGAAAGACTGCCAGTAAAGTTTCCCACAGCGCCATCGATTTCCACACGGGTTCAAAGTCCAGCCCTACAGATGCGACCACTTTTGCATCATCAGCTGCCCCAGCATCAAACTTAGAATAGCGCTCGAATGCGGTGGCAAGCATGTCTGTCGCCTTCGACTTTGCCTCCTGACTATAACCGGCGATATGAGGTGTCGCTATATCCACACTAGCCGCCAGACGGGAATCTATATTGGGCTCATCTGCCCAGACATCGAAGATCGTGACGATATCATCTCGATGGGCAAGAACTTCTTCCAGCGCCCGCTCATCCACAACATTCCCCCGGCAGGCGTTAATTAGTAGCGCATTACTGCGCAACCTCGCCAACTCCCGAGCAGCAAGTAAATGTCTGGTAGGAAAGGCTCCGCCATCGCTAAGGGGAACATGCAGCGAAACCACCTCACAATCCAACGCCTCGTCGAGAGTGAAAAACTGACGATGCTCCCCTGACGCCTGCTCGAGAAAGGGGTCGCAGCAACGCACTTGAATTCCTAGTCGCTCAAGCTTTGATGCGAATAAACCGCCGACGGCACCCGCGCCGACAATACCTACCTTGCTGCCAGATAATTCAAAGCCTTTATGCAATGCAGCGAAGGCTAGCGCTGCAAAACAATAATCGACGACCGCATTCGCGTTGCTGCCCTTTGCATCGGCAAAATAGATTCCCGCCGCATCCAGATAAGCAGTATCAACATGATCGATGCCACTGGTGGCAGTACCAACAAACCTTACATTAGTGCCGCCTAGCAGCGACTCATTGACTGTCGTAATCGAGCGCACGAGAAGAACATCGGCCTCCAGCAGGTCCGATTGTTTGACTGTGCGCCCATTGAAGAAATGCAATTCACCGTAGCGACTAAAACTACCCTGAACAGCTAGAATATTCTTGTCAGCAAATATCTTCATTCGACTGGTATCGGAGTCCAGCTAGGAGTTAGTGAAGCGATCGGCTACGGACAACAGGTGATTGCTATCATCATCATTGAATCGATACTTGCCGAGAAATTGTTCGAAAGAGGAAAAATCTAGATCACCAAGCTCCAGGGAGCTAGGCAAAGCGTTGGCAAAGCCCTCATGCCTGTCATTCGCGTTGCAGATAATTGTCGCAAGCTCACGGCTCAGCTTTGCCTCGGCCTGATATAGCTCGAGTTTTTTTGCGAGCCCCGAGGCGCCGCGAAGCGCCAGCTGCGGCACCGCATCCAAATTCTTGTAGATACCATCTAAGCTGGAAAAATTCCTAAGCAACTCCTTCGCTTTCACGGGGCCAACTCCGGGCACCCCCGTAATACAATCTACCGCGTCGCCAACCAGCCCAAGATAGTCTGCAAACTGTTCCGGGCGCACGCCGAATTCGGTTTCGATATCGGCCCTATAGCGCTTGCGATTGCCACTGTAATCCCAAAGATAGTCGCGCTCGGTCTTTAGTAACTGGGAAAGATCTTTATCTCGAGTCACTATACACAGCGCTGAATCACCCGGTGTAAGCTCCGACATCCTGGTAGACAGCGTGCCGATTATATCATCGGCTTCATATTTCTCACTCGCGTAGGACGCCATGCCAAAGATAGAACATATTTCACGACACGCGGTTAGTTGCATCGCAAGGTTTTCATCGGGCAACTCTCTATTCGACTTATAGTTGGGACAGAGGTCGTGCCGGAAGCCGCTGAAGAGACTCTCGTCCAATGCAACCGCTATCAGCTCGGGTTTTACACGACGCAGAAACTGCAGCAGAAACTGAGTGAAGCCATAAACGGCACTCAGATCATTACCTTCGACATCGAAGCACTCCACATAGAGTGAGAAATGTGACTGAAAGATGTAGATCGAGCCGTCGACCAGATAGTAGGTACTTGTATTTTCTTCTAATGCAGGCATGAGCTATCACTCTCGCGGCAAGATAGACAAAAGTTTAGCTATCCCAGGGGGCGGCACTAGGTAGCGACCTTGCGAATCAAGTAGCTAAAGCCGTCCTCTTGCTCGCCAGACTCTAGCAGCTCATGGCCCAGGAAATGGCAGAACTTGGGGACATCTCTAGTAGTAGAGGGGTCAGTTGCGATCAAGAGTAATAGCTGCCCGGCCTCTATATCTGCGATCTTGTTATGCAGAAGCATAACCGGCTCTGGACAATATAGCCCACTGGCGTCTAGCTCCAAGGCTTGCTCAGCACCTATTTTATTACTATCTGACTGTTGTTCTATATCGGACATGGCTCTCTATCTAGTGTAATTCTCTATAGTGACTCGCTAAAGTGATTCGTTGGCTGCGCTCAATTCACTGCCTGCAGGTCACAGCTCTCAGTCTCCGGATCAAAATTGAGAACGATATCTCCCCGCTCCAATTGATTTCTCACCTGCTTTACTTTTTGCTCCAGAGAGTATTCATGCGCCCCGTAATCGGTACCCTCACGACTAATAAATTCTTCGATTATCGCTCTTAGGGTTTCAGCCTCTAATTCTTGATACGGTATATTCATAGTCTAGAGTCTGCGGCCCAGGGCTTGCGGAATACCTGCATGCAGTGACTGTTGAATCAGCAACAAGATACCCTATACCAATTCGACGATATTTAGCTCTTGCGAATCGAGTACCGCCGTACGCAGTTCGCTAAAGGGAAAATTATTCGTATCCGCCAACTGCGACAGAGACACATTGCCTATGCTGCGAAAGATAGTCTCGACTCTCCCGGGATGGCTTCTATCCCATTGCTGTAACATTGCCTTGATGGCCTGCCTCTGCATATTGTCCTGAGTGCCACAAAGGTTGCAGGGAATAATAGGGAAGTTGCTGAGCTCGGCATAGCGCGCGATCTCCTTCTCTTTGCAATAGGCGAGTGGCCGTATCACGATATTTCGCTTATCATCACTCAGCAGTTTGGGCGGCATTGCTTTCAGCTTTCCACCGTAGAACATGTTCAAGAACAGCGTCTCAACGATATCGTCGCGGTGGTGTCCAAGCGCTATCTTGTCGGCACCAAGAGACTGCGCATGGTTGTACAGAATACCTCGTCGCAGGCGTGAGCAAAGGCCACAGTATGTTTTCCCCTCTTCCACCTTATCGGTAACGATGGAATAGGTATCTTTCTCGATTATCGTATAGTCCACGCCAAGTGCTTCAAGATAGGCGGGCAATACCTCCTCCGGAAAGTCTGGCTGCTTCTGATCCAAATTTACCGCATGAAGACGAAATTTGATGGGCGCATGCTTCTGCAGACTCAAAAGAATGTCCAACATCGCATAAGAGTCTTTCCCTCCGGAAAGACACACCATGACCAGGTCGCCATCTTCGATCATATTGTAATCGCCGATCGCACGACCTACATCGCGCCGCAGATTCTTGCGCGAACGATTGAGCAGGGAGTTCTTCCCCACTCCAGCGCTTATTGAAACTGGCTTGCTCGACACCTCAGTAAACATGTTATCTAGACTCTCTCAATGACAGTGGCAATACCCTGCCCCAGTCCTATGCACATGGTAGCCAGGCCCAGCGTTGAATCCTGATCTTCCATGTTGTTTAACAGAGTCGTCGTGATTCGAGTACCCGAACAGCCTAGCGGATGACCCAAGGCAATTGCGCCTCCTTTCAAGTTCACTTTCGACTCCACGACCTCGGTTAGCTTGAGATCCTTAATTACTGGCAGAGATTGCGCCGCAAATGCTTCGTTTAGCTCCACACAATCTATATCGTCAATAGTCAGTCCGGCCTTCTTCAGGGCTTTAAGCGAAGCCGGAACCGGGCCGTAACCCATTATCGAAGGATCTACACCGGCATAGGCCATCGACCTCACTCGCGCTCGAATCTTAAGGTTCAGAGACTGCGCCTTTTCGGCACTCATTATTAACATCGCCGACGCACCATCGGAAATTTGAGAAGACGTACCGGCAGTCACCGTACCACTAACCGGATCGAAAACGGGACGCAGTTGTGACAGCCCCTCGAGGTTAGTGCCTGCACGAATAGTCTCATCATCCTCCAGCAGAATCTTCATTCCCTGGGCATCATGACCCTCGATCGGCACGATCTCATTCGAAAAACCGCCGGCTATTCGCGCCTGCTCCGCCAGAGCGTGAGAGCGAACGGCAAAGGCATCCTGTTGTTCACGGCTAATTCCATGCATCTTCGATAATACTTCGGCCGTAACTCCCATCATCCACGATGCCTTGGCGAAATGCTTCGATGCCTTGGGGTTTGGATCTACACCATGAACCATGCCCACATGCCCCATGTGCTCTACGCCGCCTACGATGAATTGATCACCGTTGTTACTCTGTATCGCCATCGCGGCCGTGTGCAGGGCAGACATCGACGAACCGCACAGTCGATTCACCGTTTGCGCGCAGGTCGGATGTGGCAGCACTGAAATTAGCGCAGCGTTCCTCGCAATGTTCCAACCCTGCTCCAGGGTTTGATTGACACAACCCCAAATCACATCCTCAACGTCCGCTGGCAACGCTCCATCGTTTCTCTCGAATAACGCGTTTATCAGCCTGGCCGACAATTCTTCCGCACGTACATTTCTGTACGCACCGCCTTTTGATCTCGCCATTGGAGTTCGTACTCCATCTACGATAACGGCGTCTCTGGCATTTAACTTCATGTTTTCTCCTAACAACTTTTATGAGGCATCTTTGATGCCCGAAGATGTTGTACTGCTAATAGGTTTAATTACGTATAAGCTTGTTAACTCATAGCTTCGACTATTTATAGAAAGTCTCGTTCGATGCAGCCATAGCACGCAGCTTCTCGGTCGGGTGATAGAGCTCTCCAAGGTCGGCGTATTTGTCCGCGATATCACAGAATTGGCTAAGACCAAGACTATCGACATAGCGCAGCGCGCCACCTCTGAATGGAGGAAAGCCAATGCCAAGCACCAGACCCATGTCGGCCTCAATCGCCGTGCTCACTATGCCTTCCTCGAGACAGCGTATCGTCTCCATGGACATAGCAACCATCATGCGCTCGACAATCTCCTGATCTTCGAATTCTTTTTGCGATGCCGCCATGGAAGCAGCCAATTCTTCAGCCGCCTTATTAGGCAGTTTCTTCGGCTTGCCTCGCTTATCCGCTTCATAGAGATAGAATCCGCTTCCCGACTTCTGCCCCAAGTTTTTCTGCTCGAATAATTTGTCTATCACAGTATCAATATCCAGCTTCATTCGATCGAAACCATCCGCCATTACAGCCTGCGCATGTACCGCCGTATCCAAGCCCACCACATCCAACAGATAGGCAGGGCCCATGGGCCAACCAAATCGCTCCATGGCCTTATCGATCTGCTTGTAATTTGCGCCATCGCTGATAAGTCTTGAGAAGGCACCAAAGTAAGGAAACAATATGCGATTGACCAGAAAACCCGGACAGTTGTTTACTACTATTGGCGTCTTGCCCATCTTCTTGGCGTAAGCAACCGTAGTGGCTATCGTTTCATCACTACTGCTTGCCCCTCGAATAACTTCTACCAGAGGCATGACCGGAACAGGGTTAAAGAAATGCATGCCGCAGAAGTTTTCTGGCCGCTTTAGGACCGTAGCCAATTCATCTACTGAAATCGTAGAGGTATTGGTGGCGATGATAGTGTCATCTGAAAATAGGGATTCCAGCTCCGCCAATACAGCCTGCTTAACCTTCGGATTCTCTACAACTGCCTCCACAACGATGTCGGCCTTGTCGATGTCGTCATAACTGAGCGTAGTTTCTATACTAGAGAGGATGCCAAACATCTTATTGGCATCCATACGCCCTTTCGCAACTTGTTTTTCCAGCTGCTTACGGGCTTCCGCCATCCCCAGGTCTAAACCTTCCTGGGCGATGTCCTTCATGATGATAGGCGTACCCTTCAAGGCGGACTGATAGGCGATTCCCCCGCCCATGATCCCGGCACCGAGAACGGCTGCCTTGGATATTGGCCTTGCTGCCGCCTGCTGCTTCTTTGCCAGGCCGCCCAAAAATTGATCGTTCAAGAACATCTGCACAAGGTTTGCAGCAACTTCCGTAGCCGCCAACTTAACGAAGCCTTTGTGCTCAACCTCCAGAGCTGCGGCGCGCTCCATACTCGCCGCCTCTTGCATGACCGAGACAGCAGTAACAGGCGCTGGATAATTCGGCCCAGCCGCCGCTGCAACCATGCCCTTCGCCGTTTCGAAGGCAACATTTAATTCTATGGGAGTCAGCGTTAGCGGCGCTGTTTTCTGTGCTCGAGCCTTCTTATAGCCCAGCTTTCCCTCATTGCATTGCACTACAATCTTTTCAGCGGCCGCTATTAACAACTCTTCAGCAACGATTGCATCCAGGGCACCCTCAGCAAATGCCTGCTTAGCCTTTATATGAGAACCGCTACTAATCCATTGATTGGCATTATCAGCGCCTATCAATCGAGGCATTCGCACCGTGCCACCAAAGCCTGGCAGGATACCCAGCTTGACCTCCGGAAAGCCCACAACTGCGTTTTCTGAAGCGACACGATAGTCAGTGCCGATCGCCACCTCGAAGCCGCCACCCAAGGCAATACCGTTGATCGCAGTTACAGTCGGAAAAGGCAAGTCTTCCAGGTCTGAGAAGATCTTATTAGCCTCGACAAGCCAGTTGTAGACGGCCTGCTCGCCTTCGACAAACTTCGAGGTGAATTCTGTGATATCGGCGCCCACGATGAACGTCGACTTCGCGCTAGACAGGATGAGCCCAGGCACGTCTGCTGTCTGCAGCGCCGTCACCGCCTGCCGCAATTCGCGCAGGGTGTCTTCGTTAAATTTATTGACTGATGAGCCTTCCAGGTCAAACACGAGGTTGGCTATGCCTGAAGGCAATACATCGACGCTAAGCGCCTTGCCTGAGTAGATCATATTTAGCTCCAGTTAGGATGAGCCGCGCGGTGGTGCACAGCAGCCCATTATAGCCCCGCTGGAGATATATAAGAAGCCATCTACTTTGCAGCAAATACTAGGGCATTTGAGTTATCATCATTCCATGTTCAGATGCTTAGAGAATTTTAGACACGCAGGAACAAGGTTCAAGGCGGCCTGCTGTACCCTGCTGACAGCTTGCCTGCTCATGCTGAGCACGGCAGCGCTGGCGGCTCAGGGCGCCGTTATCTTGCTATATCACCATGTAGCCGAAGACACCCCTCCCTCTACGACAATTTCTCCGGCAGACTTCGAGGCACATCTTAGCTATTTGCGAGACAACGGCTTCACCGTTGTCGGCCTGGACAGAGCGATTGAAAGCCTACGCTCGAATCAGGCACTTCCTGAGAAATCCGTGGTAATTACCTTTGACGACGGCTATAGCTCTATCTATAGCGAGGCATTTCCCTTATTGCAGTCCTACGGCTATCCGTTCACCCTGTTTCTGAGCACGGGGCCGATCGACAGCGGGCTGCGCAACTACATGAACTGGGACCAAATCAGGGAAATGAGCGATGCCGGCGTGATTATTGCCAACCACATGGTCGATCACCCCTATATGTTAGAGACGCTGGTAAGCGAATCCGATAGCGAGAGACTCGGCAGGTTGCGCGCCGAACTCCAGCAGGCTGAGCAGCGCATAGAACAGCAAACCGGGCAATCCCATCGCTATCTAGCCTATCCTTATGGCGAGTACGATCCAGAAATCAAGTCCATCCTACAAGAGCTTAACTTTGTCGGACTTGCACAGAATTCCGGCGCAGTAGGACCCGAATCGGATTTTCTTGCTCTGCCCAGATTTCCACTTGCCAGCATTTATGCCAATCTGGACACGGCACGTACCAAATTCGCCACGCTACCCTTCCACGCTAATCAACTGCAACCGGAATCTCCTGTCACGACAAACCGCAGTCCCTCTGTGACACTAAAGTTCGAGGCGGGAGACTATAATCTCAACCAGATCGGCTGCTTCGCCAATAGCAAACCACTGACTATGGATTGGATCGATAGGGAACAAGGCATTGTCGAGCTCAAACCGCGAGAGAGTTTCTCAGGCAGACGCTGGCGCTATATCTGCACCGCACCCGAGCCAGACTCGAGTCGCTACTATTGGTATTCAGTGCAGTGGATAAACCTGGATTGATTCTTTTACAGGACAGGACCGCTACATGAGAAGGGTTTGGGTCAGGGCCTTAGTTTTCCAACCAGCGCCGGTCTCTGCGCCGCAGATTATTCTGTTGAATTAAGGTCTGTACTTCGTCGATGTAGTTCTCACCGCGCTGCGAGTAGCGATCCAAGCCTTGGGCAAGCAATATCGGATCCAGATTTCGACCCAGACGCCTAAGCCTCGCTCTCTCTTCACGGAAATCGTCGTAGAGATGGTGAGTATTGATATTCAGAAAATACCCTTCGATAGCCGCCTCTATAGTATCGAAGCTCTTCACCTCATGGGTGGCGCCTTCTATTCTTCTGCTTGGAATAATCCCGCAACCTTCTTCGAAGCACCATTGGCCAAAAATATTATTCGCCTCTAAAGCAAAGCGCGATGTGCCCCATGCCGACTCATTTGCAGCCTGAGCCAAAACCAGGGAAGCAGGAATGACATCAACCCTCTTTAACAATTCGTTAGTCAGTGCCCGATTTGGCGGGCTCTGGCTATCTGCGCCATAGCTTATCGCCAATTCCAAAACCCAATTTCGCTCGCGCTCGGTTAGCGCAATGCCACTGTTAGCTATTTCCGCATAGGCAAGGAGTTGCTGACGTAATTCGCTTATTAGTCCATTCTCGTAGCGCACGTAATCTTGCAGGAAGTCGAAGAACTGTTGTTTTTTGAGGTCGATATCGGAGATCGACGCGAAGTCTGGAAACACAACTATAGGCTCAAGAGTCTCCACGATTTCTGGGCGGGCATCATGGCTGGAGGCAAGCGTCGTTACGGCAACAGTAAGCCCGACAAGCGCAAACGAGAACAAGCCTGCAACAGCGAGTTCCAGCTTGCGCTTGCGCATTGCTATATCGCCTTCTGTCGGCATTGAGACTCCCTACCTCTTTTAACGCTATTCTTTATATATCTCACGGTCGACGGCGAAATTTTTAACATTATTGTCTCTATGTAAGATACTTGAAGTGATATGAATCACAAAAGAATTTCACCGAAATAATGCACTTAAAAGCCCAATTATTCGGGCTGAGAAATTAGCAAATCGAGAGTAAGCATGAACTGTTCGACACAGACCACTGAAATCTCAATCAATATCTGCTATTGCAATTCTAGGCAGCCCTGACCCCTCGTTAAAACTCACTTAAAATACGCTCAGGGTATTGATGTGGTTTTCCCAATTCACAGCTAGTTGCTACCACCTTTGCAGTTCGGCGAAGCCGGGGAAGATTCCTGTCTGGCCTGCCACTCTTGGGCCGAGTATAGATGCAGCGCCAATGCGTGAACCCCTTCCGCCATTTCCCGCTCTAATAGCTTATACACGGCCTGATGCCTTCGCACTAAGCTCAAGTCCGCAAATTCGTCAGATACCGCCGTTATATTGTAATGAGACTCTGTCGCCGGCCCGCCATGCATGTGACTTTCATTCTCTACCGTCAACATTGAGGGAGATAAAGCTTTCGATAACTTTGCTTCGATCGACTCTTGTACCGGCATTACTTTCTAACTCCACAAGTTAATATCTATAATCAGTTTCAACCGGGCTCAGTATAACGTAAATACTGTCGATAGATTGAAGTGGTCTAGGCCATATCATCTCTTTTACACTGTCGCCCACACGGAGCTCCTACATGGCCATTTCCTGGTATCCCGGACATATGCATAAAGCCAGTAAAGAACTGGTTAAGATTATGCTCAAGACAGACGCGGTGATTGAGGTTCTAGATGCGAGAATCCCCGAATCTAGCCGCAACCCCCTGTTGGCATCAATTAGAGGCGAACGCCCGTGCATTCGAATCCTGAACAAGGCCGATCTGGCCGATAGTGAAACCACTGCCGCCTGGGTCGCCTATTTCTCCAAACTCGATAACAGTGCCTGTCTCGTCAATGGGCGAGATGCACAGATCAGCCGCGCGGACATCGTCAACATCGCCAAGAAACTCATCAAAAAAACAGATGAGACACTATTAATTCAGGGGCAGATAGTCATAGACGGGATTCCAAACGTCGGCAAATCCACCCTCCTAAACCAACTGACCGAACGCAAGGTTGCGCGAACCGGAAATGAGCCAGCTGTCACCAAGGGGCAGCAGCGCGTAAAATTACAAGAGGGATGGTATCTGATCGATACACCAGGCATGCTCTGGCCGAAGCTGGAAGACCAGGAAAGCGCCTACAGACTCGCCGTAACCGGCACCATCCGCAATACAGCTATAGAGGTAGCAGATATTGCTTGGTTTCTAGCAGAGCTGCTTATGCTGGAATACCCTCAGCGTCTCGCCTCAAGATATGACTACGTGATGTCGGGCAAAGGAGCAGAACACTTTTTTGAAGAACTCGCCAAACTCAGATGCTCGATCGGGCGCGGCGGAAAAGCGGACCTGAACAAAACGGCAGAAATATTACTAAACGACTTTCGCTCAGGTAAACTAGGCAAGTTCAGCTTGGAGAAACCTCCCACGTAAGATCGGCTGCTGCGTCGCAGCAAACTACGCAAGCATTTGAATACAACCAGTCAAGACAGTTAAAGAAGGCACCCTAGCATGACAGCAGTCAGCAGTTTCAAGACCGAGCAAAACAGTCCCATCCACCCCACAAAAACACATCCCGCTTTCGAGTGGCAAAGAAGCGAAGAGATAAGCTCTTTAAACATCATTATGGAGGAGTATGTCCATAAGGTTACTGGTGCCAAGCATTTCCATCTGAGCAGTGACAATACAGAAAATGTATTTTTGGTGGGCTTTAGAACCGTGCCAATGGATTCAACTGGCGTCGCTCATATTCTTGAACACACCTCCTTGTGTGGCAGTAAGAAATTTCCTGTTAGAGATCCTTTCTTCATGATGATTCGGCGCTCATTGAATACATTCATGAATGCATTCACCAGCAGTGACTGGACAGCCTACCCTTTCGCTAGCAAAAACAAGAAGGACTTCAACAATCTATTGAGTGTCTATCTGGATGCCGCCTTTTTCGCACGCCTACATGAGTTGGATTTTGCTCAGGAAGGACATCGCCTGGAATTTTCCGAGCCAGAAAATCCCGACAGCGAACTCCAATATAAAGGCGTTGTCTATAACGAAATGAAAGGTGCCATGAGTTCCACAAACAGCGTCTTGTGGCAGACGATAAGCAAGTATGTCTTCCCGACTACCACCTACCATTTCAATAGCGGCGGTGAGCCCGAAAACATACCCGATCTTAGCTACCAGCAATTACTGGATTTCTACAAGACCCACTACCACCCCAGCAATGCGGTGTTCATGACTTTCGGTGACATTCCAGCTTTCGAGCACCATGAAACATTCGAGAATCTGGCTCTTGCAGGATTTGAGAAGCTCAATGTAAACATTGAAGTAAAAGACGAGCAGCGCTATCAGTCCCCTATTCAAGTAGAAGAGTCCTATGCCAGCGAGGAATCCGACAAACCACAGAGTCACGTTGTATTAGCCTGGCTGTTGGGCCGCAGCACCGACCTGGGCGAGCTTTTCAGGGCAGAGCTTGTATCAAGCGTGCTTCTCGACAACAGTGCCAGTCCCTTGCTTAATGCGCTGGAAACAAGCGATCTAGGCAGCTCTCCATCACCGATGTGTGGACTGGAAGATTCCAATAGAGAAATGAGCCTGATGGCAGGACTGGAAGGATGTGCCAGCGAATCGAGCGAAGCCGTAGAGGCCCTCATTTTTAAAACGCTGGAAGACGTAGTAAAGAACGGCATCCCCTACCCTAAGGTGGAAGCTGCACTACACCAACTTGAATTGCACCAGCGCGAGATTTCCGGAGACAGCTACCCTTACGGTTTACAACTGATTCTAGCAGGCCTTTCTACGGCCATGCACAGAGGCGATCCGATTGAGTTGCTCAACATCGACCCTGTGCTTGCCGAGCTAAGAAGCCTAATAAAAGACGATAGATTTATTCCGAATTTAATACAGAAGCTGCTCTTGGATAATCCCCATAGAGTTAGACTCACACTCAATCCAGACTCAGGTCTCGCGCAGCGCAAGGTGCAGGCTGAATTGGACCAGCTTGCCGCGATTAAGAAATCCCTGGCGGATGACGAGAAGCTGGCGATCGTGGAACAAGCAAAAAGCCTGGCCGCCAGACAAATGGAAGCAGACGACCCGGGCTTACTGCCCAAGGTTGGCTTAGAGGATGTTCCCAAGACTATCAGCGAGCCTACGTGCATAGACTCAGTGTTAGCTAACGACAAGCGCGTGAGCTTTTACGGTCAGGGCACCAATGGCCTGTGTTATCAGCAAGTGATCATGGGGATACCGCAGCTAGAACAAGAACTTCTGGATGTCTTGCCTCTCTACACAAGCTGTCTTACAGAATTCGGTGTGGCGGATAGAGACTACGCCGAGACTCAGGCCTGGCAGGCAGAAGTCAGCGGCGGCATCAATTGCGCCAGCTCCATCCGCAGCGATCTCAATGATGTGCAGACCAGTAAGGCGCTAATCTCATTCTCCTCGAAGTGCCTACGCAACAACCATCGCCAGATATCGGAATTACTGCACAGCACTATTCACGAAGTACGTTTCGACGAAGACAAGCGACTGCAGGAACTGATCGAGCAGATTTGTGCCCGCAAGGAAAACAGCATCACCGGCCAGGGTCATAGCCTGGCCATGAGCCTGGCCAGCAGTCGCATGAGCCCAACGGCGCAACTCGCTCATCGTTCCGGCGGTCTGGAGGGAATTAAATACCTCAAAGAGCTAAGAACTCAGATGGCGGACAAAGCCAGCAGGGAAGAGTTGCTAGATAAATTCAAAGCCGTACACGAAAAAATCCTATCGGCAGATAAGGAATTTCTCGTTATTGCGGAGCCCGAGCACCAAGCGCAACTACTTGCCGACCTGGACGAAGTTTGGGGTAATGCAAGCAAGAGCAGCATTACGAATAGGCTTGAGCTGACCCCGCTTAGAGAGAACCTAAGGCAGGCTTGGAGCACAACTACTCAAGTAAACTTCTGTGCCAAGGCCTACCCCACAGTTGCCTCTGGCCATGCTGACAATGTCGCCTTACAAGTGCTCTCTGGCTTCATGCGCAATGGTTTTCTACATAGAGCCATCCGCGAGCAAGGCGGCGCCTATGGTGGAGGCGCAAGCCAGGACGCAAATTCCGCATCTTTCCGCTTCTTTTCCTACAGGGATCCCCGACTTCAGGAGACCCTCTCTGACTTCGATGCGGCTATAGACTGGGTGTTATCGTCGCAGCACAAGCCGCATCAACTCGAAGAGGCTATTCTTGGCGTGATAGCCAGCCTGGATAAGCCCGCTTCGCCAGCAGGTGAGGCAAAGCAGGCCTTCTATAATCGTGCATTTGGGCAAACTTTAGCGCATAGAACCGAATTCAGGCAACAGGTGCTAAACACCACCGTAGAGGATTTACAGCGGGTCACGGAGCGCTATCTTTCTCCAGAGAAAGCCAGTATCGGCGTCATCAGCAATAAAAAGTCCGCAGAAAGTCTGAAAGATGATGGAATTGAAATTATAATTCTTTAATCAATACAATAAGTTATATTGAGCTTACAAGGCAGTATATAGATTATGGAAAAAATAATTATATATCCATTAAATAGTTGAAACTTTTCCAAGCAGCGTGGGTCTTAGTTAGTGTAGGTAGATGTAATACAAAATTGTGGGTTTTGTTTCATTTATCTCTCCCTTGATAGTATATTGAGCCCAACGTCCTCCGGTCGTTGGGCTTTCTTTTTCCAGCTCCAAAACCCCGAGAAAGGATCAACCCATACCGACTTCATCGCTCTTCCCAGACGGCTTCAACACTTCGGAACATCACTATTTTTAATCTCTGGCAGCTACCCTGACGAATCGCATTAATTAGTAACCTAAAAACCCACCAAACACTATGGATGCACAACAAGCGAAGAAGGAAGCCACCAACGTCACCCTAGTCGGCATGGCGCTCGACATTGTGCTAGGCGTAGGCAAGATCGTCGGCGGTGTGCTAACCAACTCCTTCGCACTCGTCACCGACGGCATTCACTCCCTGACCGATACAGGCACTGATGTATTCGTGATAATCGTAACACGGGTCTCCCATTCCGAGGCCGATGCCGAGCATCAATATGGCCACGGGCGGTTTGAGACCCTAGGCACCATAGGGATGGGTATCGTGTTCTTCATCACCGCAGCCATACTCATCTACGACAGTATCAACCGTCTTCGCTTAAGCGAGCCCCTGCCCATACCAGCCGCCTCGGGCATAGTCCTCGCGCTTATATCGATAGCGGCAAAAGAATGGATCTACCACTATACGATGCGTGTGGCGAAGAAACTCAAATCGAACCTACTCACGGCTAATGCCTGGCACAGTAGAAGCGATGCCATCTCTTCGATCGCGGTACTAATCGGAATAATAGGCGCGCGCCAGGGCTACCCATGGATGGACACAGTCGCCGCTATTTTCGTAGCGCTTATCATCGCAAAGATAGGGTGGGAGCTATGCTCGGACAGCCTTATAGAGCTAGTGGATACCGCCGTCTCTAAGGAGCGACGCAAACAGTTCGAGTCATGCATTACGAGCATAGATGGAGTACGCGGCATTACCGAACTGCGCAGCAGATCTTCAGGGGGAAAAATTATTTTGGAGGTGAGACTGTTGGTTAATTCCTACATATCCGTATCGGAAGGTCACCAACTGGGCGAATTGGTTAATAAGGCACTCATCAACCAGTTCGCAGATATCTCAGAAGTTCTAATCCATGTCGACCCTGTCCACCATGAAGAGTCTGAGACTGCTCAACTCGAAACAGAATTACCCGAGCGCCCCCAGGTCATCGCCGCACTGAAGAAATGCTGGCATGAGCTGATCGACGACGAATCTATTGCCGGAATCGATTTGCATTATCTCGCCGGTGTTATCGAGGTCGACCTGGTGCTCGATATTGACGACCTATCGGCCGCTACGGCGAAGAAATTGCAAGCCGCCATCGCCAAGGAACAGCATATCGTTAGGTTACGCATCTTCAATAAATTACATGAATCTGTAAAGCGCAATGCTTAACCTTCTGCATAAGGTGCCGCTAGTTTGTGAAGGGACATATTTGCTTTCAATCGAGATGCATTTCCCTATACTAAAGCCAGACGCCTATCTGTCGTCAATACAGGGATATAGCTAAAAAAAATAAACTAAAATGGGAATCCGGTTAGCAATGAAACCGACTGATATCTCCGATCCAAACTACTTTCACAAAGTAGTCGACTGCCAATGGGCCTGCCCGGCTCACACTCCCGTTCCGGAATACATACGACTGATCGCTGAAAAGCGCTATACCGATGCCTATATGATCAACTGGCATTCGAATGTATTCCCCGGCATTCTCGGGCGCACCTGCGACCGCCCCTGTGAACCGGCCTGTAGACGCGGCCGAGTAGAGGAAGAACCCGTTGCAATCTGTCGCCTGAAACGCGTCGCCGCCGACTATAAATCCGACATTGCAGATCGCCTACCCCAAGTACCGACAGAGAAAAATGGCCGACACATCGCGCTCATAGGTGGTGGGCCAGCCTCGCTAACCGTGGCGCGGGACTTAATGCCACTGGGTTATGAGATCACGCTATTCGAAAAGGACAAACTCACCGGCGGTGCCATGCGCACCCAGATCCCAAGATTTAGACTTCCTGGCGAAGTGCTCGATGAAGAGCTCAATTATATTCTGCAGATGGGCGTCAACTGCCGATTCGGCGAAGAAATTACCAGTATGCGCGCCATTCTGGATGAAGGCTACGATGCTATTTTCGTCGGCACCGGAGCACCGCTAGGCAAATGGCTGGACCTACCGGGCCATGAAGAGGCACGGGATAATATCCACACAGGAATAGAATGGCTCGCCAGTGTTGCCTTCGAACATATATCCAGTATCGGTAAGAATGTGCTGGTACTTGGCGGCGGTAACACAGCCATGGACTGCTGCCGCACCTCGAAGCGGATCGGCGGCGAACAGGTTAGCGTTGTCGTGCGCAGCGGCTTCGATGAGATGAAGGCATCGCCGTGGGAGATCGAGGATGCCATGAACGAAGACATTCCTATTCTGAATTTTCATGTACCGAAACGCTACATAACCAAGAACGGCAAACTGGTAGCGATGGAGTTCGAAAAAGTTCGCAAGGAAGTCGATGCCGACGGTAAACGCAGGCTGGTTCCAACGGGCGAAGAACCAGCGACATTAGCCTGTGACGACGTTCTCTGCGCCATCGGCCAGGAGAATAGCTTTCCATGGATAGAGAGAGACCTGGGCATCGAGTTCGATCAATGGGAAGTTCCCATTCTAAACAAGTCCACCTTCCAGTCTACCCATGAGAAGGTCTTCTTCGGGGGTGATGCGGCGCTGGGCCCGGACAATATTATTACCGCCGTCGCCCATGGGCACGATGCCGCCATCTCTATTCATATGCTGTGTGAAAAGCAGGACATCAGCACACGCCCTAACCCGATTACTAATTTAAGCAGCCAGAAGATGGGAATCCATCAGTGGTCCTATGACAACGATATCAGCGCCGATTTGCGCTTTGCCGTTCCCCATGCTGATAAAAAGAAGACACTTAACGATATTAACATTGAAGTGGAGCTAGGCTTCGATGAGCAACTCGCCTTCAATGAGACGATGCGCTGCCTTAATTGCGATGTGCAAACTGTCTTCACCGACAAACTCTGTATCGAGTGTGATGCCTGTGTCGATATTTGTCCTACAGATTGTATCTCGTTCACGCAGAATCAGAATGAACCTGATTTACGAAGAAACCTGCTGGCACCGGCGGATAACGAAGAGCAAGATCTCTACGTGTCGGACAAGCTTCTAACTGGGCGCATCATGGCAAAGAATGAAGATTTGTGTCTGCATTGCGGCCTATGTGCCGAACGCTGCCCTACTAATGCCTGGGATATGCACAAGTACTTATTCAACACAGCCAAAGCGGAAAACGCATGTCAGAGTTAATTCAGAGCTCCAAGGTTGCTGGGCTGACCAAGGTTAACGACTTCGTAGTTAAATTTGCCAACGTTAACGGGTCGGGCTCTGCGAGTGCTAACAGTATGTTTGCAAAGGCCGTGTTCCGCATGGGCATTCCCATTAGCCCGCACAATATATTCCCCTCGAACATACAGGGGCTTCCTACCTGGTACGAGGTTAGAATCAGCGAACAGGGTTATCTGGGACGGCGTGAAGGCGTCGATCTGATCGTTGCGATGAACGAACAGACCATAGGCAAAGATATAGCTTCGGTAGTTCCCGGCGGCTATGTACTCTATGATTCCTCCAAGGTATTAGCGAACGAACTGTTACGCGATGACGTAAACTATCTACCGATTCCACTGAAAGATATCTGTTTAGAAGAATTCGAAAAACCAGCCCAGCGACAACTCTTTAAAAACATCGTCTACGTTGGCGCGCTCTCCGCCTTTCTCAATATCGATTTCGAGGTGCTTACCGGATTGGTTGGCGATCAATTCCGCGGCAAGGAAAAATTGATACTACCCAATATTCACGCTCTTGAATTAGGTCATCACTACGCCAGTAATAACTTCTACTGCCCCTTATCCCTGCAGCTGAAGAAGAGCGACAAGAACAAAGACAAGATTTTGCTCGATGGTAATACCGCTACCGGTTTGGGCAGTGTTTACGGCGGTGCCACGGTAGCCGCCTGGTATCCACTTACACCCTCCACATCGGTTGTCGACAACTTTTCGAAATACTGCCAGCGATTGCGCATAGACGCAGGCACTGGCAAGAAGAAATATTCGATAGTACAGGCCGAGGACGAGCTCGCAGCCATTGGCATCGCCATCGGTGCCGGCTGGAATGGTGCGAGAGCATTTACCGCTACCAGTGGGCCTGGCATCTCCCTGATGCAGGAATTTCTCGGCCTCGCGTACTTCTCGGAAGTGCCCATAGTCCTTTTTAATATACAGCGTGTAGGCCCTTCCACAGGCATGCCAACCCGCTCTCAGCAAGGCGACCTACTGTGTTGCGCCTATGCTTCCCACGGCGACACCAAACACGCACTACTGTTTCCCGCCACTCCAAAGGAATGTTTTGACTACAGCGCGAGCGCGTTCGACATCGCCGACCGAATCCAGTCACCTGTTATCGTCATGAGTGACTTGGAGCTGGGAATGAACGAACAAATTTGTGAGCCACTTAACTGGGACGACAAGAGTCAGTACGATAGGGGCAAGGTTCTCAATGCGGAACAACTCGAAGAAATAGAAAAATACGGCCGCTATCTTGATTCCGATGAAGACGGCATTCCCTATCGCACCTATCCGGGAACACACCCTAGCAAAGGCAGCTACTTTACCCGTGGCAGCTCTCATGATTCCTATGCGGCCTATACCGAGGATGGCACGGTGTATGCGGAAGTCATGGACAGGCTAACGCTGAAGATGAAAACTGCGGTCGACTATTTGCCGGCACCTGAATTTTCCGAGTCGACAGGGCATAAATTTGGTTTGGTCTACCTTGGCACAACGGCGAGCGCTATCACCGAAGTACTCGATGATCTAGCTAAGAAAGGCATCGCATTGGATGCCCTGCGCATTCGTGCATTTCCATTCCATACCAGCGTCACAGAATTTATTGATGCCCATGAGCTCGTGTACGTGATCGAGCAGAATCGCGATGCGCAGCTAAAGAGCCTTCTTAAAATAGAATGCAATATTCAAGAAGAAAAAATGCGGTCCATTCTTAGTTACGATGGCGTACTAATCACCGCACAGCACATTGAGAAATCGATCCTGGAATCCCTGCAGACCTTGGAAGAAAGCGGCAAAGCATCCGCATAAAAAGTATCCGCGTAGAGTGGCAATAGATTATGAGTTATATCAATAAACCAAAATTCAAACACCCGAAGATGCAAGCCAATGATATTGGTTTAACTCGCAGAGATTATGAAGGCACGCTGACTACACTCTGTGGCGGTTGCGGACATGACTCGATAAGCGCCGCCATCATTCAGGCGGCTGCAGATATGTCTCTGGAGCCACACCGGGTTGCGAAAATCTCTGGCATTGGCTGCTCGTCCAAAATTCCTTCTTATTTTCTTAACAAGGCCCATGGCTTTAACTCCGTACACGGTCGAATGCCATCGGTCGCCACCGGCGCTAACATTGCTAATAAGGAACTCTACTATATTGGAATATCCGGCGATGGTGACAGCGCCTCTATTGGCCTGGGACAGTTCTGTCATATCGTTCGGCGCAGAATCAATATGCTCTACATCGTCGCTAACAATGGCACCTACGGACTAACCAAGGGTCAACTATCAGCCACGGCCGATCTGGGCTCGAAGACCAAGTCTGGCGAAGAAAGCCAATTCGATAACATCGACATGGCCACTCTCGCAATCGAGTTAGGCGCCAGCTTCGTTGCGCGTAGTTTTTCCGGAGACAAGAAGCAGTTGATCCCGCTTATTCAGGCCGGATTAACTCACAAGGGCTTTGCCTTTATCGACGTTGTTTCACCCTGCGTCACCTTCAATAACACGGACTTTTCCACCCACGGTTATAAGAATACCTGGGAAAACCATATCGCCCTGAATGGTGTCGATTTTGTACCTATGCGAGAAGAGATAACAACCAGTTATGCCCCCGGAAAAGAAAAGGAAATTACCTTACACGATGGCTCGGTGGTTCATCTGCACAAGACCGGCAATAACTACTACCCGACTGATAAAGAAAACGCTCTACACCATATTAACGAACACAAGAAACAGGGTAAGATTGCGACTGGCCTACTCTACATCAACCAGTCAACATCGGACCTACACGAATTACAGGAAACCGTAGACAAGCCCCTCAACAGCTTGGGCAATCAGGAACTTTGCCCCGGCAGTGAGGCTCTCAACGATATTAACAACACCTTCCGCTAGGAAACTTATTTCCGCTGCAATTTAAGCAGGTCGTAAGCTGCCTTGATGTCCTGAGTTTTCTCCGTCGCGATGTCGATCATCTCTTCCGGCAGACCCTTGGCCACTAATTTGTCCGGATGATGCTGATTCATTTGCCTTCTATAGGCCTTTTTTAATTCGGCGTCACTACAAGCAGGCGCCACACCTAATAATTCATACGCAGACTTGATTTTTTCCTTCGACGAACCCGCATCGACGAAGTGAGCCTGACCCGATAGCCGGCTTAGCAGCGCTTCGAAATCCGACTTCGAGTATCCCAGGTCGCGGGCAATACCTTCGATTAGAGTCTTCTCCTTAGGATCGAGTTTGCTATCGGCGAATGCGGTGGCAACTATGATCTCGAGGAATACCTGAATCAGGTTTCTGCGCCGAAAGCACTCGCGCTTAAACTGCGCAAGGATTTCATGGACGGGGAAGCCTTCCTTCTTGCCCTCGTTGAAAAGATTAATCGCAACGGTCCGCTGCTGTGACTGTAAGCGCATCTGGTCCATGACTCTCTCGGCCATGGCAATTTCATCTTTGGTCACTCGCCCGTCGGACTTAGCCACATAGCCCATCATGGCAAAGGTGGTGGTGAAGAATACTGACTGCACCCTCTCAGTGGCACCCAGCCCTAGCGAGTCATCCAAGGCCAGGCCATCCAGCCCACCGTCGAAGTAGTTCCCCAGAGCCGCCCCCAGCACTGCACCGAGAGGACCACCCATCATAAAGCCAAACGTACCGCCTACTACCTTTCCCCACCAACTCATATTTATACTCGTTACTACTGCTTAAAATTGACTGAAATTGTGCTGTGAACTGTATTAGGTGACATCGGGCAGCTAAGTCGATTGCTCAATGGCATGGGAGTCTACTAGGAAATAACGCGTTGAAACCAGTTCTTGTCTAACTCTCCTCTACAACCATCTAACTGTGAGGCAAACCTGCTGGAATTCGCCTGCACCCTGCCCGCGGCATCCACCAGCCACTGCTTGTTGCGATAGGTAGCTCGTTGATAACCGCCGTTACCTTCATGGTAGGCATAGTAGAGGTGCATGGCATCGTTGTTTGAAATATTACTTATCCGAGAGGAATTTGCGTTATACCAGCCGACGAAATCGATCGCATCGGAAAAATTGGCTCGTGACGCTCGAGTATTACCGGATTTCTGCTCGTATTCCTGCCAGGTTTTATCTAGCGCCTGCGCGTAGCCAAACGCGGAGCTAGGACGGCTACCGGGAAATATCCACAGGAATTGATTTCGAGCAGGTTTGGCTCTGGATCTGAACGAGGACTCCTGATAGATAACGGCCATATTGACTGATATGGGCACACCCCAGCGTCGCTCAGCAGTTTTAGCTGCGGTATACCAACCGCGGCGGTCCTCAAAGACGCTGCAGATGTTTGCCACGCTCTTGGGGGGTGCGCTCGCGCAGGCCGCAAGTAACGGAATCAGCAAGCCTAACCAGCCTAGTTTGTTATTGCTCGGTTTCATTGTCTCTACAGTATTCTCATCCGGGACTTAGTATTCCAAGCGCCGCTATTCTGATCTCGCCTATAAGGCAGCTTCACTAAGTTAGATCCTCAAGAAGCGCAATAAATTCCCCTTCATCGATAATTTTTACGCCCAATTCTTCGGCTTTCGTTAATTTGGACCCGGCACCGGGGCCTGCAACCAAGCAGGACGTGTTCTTCGACACGCTGCCGGCTACCTTAGCGCCCAGGACAATCAGCTTCGCCTTAGCCTCGTTTCTGGGCATTAGCGCAAGACTACCGGTAAGCACGTAGGTCTTCCCCTGCAGAGGCTTAGCATCACCGCTCCCGCTTTCTATCAACGGCCAGGTAATGCCGCAGCCACGCAGGGTCTGAATAAGGCTCACATTGTCCCCGTTACTCAAAAACAACCGAATATGTTCTGCCATTATAGGCCCGACATCGGGCACCTGCAGCAGGCTGTCCTCATCCGCGGCAATGATGTCCTCTAAATCTCCTATGTGGGTTACCAGCTGTAACGCCGTCGCCTCCCCTACTTCCCTGATACCCAGAGCGAATAGGAAACGAGGCAAGGTGGTCTGCTTGCTCTTCTCGATTGCCGTATTAAGTTTCATCGCCGATTTCTCGCCCATTCTCTCTAGATTAGCGAGCTGTTCGACGGAAAGAGTATAAATATCGGCCACGCTCTTTAATATTTCTTTATCGACCAGTAATTCGATGAGCTTGCTACCCAAACCTTCTATATCCATAGCACCGCGCGAGGCGTAATGCTTGATAGCCTCCTTACGCTGAGCCGGGCATATTATTCCACCGCTGCAGCGATAGAGAACGTCGCCATCCTTCTCTACCGGCGATCCGCAGGCAGGGCAGTTTTCTGACATGGAAATAGGCTTTCGCTTCGCCGCCTTCTTCTCATCTTCGTGGGGAATGACTTTTACAACCTTGGGAATCACATCGCCGGCGCGGCGCACGATTACTCTATCGCCAATCTTTAGACCGAGTCGTTCGATCTCATCCATATTGTGTAATGTAGTATTGCTGACCGTTACTCCGCCCACGAACACAGGCTCTAATCGTGCTACCGGTGTAATGGTGCCAGTTCTACCTACTTGAAACTCGACATCGATAACCGTGGTGGACTTTTCTTCGGCCGGAAATTTATAGGCCATAGCCCAGCGCGGGCTGCGGGCATTATTTCCCAGATTCTGTTGCAGCTGCAAACTATCTACTTTCAATACGGCGCCATCGATCTCATAGCTGAGGTCATTACGCTTTGCCAACAAAGCCAGACAATAGTCCAGGCAGGCATCTATTCCATTTTTCACACTGCGATCCGGATTAACTGGCAGCCCCCATTTCTCTATCAACGCAAATATTTCACTAAGTTTTTCAGGTAGCACAATGCCATCCACCAACCCTACGCTGTAGCAATACATCTGCAGTGGTATCTTCGCGGATTTTTTCGGGTCTAGCTGCCGAATGGCACCCGCAGCGGTGTTGCGAGGATTGACAAAAATTTTGCCCCCTTCTTTCTCCGAAGTTTCATTGAGTTTTCTGAATCCCTCTTTGCCAAGAAATATTTCACCACGAATCTCAATCACAGAGTTCTTCTTGGCCGATTTTAGCTTGAGCGGAATATTACTTATGGTGCGCACGTTGTGTGTGATATCTTCGCCGGTTAGTCCATCGCCGCGTGTCGCCGCCCTGGCTAACACGCCGTCACGGAATAAAAGACTCACGGCAATGCCATCGACCTTAGGCTCGCAGCTGTACTGAATCGCCGACTCCGTCTCCAGGCGTTTCTTGATGCGCGCCTCAAAGGATTGCAGATCCGCCTCGTCGAACACCTTGTTCAGGGAAAGCATCGCAATCTCGTGGGTGACCTGAGTGAATCCGGCGATCGCCTCGCCACCGACACGTTGTGTCGGCGAGTTTTTGTCAGCGAGATCGTATTTGCCTTCAAGCTCTTCCAGACGAAGAACCAAGGCATCGAAATCCGCATCGGGTATTTGGGGGGCGTCCTCGGCATAATAGAGCCTATTATGATGCTCTAGCTGCTCTCGCAGCTTGTCTACTTCTCGCAGGATTTTTTCAGAAACAGCCATAGGGTTAGTTCTGGGGAGTTAATACTAACGCCTGATTGTGGCTGCCTATCTGCGGGCGGCGACGGACTTCAGGCGGCGTAACTCAAAGTCACGTACGCGTTGTCGGTAATGCTCGATGGTCTGCGCGGTCATCCCGTTGCGATGATCGTCCTTCAGATCACCGTCAAGCGTATCACGAATATCTTGCGCCACGCCTAACATTTGCTCAAAGGCATCGAGGTTATTAATAGCCGTTGGCAAGGCAAGGAAGAAACTAATGCCCAGCGTCGTAAATTCGTCCATATTATTGAGGTCGAAGGTGCCAGGATTCAACATATTGGCGACGCTAAAAATGAGCGTGCCCTGATGCTCTTTACTCAGGCGCTTATGAAAAATATTCATCTCGCCGAATTTTAGCCCCGAGGTAATCAAGACGTGGAGCAGATCATCACCGGAGAACACCCTGCCGTTCTTAGCCATGACATTGAGCACCAACACCTCGGACTGTTCGAATTCGTCGGCTGCGTCTGGATCTGCAGCCTGAGGCTGCGAGGATTCTGCGCGCTTCTGATCTAACTCATCGACAATTTCTTCTTTATAAGCTTCTTCTTTTTCGTAGGCAGGCACTTCGTTAGCAGGTACTTGATAGACCGGCTCTGCGGCAACTTCATCCTGCGGCTCATCGAAGAGAACATCGTCTGGCTCGTCCCACTGCGCGCCGGTAAGCTCCTGCTGGTCTAATTCCTCGGTATCTCCTTCTACTGCCGCGACAGGCTCTTCGATCAGTTCTATTGGGTCATCAGACTCTTTAGGCTGCGTCTTAAGCTCCTTCGACTTCCGCCCAAATAGAGAAAACAGGGACGCTCTTTTCTTGGGTTTCTCCATCGCGCCTCGATCGTCTTCGTCAAACTCATCGAACAACTCCGATTGCTTGACCTCGGCGGTGATCGGGGGATTGCCACCAATGCGCTCACCGGCGGTCATTGAGAAACCATCGGCGCCGCTGTCGGCATCGAATAGAGCAGGCTCTTCCTCAGCTGTCTCTTCGTAGACGTCCACATCGTCTTCGAATTCGTCTTCAGCATAACTTTCATCATCTGAATATTGAGCACTGTCATCTTGCAGCGTATCTGTAGCTGATTGCTTAGCAAAATAGTCGTCTTCGGCATCATCGTAGTCCGGCGCCACCGAACTCATAGTGTCTATCGGCCTGTGGTCAAGGCCCTCTTGAGTATCGTCGTCGTAATCGAAAACCGCAGAGTCGCTGTCGCCCTTATCTCCATTCCCAGCCTCGGTTTGTTGCTGCGCTACATGGCGCTCACCCACTTCGGCCTCGACTTCTCTATCTTCTTCACCTTCTCCACCGTTGCCACCTCCGTCACGCTCATAGTCATCTTTATCGCCCCAATCTTCACCGATACTGGGATCCTGACTCACCTGAGTGTTAAAGACTTCGACGCTGTGGGTCTGTGCCGCCAGCTCTGCATACGCTTCGTTATCAGGCACATCGACAGCCGCTTCGACCGCAGGCGCGGAATAGGCTTCTGTCTGGTCTTGCTGGCCGAATTGCTCTTCTAGCGCCACCGCCTGACTTGCTTCTTCATAGCGTTCCTCATCGAGTTCTTCAGCGGGCTCATCATAGGGTTCTTCATAGAACTCATCGATGGGAGGTTGAGTGTTGACCTGTGACAGCTCAACGGCATCCATGAGCACCGGGATATGATCATGATTCTCTGTATCTGCAAGATTGAGTGTCTTTGCCTTGGTCTCGGCGAGGTCGAGGGCACTGTTCTGCCGATTCACCTCTTCCAGTGAGCGGGTAACGACTCTCGCGCCTCCGCCGGGCAATTCGGCAAGCTCCAGAGCCTCTAAGTCCACGTCCTGAGGGATGTTTTTAGAGATGGCTAATTTGATCTGCCCGCGACGCGCATTAATGGCTACGTACAAGCCGCGCAGGACCACGGCGACTATGGCAAAACCCAACAATAAGATGACTAATTCGCGTCCACTCATAAGAAATCAACAGTATCTGATAAGAATGTTTTAAAAACGTTAAAATTCTTAATGCTATCTTACAGTTACCGTGATTTCTTTAGCATTGAAACGGGCTTTTTTGGGGAAAGACTACGGCGCTTACATCGCTGCCAGCTCGGCAGCCTCTTCGATATCAACAGTGACGATTCTCGATACGCCAGGTTCATGCATGGTTACACCAAGAAGCTGGTTCGCCATCTCCATGGTTATCTTGTTGTGGGTGATGAAAATGAACTGTACGCTCTCGGACATCTCCTTCACCAGATTCGCATAACGGCCAACGTTGGCGTCGTCTAGCGGCGCATCAACCTCGTCCAGCATACAGAATGGCGATGGGTTCAGCCTGAATATAGAGAACACCAGGGCAATCGCCGTCATCGCCTTCTCACCACCGGAGAGCAGGTGAATCGTGCTATTTCGCTTACCCGGGGGTCTGGCCATGATTGCCACTCCCGTGTCCAGCAGATCCTCGCCAGTCATATCCAGATAGGCGTGCCCGCCACCGAAAACTTTTGGAAACAGGTTCTGCAAGCCTGCGTTGATCTTGTCGAAGGTTTCCTTGAATCGAGTTCTGGTCTCCTTGTCGATCTTGCGAATCGCATTTCCCAGAGTATCCAAAGCCTTCACCAGATCGTCATTCTGCTTATCCAGGTAGATCTTGCGCTCTGACTGCTGGGCATATTCGTCGATTGCGGCCAGGTTTATTGGGCCCAGACGCTGAATCCGGTTGCCCAACTTCTCCAGCTCTTGCTCACACTGCTTTTCGCTAAGATCCTCGGGGAGATTTGACAGAACCTCCTCCAAGACGAACTTCGCCTGCTGCAACTGCTCCAGAATACCGTCTCTCTTGACCGATGCACCCTCACTCTTGAGGCGCTTGTGCATTAAGTTCTCACGAATCGTATTGATCTGCTCCAGCACCTGATTACGCTGCTGCTCCAGGGAGCGTGTCGCGTGCTCATTCGCATCTACCTTGGCCTTGGCCTCGGCCAGCTCTTTCTCGACTTCCAGACGCTGCTGTAACAGGCCCTCTAAATCACTGCGCATCGTCGCCAGCGGCTCATCGGCGGTAGCGATCTGCTCCTGCAAGGAATCCATGCGCTCGCGGCTACGCTGAACCTGCGTCGCCATCCTGTCCATAGTCTCTCGCGTTGACTGCAGCTGCGATTGAATAGACTGTTTCTTTAAAGCCAGCTCGTGAGCTAAGTCTTTGTCTTTTCGCGAATTTCTCCTACATGAGCCGAGTGACAACTGGCGTTCTTCGCGCTGCGCTTCCAAACGCTCCCGCCCACTGACGTCCTGCTCCATGCTGTCCAAAGCCTTCTGCAGCCGAGATCGAGAGTCCGCCGTGTTCTCCTGCTCTACGGCCAGCTGCCGGTTCAGTTCTTCCAATTCGTGATGAATACGCTCCTTACGCAGCTGCGCCCCCTCCACCTTGGCCATCTGGGCGCTGACCTGCGACTTCAATTCGCTATACTGCTGGGTCTTCTCTGCCAGCTCGCTCTGCAGCCTCCCACGCTCCGCCTCGTCTCGACTAAGCGCCTCTTTGGTCTCGATCTGCTTCTCATGCAGAGAGTTAGATTCTTCTTCTAATTTTTTGATTCTTTTGCATAAATCAGCGATCAGGCCACGCCTTTCGACAATCGATTCCTGCTTGCTGAAGTTGCTTACCTGCAACCATGTAGCACCCAGCCAAACGCCATCGGCTGTGATGATCGAATCCTGCGGACCCAACTCGCCACGGTGGCTCAGGGCCTGGTTTAGGTTATCGGCGATACAGATGCCGCGTAACATATCGTTCAGACCCCATTCGCTGCTGACCTTGTCCGTCAGTGGTGAAAGAGGTAACTGCGAGCCGGCGGCCGTTTCTCTGACGGCACGCACATCGATAAGCCCTACCTTGCCCTGTGGCAGCTCGGAGAGTATTGCCTCGATGTTGTCCAGGCCCTCTACACAGATACTCTGCAGGGAATCACCCAGCACCATCTCGACGGCGCGCTCCCAGCCTTCCGTGATCTTAATGCCTTCGGCCAGCCTGATCTGATTATCCAGCCCCTGCTTGCCCAGCCACTGATTCAAGGACTCGTTGTCCTGCCCTAGCGCCGCCTGCTGCAGCGCATCCAGCGATGCCTGCTTGCCCTTGGCGGTCTGCAACTCGCTACGAATCTCATTCAGATCATCGGAGCCCTTACTCAGAGCGGCACGATGCTCCTCGATGAAGTGGTTCAATGCGCGATTCTCCGCCTGCATCGAATTGATATTCTCTTCCAGCAGCAGTACCTCGGTTGAGGCCTCGGCGGCCGAGTCATCGACCGGCCCCTCGGAGAGAGATCGACTCTCGTCTTCGAGCTTGCGCTTTCGTTCCAGGCCACGCTCGACGATATTGTCCAGCTGCTGAATTCTGGACTGTTCTACCTCGGCGATTTGCCGCGGCTCTTCCGCACGCTGATTGAACGTATCCCAATCTAGCTGCCACTGCGTCAACTGTTGCTCCGCCTGTACCAATAACTCCGAGGACGACAGCTCGGCTGCGCGAGCCTCTTCCAGGGCCGGTGTGATAGAGAGCATTTCTGCATCGAGCTGGGTGATCTTCTTTAGATCGATGTCCAACTCTTCCCTGGTTTGTGACCAGGCCACTTCGGTCTCGGACAGGTCAAGCTTCTGCTGATCTACACGCTCTATATGGTGCTCTATGGATTGCTCAATTCTGGCGATATCATTGCCCAGACTATAGAAACGCGCCTGTACCTCGCCAAGGGCATCGGCGAGTTCGGCGTTGTGAGACAGATGCTCTTCGATCTTCGCATCGATCTCGCGCTGGTCAGCCGTCGTCGCCTCGATCTTAATCTCCAGGACCTTGATGGCCTCCTGATTTTCTCTCAGCTCATTATCGAGACTGCGCCAGCGCAGCCCGTTCAGATTCGCCGTTGTATCGCGCTCCTGCTGCTTGAATTCGGCATATTTTTCGGCGGCGACAGATTGCCGCTGCAGGTGCGCGAGTTGACGCGCCAATTCTTCACGAATGTCTTCCAGACGCTCGAGGTTGTCCTTGGTTCGCTTGATGCGATTCTCGGTTTCGCGGCGGCGCTCTTTATACTTGGAAATACCCGCCGCCTCTTCGATAAACACGCGCAACTCTTCCGGCTTCGATTCGATAAGGCGTGACACCATGCCCTGCTCGATAATCGAATAACTGCGCGCACCGAGCCCGGTGCCGAGAAAAATATCCGTAATGTCTTTCCGTCGAACCTTAGCGCCGTTTAAGGAATAGGTAGACTGCGCATCGCGATCAACCTTGCGCTTAATCGACACCTCATCGAAGTTGGCATACTCGCCGGTGAGCTTGTGGTCGTGGTTATCAAACACCAGCTCAACACTGGCCTGACCAACAGGCTTACGGCCTCCAGAGCCATTGAAGATGACATCCGTCATGTTCTCGCCACGCAGATTCTTCGCCGAGCTCTCCCCCATCACCCAGCGCACGGCGTCGATGACATTGGACTTACCGCAGCCGTTAGGGCCTACGACAGAACAGAGATTGGTCGGGAAATCGATTGTGGTGGGATCAACGAAGGATTTAAAGCCGGCTAGCTTGATACATTTAAGGCGCATTTATAACTCTGAATTTACATACTTTTTCTAATTAGGTGCAAAACGTTCTGGGTAAATAAGTCGAGTTCAACTTACTCGCTGAGCGTTGATTTAATGACTAAATCAGACCCTATTACTTACGCTGCTATGGTGTGAAAGTTTATCTGATTTGGCTGCTCAATGACACAAATTAAAGCAGCCCAAATCTGTGAATAAGCCCCTTATTTAGCTGCCACTAACTTAATGAAGCTCCCGTTTTTCGGCAGGATTCAGCTCTTCTAACTTCTGTGTAATTTTCTGAAAAGTGTTTAGGTTTCCTATCATTACGTGTTAGGGACTGATTCTGGAGATGGCACGAGGGTAGCGATATTCAACTTACCCTGTGGAGCTCTGGGCCCAATCAACGGGAAAACTCCAATTCTCCAAAAGCAGACCAATCATCTCCATTCTCGACGCTAAAGCGCTATGACTTATTTTTACCTGCTGGCTGCGTTTGCCATTACTAGCATTTCGCTGGCGGCACTTAGGCCTATCGCCAAAAAGTTCGGCTTGTTATATCTTCCTGGCGGGAGAAAAACTCATCTGAGCGCCACCATGTGCCACTAGAATCTCCTTGATTGTTTATTAATGCGACAGCTAGACTAGGTTTCAGTCTGTATCAGTTAGGTACTCGTTCTAAATTGGCTTGAGAACAAAGCGCACAAACCATACAAACAGCCGCTGAGTCCCTGCAAACCACCCAAAAAGCACTACTCACTAGATACCTAGACTCACTTCCTAAACAGCAACAGATAAAGAACTCACGTAACATAACAAGAGAAACGAAGCATGTTCACTATCGGTCTGCCACAGCTAATAGAGACACGTCTTGTATTCCTGGCCATGAGTACCGGCCGAACAATCGAATGAAACTGGACTAAAAATAGTTATAGAACGAGCGAGCGCCTTTTCAGGCGAATCGCGGCATAAAGAAAAAGTGATACCTTCAAGTTTTGCAGTCCATGTTTCTTCATTTGCTGCCCAATATTAGCAGCCGATATCTGGAATCTTATTCATGGCGTAACGCTTCAATCGGATCGAGGCGCGCCGCACGTCGTGCCGGAACATACCCAAACACTACACCTACTAAAGCCGAAAATGCAAAAGCGCCCATCACAATATTTGGATCAATAGTAAAATCGAAACCCATATACAGCGCCCCTGCATAGGAACCTGTTAAGCCGAAAAATATGCCGATGCAACCTCCCAGCGTAGTCAGGATCACAGACTCCACTAAAAATTGCGTTAGCACTTCTTTCCCCAGCGCACCAATGGCTAGTCGTATCCCTATTTCCCGGGTACGTTCAGTTACAGACACCAGCATGATGTTCATGATGCCGATGCCACCCACCAGCAGACTAACTCCAGCAATGGCGCTCAGGAAGAGAGTCAGTATTCCGGTCACATCTTCCAGCACACCAGCAATCTCGGCGGGATCCAGCACGCGAAAATCATCAACATCCGTTTCTCGAATATTGCGGCGCTCACGCATCAGTTCTTCAATTTCCAACCGAATTTCTGAATTGCTTGCACCTGAATTCACCGAAGCCGCAATAGCGGTTATGTTCTCATTGCCAATCAAGCGGATTTGCACGGCTCGCAGCGGCGCTAGAACGATATTATCTTGATCACTACCCGGGCCAGCTTGTCCTTTTGATTCCAGTTCTCCGATGACCTGGCAAGTAGCAATACCAATACGAATGGTGCTGCCCACGGCGTCAACCGCACCAAATAATTCCTCACGTACGGTTTTACCTAAAATACAGGTCAGCCGCCCACTCTGATATTGCTGTTCGGAAAAATCATTACCACGAATCACATTGGCATTACGCACAGGAAAATATTCCGCAGTAATACCGGTGACAGAAGTAGACCAATTACTATTGCCATATACTGTCGTGACCTGCTTCGAAACCGTAGGTGATACATCGTCTATTCCGAAAATGTTACTTTCCAAGGCATCGGAATCCCTGCGAGTAAAAGGCCTAATGGCGGATCCACTTTGTGGACCGCGCTCCTCCGCGCTAGGGGTAATGAACAGCAATTTGTCACCGAGGCTGGATACTTGCGAGGTAATGCTATCACTGGCACCAGCCCCCAGAGTTGCCACGGTGATAACCGCCGCCACTCCGATCACAATGCCAAGCATGGTGAGCAAGGAGCGCATAACATTGCGGCGCAGGGCGCGAAATGCCAGCAAAATGGCATTTAATATCATTCTGACTGCGCCCCTCGTGTGGTATCAGTCGCTATCCGCCCATCCAGAAAATGGACTTCACGCTGCGCGATTGCAGCTATGTCAGCTTCATGGGTCACCATCACAATCGTAAGCCCCTGATCCTGATTCAGCTGTGTTAACAGGCGTAAGATTTCCTGACTCATGGCAGTGTCAAGATTTCCAGTTGGTTCATCGGCAAGCATCAATGCGGGATCTGTCACAATAGCGCGGGCTATTGCAACTCTCTGCTGCTGCCCCCCGGACAACTCTCCCGGTGTATGTTTTTCGCGCCCACTCAGTCCCACTTTTTCCAATGCTTCCCGCGCACGGCGATGACGCTCTTTAGTCGGGACCCGCCTATAGATCAGTGGCAATTCCACGTTCTCGAGTGCAGTCGTGCGATTCAGCAGGTTGAACCCTTGAAATACGAAGCCGATAAAATGACGCCGCAACAGTGCCCGTTGTTCACCTGACAAGTAGGCGACGTCTACGCCCTGGAAAAAATAATGTCCGTTAGTGGGACGATCAAGACAACCCAACATATTCAAACAGGTGGACTTGCCCGCCCCAGATGGCCCCATCAAAGCAACAAACTCACCCTTTTGTACGGTGAAATCGATGTTGTTTAGGGCAATAACTTCTGACTCTCCGTGTCCGTAACTGCGCAGAAGCTGTTGCAAGCGGATAGTAGGTACTTTTGCAGCTGAATCCGCAGCATCTGTCGCCAGCGCCTCACTGCCCCGAGCCTGACTCAATTGCGATCCACTCACCGGAACGGGCCCCCGCCTGAAACCGGAGACCTCGCTTCTCTGACAACATCAATAATGAGAACAGCATCTCCCGATAGTGGGTCTGACTTTATTTCGGTGAACTCTCCGTCGCTAAGACCTATCGTCACCGGCACCGGCCTTGGCTGCCCGTTTTCAAGCACCCAAACGTTGTCTCCTTCTGCAGCAAGCTGCGCGACCCGCTCTTCAGGAGGCAAAAAACGCAGGGAACGGTTTGGCACCAGTAGCACTTCTGTTGTTTCTTCGATGAGGATTTCAGCCGTTGCTGTCATACCTGGCCGCAACAGCAATTCCGGATTGCTAACACTAAGCACGGTTTCGTAAGTTACGATGTTGTTTACTTTGAGGGGATTGAATCGAACTGAAATGATTTTCGCTGTAAATTTTTTTCTGGGATAGGCATCAACTCGAAATGTAGCCTCCTGCCCTTCTCTCACCTGGCCAATATCAGCCTCATCAATGTCGAGATTAAGCACCATATGCGCAAGGTCTTCAGCTACGATGAACATTACCGGCGTTTGGAAGGATGCAGCCATGGTCTGGCCAGGATCCACTTCTCGGGAAATGATGATGCCGTCGATAGGTGATTTTATAACTGCCTTAGCTAGCGATGTCTCAGATTCGTTCAGTGCAGCTTTTGCTGAAGTCACTTGAGCCTCTGCACCGGCAACCGACGCTGTCGCCCTCAGCGAAGCAGCTTCGTCAGCTTCCAAGGTCTGCAGCGAGAGCAAATCTCGCTCGGCAAGCTCTTTCGAACGCCGAGTTTTTGCGTTAACTTCGATCACAGTTGCCTGTGCCTGCGCCAGTGATGCTTCAGCACTTTGCATTGAGGCGCGTGCAGAAGCAAGTCTTGCTTCAAGGGTCTGAGTATCCAACTGGGCCATAGTCTGACCGATAATCACCTTATCATTGAAATCCACAAACACTTTTTCAATGATGCCGGAAACCTCGCTGCCAATTTCAACCTGCTTTGTCGGTTGCAAGGTTCCGGTGGCGGTGACAGTAACTTGTAACTCCCCCCGTGTTAGTGTCTGCGTTACGTATTCAACTTGCTGCGCCGGTGGTTCCTGCTGCAGGAAATAGATACCACCACCAACCATAATAACCAGGGCTATCCACATCCAATTGAATGGCTTGCGCTTGCCGTCGATTCCTAATTCCCGCTCTACTTCTTGCTGTGGCGTGCTCATCATAAGAGTTCCCTGATTAAAGAATTCGGCGAAGCGTATCTTGGCTACATAATCAAATTTTTAGGCCCTTACATACAATAAGTAATGGCCAGAGCGAAAGTTTTAAACGTCATACGGAGGCTAGATTTTGTCTTTTTATTCCTTCATTTTAGACCCCCTTTTCCCAGAGGACACGCAGTAGAACCCCTGAAGGCAAAGCTAGATAAATAGATAGGCATGCTTATCAAATAAAGAATTGTTCGTCCACAATAGTATGTATACGGGTGTTCTGCTGATTTTTGTCGCTTTCCCTAGCAGTTCTTTCAGGGCGGTGGTGTCGGAGTCCGCTTGACAAGCGGAGTTATAGTGCAGGCCTTAGCACTTCACAGAGAGCCTGAATATGCAGATCAAGCGGTTACTGGACGATCGAGAGGTGTTTGCAGGCGATAGATTGTTCGATGCTCAGGGGCGCTCCTATGCGTTTGTAGAGCATTTTGATGATAAGCTAGCAGCTAAAGCTGAGGGCGAACATCGTTTTACCTAACCCCTTTCTTTACTGCGGTAAATTTATACATCTGGTCTTGGACAACCTTTAATTTTTAAGTCGAGAGTAAAAAAATGGAAACTTCATTAAAGTCAGTATTCATAACAGCTGCATTAAGCCTCTTTGTTGGCTGCTCAGATCAATCTCAACAAGATAGCGATCAATCTGATACGCGAGCATTAACTTTAGTTAATAACTTTACAGAGTCATTTTCTGCCAACTGGGCTTCAAAAGATGCAGAGGCTATGGGAAATTTGTATGCCGAAGATGCGGTTAGGATCGTCTCTGCAAGGCAGACGCCTGTGTACGGGAAAGAGGCAATCACCGCGCAATTCGAGGGGGATTTTGATGGAGCCTTTGAAACAACCAAAATCGAGGCTGTGCCATCATTAGCGAAATTTTTATCTCCAGACATTGTTCTCGCAACTGGAACCTTCAGTGTGACTGACGCTGAGGGTAAAACGATCAATCAGGGCTACTGGGGGAATGCATTTAAGCTACAGGGAAGCTCTCTCACCATGCTGATGGAGTCTGCTGGCGACTCTGCACCAAATGGTATGAGGCGAGCTAGCTTAGATACTCCAGAGATACCAGATCAGATGTATGAAGGCCCCGGAGCCAATTTAGTCAAAGGCGGTGTCGACGCTTATGTCCTAAATACTAATACAGCTAATCCAAACGGAATCGCCGATCTATTTACTCAAAATGGCATTCAAGCCGTTTCTAATAACGAGCGTATATTATTTGGACGCGATAATATTTTAGAGACCCTCAAACAGAATCCAGCAACGGAAATTAAACTCGATGCTTGGCCATATGGTTATAGAGAAATCGGGAATTCAATAGCAATAGGTTGGGGTGGCTACAGACAGACAGACCCCTCCGGCGCTGTCGTTGAGTTCGGTCAGTGGGGTAATATTTGGGAAGTTACTGAAACTGGACTAAAAATAGTTATAGAACGAGCGGGCGCCTTCTCAGGCGAATAGCGGTAAAAAGAAACGTGGGGTTTGGTTGTCCCATTTTTAGCTGGGAGTGCTTAAAGCATATTTTGAAGCTCTCTCGGCTACCTTTGCTTGGCCTCTGAACCCTCAGGGGCAATTCGTTGCAGTGTCGCCTGATGGCAAGAAAAATAATTTATAGTAAAATATAATTAATGGTGAATTAAGGGTCTAAACAGGTTTAGACCTGTTTGTCGTGTAATGATTCGACTGCCTACTCGATAATGCCAAAATTCCACATATCGATAACGACTTTCCATGATCCATCATTCTGTTTTTTCAGGTGTGAAAATCTCGAACTATGTCCTTATCCGTCGTTCCAGTTTCTGTTGGAGCCTGGATAAATATAAAGGACTGTATACTTAGCCTGAATCCTTTAATTGAGTTGTAAGGAATTTACCAAGTCAAACTCGAAATTTACAGAATCACGCAATTCAAACACAACTTCGAATACTTGATTACCCACTTGTATAATATCCGTATAGAGGTTTGTGCTTAATTCAAACATGCCACTGCAATCTGGCAACTCGTTGTTCTCATTACGCACATCATCCGCATTGAACAGCCGACTATTTGTAATCTGAATAATACCCGACTCATATGAAGTAATTTTCATTGCGATGTCGAATTGTTCAATGCCACCAATCGCAGTAGGTATTCCATTTTCTACCGTGCGAACACAGGTATAGATCGAACTATCAGCGGAGCTAAAGTTACCGATGTTGTTGTAACTTAACCCCAGCCTTGCGGAAGGCGTAACACCATTGTAGTCCGCTGGCCAATCGGATTTTGTGTGCACGAACAGCCAGTCCACTACTTGCTGCGCAAATGAATCTGAAAATATGGGGATGTGCCCGCCCGCTTCAATGGTCCACAATTCAGCAGAGCCTCCAGATTTGCAGCCATCGTCATAAATCACACTTGTGGTCTCATTGCCCGCCAAGTTGGCCACCAAATCTAGTGTTTGACCCTCTTCAGCGACTAAGCTGCAGCCGTTATAGCCGGCCCAGGTCGTTACAGTCTCTAACGCTCCAGGATAAGCACTACCAAAAGTGAATCCGCCGGAAAAGCGAACGCTTAGATCCCGCGTTCCGTGAATCTGCAAGGTGTGCACTTTCCCGGCTGGAGCAGGGCGTACTTCATCGTGACTCGCACCAGCAAGGCTTACTACTGCCGCAATGATGGAAGGGTGGTTGTAGGCCACTTGATAGGACATGAATCCGCCATTGGAGTGACCGACTAAATAGACACGGTTTGAATCGACGTTGTATTCCAGTTTTATCGCATCAATCAGTTCCTTGATATACCCCACATCATCCACATTGCTACCAAAAAAATCGCAACAAGCCGGAGTCGCATTCCAGAATGTTTTACCTTCAGGGTTTACGCTTCCTGTTGGGGCAATAAATAGAAACCCATTGTCATTCGCTATATCGCTAAAGCCCAAGTAGGAATCCTGTTTCGAACCATTGCTTCGAAATCCATGGAGTAAAACAATCAACGGAGTAGGGTTTTTTTCACTGTAGTTCTGAGGGACGGTTAACTGGACAGGACCGCGACCTTGATCAATAGTCTGCCCAAAAGCAGAAGAGAAAAAAAACGGGGCAAGCGCGAAGATGGATAGTTTTATGCATGAAATCACCATGCAGAGATAGTAACCTAGAATTGGGGAAAGACCACGTTTAACCAGAATTGGCCGCAAGCCTGCCGGGTTTACATGAGTGATATTTGGTATGAACATTGAATTATCGATTTTTCGCCTGCGTGCTTTTATGCCTTGGGGAATGTAGCTTTTGCATTTGCAATCCTGATAGTCAAACTCAACGCGCTTGAAAGCTAATAGCCGAGGTAGTCAGTGGGACAGATGCGAGGAGAGTAAGCCGTTTCATTGGGTAGCCCTTTCTAGTTGCGGCTCTTGCAAGTAGTGGGGGTAACTATAACAATAATGATAGGCAAGTCATGCCCCCGGGGGTGTCAAGAAGCCCCCTTTACGTGTCGGGTACAGGAGTCTGTGAAGCCTTGAGTCGTGTGGCGGATTGCAGCTGACAAGATTGGCATGCGTCGATCGATGCCTTGTTTTTATTACAGGGCGGCCGCAGTAGTACGAGAAAGGTTAAATCACTGACGGGTATCTTGTAGAGGTGCTTATTAATAATAATGGCGGTATATTTGGCGGTATAAATTTAGCAGATGTAATTAATAACTATATAAAACAGTAAGTTAAATGACTATTTCGGGAGTTGCCCCCGCCACCATAAATACTTCCCGTAACGTCCGAGAAGACTTCTAAGCCCACTACTTGTTTGTGGGCTTTTTTGTGCCTTTTGATCCGCCGAGTTCTTAGCTTGCTAGAGAGGAGATTAATGCTAGAGCGGAAGAACCGCCTATCCAAAGCCCTACGGTAAATAGTACCGGATTCACTTCACTCCACTCTTTGACGGAGGGGATGTAAGCCCTAGCACCTAACAAGATGATCATCCACGCAAGCGCTGGCCAGTAGGATTCATCCATTGGGAACACTATAAATCGAAGAGTGTTCGGAACGGCACTTCAGCTCCGGTAACTTGGATCAGCAGCAACCCGAAAATACCGCACAGTGCAAACATGCTTGTAGCGCCAGTTGATTTAAATCCTGACCCTATCATGCTTATGGTCATGGCAAGCCACATGAAACCTATCCAGCCCCATATCAACCAACCGAAAAGAGATGAAAGGTATTCTATAATCATATTTTACGATCCTGTAGTGGTCTACTAATTGGCGACTGGTCCTCAATGAGCAGTCCGCCCTTTCGATCGCTATTGTAAGTGCTTAGGGGTAACTAGAACAACAGTGATAGCGAAGTCATGCTCTGCCGATTAATGAAGTTCTACCTTAGGGTTGTGAGGTTGTCGCTGCAGTTCGACTTATTCAACGCCAGTGCTTATCGGAATAAATCGGGCAAGTTAGAAAACTGAGGAGCACAAGCATTGCCTCCAAGGAGCCACACACTTTATATTTGAGCCCAAAGATCTTTTTTATGACTGGGCAGTTTAATAATCATCTATGATCGATCTCGTTGTAATATTTGAAATAATTCCCTATGCTCACCTCATGATTCCAGCTATTGAAACTTGTGAGTGCCGACTTCAATCGTCCCAGAATAAGCTGCGAATATAACAAAGAGGTGCCGACATTGTATTTTTTAACAAGGAAAATTAGCATGAATAGGAAAGTCGCATTGCCTTCATTTATATATTTAATTCTGTTTCCCCTGCTAGGGGCTTCGGCAACTGTACTTTCGCAGTCAGATGACGATGCCCTTGCCGTACTGGTACCCGGTGGAGGAACTTATAGCCGTTCAATAGACTCGAATTCCGGCCTTGCTCAGACATTTTTCGATCAAGGCTTGCGAATGGCATGGGGGTTCTATTTCCCTGAATCAATCGCCTCTTATCAAGAAGCCTCGCGGCTGGATCCTACAAACCCGATGCCTTATTGGGGTGTAGCACACGCCGCAGGCCCTAATCCCAATAGTAGGTATGTAAATTTGCCGGATGATCCGCAAGGAGCAGGTTTGGCGGCGATCCGTCAGGCGCTTGATCTAGCGAGCAATGGGAGCCAGCTAGAGCAGGATCTAATTAACGCTACATTTGTGCTCTACAATAAAGACGCGATACCCGATAACAGGGAAAGAGACTTTGCTTTTCTAGCTGCGATGCGCAGTTTGCACGAGAAGTATCCGAACGACGCCGATATTGCGACAGTCTTCGGTGAAGCTTATATGAACACCACGCGATGGGATTACTGGGAATCTGACGGTTCCGCTAAACCCGGCGCATTGGAAGGCAAAGCTGCGCTAGAGGCTGCTATGGCAATTGAGCCTAATCACCCCGGCGCTAATCATCTCTATATCCACTTAATGGAAGGTTCTGGTCAGCCTGAGCTCGCTATGCCGTCGGCACAGAAGCTTGAAGCGACTCTGCCCATTTCAGGCCATATGGTTCACATGCCGGGACATATCTATCTCCGTGTAGGAGAGTATGAAAAAGCGATTTTATCGAACGAAAGATCTCAAATAGTCGATGACCAGTTTGCAGAAATATGGGGTGACACTAATTTCCCTATGATCGGAACCTACCCTCTCTCCCATAAAATCCACAAACCTCATGCCCTCGATTTTGTTCGTTACGCCAACATGCTTCAAGGGAACTATGAGGGTGCAAGCGCAGCAGCCATTCAAAATTCGGGGGCAGGTATAGGATCTTTGGGCGGCAACAATAAGAATTCAGCACATGTCTGGATAACGGATAAAGTGTTCGGCAGATGGGATGAAATACACGCGTGTATTTCATCCCATCTGCCGAACACTTTATCCGTTATCCAGACATGTGCTGAATTCT
>JAQWZF010000013.1 GCA_029253585.1 Gammaproteobacteria bacterium
GGAGTAGACCTGTCATCTAATTCCGCAAAACGAAGATTGCTTGGTACTGACAAGTTAAGCGCCAATCTGTCAGGATCTATCTCATGACCCAATCAAAAATGTAAAAGCGTCACAGATTCCCGCCTGAAATCATTCAATATGCCGTATGGCTCTATCATCGATTCAACTTGAGTCACCGCGACGTCGAAGACTTGATACGCTGAGGAAAGATCTGTAAACCCGACGCTCTGTCGCCAGCCCAAACCCCATGAGCCTCATAGGTCGGCGTCAGATGTGTCCAGTCGTCGGGTGACGTTGAGAGTTTTTCGGGGGGGATTGCGCTGGGGCTAACGGACTATGCCCGGACCAACGGACTCTCAAAATCCATAGTCCGTCGCTCCAAATCGTAAGCGCGTGAAAAGGTAAAAAGGTGATACATTTTGAACTCCTCGCCCCAGAGAGATTCTTTTGCTAAGTTAGAGGCTATAGTACAAGGGTATTCAGAGGCTCTCAGAGCCTATGTAAGAACAATTAAACAACAATAGCCAACTCTCTTTTCCAAGTCTTAATCAGCCCCCACAACCGTTACAGTCCAATGCGTATCCACTGGCTCTTCAGTCCTAGATAGCTGCGCCGATCTCCATTCCCCTAGTAACCGCCCAGCCAGTACCCCACCCTAGGGGGCACATCCCGATAAGTTCTGAATGCAACCATTCTGACTTATCGGGGTGTGCCCCTAGAATGAAATTCTTGAACTATACTGTCACTAGACCTGAAGTTTTCAATTTTTTCTAAAAAGTCTTTGCTGTACATTAATGGAGCTTCCTCATCTAACCAACGCGCTCCTACCTCGGTAGCTATAAGCCTGTGCACATAGGGATTACCGTATAAAAAGTCTAAGTCATAGTCACCCGCAAACATTACTTTCGCCTTCGCCGCGACAATCACTGATTCTAATAAAGCGAGCCATCTATTCACATATTGCGAAAATTGGATTGCCTCAATCTCATCTAACAGCTGATTACTTATTCCTTTTTGATAAATCTGAACAAATTCTTTGTCTCGCATCAGTGCATCATTATTATTAATGAGCATGGTGTTTATATCGAGTGATAATTGTGCTGTTACGTTTTGATTAGATTTTTCTAACTCACAGTTTTGCATTTTTATTTGTTTAGCTAGGTAGTATAACGTTGCTAAGACCGCTATCGCCCCTATAATTTCACCTATTGCCCCCAAAGCATCCCAGTTCATAATGACTCTCCTATGTTTTTATAGTAATTAAACCACTCGCTCAGAATAGTATGTATAGGGGTGCAATGGAACCAATCTGATTTATCGGAGGGGTACCCCTTGTGCAAATGCCGGTTGATAAGTAATTCCTAGAAAAAATAGAATTGCGACGCGCATAAACTTGGAGAAATTGAATAGTAGGACATGATGTCAATTTCACTGGAATAAATATTTCATAAAATCGCATTATGTATCGAGCGTGTTAGGTCACCAGGAAATCCCCGTTCTTGCTGAAATTTCTTAAACCAAGCTTGACCGCCCTTACTGCAAAGGTGCCAACGTACATGCCGTTCGAATAAGGCAACCATTTCTTCTCTCCCTCTGGTTATACTATTCGCCATCACCAGCGCTCCTTCGTTCGCGATGCACACATTCTCAAGGAAATGGCCGAATGCAAGCTGCTCGCTCTCATTTAACGAATTAAAATCATTGTGGCCTCTAATTATCACGTCAGCGAGATTAAGATCACTTGTTTGTTTGTAGACTGACATATACCTTTCGGACAACACTCCCCAATTTGCTAGCTTTGCTTGTTTAGTATTATCTTTCACTTGTTTGGCTACTGTAAGCATTGAAAGAATCACACCTATGGCAGCAATAAGCTGTGCTAATTCCCCTATCGACATTATATAACCTCCGATTAACGTGCTGATGGTGATAGGAGATTATTATGTATACACGTTTTATGAAACCATTTTGATTTATCGGAGTATGCCACCCGAGGTTGGGGTGTAAGGCAGCGGGATACTAGAAAAAAGGGGTGGGGGTAGTTTTAAGGGCGGTCAAAACTAATTCTGGATTGAGTTTTAAGCAGATAGGATAGCAGGTAAATACACTATTGATACGTAAATTACTGATTGTTATATAACTTCAAGCCCGGCCACTGGTACCATCTCCTAGTAACTTTCCATTTAGTCGAACTATCAAAACGCAGCCTTAACTCTGAAATAACAGAGTTTACTTGATACCACCCATTACATAATTTACTAATCTCAAATTAACCGAGTTAATCGATCTATGTCCCTGTGTTAGTTTGGTAATAGACACAACTAAAAATACTTGCTTATTTATTCATAATTTAGATATTACAAGCGACAGGAAGCTGTATAAAATCAACCTCATCTAACTAAATACGGTTGGTTTCCCGCTAATAATTTGGACTTTCCGTGGGAGTGAAGCAATGCTCAGAACGTGGACATTAAAACTACCGGGCCTCTAGACATCTGTGTTCCTAGAGCGTGTATTTTGGCAAACAATAGCTGCGCTCTCAGAGGGAGAATGGCAAGATTGGATGAGAGATCAACTTAAACACAAACCAGAAGATGTCGGCAGAGCTACGTATTTCACTCTCATACGCATCTTATTTTTCGGAGTAAAGGAGATACCAACTCCCCTCGCGGTAGGGTTAGAGGTATGATTCCTGAGAAATAGCAATACTAGGATGCGAGGGTTCGATTAACAGCAGAGTGGACCCAGTGTTACGTTAAATTCCTAGCAAAATGCAATTTTTATCAATTTTAGTATAGGTCAAAAAATGTCATCAATTACAGGGAAATCAATCTCCGAAACGCTCCGAGGAACAGATGAGTCTGATCGAATTATTCCTAATGGAGGCGAGGATACTATTTTTGGTGGAGGAGGTGACGATGAAATTAATGGTTATCTCAGCGATCCAGAGAGTAGGCTAGGCGAATGGACATATTATAATCAATTCGAGCCATTTGTTGGCTATGGCGGAGACGGAAATGACGTAATCATTGGCGGCTCCGCTACCGACAAACTTTTTGGTGAAGATGGTGATGACGTTTTAGTCGGGCATGGAGGTGATGACAAATTAAGTGGTGGTAGCGGCAACGACATTTTGAGAGGGATTGAGGGTAATAATGTAATTGATGGAGGCGATGGCGACGACTTCTTAAGCGGAGGGGATGGAAACGATACGCTAAACGGTGGTTTTGGTAATGACCAAATAACGACAGGGTCAGGAAATGATGACGTCCATGGTGGCGATGGTAACGACTTTATTAATGCAGATGCAGAATATCTCTATACGAGTTTTGAAGGCGATAAGTCTATCGATGGGGGTGCCGGGAATGACAGAATAGGTGGGGGCAGCGGAAATGATTCATTAACAGGCGGTCTAGGGGATGACATCTTAAAGGGCGGCGATGGCGACGATACGCTGATCGGTGGTCTTGGCGATGACACTATATCAACAGGCTCGGGAAATGATATAGCTCGTGGTGGCGGTGGGGCCGACTTTATTAACGCCAATGTTTTAGGCTTTTTTTCCAGCCGTAGTGGAAATAAAACCATCTATGGAGATGCAGGTGATGACAAGATCGGTGGAGGAGATGGAGATGATGCGATCTATGGCGGTTCAGGCAATGATCATATCTGGGCTAGAGATGGTAAGAATACTATTTATGGTGAAGAGGGAGATGATCGGCTCTTAGGGGGAGATGAAGACGACAAAATTGAAGGTGGCGACGGTGATGATAAGCTTTATGGATATGAGGGCGACGACTCACTGACGGGTGGTCAAGGGAATAATTATTTATCAGGCGGCGATGGAGATGATGTTTATTATATCAACTCGCTGACGGACCATATCTATGACAGTGGAGGTAATGATGAAGCAATCGTCTCTGTTTCCTTTGCGAAAATCCCTGTCGAAATTGAGACGGTAACGTATATAAACGGTGCATTATCTCTGCCCTATTGGATCGATAGCTTGGTTTCCTCAAATGGAAATGGTGGAAGGTACGATAATTATCTTGGTCAGACCAGGGAGCTTTACTATATCTTTCCCGGCGCTATACCCGACTATGACACTAGTGAAGATCATGCGACGGGATACATCAAACTCAGTGCTATACAGGGAAAAAATGCAATAGATCTGATTGAATCTCTCGCAACAGTAATAGATATAAATATTTCGAAAACTTCAGTAGCTAATCAACGGAATACAATTGCCGTAGCACTGAATGATCAGGTGGATTCTGGCGGATATGCGCAATATCCAAATAGCCGATCGACTGGAAGCGACATATTTCTCAATAACAAAAATTACAACAATACTTTAAACAGTGGGACTTTCGGCGCTAATGTAATTACGCATGAATTGGGTCATGCCCTCGGGCTTAAACATCCTTTCGACGAAGTAGATACAGATGGGAATATAGCTGACCCACCGTATCTTCAAGGGACAGAGGATCATGCTAGATGGACAATGATGTCAGACAACCGAACTAGCTCTGAATATAAGCTTGCTTTTTCTGAACTAGATATCGCAGCCATGCAATATATCTACGGGCCAAGTAAAGAAGGCAGGGCCGGCAATGACACCTATTATATCGATTCGGATGCACCCAACTTTATCTGGGATGGAGACGGAACAGACACGATTGACGCGTCATCACTCCGGAAGGGCATAAATTTACATCTGAGTGCAGGCTATCATGATTTTGTTGGTGATTCGGCTTCCAATCTCATTACCTCTCCCGGCCAAATTACAATTAATTTTGGCTCAGTCATTGAAAATGTTATTGGCACGGAATACGCAGACAAATTATTTGGCAATGACGTAAACAATATCATCACTCCTAAAGGAGGATCTGACTTTGTAGACGGTGGCGCAGGTATAGATGTTGTAGTCTATGCTTCAGAAAAGGAAAATTTTACTTGGGCAAAATTTGTTGTTGACCCAACTCCTGAATCTGGCCTCGAATCATGGGAGGGATGGTCATTTAATCAAGATGATTTAAAAAATATCGAAAGAGTGAAGTTCAAAAACGTTAGTATTGCCTTAGACTTAGACGGACATGCCGGTATAACAGCGAAAATACTTGGTGCTTTTCTTGGTGCGTCTGGGATAGAACAAGCTGATCTTGTCGGTATCGGACTCGATTTGCTCGATGGAGGAACGACTTACGAAAGCTTTCTGCGCGCAGCACTAGAAGCTGTTTTTGGCCCAAACCCCAGTGGTGCGACTTTGGTCAATCACTTCTACGGTACGCTAACAGGTCAATCAGCACCACAATCCTTAGTCGACGAATATGGCTCTTTGATTGATAATGGAAGTCTGAGTCCTGTAGATCTTGCGATGCAGGTCGCAGAGAACGAACTGAATCTACAGAACATCGATTTAGTTGGCTTGGCTACTTCTGGCATCGAATACACGTAGCTCTATATTTGCCTAAATCCATTCATCGTTATCACCACTTAAATACCAAGTTATCTGAATACAAGTGAAAGTCAGAAGCCTAAAACAAGTGAGTATGGGTGTGTCATTGGCATGCCCTGACACCCCAATATATCGCTGATACATTGATTTTATTGTATATTAAAGCTTAAAGCTTAAATTCAGCCTTTCAAACTACGGTGTATTCAGCTACAAGGCAACTAGCGAAGGGTTCGAAAATGCCTACTTTCGCGAATTTAAACTAGGAGATTCCGGATGATGCTGCACCGTACGCTAGTTATCTCAGGCAAGGAGACGTCGATAGTTTTTGAGAAGGTGTTTTGGGGCGCGCATGATGACATCTCAAAGGAGAAGTGGAGTCTTGGGTACTAAATGCTTTAGTTACCAAGAGAGAAGACGTAGGGCGTGCAACCTATCTGAGAACGATGCTGTTCGTTGAAGCAAAGCGCAGCCAAATTTATTATTAGTTATACGATAACAATTATTAGGGAAATAATCCTGATCCAGGAAATAATAATATTAATCGTACAGATAGTCGCAGCTTTTGGTGTTGTCGTTTCTGTGTTATACCTCGGCGTCCAAGTAAAACAACAAAATGCAATTACTAAAGCACAATTCGGCTTTTCTCTAACTCAAAGACTTTATGACCGATTTTTTAGAATAGCCACCGATGAAAAATTTTGCAAATTATTAGCTAAAGATTGGCTATAAAGATAAGCATAGAGAGCGCCGTACCAGATTACTTTTCTGTGATGCCTGTGCTCTAGCCAGTAACTAAATGTATTGGTATTTTAGTCCACAGCTCGTCACCTTTAGATTACCGACGCCGTATAAGGTTCAAGCCCGAAGAGTTAGCTTACTAGACTTTCAGTGCAAATCGCACTAATCGAGGGCTGACTAAGACGCAGCTAAGGAGTTTTAGGAAAATTGAGTAAACCCCATTAGGAGAGTGCCTGGCGCAACAGTCATGTATTCTCCTAATTGTTCTTTATACGTCATAGAACTATGGAACCGATTAATTGAGTCTTAATAATTAAGAAGAATATAGGGTTCTTCAGCCTCGGAAACTTTTGATCCTCAGGACCAACTATATACGAGGCATACTTGCGCATTGGAATTTTTAGTTTATGAGTGAAACTATTGCATATGAACCCAAACAATTTTTTATCCTCACTTTTGCAGTTACCTGGACTTGTTGGTTTGCAGCCCCATATCTTGGTGACCCAATAGACAGCGACCTCATATTTCTTATGCTTATGCTGGCCGGTCTTTTCACTCCATTTATCAGTGCATTATATCTTATAGTCATATCGAAAAATAACGCGCTAAAGAGTCTGTTTTTCAACAAACTATTTAATATAAAATATATTAATTGGAGGACTATCGCTCTTTTTCTAATACTATTTCCAGCGTCAATAATTATATCCGTGCTGATTTCAACTTTATTCGGTTATTCATTTGATCAATTTACCATCGCTGATGAATTTTCCTTCAGCATTGGAGGAATCCCAACACTACTTATTCTCTTACTTGCGGCGTGTTTCGAGGAACTTGGTTGGAGAGGATATGCAGTTGAAAGCCTAACTAATAAGTTTAACTATTTTGAGGCCACCGCAATTTTTGGGCTTCTCTGGTCCCTCTGGCATCTCCCAATGTTTTTCATTCCCGAGTCATATCAAGCAGAACTACTTCAAGAAAATTTTATTCTAGTTATTAATTTTTTCGTAAGCATTATCCCTTTGGCCTTTATAATTAGTTGGTTTTGCAAAAAAAATAGAGGCAGTATCTTGGGTGCAATTTTGATTCACTCTATTATTAACCTGACCCAAGAATTCTTCGTGGTTTCTCCATACACAAAGTGCATACAAACTTTAATTCTAATAGTTATAGCAGCGATTTTTGTAATAATTGATAGAAACGTATTTTTTGGAGATGCTGAAAAAGTAAGACCTTGAAAGGATTAGCACTTATCGTGATAAAAAGTTCTGAATGTATAGTTACAGTTCATTGAACAACGACTCTCCTCATGGTGGGGTGTGAGGTGTAATACCGGACAGACAGGCTAACTAGCTAAGTGTGTTGGTTGAGTTTGCTATAGGCCCATCAACTAGAGAGTTAATATGAGCCTCAAATTCAGGGCGTGAGTCAAAAAGTGTAGTTATATACCTCAAATTATCTTCCCAAAGAGAGCGCGAAAGTGCGCTAGTTCTTATATGAGATCTGAACGGTCCGAGGGTTCTGGTCAAAAGTTCCTCTCCGATAATTCCAGCTTGGTATTGCACAAAAGCTAATTCAGACTGCCTTTGTAGCATTCTCAAATATGCGGTGTACTGATCCTGTTCAAAATTTGTTAATTTTTCATTGTTTAGAGCGGCGATTCGGATCCGGCTCACTTCTGGTGAGGTAAGTAAAACGACATTGAAATCTGCGATCTGCTCAACTAACGCCTGATAGGCAGCAACCTTCGCTATTTGTTGATTCTGCCTCAGTTCAAGGCCTACAAAGATGAGTGAACCAATAATGCCAAGTGCGCCTAGGAAATTCGCAATTCCAGTAAGCGACATGGTTAACGGTGATTTATTAGACATTTTTACCTCTATTATTATGTTATCTCTTTCTGAATCCTCGCAACATAATTGCTGAAAGCGTGAAAATTATGAGAGCGAAGTCCGCGATGGTGTAGTTGCGCTCTACTCATTCAATATTTAAAACCATCAGTAAGAGCAAACCTAAACCTTAATAGGCTATAGGCTTGATTTTCATGTCCCGTCTCTCGCATCGACGTGAGTCTGACTGAGCTGAAACAAAGTATCTGGCATCATAGAATTCGAAGAAAGAGCATAGTTAGCAGCCCCCTATACTTACCTGGATTTTCGCTGATCAATTGATTTGTTATATATATTCCAATTTTAAGACGATTAAGTTGTAGTTAATTCAGCAACTACCTAATAGGTTGCGGTCTGTGTAGCCCGACAATGCTGGATTTTATAACTGGAGAATCAGATGTATTTGCACCGAACGTTAGTAATCTCCGACCGGAAAACATCCATAGCCTAAGAGCGTATCTTTTGGGGTGCGATTGATCGTATTTCTAACGGCAATTGGAGGCGATGGATACTCAATGCTATCAAAGACAAGCGCGAGGATATCGAACGAGAGACTCACCTCAAAGGTTTGCTACTTGATGGTGCTATGCGAGATGAGTTTAGTGGCTAATGAGGCTTTTGAGCGTCCACGGTCTGCACTCAGAGACTTCCTGAGCAAATGCCGCTTTTCATATCGCTATATAAAAGGGGTTTAATTAGTATGTATACGGGTGCAATGGAAGCATTCTTATTTACCGGGGTGTATCCGCTAGGATGGGGTGTTAGCTGGAAGATTACTAGGAAACAGTGCTCACCAGGGTCAAATACGCGCTTATGTGTACGCAAGGCAGGCTAACGCTATCGTTGCATTAAGGCCAAATTCCCTTTCGTGGCACTAATCATCTGTGAAAATGCTACCTATTTAGTTTGAGGGAATCTAGAAATCTTAAAACATCTGCGGCAGTGAGCGTTGGGTTTTCTTCCATCGGAATATGGCCCAGATCAGGATAGACTATCGTCACCGTATTAGGCATATTTTTTTCAAACAGAGGCGCTACTGACACAGGTATCACCGCATCTTGTCCTCCCCACATAATCAATGTGGGCTGAGTAAGAGCACTAAAATCGGTTAGCTGATCCGAGTCGCCATAGGATCCCGTTCGACTTAAAATTGCAGTGCGCGTTCCCTCTCGCATAATGAGTTCGTAGTAACGCTCGGTCAGTTGCTCATCAACTACAGGAGAATTATTATAAGCAGATCTTAGCCCTTGTCCGATTAACGGTGCAGGGTCTAAATAGCGGGCGATAGCGCGAAACCATTTTTGTTGCAGTAGCGCGAACGCTGCGGGAGCCTCTCTGTCATACTCGGTGCTGCCTTCTTCATCTGTGTTAATGCTCGAACTCTGCCAACTCCTTGGCGCTACAGAGTCGACAAGTATCATCGCAGACACACGCTCGGGATGCTCAAGCGCGTAGCGCCAAGTTGCACCTCCACCCATGGAATTCCCACCCAGCACGAAGTCTTTCAAACCAGCCGCATTAGCAACCGCATCGATTGTCTGAGTAAAAACGTCACCTCCGTATTCGCCGCTAGGCACCTGCCCTGTGAGCCCGTGCGCTGGGAGGTCTAGAGTAACTATTCTGTACTTCTGGCCCAGGATACTTACCCACGGCTCCCAAGTGTGTAGCGATGCCATCGCCCCGTGAACGAGTACCACTGGCAGGCCGCTAGCATTGCCCTGGTCGCGATAGTGCACGCGACTACCGTTTTCCATGATGAGAAATTCAGATTCAGAATTACTATATTTCGCATCTACTACTGACGCCGGCAAGTCACCTTCGAATAAGAAAATTGCCGCTACAACCGCTAATACGATGAACATACCTAATAAGCTTTTACCAATTTTAATACTTCATTCTCCCAAAGTAAGTGACTCACGCGTGGCCTTTTCAAGTGCGTTTGTAGGCATCTTTTCTTTTACGTATCTATCCTTCTCCGGACTCGCAAATGCTATTCTGTCTACAGTCTTGCTGTTTCAGGGTAGATGCACTGGCTTAGCAGCTACAGAAAAGCAGAGCAGAATTATTGTTGTTAGTAGTTTCATTATTCTTTATCCTCATTAGACTTGCTTGAACGGATTTTCTTGTAAGTCTCTTTAGCTATCTCCCTCGCTTCTTTTGCCCTCCGCTCTTGCTCCTCATTTTTCTATGTTTCAATGATGCCTTGGCTAAGAATTTTGCCCCGTCTCTCTATGTCCACTTTATCTGGAAGAACAATGTCTTTAATAAATCTAGTGAACTTGGTCATTAGCTTCGCGCTACCATTTAGGAAATTATACAGAACATATTCATACCCAGAAGATACTATAGATATGGGCTGTCTGGTATAGCTTGAGAGACGCTAAGGCTGGTTATAAGCCTCATACAGGCCCAATTCGCTGCATATGGAGGCGTAAAGGCGTTGGTATGCCCGGTATAAGCAGAGGGTTTAAATAGTATGTATATGGGTGCAATGGAACTTTTCAGACTTATCGGGGCGTGACCCATAGGGTGGAGTGCTGGCACTAGAATAGCATTATCTTTTTATTAGGAGGCTATCCCACTTAGTAAAGGTAAATTTGGGAAAAAGGAAATTTGAAATGAAGGACCTTACATACAAGGTACTACTTGGCATTATCGCAGTTAACCTACGCTCATTAAATCTAATAAATTATTAAGTGCATTCAAGCCTGATATCACGGCTCCTTCCTGCCATCCTTGTAAATAAGTAAGATGATCACCGGCGAATAGGAAAGGCCCGTCGGGTAATTGCAGTAAAGTAGATGGAGTCGACACGCTCCAACCACCTAGTGAATAAGGTACTTTTGCCCAAGCCACCGATATACCCGCGTGGAGATTTCTGCGGTATTGTGGATGCACTTTTTCACCGCCAGCTAGAGTAAAATCGATACGCTCCTTAATAGAAAGATTTTGAAAATTAGTGGCGTGCCTTCCGCCAAATAAATAGCTGCCCACAATGATCCCATCCTCCTGAGCAAAGCCTCCAGAGGGATACCAGATTTGTAAAATCGCTGGGTCGGTCCACGAAATACCGCCATAAATGTTATCCTCACTCTCCCAAAACCGAGGGGACTGAAAAGCGATTTTAGTTGGGTTAGCATATTGTACTTGATTAATTGCGCTTGTCGCAGCCGCGCTAAAATCATTAGGGATGTTGCGTAGTACACTGGGAGGGATTGCGACGATGGCGTAATCGACTTCTAGGGTACCACTAGAGCCGCCAGCTTTACCTTCGATTCGCACTCGATCACCGGCGCGATAGATTCCGGTAATTTCTATTCCGTAATAAGCATCCTCACTCACCTTATCGGAGAAGGCCGAGACTATCTTGTCCATCCCGCCGAGCGGCTGCATCATCGTTGCCGATTGATTAATACTCTCGCTGAAATTTGGTGTAAACGGAATATTAGTATCGAAAAAGAAATCATCTAGATTTAAGGCGGTTTTTGGGGAACCTGGTGTTAGGCCACCGGTATCGTCCGCCAATCCTCCGCGAGTTGAACTGTTAAAAAAATTGCCGACATTAAGAGCGCCATAATCGCGTAGCACACTGATAACTGCGTTTTGTTCTGAAAAACCAATGTCAGAATCAAGCGCGCCAGAGTTAACTGCCTTCGCCAGTAACTCTGCGATATTGCCACGTATAGTGGTAATGACTTCCCGGGCTCGAACAGGTTTGCCTCCAAAGGCTGACGAGCTGTGAATAAAAGCGCCACGATTGTCATTCACTAGTGCCTGCATTGGTACACCTAATTCGCGGCAGTAGCTGAGTAAATTACAATGCGTTTGTGAAATGCGTGCAGGACCTGCATTGAAATAGAGTTCTTCACTGATGTCGAAGTTGCAGGTCTGTTGACTGTCTGTTTCGGTTACAATTGAACCTGATCGAATAGTATGACTTCTGCCACCCGGCCTGTCTCTTGCCTCAATGAGATAAAAAGGAAAGCCCGCTTTCTTCAACTCATAAGCAGCACAAAGACCTGAAATTCCTGCTCCGAGAATTGCTACAGTTGGTTTTACAGCATTACCAAATTGCGCGGATCTCTCATTCCATTGCAAACGAGTCGAACCAGCCTGGGCTTCTCCGCTTACCAACAAGCCCATACTAACCATGGCCTGATAAACTGCTGCAGTGCCGCCAACTTCACCTATCTTGTGTAGGAATTCGCGGCGACTTTGATGTTCTTTTGCCATTTTAAGCATTTCGTTATCTTTTGATGTTGCCGTGTACGTATATTATATCGGCGCCCAGGTAAAACAACAGAACGTAATCACAAAGCCGCATACTTGCCTTAACTAGTGGGCATTACCAAGACTTCACCTTCATTAGTCGAATACGCTCAGTGACCTCTTTGATCCCGCTCACTTTTTCTCTAAACTCCTCAAAAGCTGCTTGATCGTTCTGAACGGCAAATTGGGCACCCGGAGACCTGGCCGTAGTAATGACAGCATGAGTGGCACCTCCCGTTCCATCAGCCGGGATTGCGAGAAGTGTGGACCATACGTGAAGCGCTCAGCCAGCAAAGCTTTACGAGCTTGAGATACTCAAGCGAGAACTGGGACAATTAATTTATTCAGGCTTTTTCTTTAATTATCCCAGTATTGCTTCACTTAGTGTTGACGTTCAACCTTTATATACAGTTCCTGACCAAATTAGTGTTTCTAATTCTATTTCACTCTCTGTATAAACAGCGCCACTCTTAGAGTCTTTGCCAGCCATCTTGAGCGCCCACTTGTGATTTCCTATTTTCTCCCAAGTTCC
>JAQWZF010000025.1 GCA_029253585.1 Gammaproteobacteria bacterium
AGGGTTAGACCCCCGATAAGTGAGAATGGTTCCATTGCACCCGTATACATACTACTCCGAAAGTCAGGTTGCCGGCTGATCTCAACTACTTAACACTCCAAAACCTCTAAAGATGTAAAGTCACTAGTATAAATATACGGGGGGGTGGGGTGCTGGCTGGGCAGTTACTGGGAAATAGGGTGTGGGTGCAGCTATCTAGGGCTGAAGAGCAATTGGATAGGCACTGGACTGTAGAGGTTGTTGGTTGAGACTTGTTGCTACTTCCTGCGACCACTAACACTCTATAAAGCACGTAGAGATTGCTTGTGTGCAGCTACACAAAAGTAAATATCCGCATTAGCAGCAACAGCAAAGCAGAGCAGGGTTATTGTTGTTAGTAATAGAGGCTACTTCATTCTTCTTCCCATAGGTAAAAAATCTACGTTTATTGACTGGCCTCGATCATATCTATTTGCGCTTGACCCAAACTTAAATTCTCGGCCGTAAATTCGAGCATGAGCCTCTCATTGGGCGTTATGACACCATCGTCTATCGCAAGTCCGTACAGGTATCGGTAGGCCTTCTCAGCATCACTATCAACAGAATCATCTGGGAATACTCGGTCGATAATTTGAAATGCTTTTTTGCTGATTGGTTTTTCGAACATAAAAACTAGTACTGCGCTGAACAGGCCCGCCAAATTGCCTAAGAGATCTGAAAAATTCTCCGAAACCAAGTCCTCAATCAGGTAGTAAGTTCCGAATAACATAATAATTACTAGAAGCTTGACGAGGCCCTTTTTAATGAGCCGCTTCACTCCAAACAATTCTCCCTGGAGAATCCCATAAGCAAACAGTGAGCCATAGATTGCTTCCCCAGCAATAAAAGTACTCGATAAAGCTTCTTCTGCGGAGCGTGATACGGAATCTTGAAAAGTAAGGAAAATAACGGACACAAGTGTGAATGTCATAAAACAAAATCTAGCCAAGTACGCTGCTAGGAAGTACTTAGTCTCTGTTCTCCCTTTTTTTTCTTTACGCTCAATAAAAAAAACATACAGCAGGTTACCTAGTATGAGCACATGAAAACCCAGTAGCAGCGCCGCAATAAAGCGCATAAACAGCGGATCGGTACCAAGCATCAAACCATCGCCAGAAAACATTGGGAAAATCCCATACCCCCATGAGAGAAAGAATATTGTTTGATAAATGGCGATAAGGATCGGCAGTCCGTATTTAACTGCTGGATTCAAAGAATATTTCCCAAGAAAGGTTTGCGTGGTAGACACGAACATCAGATAGGCAATAGTTAAACCCACCATTGCAATAGGTGCAATTGAGAGCAATACCCTTGCCACCCCCAGTGAAGCAAGGGACACGGGCAATGCACTAATTCCAAACATTGACAGCAAAAGATAGCCCTCAAGCAAAAGAATTAGAGAGATAGCTCTATTTTTTCTATTTGAGGGGTTTGCTTCAAACGTCAAAAAAGCGAGGTAGGCGAAAAACAAAGACACGAATATTGCAATGGTTCCCCTCACTACATGCTGATAGCTGGCATCTTGTCCAAAATTGATCAGCAGGAGACCGGGATAAGAAAAAACAGAGGTAATTGACAGTCCCGTAGCGGCCCTGAAGCCTTTCTTGCCCCCGTCTGACTCTATTTCACTAGTTAGGAGATCTAATTGATTGAAGTAACCCTCTCGACAAATCGAAGATAAGACGCCAAATATTTCGTCACGAGAATAGTTTTCGTCTTCCTCTGATATCTGTTCAGCGATTACCGGTCTGCTAGACAGGGCCATACACGCGGGGATATAAAACCCTTCTTTGATACTTTCAATGAGTAGATGTCTTATTTGACTTGTTTCAGTTGGGTCTGCGCGGCCGAACCTTAATGCCCACAAGTAGTATTTGGATGCCGGGTCGCTCTCAGCAGCTAATTCAAACCATGGACTGGCTTTCTCATATTGCGAAGGACTAATCGAAAAATCTTCGCTTATCACAAAAGACTGTCCCGAATAGTAGATACCCAGAGAACGGGCCGCTCTAATGTCGCCGGCCAGAGCGTCTTCTCTGAGCTTAGGAATTACTTCATCGAGTGATTCAACGCTTGGAAAGGAAAATAAGTTGTCGATATAAAGCTCTGACGATTGTTTATCTGGAGAAAGTGCCTTCGCCAGAGTGGGGTTCTTATCAGTAACTTCAATGAAATCAGTGTCCTTCATAAAACGACGCCAGATAGCCTTTAGGTCCCTCAACCTTTCATACATGCCGTTCGTTTTCCCCTCAACTCTCCAAAGCAAATCACTCTCGAGCCATTTCACGTTAGGATAATAATCAGCACATTTTCTCAATTTTTCCATGCCTTGAGATAATTGATTCACGTCGTCCCACGCAATTGAAAAGAAGTCAGCAGGACTAAATACCGGCGGAAAATATAGGGGGCTATAGTAATCTGGCTCCAAGTAACATTGATCCAAGGCCATCATGCTAAATTCATAGACATGCTGTAGGTCGACTATGCCATTGAGTGCATTGCGAGCCAATAAACCCGCAGAATAGGGAGTCTCGTTACTTAAGAATAAAGACTCTATCTGAGCACGTGAGTCAATTGGGATTGCATCAAGTTCGTACACGTAGACTTGTGACAGAAAATAAGTTGCGTCAGGGTCATCACTTAATGCCAAGTTAAGTAAGGCTGGAATCACTACAGACTCTTTCTCCGATTGATCCGAGACAAAAAACCTTTCCGTCAGAGCAAAGGTATCGTCATCGCTTGAACCGCAAGCTACCAGCATATACAGGATCGAGAATAAAATTAATACACGCAGGTTTAGCATGAATAGTTTTCCCACAAATTTAGCGATGATCAGCAATACCGGAAACGATAGAGTAATGCTTTTTGATGTGCTTGCCATGCGTGAAGAATTTCATCTTCTGAATGTAGCTTGGAGCCGAGAGGTTTCTTATAGAGTTTTCTATTGCCGAACGTTGGATGGCCAAGAAGATCTTTAGAAACTGAACGTTGATAATAAGGACTACCATGTACCCAGACGAGGCCTTTGAGTTTCATAAAATGCTCCCTAACGATCACCTTAGGGAGCTAGTCTATCTAAGAAACTATCTAATTGACACCATTGAAAAGGTGAAAAATAGACTTAAATGTATGATATATATAAATAAATATATATGAGGTTGGTGGAGGCGGGGGGATTTGAACCCCCGTCCGTCAGCTCTCTTCCTTCGGGTCTACATGCATAGCGTCGTCTATTAA